>CAXTJX010000019.1:0-41243 GCA_964244765.1 uncultured Sphingomonas sp. | reverse complement strand
ATCGCATTCGCCGCCAGCTTTATCTTCTAGCTCAATCAATGAGTCCTGAGCCTAGATCGAGGCGCAAAGCGCCCGGCCCGGCCAGCGTCATCCGATGGCGCTGCGCTTCGACTGCCTGCAAGGCAGGTGCTCAGGACATGCTTTGCCGCGTCGCGGCCGGCTCCCGTTACATCCTGGTAACCGAACCTTAAACCACGCCGCGATACAGATGCTTCGGGGGATGCCTTTTACGGGTGCCGTATGCGGTTTTTTTCGTCTGTTTTCGCGGTGTGCGCGCTGCTCGTCGTCTCCGCCCCGGCCACCGCCGCATCGCTGCTCGATTATGTCGGCCAGTGCGTGCCGTTCGCGCGCGCCGCCTCGGGCATCCGGATCTACGGCGATGCCTGGACGTGGTGGGATCAGGCCGCCGGCCGTTACCGGCGCGGCGTGGACCCGCGTCCCGGCGCGGTCATCGTGTTCGCCCGCACGGCGCGCTTGCCGCTCGGCCATGTCGCGGTGATCAGCCGGGTGGTCGACACCCGCGTCGCGATGGTCACCCACGCCAACTGGTCGCGCCAGAATGGCGAGCGCGGCCATGCCGAGCAGGACGTGACGCTGACCGACGTCTCGCCGGACAATGACTGGAGCGAAGTGCGCGTATGGTATCGCGACAGGGACGGGCTGGGCAGCACCGCCTACCCGGTCTACGGCTTCATTTACGGCAAGCCGCTGGATCACGGTGTCTCGGCGCGCCCCGCGCCGGAACTGACCGGCCGCGACCCGGATTATGTCGGCGCGCTGATCGACACTTACGCGCACTGACGCGTTAACATCTGCGCAACCACGACCGGCTATAAATCCCGCGCCAAACGGGGGATTTAAGTGGTTAACCGGCGCTATACCATCACACTATGGGCGATCGCGCTGGTCGGCTTGGCGGTGCGCATCGCATCGGCGCGTGGCGGCCTGTGGCTCGACGAGGCATGGTCGGCGCAACTGGCGGACGAAGCGAAGACGCCGATCGGCGTGTTCCTCAACATCAACCACGACAACAACCATCACCTCAATTCGCTGTGGATGCAATTCGTCGGCTTCGACGCACCGCCGATGCTGCAACGCGCGCTGTCGATCGTCACCGGCACGATCGCCATTCCGGTCGCCGCCCTGATCTTCAAGCGGCGGAGCATACTTGTCGCGTTGGTCGCCGCCTTGCTGTTCGCACTGTGCCCGATGGTCGTGACGATGGGATCGGAAGCGCGCGGCTATGCGCCGATGACGCTTGCCCTGCTCACCGCGATCCTGCTGATCGAGCGCTGGCTCGCGGACGGCCGGGCCGAGCGCACGCGGCAGCGGCTCGCTTGGTGCTTCGCGCTCGGCGCGCTGTCGCAGATGACGATGGTGTTCGGCTGCATCGCCCTGATCGGCTGGGTGTTCTTCGCGCTGTGGCACCGTACCACCTTCGGCGAGGCGGCGAAGCGCAGCCTCATCCTCTTCACCCCTGCGCTGATCGCGCTGGCCGCCGTGCTCGGCCTCGTCCTCGGGGCAGCTTATGCCAGCCCGACCGGCTTCCAGTTCGGCGACTACAAGCCGTTCGCCATGCTGCTGTTCCTGCACGCGAACGTCGAGATGCTCGGCTATACCATCGGCTGGCCGGTCGTGACGTTATGGCTGATTCCGGCGGCGTTGATCCTCGTGGTGCTCGCGCGCCACGCCGAGGCGACGCACCTGGCCTTCTACCGCCTCGCCATCGTCGCGTTCCCGGTGACGCTCGCCATCCTGCATGCGGGTAACCCGGGGCACCCGCGTTATTATCTCCTGGTCTCGGTCGCCGTGCTGCTGATGCTCGCCGAGATGACCGGCACGATGCTCGCGCGCGGCGGGTGGCAACGCGTGGCCGCCGGTGCGGCGCTCGCCGCCATGCTGTTCGGCTATGGCTGGCACGACGCCGTCCTGATCGGCAATCAGCGCGGCGACCCCGACCCCGCTATCGCCGCGATGAAGCTGCGCGCGCCCGGCGGCACCGCCGTGCTGCTCGACCGGCCTACCGGCCTGGCCATGCTCAACGCCGCCGCCGCGCACCATCGCTATCCGTTGATCGTGATCGAGAAAGGCTGTGGCACGACGCGATTCCTGTTCGTCGATCGTTTCAAGGGCGAGGATTTCGAGGCCACGCCGGTTCGCTGCGGCGGCACGTACCGCGCCGTTGCCAGCGCCGAGTCGCGCGGCCTGTCGGGAACGCACTGGACTTTGTACGAACGCCAGCCTTAGCAAGAAGCATGTTCCTCAACTTCCTCGACGAACTCCGCGCCGCGGGTATCCCCGCCAGCCTCAAGGAGCATCTCGTCCTGCTCGAGGCGCTCGACGCCGAGGTGATCGACCGCACGCCGGAGGATTTCTATTACCTGTCCCGCGCGGTGTACGTGAAGGATGAGGGGCTGCTCGACAAGTTCGACCAGGTCTTCGCCAAGGTATTCAAGGGCATCGCCGCGACCTTCGGCCAGACCGCCGCCGACGTGCCAGCCGACTGGCTGAAAGCCGTGGCCGAGAAACATCTCAGCCCCGAAGAGATGGAGAAGATCAAGTCGCTCGGATCGTGGGACGAGATCATGGAGACGCTGAAGAAACGGCTGGCCGAGCAGGAAACACGCCACCAGGGCGGCAGCAAGTGGATCGGCACCGGCGGCACCTCGCCCTACGGCAATAGCGGCTACAACCCGGAGGGCGTGCGCATCGGCGGGGAGAGCAAGCACAAGCGCGCGTTGAAGGTGTGGGACCAGCGCGAGTTCCGCAATCTCGACAATACCAGGGAGCTTGGCACCCGCAACATCAAGGTGGCGCTGCGCCGCCTGCGCACGTTCGCGCGCGAGGGCGCGGCGGACGAGCTGGATATGGACGCGACGATCGACGGCACCGCGCGGCAGGGCTGGCTCGATGTGGTGATGCGCGCGGAGCGGCGCAACGCGGTAAAGCTGCTGCTGTTCCTCGACGTCGGCGGATCGATGGACCCGTGGGTCAAGCTGTGCGAGGAATTGTTCTCCGCCGCGACGACCGAGTTCAAGCATCTCGCCTTCTTCTACTTCCACAATTGCCCGTATGAAGGCGTGTGGAAGGACAATCGCCGCCGCGTCGCCGAGCGCACGCCGATGTGGGACGTGCTCCACAAGTTCGGCCACGATTACAAGCTGGTGTTCGTCGGCGACGCGTCGATGAGCCCGTACGAGATCACCCACCCCGGTGGCTCGGTCGAGCATTTCAACGAGGAAGCGGGCGCGGTGTGGCTGCACCGCCTGGCCGCGACCTATCCGGCGGCGGTATGGCTGAACCCGGTCCCGAAGGAGCAATGGGGCTATTCGCAGAGCATCCGCATCGTCGGCGAGTTGATGGGCGACCGCATGTACCCGCTGACGCTGGCGGGGCTGGACGAGGCGATGCGGGAATTGACGCGCAAGCGGTGACCGCCGCCGCGATCAGGCCGACATCGCTTCCAGCCGCTGCAGGTACAGGTCGATCAGCTCCAGGCGGCGCTGGCGTGCCGCCTCGGTAACCGAGCGCGCGGCGGCCAGGCGTTCCGCCGTCACGCGGCGCATGTAGAAATGGCGATCGGATTCCACGGTGTCCCATCCTCCGGCATACGAACTCGGACAAGGCCCCGCCTGCCGCGAATCGCATGAAGGCGGCATGACGCACGCTGCCGCATCGCACCATCGGGAAAAGCAACGCGAATCCGCCAGTCGTTGCGCATCCGCGACGAATCGAGCACGGCGTCGATGCGCCGGTGTCAATAGCGCAGGAACGGCCGCCGTGCCTCGGCCCAGGCGGCCTCGTCGGGGAGCGTCAGCGCGTCGAGATCGGCCGGCGTCGCGGCGGCATCGTCGACCCATTCGCGCAAGCCCGGCCCGCCGTTGATGACGTCGATCGCCAGCTTGCCGAAGGCGTATTCATAGGGGAAATCGCGCCACAGATCGTAATCGGGATAAAGCTGGCGGATCGCCTTGAAGCCCAACGCCTGGACGCGCCACGGTCGAAACGCGGTATGATCGTAGCCGGGCCCTTCGGCATGGACATGCACGCCGCTGCACAACTGCCCGACATGCTTGTGGAAGGTCGGCTCGAACCAGATGTCGCGCAAGGTGCAGCCGGCCAGCCATTCCGGCGCGAGCCCGCGCATCGCGGCGATCACCGCCCTGGCGTCCACGTCCGGCGCGCCGAACAGTTCGAGCGGCCGCGTCGTGCCGCGCCCCTCGGACAGCGTCGCGCCCTCGACCATCACCGTGCCGGGATAGGCCCGCGCCATGTTGAGGCCCGGCGCATTGGGGCTGGGGTTGATCCACACGCGGTCCGTGGGCCAGCCGAAACCGGGGGCGGCTTCCGGCTCCCAGCCCTCCATCTCGATCACGCGGTAGTCGACGTCGAGCCCGAGCGTGGCGACAAACCAGTGGCCCAGTTCGCCTAGCGTCAGCCCGTGGCGCATCGGCATCGGCCCGGCACCGACGAAACTCTCCCAGCCGGGGCGCAGCGTCAGCCCCTCGACCGGCCGCCCGGCCGGATTGGGCCGGTCGAGCACCCACAGCGCCTTGCCGTGCTCGGCGCACGCCTCCAGCATGTAGCGCAGCGTGGTGACGAAGGTATAGATGCGCGTGCCGAGATCCTGGAGATCGACCAGCACCACGTCGAAGGTGCCCATCGATTGCCCGGTCGGGCGCCGCACTTCACCGTACAGGCTGAACACGGGGAAGCCATAGGTCGGATCGGTGAAGTCGGGCGACTCCATCATGTTGTCCTGGAGATCGCCGCGCATCCCGTGCTGCGGACCGAACGCCGCGGTGATGTCGAGGCCCGTAGCGACCAGCGTGTCGATGCTGTGCGTCAGGTCGGCGGTGACCGAGGCGGGGTGCGCCAGCAACGCCACGCGCCTGCCCGCCAGCGGGGCGCGGAGCGCGGGGTCGGCGAGCAGGCGATCGATACCGAAGTTCATGCGCCGGTCGGTGCCGGGAGGGTCGCGATAAAGCAATCCCCGTTGTGGAAATCCGGCGGGCCGGGGGCATGCGCGAGCGCCCAATAGGATGTGGTGCCGTCCTTGGCTTCGATGACGGCGGAGAGGCCTACGCTGGTTACGGCATTCAAGCCCAGGGGCTTCAGATCGATCCATGCCGTAAGCGCGTATCTGGCATCGTCACCGTCCACGTAGATATCAGGGGCCGACAGGTCCAGCGCGGGTTGCATCCCTTTACGATATCCCTCGAAGCGATAGGTCGCGTAGCGTCGCGACGGTGAAAAATTGAATTCGATGTAATTGCCACCCAGCGCTAAAAATGCCTCAAAGCACGTATGCCGCCATAGCTCGTCCGTGTGGCCAGGTACTTCGGCGAAAGGCAGCATGACATCGGCGATCGAACCGATGACGACATACTCGACCTTGACGACATCCGATCCGACTAGCGTCATCTTGCCGCCCAGCCGCAGGTCTTGCGCAAGCGTATCCGGATGCGGGACCAGCGCGTATTTTTTTACTCGACCCACCCACCGTCTCCGTTCGGGCCGAACCTGTCGACGCCTTGCCTTTCCTTCCCCTTAGAGAGCGGAACTGCCCTTCGACAAGCTCAAGGAGACACGGCAGCGGGGCGGCTAGAAAATTTCCGAAGATGCGCCTATGTCTGCCGCTCCCATGGCAACGCAGCTTCCCTCCCCGCCGAAGATCGGCATGGTTTCGCTCGGCTGTCCCAAGAACCTCGTGGACAGCGAGCGCATCCTGACCAAGCTGCGCGCCGACGGTTATGCCATGTCGCCCGATTATGCCGGGGCGGACGTGGTGCTGGTCAACACCTGCGGCTTCCTCGATTCGGCCAAGGAGGAAAGCCTGGAGGCGATCGGCGAGGCGATCGCCGAGAACGGGCGGGTCATCGTCACCGGCTGCATGGGCAAGGAAGCCGAGACGATCCGCGCGCGCTTCCCGGGCGTCCTCGCCGTCACCGGCGCGCATCAATATGAGGAAGTCGTCGGCGCGGTGCACGACGCCGCGCCGATGCCGCCGAGCGCCTATCTCAACCTCGTGCCCGACAGCGGGCTGAAGCTGACGCCGCGGCACTACAGCTATCTCAAGATCAGCGAAGGCTGCAATCACCGCTGCTCCTTCTGCATCATCCCGAGCTTGCGCGGCGATCTGGTCAGCCGCCGTCCCGATGCGATCCTGCGCGAAGCGGAGAAGCTGATCGCGGCGGGCACCAAGGAATTGCTGGTCATCAGCCAGGATACGTCGGCTTACGGCGTCGACATCAAGCACCAGCCGCGATTGTGGCACGGCGCGGAGGTGCGCGCGCACATGACCGACCTGTCGCGCGAACTGGGCAAGCTCGGCGCGTGGGTGCGGCTGCATTACGTCTACCCCTATCCGCACGTCGACCAGGTCATTCCGCTCATGGCCGAGGGGCTGATCCTCCCGTATCTCGACATCCCGTTCCAGCATGCCAGCCGCAACGTGCTCAAGCTGATGCGTCGCCCCGCCAACGAGGCGAAGGTACTGGAGCGCATCGCGACGTGGCGCACGATCGCGCCCGACATCGCGATCCGCTCGACCTTCGTGGTCGGCTTCCCCGGCGAGACCGAGGCGGATTTCCGCTATCTGATGGACTGGCTGGAGGAAGCACGACTCGACCGCGTCGGCGCGTTCCGGTTCGAGGCCGTGGCGGGCGCGGCGGCCAACGACTTGCCCGATCCCGTGCCGGAAGCGGTGAAGGAGGAGCGCTACGCCCGCCTGATGGAATTGACCGCGCGCATCTCGGCGGAGAAGCTCGGCGCAAAGATCGGCCGCACGCTCGACGTCATCGTCGATGCGGTGGACCCGGATGAAAATGGGGATGGCGGCGCGACCGGCCGCTCCAAGGCCGATGCGCCGGAGATCGACGGCGAGGTGTTCCTGCGCGACGCCGGGCACCTGAAGCAAGGCGACATCGTCGCGGTCGCGATCGAGGATGCCGACGAGCACGATCTGTACGGCGTCCCGCTCTGATGGGCAGCCGGCCTGACGGGCACGTTATCGCGCCGGCTGCGCTCGCAGCAATTCGGCGCAAAGCCGGCGATATTCGGTACGCAGCTTCGTAAGCTCGGACCGGTCGCGCTCGGCCTCGCGGAGCGGCACCCACCAGCGAAAGCCATCGACCGGGACATGGAAGCAATCGGCGTCGCCGCATCCCTTCCGTACGGCAAGCTGCTCGATCAGCGTCGACAATTTGCCGAATTGCTCGCCCGACATGGTGACGGTGCCACCGGGCGGCAGCGCCTCGATCGCCTGGCGCATTCTCGTCACCTCGGCGCGGGCCGCAAGCGGCAAGGCGGCGTTATCGGAGCCCATCTGCATGGTGCCGTCATAGTCTGCGACGGTTAACCATCCGTAACCATGTCCGGCGGCGTCGCGGGTTGCGCGGCGGTCTCTCCCTTCCGATAAGGGGGCATGACCTTCGACCCCGCGGCGTTGCTGCACCCTGACCGCGGCCAGCCCGCCCGCCTGATCCATGTCGTGCATCCAAGTGGCTGGGCCGATTGGCTTAACGCGCAGCCGCCGCGCAGCCGCGCCGCCGTCGCCGCGCACCGGCTGACCGGCAAGGCGGGCAACCGCGCGGTGCTGCCCGGCGAGGGGCCGGACGAGTGGGCGATGCTGCTGGTGTGCGACGAGGGGCCCGAATCGCCGTGGCGGATCGCCTCGCTCGGCGAGCAATTGCCGGAAGGGACGTACCGGCTCGCGACGGGGGAACCCGGTGCGGCGATGCTCGGCTGGTGCCTCGCGCAGCACAGGTTCGACCGATATCGCAAGGACGAGGCGGCGACCGGCGCGCGCGTGCTGCTGACGGGCGAGCCGGCGCGGATCGACGAGACGGTGCGCCTCGCGCTCGCCACCGCCCAGGTCCGCGACCTGGTCAACACTGCCGCCGCCGATCTCGGCCCGGCCGAGTTGGAGGACGAAGCGCGTGCGCTCGCCAAGGCGCATCATGGGACCGTTGCCGTCACCACGGGCGAGGCGCTGGCCAACGGCTATCCGATGATCCACGCGGTCGGTCAGGCCGCCGCGAAGGGGCGCGAGCCGCGGCTGATCGAACTCGAATGGGGCGACCCCAGGCATCCGCGCATCGCCCTGATCGGCAAGGGCGTGTGCTTCGATTCGGGCGGGCTCGACATCAAGCCATCGTCGGGCATGCGGCTGATGAAAAAGGACATGGGCGGCGCGGCGCACGCGCTGGCGCTGGCTGGCCTCGTGATGGGGCTGCGCTTGCCGGTGCGGCTGCACCTGCTGATCCCGGCGGTGGAGAACAGCATCGCCGGCAACGCCTTCCGTCCCGGCGACGTGCTGGCGACGCGCAAGGGCGTGACGGTCGAGAACACCAATACCGACGCCGAAGGGCGGTTGGTCCTCGGCGACGCGCTGACGCGGGCCGGCGAAGGCGCCGGCGGTATCGGCCCAGAGCTGATCCTCGATTTCGCGACGCTGACCGGCGCGGCGCGGGTGGCGCTGGGGCCGGACTTGCCCGCGACCTTCGCCAATGACGAGGCGCTGGCCGGGGCGCTGCTCGCGGCGGGCACCGCGACCGGCGATCCGCTGTGGCGGCTGCCGCTGTGGGACGGTTATGACGAGCTGCTCAAGTCCGACATCGCCGACATGGTCAATGCACCCGACGGCGGGTTCGCGGGGGCGGTGACGGCCGCCTTGTTCCTCCGCCGGTTCGTGCCGGAGGGGACGGCGTGGGCGCATCTCGACACCTTCGCCTGGCGCCCGGCGGCGAAGCCGGGCCGGCCGAAGGGCGGCGAGGCGCTGGGGCTGCGCGCGGCCTGGGCGATGCTGAAGGAGCGGTATGGGGGGTGATGCCTTGCGCGCAAGCCTCGATCAAAGAACTCTTTTAGCGTAGTTTTCAGCGCTGACTCGAGGCAGGAGGACAAGGTGAGATTACGACGCGCCGGGCGGACCCTTCGTATCATGACGGCAGCCGCGGTCGTTGCCGTTTCGTCGGCATCGGCTCGCCAGCCTGATCTGCAACCGCTTGCCGCCGAACTGCCGGCTCTTCAGCTTCTGCAACACGTCGACCAGCGCGGCACGCCGGCAACGCGGCTGGCCGCGTTTGATCGCGCATTGACCATGCTGGGGCAACCGACACCTTTCCGAGGTGCCGTTCTTTGCGAGCGGGCGACGATACTCCAAGAACTCGAACGCAACGAGGAAGCGCTCGACGGGTTTGAGCAATGCCAGCAGCTTCGCCCGGATGATCCGAGAGTGCTGCTGAGCCTCGGTTTTGCGGAAGTCGTTCGACAAAAGCCGCAGCTAGGCACACAACATATCATTCGCGCCGTCGAGCTTGAACCGGATATCGCCCACTATATCGATGCCGAAGCGCTTCACAACGTCCAGCGATTGCTGTCTTATTCTGGTAGTACGCAACTTTCAAATCGCCTCGCGGACGTGCTGGCCAAGGCTGGATGGGGCCGAGAAAATCCGGCTGTCTTTTCCTCCGTTGTCGAATTGGCGATCCGGCATGCCCTGGAGGCGGGAAACAAAGCCGGTGCTCTGGAGCTACTACCCAGCGTGGTTGCGCATGATCCCGGAGTCGAGATGCTCATCGATCGCCGCTTTGCGTCGATCTGGCCGGAAATCGAACGATGGGCGGGCACTGATCTGTCGCTTCAGCGACGGACCTTGCTGGAAGGTGCCAGCGAGACCTACAAGATAGCACGGACCGCGACTAGCCGATTGGCCTATATCAACGCGCTGAGCAGCACCGGTCACACAGAGGACGCGATCGAGGCATTGCGTGGCTGGTTGAAACAGGACGCGCAAGATGACGACGATAGCCATTTCTATTATTTTCAAAGTGTCGTGATTCTTGGCCGCTTGCTCGGCGAGCAGGGCCAACGTCTGGAAGGTATCGCGCAAATGCAGGCAGCGCTGAACAGCGCCGGCGCCGATAGCAAGACAGCCAGAAATATCGTCCCGAACCTCGTTTATCATTTGCTGCTGACCCAGGATTACCAAGAGGCGCTGGCGATTCTGGACCGTTTTACGCCCAAGGAAAATGAGGTTGAGGCACCTGCGGCGCTTGGATATTTCGTCGCCCTGCGTGCGTGCGCACTTCGCGGTAACGGTAAATCCGACGCCGCCCTGGAAGCCTACACTCGCGTCCGTACGGTTTATGCTTCAAACCAAAGTGCCGTCGAGATCGCGACAAGCTGTGTCGGGTCCGCGAATGACCAAGCGGCGCTGTGGATCGCGGACGTACGAGAAGAGAGCACGCGCGCGTCCACTCTCGTCGCTATGGAAACGGCGCGATATGGGGCTACCCGGCACATCCCGGTCAAATCGCTATCGGAGTCAGCTTGGCGAATGATTGCCGACCGTCCCGACGTAAAAGCAACGTTCGAAAAATTCGGTCGGCCGCTAGCTGATCGGTACAAGCCTGCCCTGGTGAACTTCACCGGCGTCCCGGCAGCGCCGGTGCGCAACGTGGTGGATGGCCCCGTCGCCTAGCAATCGACGCAAGACAACGGAAAACTGTTTACATGCGAGTGCTGGCATTACCAGCCCCCGCCGCCACGATCGGCACGAATTTCGCCGCCGTCAGGCTCGCGCCGCCGACCAGCGCGCCGTCGACGTCGCCCGCACGCAGCAATCCCGCCGCGTTCTGCGCGGTGACCGATCCGCCGTACAGCACGCGCAGCGCGTCCGCCTCCGCGCCGACCAGCGCGCGCAGTTTCGCGCGGATCGCGCCGTGCATCGCGGCCACGTCCGCGACGGTCGGCGTGCGGCCGGTGCCGATCGCCCATACGGGTTCGTAGGCGATCGACAGCCAGCCGGCGGCGGCACCGTCGGGCAGGGAGCCGGCGAGCTGCCGCGTCACCACCGCCACCGCCTGCCCGGCGTCGCGCTCGGCAAGGGTTTCGCCGACGCACAGGATCGCGCCCAGCCCCGCGCGGTGGAGCGCTTCGGCCTTGGCCTTCACTTGCGTGTCGGTTTCGCCGTTGTCGGCGCGGCGTTCGCTATGGCCGACGATCGAGAAGGTCGCGCCGGCTTCCTTGAGCATGGGGGCGGAGATGCAGCCGGTATGCGCGCCCCTGTCGGCGGGGTGGACGTCCTCCGCGCCGATCGCGAAGCCCGGCACCAGCGCGACCGCCGGCGCGATCAGCGTCGCAGGGACCGCGATGGCGACGTCGACCGCGCCCGCCGCCTGCGCCGCCGCCGCGATCGCGGTCAGCTCGGCGAGCGCCGCGCGGTCGCCGTTCATCTTCCAATTGCCCGCCACCAGCTTGCGTCGTGTCATGCGTCGTTCCCGCTCCGTCCCGGTGTCGCGATAACGCCGCGCGCGCCGGGCACAAGGGCACGGCTTGATGCCATGCCTCCAGCCTCCTAAAGCGGCCTTCCGCTCCTTCAACGAAAAAAGATCGGCCGACCCCGACCATGATGAGTTTCATTCGACGGATCGTCTCGCACCCGCTGGGGGCCGGGCTGGCGCTGGCGTTCGTCGGCTTGCTGGGCCTGGCCTTCGTGATGCAGGACCATTCCGGCCTGTCGGGCAACAAGACGGCGGCGGGGGATGTCGCCGCCACGGTCGGCAAGACGACGATCTCGATCGCCGACCTGCGCGCCGCCTTGCAGCGCGACCTCGACCAGTATCGCCAGGAGCGCCCGACGCTCGACATGGCGCAATACGTCGGGGGCGGCGGGTTTGAGGCATCGCTCGACCGGCTGATCGATTCGGCCGCGTTCCGCCATTATGCGCAGACGCAGGGGATGGTCGTCAGCAAGAAGGCGCTCGATGGCGTGATCGCGAGCCAGCCCGGACTGGCCGGGCTCGACGGCAAGTTCAGCCAGGAGAAATACGACGCGGTGCTGCGCCAGAACGGCATGACCGACGCGCAGGTGCGCACCGACTTCACCAACCAGATCCTGCTGCGCCAGATGATCCTGCCGACCGCCGGCGCGGCGCAAGTGCCGGTGCAGCTCGCCTTGCCCTATGCGAGCTTGCTGCTGGAGAAGCGCAGCGGGCAGATCGGCTTCGTACCGAGCGACGTGGTGCCCGCCGGCCCCGCCCCGACCGATGCCGAGGTGAACGCCTTCTATGCCCGCAACATCGTGCGCTATCGCGTGCCGGAGCGCCGGATCGTGCGCTATGCGCTGGTCGACGCGGCAAGCGTCGCGGCCGAGACCGCGCCGAGCGACGCCGAGATCGCCACGGCGTTCAAGGCGCAGAGCGCGAAATACGCCGCCGCCGACCTGCGCACGATCGTGCAGGTCGTGATCGGCGACCAGGCATCCGCCGCCGCGCTGGCCGCCAAGGTCAAGGCCGGCACGCCGATCGACCAGGCGGCGAAGGCGGCGGGGCTGGAACCGGCGACCTTCGCCGATACGCAACGGGCCGCATATGCCGCGCAATCCTCGCCCGCCATCGCCGACGCCGCGTTCGCGGGCAAGGTCGGCGACGTGGTGGGTCCGCTGCGCGCGCCGCTCGGGTTCATCGTGCTGAAGATCGAGCGGCAGCATGTCCGCTCGGCTAAATCGCTGGCCGAGGCGACGCCCGAATTGAAGACCGCGCTGGCGACGCGAAAGACCGCCGCCGTGCTCGGCGACAAGCGTAACGCGTTCGAGGATGCGATTTCCAAGACCGGTTTCGACGGCATGCTCGCCCAGCAGAAACTGACCGCGCGGCGCACCCCCGCCCTGCTCCAGACCGGGCAGGACCCCGACAACCCGGCCGCCAAGCCCGATCCGGCGCTGGCCCCGATCCTCGCCGCCGCCTTCGCCGCGCAAGCGGGCGACGATCCGCAGACGGTGCCGCTCGGCCAGGACGGCAGCTTCGCGCTGGTGCTGCTCGACAAGGTCGTGCCGGCCGCGCCGCGCCCACTGGCGCAGATCCGCGCGGCGGTGGCGCGCGATGTCGTGCGCGACCGCGGCGAGCGCGCCGCGCGGCAGGTTGCCGCGGGCATCGTCGCGGCGGCGGGCAAGGGCATGGCGCTGGCACAGGCGATCGCCGCGACCAAGCTCAAGCTGCCGCCGCTCAAGCCGATCCCGGAGGCACCGCGCGCGGCGATCATGGCGAACCCGCAGAACGTGCCGGCACCGCTCGCTCTGCTGTTCTCGATGGCGGAGGGCACCACCAAGCTGCTCGAGGCGCCGCAGAATGCCGGCTATTACCTGATCCACCTCGACAGGATCGAGCGCGGCGACGCGACCGGCAATGCCGGCGTGATCGGCGGCACGCGCGGCGACATCGCCAAGGTGATCGGTCGCGAATATGTGGCGCAGTTCGGCAAGGCGGTGGAGCAGGCGGTCGGCACGTCGCGCAACGCCAGCGCGCTCGCCGCGCTCAAGGCCGAACTGCTCGGCGGCGCGAGTGCCGACAGTCAGCCCTGATCGGATGGACCGCGATGTCGGACGGGCGGCCGCGACCGAGGCGCTCGAGGCGGGACGGCCCGCTTTGGTGTGGCAGCGGCAGGTCGCCGATACCGAGACGCCGGTCGCCGCCGCGCTCAAGCTGATCGAGCCGGGGCGTGGCGATTTCCTGCTCGAATCGGTCGAGGGCGGGGAGACGCGCGGGCGGCACAGCCTGATCGGCCTCGCGCCCGATCTGGTGTTCCGCGCGCACGGGAACGACGCGGCGATCAACGCGCGGTGGCTGACCGACCGCGCGGCGTTCGCGCCGTGCGACGCGCCGACGCTGGAGGCGTTGCGCGCGCTGGTTGCCGCGTGCCGGATGGAGGTGCCGCCGGAACTGCCGCGCGCGCTGGCGTGCCTGGTCGGCTATTTCGGGTACGAGACGATCGGGCTGGTCGAGCGCTTGCCGCGCCCCGCCTGCGATGCGCTGGGCTTGCCCGACATGATGTTCGTCCGGCCGACCGTGGTGCTGATCTTCGACCGGCTGGCCGACGCCCTGTTCCTCGTCGCGCCGGTATGGCCCGATGCGGCGCGCGATCCGCGGGCGATCGTCGCCGACGCGGTCGAGCGGATCGAGGCGACCGCCGCGCGGCTCGCCACCGCGCCGCTGCCCGCGCCGGTGCGGGCGGACGCGGTCGCGGAGATCGCGCTCCAACCGGCGCTCGCGCCGGGGCGCTATGCCGAGATGGTCGCGGCGGCGAAGGAGTATATCGTCGCCGGCGATATCTTTCAGGTGGTGCTGTCGCAGCGGTTCACCGCGCCCTTCGCGCTGCCGCCGTTCGAGCTGTACCGCACGCTGCGGCGGATCAACCCGTCGCCGTTTTTGTATCATCTCGATCTGCCAGGCTTCGCGTTGACCGGCTCCAGCCCGGAAATCCTGGTGCGCGTGCGCGACGGCGCGGTGACGATCCGCCCGATCGCCGGCACGCGGCCGCGCGGCAAGACCGCGCTGGAGGACGAAGCGAATCGCATCAGCTTGCTCGACGACCCGAAGGAACGCGCGGAACATCTGATGCTGCTCGATCTCGGCCGCAACGATGTCGGGCGCGTGGCGGAGGCCGGGAGCGTCGCCGTCACCGCCAGCTACACCACCGAATTCTACAGCCATGTCATGCATATCGTGTCGAACGTGGTCGGCCGGCTATCCGCCGGGCATGACGCGATCGACGCGCTGTTCGCGGGGTTCCCGGCGGGGACGGTGAGCGGCGCGCCGAAAGTGCGCGCGTGCGAAATCATCGCCGAACTGGAGGACGCGGTGCGCGGGCCTTATGCGGGCGGCGTCGGCTATTTCTCGCCCGACGGATCGATGGATTCGTGCATCGTGCTGCGCACCGCGCTGGTCAAGGACGGCGTCATGCATGTGCAGGCGGGCGCGGGGATCGTCGCCGACAGCATCGCCGAGTACGAACAGCGCGAGTGCGAGGCCAAGGCCGGCGCCCTGCTTGCCGCCGCGCGCGAAGCAGTCGCGCGGGCGGTGGAGGCCGGGTTCGGGCAGTGACCTGAGTTATCCGCGCGACACGTCAGGAACGTCGCCCCGCTTCGCGAGGCCTCCGCAAAATCCACCGTCATCCCGGACTTGTTCGGGGATCCACCGTGCCACACCCTGCCAGCCGCCGATGGTGTACGACGGTGGATGCCGGAACGAGCCCGGCATGACGGGAAATGAGGTGCTTGTAGACTTTTGCCGGGGCCGGGGCGACGCAAGCGTTGGCTTACCCCTCAGGGAACCGCCGCCGCCTGGCGCTTTGCCTCGGCCTTTTCCGCGGCATATTGCTGGGCGCGCAGCATCGCGCAGCCGGTCTGGCCGCCGGAGCCGGTCGGCGAGCAGGTATCGGGCAGGCCCGCCGCGCGGCGGCCCACGTCGTCGGCCAGCGCGGCGCGATTGACCCAGCTCTGGTTTTGCGCCGGGACCGGCTTGTCGTCGCGCAGTTCCTTGGGGATGCGATACGGCTCGCCGGTGCGGGCGCACACGACGATCTCCTGGGGGTCCGCCGATTTCGGGCATTGCTGGGTGCCGGTCAGCGTGATCGAGCGAATCCGCCTGGGCGACTGGTCGGCCTGGGGCTGCTGCGATTCGGCCGACATGCTGATCGTATCGCCGTGATGCGACGCGGTCTGCGCGGCGCCCGCCACGGGAAATGTGGTGAGCAGGGCAAGGACGGCGATAGGGCGCAGCATGGAAAATCTCCTCGGTGTACATCAACGTCCGGCATGCAAGGTTGATCCAGCCTGAACGATGCGATGCTGCAACGACCCCGGCCGCGAGATGCGACGCGATTGTGGTGTGCGCGCAAAAGCGGTAGCGGCCCCGCATGATCCTCGTCATCGACAATTATGACAGCTTCACCTGGAACCTCGTCCATTACCTGATGGAGTTGGGGGCAGAGGTGAAAGTCGTGCGCAACGACGCGCTGACCGCCGCCGAGGCGATCGCCAGCAATGCGCAGGGGTTCCTGATCTCGCCCGGGCCGAAGACGCCGGACGAGGCGGGTATCTCGCTCGATCTGGTCGCGGCGTGTGCCGAGGCGGGCAAGCCGCTGCTCGGTGTGTGCCTGGGCCATCAGGCGATCGGGCGGCATTTCGGCGGGCGCGTGGTGCGCGGCGGGTTGATGCACGGCAAGACCTCGCCGGTGACGCATGACGGATCGGGCGTGTTCACCGGCTTGCCCTCGCCCTTCACCGCGACGCGCTATCACTCGCTGATCGTCGAGGATCTGCCCGCCGACCTGATCGTCAACGCGCGTGCCGACGACGGATCGGTGATGGGCATCCGCCACGCCGTGCTGCCGATCCACGGCGTGCAGTTCCACCCCGAGAGCATCGCGACCGAGCATGGGCATGCGTTGCTGGCGAATTTTCTGGCGGGTGCCGGGATTGCGGCGGAGGTGCCGGCGTGAACCATCCAAAGTTCCGTCACCCCGGACCCGTTGCGGGGTCCACCGCGCCGCGAACCCGACAGCCGGAGGTGCGGCACAGTGGATGCCGGAACAAGCCTGTCCTGAGCTTGTCTAAGGATCCGGCATGACGACCATAAAATGACCGCCCTCTCCCTCCTCCCCGCCACCGCCTCTCCTCTCTCGCGCGAAACCGCCGCGCAGGCGTTCGCCGATATCCTCGACGCACGCGCGTCCGACGAAGCCGTCGCCGCCTTCCTGACCGGGCTCACGACGCGCGGCGAGACCAGCATCGAGATCGCCGAGGCGGCGCGCGCGATGCGGGCACGAATGATCCCGATCGACGCGCCGCCCGGCGCGATCGACGTGTGCGGCACCGGCGGCGACGGACATCACACGCTCAACGTCTCGACCGCGGTGTCGATCCTGGTCGCCGCCACCGGTGTGCCCGTCGCCAAGCACGGCAACCGCGCCGCCTCCTCCAAGGCGGGCGCGGCCGACACGCTGGAGGCGCTCGGCCTGGACATGACGCGCGCCGGCAACCAGGCGGAGGCCAGCTTGCGCGACATCGGCATCGCCTTCCTGTTCGCGGCCAACCACCACCCGGCGATGAAGCGCATCACGCCGATCCGCCGGAAGCTCGGCCGGCGCACGATCTTCAACCTGATGGGGCCGCTCGCCAATCCGGCCGGCGTCACGCGCCAGTTGATCGGCATCGCACGGCCCGATTATGCGATCACCTATGCGACCGCGCTGGAACAGCTCGGCACCGAGGGCGCGCTGGTCGTGTCGGGCGAGGAAGGGCTGGACGAACTGTCGAGCGCCGGGCCGAGCGTGGCGATCGGCATCGGGCAAGTGTCGCTGCCCGACCGGATCGCGCCGGAGGATGCGGGGCTGCCGCGCCACCCGACCAGCGCGATCCGCGGCGGCAACGCGGCGCACAATGCCGCCGCGCTGCGCCGCTTGCTGGACGGCGAGAGCGGGCCGTACCGCGACGCGGTGCTGTTCAACGCCGCCGCCGCGCTGATCGTCGCGGGCACGGCGGGCTCGCTTCCCGACGGCGTCGAGATCGCCGCCGACGCGCTGGACAGCGGTGCGGCGAAAGCGCTGCTCGATCGTTGGATCGCCTATTCATGACCGACATCCTCAGCCGCATCCTGGAGACCAAGCGCGCCGAAGTCGCCGCGCGCAAGGCGACGATTCCGCTGTCCGAGCTCGACGCCCGCATCAGCGACCAGTCGCCGCCGCGCGGTTTCCGCGCCGCGCTCGATACGCGCGCCACGAGCGGCTATGCGCTGGTCGCCGAGATCAAGCAGGCGAGCCCGTCCAAGGGCTTGATCCGCGAGGATTTCGACCCGCCGGCGCATGCCCGCGCGTATCAGGCCGGGGGGGCGACGTGCCTGTCTGTACTGACCGACGAGGTGTGGTTCCAAGGAGCCGACGGCTATCTCACCGCCGCCCGCGCGGCGTGCGATCTGCCGGTGCTGCGCAAGGACTTCATGGTCGATCCGTGGCAAGTGCCCGAAGCGCGCGGCATCGGCGCGGACGCGATCCTGCTGATCGTGGCGGCGCTCGACGACGTCCTGCTCGCCGAGATCGAGGCGGCGGCGCTCGACTGCGGCATGGACGTGCTGGTCGAGGTGCATGACGAAAGCGAGATGGCGCGCGCGCTGAAGCTAAAATCGCGGCTGATCGGCGTCAACAACCGCAACCTGCGTGATTTCACGGTCGATTTTGCGGCGACCTACGACCTCGTGTCGAAGGCGCCCAGGGACTGCACGTTCGTTGCCGAAAGCGGGTTGACGACGCGCGCCGACCTCGACGCGATGGCGGAGCACGGCATCCGCTGCTTCCTGATCGGCGAAGCGCTGATGCGGCAACGCGATGTCGAGGCGGCGACGCGCGTGCTGGTGGGGTGACGATGTCGACGCTCCAACCTGCTTCCTGCCCCCCTCCCTGGAAGGGAGGGGAGTAACGTGAGTGACCTGACCCATCTCGATGCCGCCGGCGCGGCGCACATGGTCGATGTCGGCGGCAAGGGCGCGACGCGACGCGAGGCGGTCGCGACCGGGCGGATCGGGATGGCGGCGGAGGCGGCGCGGGCGATCCGCGAGGGCAGCGCGCTGAAAGGCGACGTGCTGGCGGTCGCGCGAGTCGCCGGGATCATGGCGGCGAAGCGCACCAGCGAGCTGATCCCGCTGTGCCACCCGCTCCCGCTGACGCGCGTCGCCGTCGACCTGGCGGTGGACGAGACCGGCGTCACGGCGACCGCGACGGCAGCGACCGAGGGCAGGACCGGCGTCGAGATGGAAGCGCTTACCGCCGTCTCGGTCGCGCTGCTGACGATCTACGACATGGCCAAGGCGATCGACAAGGGCATGACGATCGGCGGGGTGCGGCTGCTTTCCAAGACCGGCGGCACATCGGGGGAGTGGGCGGCCCGCGACTGATCCGCGTCCACGCCGTCCCGGTCGAGCGTGCGAAATGATCGCCGATCGACGATGCTCGCCAAACGCTACCGGCTGGCGGTAGGTATGGCGCGTCGCATGAGAGAGCGTCAGAAAGGGCATCGCGCATCCGTCGCATGAACAGCCGATCGAGCCAGACACTGCTTTCGGCGGACGACCCGCCGCCGGTCCGGACCGTCAACCCGTACGGCGGATCGCGGTTCCTGCTGATCGGCGATCATGCCGGCAATCTGGTGCCCTCGGCGCTCGGGTCGCTTGGCGTCGGGCCGGGCGACATGACGCGGCACATCGCCTGGGACATCGGCATCGCCGGGCTGGGCGAGGCATTGTCGGCGGAGCTGGACGCGACGTTCGTCCGCCAGACCTATTCGCGGCTCGTCATCGACTGCAACCGCGATCCCACCGCCGCGGACGCGATGCCGGCGGTCAGCGACGGGACCGCGGTGCCGGGCAACCGGCATCTGTCGCCCGCCGACCGCGCCGCGCGCGTCGCCGCGATCCACGCGCCGTACCAGGCCGCGATAGCTGCGGAGCTCGCGCGCCGCGATGCCGCGGCTGAGGACCCGATTCTCGTCGCGCTGCACAGCTTCACGCCCGCGATGCGCGGGTTCGAGCGGCCGTGGCACATCGGCATCCTCCATTTCGAGGGCGATGCGAGCTTCGCGCTGGCGGTGCTGCGGTTGCTGCGGGAGGACGGCGCGTACTGCGTCGGCGACAACGCGCCGTATGCGATGGACGGCATCGACTATACCGTCCCGCGCCATGCCTTCGCCGCACGCCGCCGCTATGTCGAGATCGAGATACGGCAGGATTTGCTGGCGACCTCCGGGCAGCAGCGCGGATGGGCGGAGGTGCTTGCGCCATTGCTGAGGCAAGCCGCGCTGGCGACCGGCGCGTAACGGACGGGACCCGCCCGACCCGTCACCCCCTAACCTTCGCGAGAACTCCGCAAAATCCTCGCCGTCATCCCGGCCTTGTGCCTGGATCCACCGTGCCGCACCCGCCCCGCCGCCGATGTGCACGACGGTGGGGTGGGGTGGCGTGCTTGCAGATTTTCGCGGGTTCGGGCCGACGGACATGCGGGTCCGTTGCGACCGGCGTCAATCCTGCGCATGGCGTCGGCGGCCGGTTTCGTTATACGCGCCGCGATGACACTGTTGCGGGCACAGGATGACGACCTCGGCCGACTGGCCGCGCGCGGTCGGTTGCGCGGTCTGCAACCGCGTGCCGGCGTGGACTTCTCGTCGAACGACTATCTCGGCTTGGCCAACGCGCAACGCCTGCGCGATGCCGTGGCGGAAGCGCTCGCCCGCGGTGTCGCGATCGGCTCGGGCGGATCGCGGCTGCTGCGCGGCAACGACCCGGAACATGCCGCGCTGGAAACGGAGGCCGCGGCGTTCTTCGGTAGCGAAACCGCCTTGTTCTTTTCCAGCGGGTATGCCGCCAACACCGCCTTGTTCGCCACGCTGCCGCAGCGCGGCGACCTGGTGGTGCACGACGCGCTGGTCCATGCCAGCGCGCACGAAGGGCTGCGGCTTAGCCGGGCCGAGCATGTCGCGACTCCGCATAACGATATCGATGCGGTGGCGGACGCCATCGCCGCGTGGCGACGGCGCGGGGGCACCGGGCGGCCGTGGATCGCGGTCGAGAGCCTGTACAGCATGGACGGCGACCGCGCGCCGCTGGCCGACCTGCTGACGGTCGCAAACCGGCACGAGGCGATGCTGCTGATCGACGAAGCGCACGCCACCGGCGTGTTCGGGACGCAAGGGCGCGGCCTCGCCGCCGATCTCGATGGCCGTGACGACGTCGTCACCTTGCGCACCTGCGGGAAGGCGCTTGGCTGCGAAGGGGCGTTGCTGTGCGGACCGCGCACGATGCGCGATTTTCTGGTCAATCGCGCGCGCGGCTTCATCTTCTCGACCTCGCCATCGCCGCTGATGGCGTGCGCGGTGCGCGAGAGCCTGCGCATCCTGTCCGAGGAACCCGAACGGCGCGACCGGCTCGCCGCGCTGATCGCGCTTGCCGAGCGCGCGCTGGCGCCGTGCGGCGTCGCGCCGACCGGATCGCAGATCCTGCCGCTGGTCATCGGCGACGACGTGCCGACGATGCGTCTTGCGGCGGCGGTGCAGGCGGCGGGCTTCGACGTGCGCGGCATCCGCCCGCCGACCGTACCCGCGGGCACGGCGCGGCTGCGCATCTCGCTCACGCTCAACGTCACGCAGGCGGATATCGCCGGGTTGGCCGACACGATCGGGGCGCTGCGATGAAGGGGGCGACGATCGTCGTGACCGGCACCGATACCGATGTCGGCAAGACGGTGTTCGCCGCCGCGCTCGCCGGGGCGCTCGGCGCGCAGTATTGGAAGCCGGTGCAGGCGGGCCTCGACCCGCGCGCCGATGCCGACAGCGTGGCGGCCCTTTCCGGCCTGCCCGCCGCCGCGATCCTGCCCGAAGCGTATCGCCTGACCACTCCCTGTTCGCCGCACCGCGCGGCGGAGATCGACGGCGTGACGATCGACCCGGCGCGCCTCGCCTTGCCCGAGGTGACCGGTCCCTTGGTGGTCGAGGGCGCGGGCGGCGTGCTGGTGCCGGTGACGCCGGACTTGCCGTTCGCCGACCTGTTCGCGCGCTGGGGGTGCCCGGTGGTGCTGGTCGCGCGCACCGCGCTCGGCACGATCAACCACAGCCTGCTGTCGATCGAGGCGCTGCGCCGGCGCGACGTACCCATCCTCGGCATCGCCTTTGTCGGCGACGCGCAAGACGACAGCGAAGCGACCATCGCCCGGATCGGCGGCGTGAAGCGGCTCGGCCGATTGCCGCTGCTCGATCCGCTCGACGCCGCCTCGCTCGCCGCCGCGTTCGCCGCCCATTTCGACTTGGCGGACTTCCGGTGAGCGGCTCGCCGATCTGGCACCCCTTCACCCAACACGGCCTGGGCGAGCCGATCCCGCTCGTCACGCACGCGGCGGGCGCGGTGCTATACACCGCCGACGGACGGCGGATCGTCGACGGCATCTCCTCCTGGTGGGTGACGACGCACGGCCATTGCCACCCGCGCATCATGGCCGCAATCGCCGCGCAGACCGCGACGCTCGACCAGATCATCTTCGCCGGCTGGACGCACGAACCGGCCGAGACGCTGGCGCGCGGGCTGACCGAAATCATGCCGCCGGCGCTGTCGCGCGTGTTCTTCTCCGATTCCGGATCGACCAGCGTAGAGGTCGCGCTCAAGATGGCGCTGGGATATTGGGTCAATCGCGGGAGCCCGCGCGACCGTATCCTGGTGATGCAGCACAGCTATCACGGCGACACGATCGGCGCGATGTCGGTCGGCGCGCGCGGCGTGTTCAACCAAGCCTATGCGCCGCTGCTGTTCGACGTCGGCACGCTGCCCTTCCCCGCCGCCGGGGTCGAGCAGGCAACGCTCGACGCGCTGGAGGCGGCCTGCCGCGAGGCGCCCGCCGCCTTGATCGTCGAACCGCTGATCCTCGGCGCGGGCGGGATGCTGGTCTATCCGGCGTGGGTGCTCGCGGAGATGCGTGCGATCTGCGCGCGGCACGGCGTGCCGTTCATCGCCGACGAGGTGATGACCGGCTGGGGCCGCACCGGCACGCTGCTGGCGTGCGAGCAAGCCGGGATCGTACCGGATATCCTCTGTTTGTCCAAAGGCCTGACCGGCGGCGCGATCCCGCTGGCGGTGACGCTGGCGAGCGAGGCGATCTACGACGCGCATCTGTCGGACGACCGGTCGCGCATGTTCTTCCATTCGTCGAGCTACACCGCCAACCCGATCGCCTGCGCCGCCGCCAACGCCAATCTGGCGATCTGGCGCGAAGAGCCGGTGCCGGCGCGCATCGCCGACCTGGCGATGCGGCAGCGGACTCGCCTCGATCAGGTTGCGGAGCTGCCGAGCGTCAATAACACCCGCGCGCTCGGCACGATCGCCGCGCTCGACCTGAATGGCGGCAAGGGAGGGGAAGGCGGCTATCTCTCAACCCTCGCCCCGCGCCTGCTCGCGCATTTCCACGCGCGCGACATCTTGCTGCGCCCGCTCGGCAACACACTCTACGTGATGCCCCCTTACTGCATCGAGGACGCAGACCTCGACCGAATCTATGCGGCAATCGCGGAAGCGGCGGAAGATTTCGCGTAGAACGAATGAACCCGCCGGCCTGGGGGGAAGCCGACGGGTCCGATTTGGGAGACCGCGAAGCGGGGGGCATGAAGCGGCCTCGCGGATATAAACCGACGGCGCTATCGTCGGTTCCGCGGGGTCGATGAAAAATGTGTCACGTCAGCAGTTTTTTACGTCGATGCCGGCATCCGTCTATATTCGCATGGCAATGAAGCATCCCAGCCCGCAACCCGCCGACCGCGTCGCCATCCTGTGCGACCTGCGCAATCTGAAGATGGCGAGCTCGGTCCATGCCTATGTCCGCGGCAACACCGCCAAGTTCTACGACTGGCTCGCCGCCTCGCCGGTCGCGCGCGCGGTGCCGACAGGGCCGCCGATCTGGATTTGCGGGGACTGCCATGTCGGCAATCTCGGCCCCGTCGCGGATGCCGAGGGGCGGATCGATTTCCAGATCCGCGATCTCGACCAGACCGTGATCGGCAACCCCGCGCTCGATCTCGTCCGCCTGGGCCTGTCGCTGGAGACGGCGGCGCGCAGTTCCGATCTGCCGGGCGTGACGACCGCGCGGATGATCGCGGCGATGGCGGACGGCTATGCCCAGGCCCTGCTCGACGAAGGCGACGTGCGCATCGCCGAGCCGGACGTCGTCCGCATCGTCCGCAAACAGGCGGCCGGGCGGCGCTGGCGGCACCTCGCCAGGGAGCGGATCGACGGTCCCGCGCCCGATCTGCCCCACGGCAAGCGTTTCTGGAAGCTCGCCGACGACGAACGCGCCGCGATCCATGCGCTGTTCCGGGAACCCGACATCCGCGACCGTGCGCTCGACCTGGCGAATGTCGGCCATAAGGCGACGCTGCGCGTGCTCGATGCCGCCTATTGGCGCAAAGGGTGCAGCTCGCTCGGCAATCTGCGCTACGCCGTGCTGCTCGGCATCGCCGGAAAGGGCGAGAACGAGATCCTCGGGCTGATCGACATCAAGGAAGCTGTCGCCCCGCTCGCGCCGGTCGGCAAGGCCGGCGCGATGCCGAAGGACTATGCCGAGCGCGTCGTGGCGGGGGCGATCGCGCTGGCGCCCAACCTCGGCCAGCGGATGATCGCCGCGACGCTGCTGTCGCGCCCGGTCGTGCTGCGCGAGTTGAAGCCGCAGGACCTGAAGCTGGAAGTGGCGCAATTCTCCGGCAAGGAAGCGGTGCGCGCCGCCGCCTATCTCGCCTTCGTCGTCGGCCGCGCGCATGCCCGCCAGATGAGCGACGCGCAACGCGCGGCGTGGCACGCGAAGTTCGTCAGGAACCCCGACGAGCGGATCGACGCGCCCTCCTGGCTGTGGCGCGCTGTGGTCGATCTGGCTGGGACGCATGAAAGCGCGTACCTCGACCATTGCCGGACGTTCGCCGCGATCGATTGAACGAGGCGCGCGCCGCGATCGTGACGAGAATCAGGTGGCCGGCATCAAATGGGCGCGCGTTCGATCGGCGCGATGCCCAGACGCGGAATGTCGATCGCCGGGCAGCGGTCCATCACCACCTTGAGCCCCGCCGCCTCGGCGCGCGCGGCGGCGTCATGATCGATCACGCCGAGCTGCATCCACACCGATTTTGCCCCCGCCGCGATCGCTTGGTCGACCGCCGTGCCGGCGGCGGCCGAGTTGCGGAAGATGTCGACCATGTCGATCGGTTCGCCGACCTGGCCCAGGTCGCGGAACACGAATTCGCCGTGGAGATGCTCGCCGGTGATCTGCGGGTTGATCGGGATCACGCGGTAGCCATGCTCCTGCAACGTCCGCATCACGCGATTCGACGGGCGATCGGGCCGGTCGGACGCGCCGATCAGCGCGATCGTGCGGGTTTCCTGGAGCAGCGTCCTGATCTCGGCGTCGCTGGTGAGCGGCATAGGCGCATCCCTTCAATGGTCGGCGATCCACCCGGCGACCTTGCCGGCAATCTCCCTGAACGCCGCGCCCTCCGGCGCGTTCCCCGCCGCCGGCGGCGTGCCCGCGTCGGAGGCGACGCGGACGCGGATATCGAGCGGGATGCGGCCGAGGAACGCGATGCCGAGGTCCGCCGCCGCCGCTTCGGCGCCGCCGCGGCCGAACGGATCGGATACCTCGCCGCACGACGGGCAGACATAACCCGCCATGTTCTCGATCAGCCCGACGATCGGCACGCCCGCCTTGACGAACAGGTCGATCGCGCGGCGCGCGTCGATCAGCGCGAGGTCCTGCGGGGTGCAGACGATCACCGCGCCGGTCGGGCGGTATTTCTGCACCATCGTCAGTTGCACGTCGCCCGTGCCCGGCGGCAGATCGAGCACCAGCGTATCCGCCGCGCCCCAGTTCGCGTCCATCATCTGCGTCAGCGCGCCCGCCGCCATCGGCCCGCGCCATGCGATCGCCTGGCCGGCGGCGACGAGCATGCCCATCGACAGCAGCGGCACGCCGTAAGGCGTCGCGACCGGATTCAGCACTTTCTCGTGCGCGGTGGGCTTGGCATCCGCCACGCCCATCAGGCGCGGCTGCGACGGGCCGTAGATGTCGGCGTCGACCAGCCCGACGCGCCGCCCGCCTTGCGCCAGCGCGATGGCGAGATTGGCCGAGACGGTCGATTTGCCGACCCCGCCCTTCCCGCTCGCCACCGCGAGGATCGTGCGGCGCGTGCGCTGGCTGGTCAGCGCGACGCGCACCGAATCGACGCCGGCGACCGCCCCCGCCGCCGCGCGGACCGACACGTCGATCGCATCGCGCGCCGCGTCGTCCAGGCCGCTCACGTCGATGACGATACTGGCGCGGCCATCTTCCAGCCGGACGGTCGCACGGCCGCCCGCGACCGTGTGGAGCGCGGCATCGAGCGCGGTCTGGGATACGATGTGTTCCGGCATGGCGCGGCAGATAGGCGAGCTAGATGCGCTTGCCACTGTTTTTCGTCGCCATCGCCTCCTATAAAGGCTTCATGAAGATCCTATCGGGCTGGTTGCAGCGCCTTTCCATTCTTACCGCCGACAATAAAGGCCCCTGGGGCGGCGGCGATTCGGGCGGCGGGGGCGACGGCAACGGGAGCGGCCCGCGCAACCCGTGGGCGCAACCGCCCAAGCCGCGCGGCAACGCGCCCGGCCCCAGCGCGCTCGACGAATTCCTGAAACGCGCGCGCGGCGGTGGCGGCGGGCTTGGCGGCGGCGGTGGCCGTCCGCGCATCCCCGGCGCGCCGGGGGCGGGGCAGCTCTGGGGAATCGCGGTCGGCATCATCCTGGTCGCGTGGATCGCGCTGACCAGCTTCCATTCGATCGGCCCGCAGGAACGCGGCGTGGTGACGACGCTGGGCCGCTATTCGGGCACGCTCGACCCGGGCATCCGCTTTACCCTGCCCGCCCCGTTCGCCGATGTCGCCAAGGTCGACGTCGCGGCGATCAATACCGACACCTTTCCCGACGCGACCGGCAACGACCCGTCCGCCGAGGCCGACAAATTGATGCTGACCGAAGACCAGAACATCGTCGATCTGGATTATTCGGTACGCTGGCAGATCAGCAACCCGCAGGATTTCGCCTTCCAGATCGCCGACCCGAAGGAGACGCTGCGCGCGACCGCGCAGAGCGCGATGCGCGCCGCCGTCGCCACCGCGACGCTCGACGAGGCGATCGGCAACGGGCGCGGCGCGATCGAGGCGCGGGTCCAGCAGTCGATGCAGGAGATCCTCGACCGCTACAATGCCGGCATCCGCATCCAGGGCGTGGCGATCCGGGGCGCGCAGGCCCCGTCGCAAGTAGCCGACGCGTTCAAGGAAGTGTCCGCCGCGCAGCAGGAGGCGCAAAGCAACATCAGCAAGGCGCGCGGGTACGCGCAGCAAGTGCTGGCCAAGGCGCAGGGCGAGGCGGCGGCGTTCGACGTGATCTACGCGCAGTACAAGCTCGCCCCCGAAGTGACGCGCCGCCGCATGTATTACGACACGATGGAGCAAGTCCTGTCCAAGTCGGACAAGACCATCGTCGAGGCGCCCGGCGTCACCTCCTACCTGCCGCTGCCGGGCCTCGCCCGCCGCGTGCCCGATGCGCCGGCGGCCCCCGCCGCCACCGGCCCGCAAGTCCAGGGAGGCGGCCAGTGACCCGCGATCTTCTTCGCAACCCGATCGCGATCGGCGTGGTCGCGCTCGTCCTGCTGATCCTCGCCGCCAGCACCTTCGCGATCGTGCCGGAAACGCGGCAGGCCGTCGTGCTGCGCTTGCAGACGCCGATCCGCACGATCAACGAATATCACCCCAACGAAGTGTTCGGCAGCACCGGCGCCGGCCTGACCGCGCGCATCCCGTTCGTCGACCGGCTGGTGTGGGTCGACAAGCGCGTGCTCGATGTCGAGCTGGACAACCAGCCGGTGCTCTCGACCGAGCAGACCCGGCTCGAAGTCGACGCCTATGCCCGCTTCCGCATCGTCGATCCGCTCAAGGCGGTGATCTCGACCGGCAGCACCTCGGTGACCGAGCAGCGCGTCAAGGACCAGCTCCAGCCGCTGTTCAGCTCGGCCTTGCGCAACGAGCTCAGCAAGCGCCCCTTCGCCGCCCTGCTCAGCCCGGAGCGCACGCAAGTGATGGGCAACATCCGCGCCGGCCTGCAGAAGCTGGCGACGCAATACGGCGTGCAGATCGTCGACGTGCGGATCAAGCATGCCGACCTGCCGAGCGGCACGCCGTTCGACAGCGCGCTCAACCGCATGAAGACCGCGCGCCGCCAGCAGGCGCTGACCATCCAGGCGCAGGGCCAGCAGACCGCGCAGATCATCAGCGCGCAAGCCGATGCGAAGGCCGCGCAAATCTATGCCGACGCGTTCAATAAGGACCCCGATTTCTACGATTTCTATCGGGCGATGCAGTCGTACCGCTACACCTTCGCGCAGGACGGCAAGGGCCAGACGAGCTTGGTGCTTTCGCCCGACAACGCTTATCTCAAGGAATTCCAGGGGCGGCGCTGACCCGCCAGTCAGGTTTCAGGCCGCCGCTATTCAATCGCCATTCAGCAACCATGCGTATCACGCGGACGTTGCTGCCTACAGGTAGACGAGAGGAACGATCCCAAGTGCGCTACGCCTATGCCATCACCGCCGCCCTGCTGCTCGGCGGCACCGCCACCGCCATCGCCCTGCCTGCCGCCGGGGGCGCGCAGACCGCGCAGAACGAACCCGCGCTGATCGCCGCGACCGCGCCACGCCCGGGCGCGCCGATGAGCTTCGCCGATCTCGTCGCGAAGCTGCAACCCGCCGTCGTCAACATCTCGACCAGCCAGCACATCACGCAGGCGCAGGCACCCAATCCGTTCGCGGGCACGCCGTTCGAACAATTGTTCAATCAGGGCCAAGGCCAGGGCCAGGGCGGCAGCGGCCAGCCGATCACGCGCGAGGCGACCTCGCTCGGCTCGGGCTTCATCATTTCGCCCGACGGTTACGTTGTCACCAACAACCACGTCGTCGCGCCGGGCGCGAAGGGCGCGACGGTCGACCAGATCACCGTCACGCTGACCGACCGCAAGGAATATGTCGCCAAGCTGATCGGCCGCGACCCGACCTCCGATCTCGCCTTGCTCAAGATCGACGCGAAAGCGCTGCCGTTCGTCAAGTTCGGCGACTCGGACGCGGCGCGGGTCGGCGACTGGGTGCTGGCGATCGGCAATCCGTTCGGCTTGGGCGGCACGGTGACGGCGGGCATCGTCTCGTCGCTGCACCGCGTTACCGGCGGCGGCGCGTACGACCGCTTCATCCAGACCGATGCGGCGATCAACCAGGGCAATTCCGGCGGCCCGATGTTCGACCTTTCCGGCAACGTCATCGGCATCAATTCGCAGATCCTGGGCAGCCAGGGTGGCGGCAATATCGGCATCGGCTTCGCCATCCCGGCGGTCGATGCCAAGCCGGTCATCGAGAAACTGATGAAGGGCACGGCGATCGCGCGCGGCTATCTCGGCGTCGGCCCGCAGCCGATCGACGACGATCTCGCCTCCTCGTTCGGTTTGCAGAAGAACAAGGGCGAACTGATCCGCTCGATCGAGCCGGGCCAGCCCGCCGACAAGGCCGGGCTGAAGGTCGGCGACATCGTGCTGCGCGTCGGCGGTAAGGACGTGACCCCCGACCAGTCGCTCAGCTACCTCGTCGCCAACGTGGCGCCGGGCACGCGCGTGCCGCTCGATGTCGTGCGCCAGGGCAAGCCGGCGACGATCGTCGCGACGATCGGCACGCGCCCGCCCGAGGACCAGTTGCTAGCCAAGGCCAATGGCGGCGACGACAACGGCTTCGGCGACGACGATGGCGACCAGCCCTCCGCCGGCCAGCCCGCCAGCAACGCGCTCGGCGTGACGGTCCAGACGCTCACCCCGCAGATCGCCCGCAGCCTGAACATCGATTCGTCGATAACGGGCGTGGTCGTCGCCACCGTCGATCCGGCGAGCGACGCCGGGTCGAAGGGCCTGAAGCGCGGCGATGTCGTCATCTCCGCCAACGGCTCGCCGGTCGGCACCCCCGCCGCGCTTGCCGCCGTCGTCGCGCAGGCCAAGGCCGCCGGCCGCACGCAAGTCGCGTTGCTGGTGGTGCGCGGCCGCGCGCCGGCGTTCTTCGTCGGCGTGAAGTTGAAGAAATGACCGCTTCATCCCTCTCCCGTCTGTTGCGGGAGAGGGATTTTTCTTCCGCCCCCCGGCATTTCGCGCGATAGCTTTCGCGCAGGAGTTACCGGGAGGCCGACATGACCGACACGACAAGCATCTTCATCGGCGCCGGCCCCGGCGGCGCCAATCCGCAGCGGCTCGAACTCAAGCGCGCCAACCGCCACGGGCTGATCGCGGGCGCGACCGGCACCGGCAAGACGGTGACGGTGCAGGGCATCATCGAAGGCTTCTCCGCCGCCGGCGTGCCGTGCTTCGTGGCCGATGTGAAGGGCGATCTGTCGGGCCTCGCCATGGCCGGCTCCCCCACCGCCAAGAATCACGAGATCTTCGCCGCGCGCGCACGCGAGATCGGCGACACGGCCTGGGCCTATGCCGACACGCCGGTGCAGTTCTGGGATCTGTACGGCGAACAGGGCCACCCGATCCGCACCACCATCTCGGAAATGGGCCCGCTCCTGCTGTCGCGGCTGATGGACCTCAACGAAGTGCAGGAAGGCGTGCTGACGATCGCCTTCCACGTCGCCGACAAGGACGGGCTGCTGCTGCTCGACCTCGACGACCTGCAAGCGATGCTGGTCGATTGCGCCGCGCGCGCGGACGAACTGACCACCACCTATGGCAACGTGTCAAAGCAGTCGATCGGCACGATCCAGCGCTCGCTGCTGCAACTGCGTGCCCAAGGCGGCGACCATTTCTTCGGCGAGCCCGCGCTCGACATGGACGATTTCATCGGTGTGGACGATAAGGCGCGCGGCATCGTCAACATCCTCGCCGCCGACAAGTTGATGGCCTCGCCCAAGCTTTATTCGACCTTCCTGCTATGGCTGATGAGCGAATTGTTCGAGCATCTCCCCGAGGTCGGCGACCCCGACAAGCCCAAGCTCTGCTTCTTCTTCGACGAGGCGCATTTGCTGTTCGACGCCGCGCCCAAGGCGTTGCTGGAGAAGATCGAACAGGTCGTGCGGCTGATCCGCTCCAAGGGCGTCGGTATCTATTTCATCACGCAGAACCCGATCGACATTCCCGACACGGTCGCGGGGCAACTCGGCAACCGCGTGCAGCATGCCTTGCGCGCCTTCACCCCGCGCGACCAGGCGGCGGTCAAGTCGGCGGCGACGACCTTCCGCGCCAACCCCGGCGTCGATGTCGAGACCGCGATCACCGAGTTGAAGGTCGGCGAGGCGCTCGTCTCGCTGCTGCTGCCCGACGGCTCGCCTTCGCCGGTCGAGCGCACGCTGATCGCGCCGCCCGGCTCGCGTGTTGGGCCGGTCACGCCGGTGGAGCGCGGCGTGATGATCTCGACCGATCCGGTCGGCACCAGGTACGACACGCTGGTCGATCGCCAGTCGGCCGAGGAGATGCTCGCCGCCAAATCGCAGGAAGCCAGCGCCGCCGCCGCCGAGGCCGCCGCCAAGACCGAAGCCGACAAGCAGGCCGCGATCCAGGCCAAGGCCGATGCGGTCAAGGCCAGGGACGCGGAACGTCAGCGCGGCGCCGACCAGCGCGAAGCCGACCGCCAAGCGAAGATCCAGGCCCAGCAAGCCGCCGCCGAGGCCAGAGCCGCCGCGAACAGCCCGTGGAACCGGGCGATCACCTCGGCGACGCGCTCCGCATCCTCGGCGGCGGGTCGCGCGGTCGCCAACGAAGTGTCGAAGGCGGTGTTCGGATCGTCGCGCGGGGCGGCGAGCAGCATCGTCGGCGGGCTGGTGCGCGGCGTGCTCGGCGGGTTGTTCCGGGGGCGGTAGCCGACCCCGGACGGATTACCCCCGATCGTTCAGCACGCCGCGTAAAGTCGCTCTCTCGCGACTTTACGAACGGCCGCTCAGCGGCTCAAGCGCCGCCGGTTGGCCGCAACCTTGCGGCGATAGTGCTTCAACGTCTTTTGCGTACCCGATAGAGGCGACGTGCCGATCAGCCCGGCCTGCAACTCCATGCCCGATTCGATCTTTTCGCTGACCATCAGCATCGCCTCGTCCGCCCCGGCCTGCCCGCCGCGCGCGATCTTCGCCAGACGCAACCCGATCACCGACGATGCCTCCAGCCCGAGCGACCAAGCGTCCATCCCCGCGCGCATCCACGCGCTATAAGCCTTGCCGTACATCGCTCGTTCCTTCGGTAACACCGCATCGCTGGACCCAACGCGCGGATCGATCAATCGGCCCCGCATCGGCAAGATGCGCCGAACCACATCGCCGCGTAAACTGTTCTCTTTCTGTTCGACCTGTGCTATCTACTCGCCATGCTCGCGCCAGCAGTCGTCCGCAAGGTGATTCACGTCGACATGGACGCGTTCTTCGCGTCGGTCGAACAGCGCGACGACCCGTCGCTGCGCGGCCGCCCGGTAGCGGTGGGCCACGGCGCGGCGCGCGGCGTGGTCGCGGCGGCGAGTTACGAGGCACGCCGGTTTGGGGTCAAGTCCGCATTGCCCTCGGTTACGGCGCTGCGCCGCTGCCCCGATCTCGTCTTCGTGCGCCCCCGCTTCGAGGTGTACCGCGCGGTCTCGCAGCAGATCCACTGCATCTTCGCCGACTATACCGACCTCGTCCAGCCGCTGTCGCTCGACGAAGCCTATCTCGACGTCACCGCCAATGTGCGCGGCCTGCCAACCGCGTGGCGCACCGCCAAGGAGATCCGCGCCCGCATCTTCACGGAGACCGGCCTCACCGCCTCGGCCGGCATTTCGTACAACAAGTTCCTCGCCAAGCTCGCGTCGGACCATCGCAAGCCCGACGGACAATTCGCGGTGACGCCGGACATGGGCGCGGCGTGGGTCGAGGCGCTGCCCGTCTCGCGCTTCCACGGCGTCGGCCCCGTCACCGCGGAAAAGATGAAGCGGCTCGGCATCGCGACCGGCGCCGACCTGCGCGCCAAGTCGCCGGCGTTCCTGCAAGCGCATTTCGGCAGTTCGGCAGAGTGGTATCACGCCATCGCCCGCGGCATCGACCACCGCCCGGTCAACCCGGACCGCGTGCGCAAATCGTCGGGATCGGAGACGACGTTCCACGAAAACCTACTCGCGCCGGAGGAGATCGAGGCAGGCGTGCTGCGCATGGCCGACGAGGTATGGACATGGTGCGACCGGCGCCAAGCGTTCGGCCGCACCGTGACGGTGAAGGTGAAGTTCGCCGATTTCCAGCAGATCACGCGCAGCCGCAGCCGCACCGCCGTGCTCGCCACGCAAGCCGAGCTGCACGCCGCCAGCCTCGACCTGATCCGATCGGTGCTCCCCACCGGGAAACCGATCCGCCTGGTCGGCGTGACGGTCTCGAATTTCGACGAACAGGCTGCGCCGGACGATCTGGAGCTGTTCGGCAACAGTCGGCTCGCCTGCGAAACGGTCGATTGACAAGCGCGACCCAACCACGGAAAAGCGCGACATCGCGGGTGTAGCTCAATGGCAGAGCAGAAGCTTCCCAAGCTTACAGCAATGACGGTTTTCTGCAGATTTGCGCTGTAAAACGCTAAAAATAAAAACTAGCAAAAACAGATACTTAAAAATCACCTGTAAAACGTGCATCACCCATCATGCCGTCTCGGCAGCCGTCGCGATGCCGAGCCGGGCTCCGAGATTGGCGTCTAGGCTATCGCGATGGGCCATCATTGGATCGCCCTGCAATTCCGCCGGAGTTAATCCGAGTGTGAGGACTACGTGCGCCCGAAGCGTCGGCAGGCGCCGCAGGAAGTCCCGCGTCCTCGGCTGGACCGGCATGGCCGCCGTGATCGCGTCAATCGCCCAGAGGACGGTAGACCAGCACTCAACGAAGTCGACAGGCATCTCTTCGTAATCTGTCGATACGACCAGCCGGCTGATAGGCGAGCGCTTCCCCCAGAAGAATGCCGACACGAGCCTGATGACTAGGCGCGGCCATCCCTTTTCGTCCGAGACGGCCGGCATCCCCTTGGGCGCCGCGGCGCAGCGTGCCTCCCGCAGGATGAGCGTGATCCACAGCCGCAGGCGCAGGACATCGCGGGCACCGAGCGTCCGGTCTTCCGCCACAAGGCCGTCGGTGTAGGTCTTCAACGCGCGGTCGTAGGCGGCCATGTCAGGCGCGGGCCTGACGCGCGGCTCGTCGGGATGACACGCCTGCTGCCCTTCGAAAGCGTCGGCCAGTTCTCCCGTCTCGTCCCCCAGGTCCATCCATGAACCATCGTCGCCGTCGTTGTCGGGTCCAACGCCGCCTCCAGTTTGTAGCCCGATAGCCTGTTCAGAAGCGCGCGGACGCTGTCGAAGTGCGTGCCAGCCACCGCGCTGTCCCGACGCCCACCGAGTCCCTGACGCCCGGAACGCGCGGACATGAATTCCTCATAGGTCATAAAGCGAATCTCGGGCGCGGGCCCCTCCTCCGGCCTCGCTCGGGCCCCGGTCCGATCAATCTCGCTTTCACCGTCCTCGTCGACTTCAGCGCGCGTCAACTCGTCGAATGCCTGGTGCATCCACAGGTGCAGATCGTTGCCGTTGTCGAAGGCCGAAAGCGCCTTGGCGACGCTGCCCCCGGCGGATTCTCTCCGCCGCGACCGCAGTGCGGCACGATGGACCACGTATCCGCGCAGCGAGTCCCCGTTCGCCGACCGGATTTGCGCGAACGCGGCCTTCTCGAGGTCGGCCTCGCCGACCCAGACGGACAGTCGATCGCCATCCGCCGTGAACAGGGCGACATCGATCTCGACGACCGCATCGCCGGACGCCGTCGTCAGCGCCACGACACCTTCGGCCCAGCGTTCGGCGGGCCGCCGCCATGCCAGGCGCCCGCCCTCGCTCTCGAATGATCCGGCGGAGCCAACTTGCATCTCCGCCAACGGGATCGGCGTCGTATCGACGGGGGCCGGAAGATCGGCAAGCACAACCGGCTCCGCCGCCAGCCAGTAGTCGAGATCGAGCGCCGCCGTGGCCCTTCCGCGCGGCACTCGGTGATAGACGCTCGCCTCCGCGTTCGTGCCAGGGAATTCGCTGTTGCCCAATGCCGGCACCGCGCAGTTGGCGCTGCCGCTGAGCACATGGTCATAATCTCGTGTGACCGCGATCAGCACCTTGGCGTGGGTGAACCGGCTCGGCCGCCACTCAGATATGTCGATGATCTCGCGATGCGGGAGCATCGGTGCCGCGGCCGGGAATTCATGCCGGTCGGCGTCGAGCAGGATCGACGTCCGGGTGGGCGCCAGAGCTTGCTCCAGGGCGGCGATCGCGGCGGCGTCCTCGTCCCAGTAGGGACTGACGAGCACGAGACGCTCGACCGCCTCACCGCCGACCAGCTCCAGCGAAACGCGCGCCGATTCCCGCGCCACCCGGCCGGGTCAGGAGCGCCATAACGGTTCCGTCCTCGAGGGTCTGAGCCGCATCGCTTCCCCCCGGCTCATCCAGCCAGCGCGCGCGCTCCCGCGCCCAAGTCAGCGCCTCGCGCGCCGCGCCCGCCGCGGCCGGCACGATCGCATCGAGGTATCGCCAAGTCGACCGGACGATCTCGCACTCGGCGCTAGGCTCGACGCTGCATTCGATCTCGACGGCCACCTCGACGTTGCCGCCAAGGCCTGCACCCGTGACGTTGGCCGAGCTGACGAAGCACCTCCCTCCCGACCGACCGACCGACCTGCAAGACGATCTTCGGGTGAAAGAGCCCGTCGGCCACGGGCGGCGAATGCAGCAGGTATTCGCGTCCGAGCGTTTCGGGCAGCGCCGACCCGTTGCTCAGGCCCATCGTGACCATTCGCGCATCCGCGATTAGCAGGACGTTGCTCGCACCGCCGATCGACAGCTGCGGCAGCATCACCTCCTCGAAGGCGGCGAACTCGACCGCGAAGCTGGTCGCGAACGCGGAATGGAAACCGCGGCCCTTCCGGCGCGCAAAGCGCTCCGGCAGCTTCACCGTTTGGCAACCAACAGCGCGCGGCCCCGCTCCGTCAGGCCGTCGGCCGACAGGAGACGGACGTCCTCAAGAAATTGGATGGCCGGCGCCCGACGCGGCGTCGTCGGCACTGGCTGGTAGCCATTTAGGCAGACCAGCCGACCGTCGCGCGCTTCAAAAAGGAACGTGTAGTCGCGCTGCCGCCTCAGCTTCTGCATCGCAACCCAACTGTGCCGGAGCACGATCCGGCGCGCGACATAGTCGCCGATCAAGCTTGCGACCAGCTCGTGCTCGTGATGGTCGAACCAGCGGAGTTCGGTCACGATCGAGCGCGCTTGACCGTTGACCGGCAACGCCGTCCGGATGGCATGCCGTAGATCATCGCGCTCCGACACCCGCTGGTGCAGTGCGGCAATCAGCGCGACCGAGATCCACGCCTTTTCCTCGGGCGCCCCCCGCCTTCCAGTCAGTCTGTTCCATGTATCGCGCCAGTCGAATTCATCGACGTCGATTTCGTCCCGGTATGCGCTCCATGCCGAGGCCGCGCTGTCCTCGTCTAATTCCACCAGGCGGCTTTCGACCGCTCCCTGTATCTCGGCAAGTGGCCTGCCGTTTTCTGACTCCGACATGATAGAGATCGCCCAGGCCAGCAGACCTGCTGCCGCGACCTGGAACAGATCCTGGCACTGATACGCCTCCCATAGTAGCCGTTGCCGCTCCAGATCGGCGGGAAGGTCCCGCGCGGGCGGGTCGAACAGCGCCCAACGGATGCTCTCCGGCGTCGGCCGCTCGGCGTCATTCCCCGTGACCGCGAGAATCAGGCTAAGGCTTGCTCTGCGGCTCCGGTCTGCGTCCCCCGCCTGCGGACCGGCAGCGAACAGCGTGTCCTCATACATCACCCGTTCGTCGGAAGTGTCGGGTATCGCCGACGGCACGATGGGCCTGAGCGCCGCGAGCGTGGCGCGATCAACCTTCCCGGCGTCGATAGCTGCGATGAACCTGCCCTCTAGGTCGGCACCGATGGCTAAGCGGAACGCATTGGCCGCAGCCAACCCGGAATTCGTCGTGATCCGTTGGATGTCGTTGAGTCCTACCTCGAACAGCCCCATCTCCTGCATCTGAGTGAAATAGGCCGCGCCGAACACGCCAAGGCGCTGGATCAGATACTGCTTCACACCTCGCTCGTTCGACGCTGCCGAAGAGAAGTCGATGATGTGGTCGCCCGTCTGAAGCGACTTATAGGCCCACTCAATGCCGCCAACGCCGCCCTCGCCGGTCGCTTCAGCGCAGACGAGTGCGTAGAGCGCCTCGGCTCGCCTAATCCACTGCCGCCAAATCTCGAAGTCGGTCGTCACGCCCCTGCGGGCGTATGCGTCGCTGAGCCAGCAGAAGAAGCCATAATAGCGCATCCGCAGCGTGATGTTACTGATTCCGGGTAGCAAGGCCTGGTAGAGGACGACGCCGGCGTTCTGCATCCCGAGCGGATCCAAGCCGCGTTTATCGATCTTTGACGTCCATTGCGGCAGCGCATCCACATTCCTCTCCCCGACGCTTCCCCGTGCTGCTCCGGGCAAAGATTTCCACTTAGCAATAAATGGCAGCTTCCGGCGTGCCTGTTTCCACCGCTGAACGGCCGAAGTTGGGCGCGTTGCCGGCGCTAGAGAGGCGGTTTGCGTAGCCTAATATTGTATTTCGTGGCCACAGCCTCTACGAAATCCTCTTGGCTTTGCGATCTTTCGAGGCTGTCGCCGGACAGTTAATGTCGGCCCAATGCGTCGCGGTTTCGACCATGAGTGTGTCGCCCGTCATTTCCGACGCGTGACCGGTGTCCCACCCGCCGTTACTCCAAGATGCCACGACCCCACCGCGATCGTCCCACAGCAACATATCACGGCCATCCTTACGGTCGTCAGGTAGTTGCTCGATGAGGTGCCATTCGATTGCCATTAAGGGTCGTATAAGAGACTCACTCTTGTTCGAGAGCAAGTCGGAAGCAGGTCTGGAAGCGACCTCGATCCGCAACGCTCAACCCCGCCTCCTCGAATAAATGCTCCCAGCGCGCAGCGACGATCGCACGAAGTTCATCGACCATGGCCTGCGCTTCTGCCGCTGCCAGGTCGAACGCTGCAGCACCGGCAAGTGCATTCTCGAGCGTCGCGTTACGTCCCTCGGGGCCAACCCCGAGCACAAGACGACGCTCCAGCCCAACCTGCGGCTTCGGCACGACGTCATACAGCGGCGAAAGTCGCCAGCCCGCGCGATCCATCAGGAAGCCGTGATTGCGCAAATGGTCGTCATCGTTGGTCACGAGGATGTTGAACACCATGCGGCGAAAGAGCTCATGCAGATCGACGCGAACCTGGGTCCCATGCTGCCGGATTACGCCGGCAAGGTCCGCATAACCGTAGCTGCTCACTTCGCTTTCGTGAGCGGCAAGCATCGTCAGCCCGGATACGAATGGCCGGCGCTCCATCCTGTTGCCGTGCGGAACACGGTCGAACCGTTCGATCAGGTAGATGTCGCGGCCGAGCACTTGCTCAAAATTCAGCGCCGGCACGTCGAGCCCGCACTCGGTGGCAAGCCGCATGGTGGCGAGTTCGACCCGGCATTCTGGAAAGGTGTCACCCTGTCGCTGAAACTTTGCGATCCACGGCTGGTCGCCAATTTCGGTCGCAGCCTTGGGGCGCGCGCCGCCAAGCGACGAGCCCGCTGTCAGCAGTCGCCGAAGGTTTTCGTCAAGCTCATCAACATGCTGCGCGCGCTCGGCAGCCTCAGCCAGTTGAGCAAGGCTGAAGTGTTCGCCCGGCGCGTCTCCTTCGCCCCACGGTGTAATGCGCTGCGGTCGCGTTGGGGTAGGCCCGAAGGCAAGCGCGCCGACCCGATTCTCGCCAGACGCTAGGATGAGGTCAGTCTCGGTTGGCAGGCGATCCCCCATCGCCTTGTACATGAGATACTGGCCCCAGCCGTCGGGCGCCGCGTCCCGAATGCCGCCAAAGACGGCAAACCCCTCCTCGGTCCGATAGGTCTGCTCAACCGCGGGGCCGTGGAGCGGGAGGCTGACCGGATCGACCGGAATGCGATCGGGCCGCTCCAGGTAGCGCCGTCCATAAGCGAACGTCGCGAACTGGTTGCGCGGTTCGTCGGTCATCACAAGCAGGCCGACAGGCACCGGGCCTTCCGCGATATGGACGAACACGTAGCTGCGGACGGTTGCCATGGCCGATCAGAAATCCAGGTCGTCGCTGCTGGGGGCGTGAATGTTCTTCGGAAGGCGCGCGAGATCCTCGGTCATCCCGGCGCGATCACTGTCAGGTGCCACGAGCTCGGCAAGGCGCGAGGTCATGCCGAACACCAGCATTGCGCTGGCGAGCACGGCCAAGCCGACTGTCGGGTCACCCGCCTCGAGGCGTTGGAGCGTCTGGATGGAAACGAGCATGCGCTCGGCCATCAGTCGCTGCGGCAGCTTGCGGCGACGGCGCGCTAGCGCGATATCCTTGCCGAGCTGCGTTATCGCTCGAAGGCTTTGGGGCGGAAGTCCGCTAGCTACTCTGGAACCACGTGGCATTTTTCATACATGACATATCATGCCTATTTTGTCAATTTGACATGATACGTCATGTGCGAAATCAAATTTAAGCGGTTAAACCCTTGCCATGCCGGGCAGCTGAATCGTCGCTCTTCATGAACGCTTGCCACGCGGGGCTGTTCGGATCGGCAAAGATAATCGGCAACAGCGGGACCGTATCACGCTCATTGTCCACCCCAAACCAACCTTCCCAATCTCCGGGCTGGAAATTGTGCAGCTGGATATCCGTCCCGCGCACGTTGGCCTGAAGTGCAATCGTGTCGAAGATCTTCAACTCGAAGAAGGTGCATCCCGCTTGCGCGACAACGCACTCGACGACGTTCGATTCCGAGCGCCGGAGATAAGCGATGCGATAACCGGGGATCACCCGTGCGCGCCACTTGGGGCCGTCATAGATAAGCCGTTCGCGATCGCCCGGCGCGCCACCAGGCATGTCTTGGCCGAACTCCTCGTCCATCGCCATGACGGCGTCGATGATGGATCGGGCACGGTGTTGCTTGGTCATGATAGTCCTTGAAGGTGAGGGATCGATAGGAGGCGGGCCAGCGCGAGCAACGCCAGCCCCGCCAGCGTCCGACATTCGATGAAGCGCGTTTCTGAGAAAGCCGAAGCCAATTGCCCGTACCGTCCCGACAACGATGATGGCTACGCGAAAATCCCGGATGCGCTCTTACAGGACGCCAGAGTACGTCAAATGCAAGAGCGCGCCTATAGTACACAGAACTGGTCAATCTGTCAATGTAAATCTCTCTACTTTATGATTATGACTGGCAATAACTAATCGTGGTTGACCAAATGAGAGCATGAGTAAAAGATATAATTCTGTAATTTTTTGAAGTATATCTTGAATAACTCTGATAACACTACAACCCTCTGATCCAGACCGCTTTGACAAACACGCTTTCACGTGAGAGCCATCGCTCGCGCTAAATGAAGAATGGAGGCAAAACACCCACGGAATGCGAGCCTCGATGCAAGCGACAAAGTCTCGATTCCGCGCGAAATTTGTATGCTCTGATCCTAGGGTTTCTGCCGAGTCGACGAGAATGTACGAGAAGATTCATTTTCCTACATGTAAAACGACGGCCTATTTCGTGATCAAAAATCTAGTCTGTCAAGAACTTTCTAAAATGGCTCTTTTCCTCGCGCGCGCGAGGCCGCGGTGCCAGCACCCGGGATCGCAGCGCCAGGAAACCGCCCGGGTCCGGTATCCAGTATCGCGTGACCGACGGGACGTTGCGCAAGCCATGCCCTCACCAAAACGCGTGCTGGATGTCCTGATCGTCGCTCGCGATCACGTTTGTCGCTGAGTACGCGCAGGGAGCGCTTCGCGACATTCGAGTATTGATGCTGACGACCTCCCCAGGTCCGATGACGTCGCGATTTGACCGACGATCGAGTCGCGCTCCTGGGCACCAGATGCTCCCTTTCGCGGCAATCTTTCTGGCTGGGACATCAGTCCACCAGTTCGGACAGCCCAAAATCCCGCTCCACAGCAATTTTTTTCGTCAGATCGGCGGCTGCATTTCCACGCCTAGGCAGCTCGGCGCAGGGTTCGGGCAGGGCTCGGAAAATAGTTCAATCCACTTCGAGCTCCGTGATTTATTCCAGTATTCTATAATATAAGTCTATATTTATTAATAAAATATCGACTATTTCTCCAGTATTACTGCCTAAATCTACCGTTCTTTAATATAACTGGTAATCTAGGCGATAGTCTATTCAATTTACTCTAACTATAGTTGTCAAAATACTACGTATATTAATTACGATTACACGTTGAGAATCATTTTTGACTGTGTTTTCATTATGAGATCGGAAACAACGGGGAGATTAACGTGGCAACTAAACGCGCAAAGGTTCTGGACGAGGGGCAGCTCGACAAGCTGCTGCACTACATCAAGGAGTTCAGCCAGTGCCCCGAGATGGACCGGCTCATCATTCTGCTGACGTTCCAGGCAGGATTACGAGCCTGCGAAGCGGCCCGCATCCGGGTTGCCGACATAACCGATGTCGAAGGCCGGCCTGCACGGGAGATCTTCGTGTCGGGCGCCGTGTCGAAGGGGCAGCGGGATCGCTACGTCCCTATGCATCGCGACATTCGAGATGCCCTGATAAAATTTCGCGAAAGGTACCCGGATGCCAAGTACGTCGCTCTGGAGCGCTGGTCCAAGAATGGCGGCAAGCGCGCGCGGCCCACCAATGCAAACGCGCTTAGCACATGGCTTCATCGGCTCTACAAGGAACTAGGCTCAGGACTCATTGATTGAGCCAGAAGATGACGGTGGCGGCGATGCAGAT
>CAXTJX010000018.1:0-41836 GCA_964244765.1 uncultured Sphingomonas sp. | reverse complement strand
CGCTACCGTTATCTGGTGGCTCCAATGAGTCCGGACCCTAGTCAGATGGTCGATGCCCAGTCCACCGGCGATCATGCCGACCGCCGAGCAGCCCATCAAGGGAAGCCCGTAGCGAAAGGCGATATCATGGGCCTGCCAGTGGAAAACGCGCACGAAGTACGTCGGCAGCCACGAGTTGAAGGCGTACGCCGCCACGGAATAGAGCGCCATGCCGCCGATCAACAGGCCGAACACCGACGCGCGCGCGCGCAGGAAGCCCGGAAAATGCGCGCTTGGCGTCGACGGCCCGCCGGGTGCCAGACCCCGGCGCCGCGGCTCGCGGATCGACCGCAGCAGCGCCGCCACCGCCAGCCCCGGCAGGCCCGCGAGGAGGAAGGCCATCTGCCACGGCCGCAGCGCGTCGAGCAGCGGTATCCCCAGCGGGGGCAGATCGCGCACCAGCCCGATGATCGTGCCGCCGATGATGACCGACAGCCCCCCGCCGACGGTAGCGCCGACCATGAAAACGCTGATGGCGCGATTACGGCGTTCGGCCGGAAAATGATCCGAAATCAGCGACAGGCCGGCCGGGCTGAGCGCCGCCTCGCCGACGCCGATGCCGGCGCGTCCGACGAACAGCATCGCAAAGCTCGTCGACAGGCTGCAGAACATCATCATCACCGACCAGCCGGCGATGCCCGCGGCAACGACGTTGCGGCGGCTCGACCGATCGATCAGCCAGCCGATCGGCAGGCCGGCGACGGCGTAGAAGATGCCGAACGCCAGCCCCTGGAGCAAGCCGATCTGGGTATCGCTGAGCCCCAGATCGTGCTTGATCGGCTCCACCAGCAACGCGATCATGTTGCGGTCGAGGAACGAGATGGCATAAGCGAGGGCGAGCAGGACGGTGACGTACCAGCCGACGCGCGGCGCGGGCCACGCATCGTCGGTCGACGGATCCGGCCGCGCGACGCCGGTCGCCGACGTCATTCGACGTCCCGTCCGCGCGGGCGCGGGTCCGGGCGTCGCCGCGCCATGGCGGCGGCCCGGGCGGGGGCGGGGTGCGGGCTCAGCGGACGGACGGCTCCGTGCCGCTCACGATCCCGGCCATGTGATGATCGGACGGTTGGGTGATCGCGGCTCCCTCTTCTTTGTACGGCCCCTTGAAATGTCGGGACAAGGCGTCATCGCTCATCGTTCGGTCCTTGTCGGACGGTCGGCAGGCGTCGCCCTGCTCGGCCGGGGGCATTGCTCACGCTCGTTCCGTTCTATAACGCCTTCATCGTTATGCCAACGATTTATCTGCATATAGCTGGCGTTTTTGTGTAGGTAGCATCGGGTAGCCAAGGTCGCGCGTCGCGAGAAGGAGAAGGCAGATGTCGGCCGCGCCCGTCGGTGGTGATTACGATCTGGTCGATCACGATGGCGCAAGCGCGAGACCCCGGCGCTTCTCCGATCGGTACAGCCTCATCTTCTTCGGTTTCACGCATTGCCGGGTCGTCTGCCCCGAAACCCTGTCCAGACTGTCCGAAGCGATCGAGCGAGCCGATCTCGACCCGGACGCGCTGCAGCCGCTGTACATCACCGTCGATCCCGAACGCGACACGCCGGACCGGATGCGCGCGTTCCTGCGCGAGCGGTTTCCGCGGTTCCTGGGCCTGACCGGGAGTCGCGACGCGGTCGATCGCGCGCGGCAGATGTTCAAGGTCTTCGCGCAGCGCGCCAACGATCCGGACGATCCCGACGGCTATGCGGTCCCGCATTCGGCTTATGCGTTCCTGATGGCGCCGGGCGGAGCGTGCGCAGCCTATTTCCCGAGCGTCGCGACGGTCGAAGAGATTAGCGACCGACTGCGCGAGCATGTCGCGTCCGACCGGGCGGGCCCCGGAGCCGGCACCGGGGGCGGATAGACGAGATTTCCGCGACGATCCGTTATCGCGGACCCTCTGCCCCCGCGCCCTCCGCCCTCCATCGATCGGCCGGACCAACGCTCGACCGTCCCGAAACCGGACGTGGCGCGACTCGCCCAGGGCCGGTTGCCAGTCGGCGGAAATCGATGATACAGTCCGGCAACGGCAAGACAAAATGCCGGCGGGGCCGAAAGGACCAGGAGAGCAGCATGACGTGCATATCGACGATCGATATCCAGACCAGGCTCGACGTCAGCGAACTGCTGAGTCATTTTTCGCATTTTCTCGATCATGACCGGGGGCTGTGCTGGTCCGACCTGTTCACCACCGACGGTGTGTTCGAATGCGCCGAGGGCAAGCGGCTGGAAGGGAGCGCTGAACTGGCGACGCTGCCGTCCCTGGTCGCCGAACGGGGTAACGGCGCCTGGCGGCATCTGATCACGGCGGTCGTGATCGAACGCCGCAACACCCGCAAGGATCTGACGGTGCGTGCCTATTGCCCGGTCGTCGACATGGACCGGAGCAGCACGCTCGCCGTTTTCTACGATTTCGAGTTCACGCTACGCTTCGCCTCGCGCTGGCGCATCGCCTATGCGCTCGCGCGGCGAGTCGGCCACGCGACCGGCGCCGATATCGGCGCGGCGGCGGGCTCCGGCGCGGCGCTGACGCGGATGGCGCTGCAATAGGATCCGCGCCTCCGCGGTCGCGGTCATCGGCCGGCTGGACGACGGCGGTACGTCATCGCAATCCGCCGCCCAGCGACCGATACAGCTCGACCATGTTCGATTGCTCGGTCAACCGCGTGGCGACCAGCGTCTGCTGCGCCGAATAGAGCGTGCGCTGCGCATCGAGCACGTTGAGGAAGGGATCGATGCCGGTGCGGTAGCGCAGGTCGGACAGGCGCACCGCGATGGCCGCGCTTTCCTGCGCCGACGTTTGCGCCGCCAGTTGCTCGCCGATCGTGCCGCGCTGCGCCAGCGCGTCGGCGACTTCGCGGAATCCGGTCTGGATCGCCTTCTCATATTGCGCTAGCGTCACGTCGCGCGACGCTCTGGAATAGCGCAGATTTGCCCTGTTCCTGCCGAAATCGAAGATCGGCGCGGTCACTTGCGGGGCGACCGACCAAGTGCCGTTGCCCGCGGCGAACAGGCTGGACAGGCCGGTGCTGAGCGTGCCCAGCGATGCGGTCAGGCTGAGCGTGGGGAAGAACGCCGCCCGCGCCGCGCCGATATTCGCACTGGCGGCGCGCAATCTGTGCTCGGCTTCGGCAATGTCGGGGCGGCGCAGCAGCACCTCCGAGGAGAGCCCGACCGGCAGATTTGCAATCGTCGCGCCGCCTCGGGTCAGGCCGGCGGGGAGCAGCTCGGCGGGCGGCTCCGCGCCGATCACTAGGCGCAGCGCGTTGCGATCCTGCGCGACGAGCGCCGTCCGCCGCGCGATGTCGGCGCGTGCGGTCTCGTAACTGCTCTGCGCCTGGCGCAGGTCGAGTTCGCTCGCGACGCCGATCGAGAAGCGCTTCCTGGTCAGTTCGAAGATGTCGAGGTTGCTCTTGGCGGTCGTCCTGGCGATGGCCAGCCCGTCCTGGTCGGCGCCGAGCGTCAGATAGTCCGTCGCGACTTCGCTGATCAGCAGCACTTGCGCCGCGTTGCGTGCTTCTTCGCTCGCCAGATAGGTCTCGAACGCTTCCTTGCTCTGGTTGCGCAGGCGGCCGAACAGATCGATCTCCCAGGAGGAGATGCCGATATCGACCTGATAGGCGTCGAAGCGGCGGGGGATGGACGTACCGGCGGCCGCCGCAGCGGCCGCGCCGCCCTGGCTGGCGAGCTGTGCTGCCGACTGCTTCTGGAAGGTGGCGCCGGCGCTGCCGTCGACGGTCGGGAACAGCTCCGCCTTGCGCGCGCCGAACTGCGCCCGGCTCTGCGCCACGTTCGCCACCGCGATGCGCAGGTCGCGATTGTTGGCGAGCGCCAGTTCGATCAGCCGTTGCAGCGTCGCATCGGTGAAGAAATCGCGCCATGCCACGTCTGCGGGGGCGACCGCGCCGGGGGTCGCCGCCGGATTCGTCGCATCGGCCGGCAAAGCGGGGGGCACCGGCATGGCGGGACGGATGTATTTCGGGGCGAGATCGCATCCGCCGAGCGCGAACGCGGCCGTCAGGGCGAGGGTCAGGATCGGATGGCGCATGTCATGCCTCCCTGGGCGAGCCGGACGGATCGGCGTCCGTGGCCCTGTCGTTCCGGCGTTCGTCGTTCGCCGTGTCCGGCCGTTTCCTGCCGTCCTGCCCGAACAGCTTCTTCACCAGCACGAAGAACACCGGCACGAAGAAGATCGCGAGCACGGTGCCCGACAGCATGCCGCCGATCACGCTGCGGCCGATCGCATGGCGCCCGCCCGAACCGGCGCCGCTGGAGATCGCCAGCGGCAGCACGCCGAACACGAAGGCGAGGCTGGTCATCAGGATCGGGCGCAAGCGCAGCTTCGCCGCCTCGAACGACGCTTTCACCACATCCATGCCGCCGGCGACGCGCTCCTCGGCAAATTCGACGATCAGGATCGCGTTCTTCGAGGCGAGCCCGACGGTCGTGATCAGCCCGACCTGGAAGTAGATGTCGTTGTCGAGGCCCGTCAGCGTCGCCGCGATCACCGCGCCGAGCACGCCGAGCGGCACGACCAGGATGACGGCGAGCGGCACCGACCAGCTTTCGTACAAGGCGGCGAGGCACAGGAAGACGATCAGCAGCGACAGGCCGTAGAGCGGCAGCGCCTGCCCGGCCGTCGCCATCTGTTCGTAGGACAGGCCGGTCCATTCGTAGGTGAACCCGGGGGGAAGCTTCCTGGCCAGCTCCTCCATCGCGGCCATCGCCTCGCCGCTGCTCTTGCCGGGTGCGGCCAGGCCCTGCAATTCCATCGCCGGCGACCCGTTATAGCGTTCGAGGCGCATCGGTCCCTTGATCCAGCTCGTCGCGGCAAAGGCCGAGATCGGCGCCATCACGTTGCCGGGGCCGCGCACGAACAGCGCGTTCACATCCTCCGGGCGCGTGCGGAATGGGGCGTCCGCTTGCATGAACACCTTCTTCACGCGGCCGCGGTCGATGAAGTCGTTGATATAGGCGCCGCCGAGCGCGCTGCTGAGCGTGTCGTTGATGTCGGTCGGCGCCAGCCCGAGCGCGGTCGCGCGCGTCAGGTCGAGATCGACCTTGAGCTGCGGCGCGTCCTCCAGCCCGTTCGGGCGGACCTGGGCGAGGCTCTTATTCTGCATCGCCATGCCGAACAATTGGTTGCGCGCGTCGGTCAACGCGGCATGGCCATGGTCGCCATTGTCCTTCAACTCGAAGTCGAACCCCGCGGCGTTGCCCAGTTCGAGCACCGCCGGCGGGACGAACGCGATCACCTTCGCCTGCGGCACCGCTTGCGCGAGGCTCATGATCGCGCGGTTGGCGATGGATTGGGCATTGTTCTTGGATTCCGTGCGGTCGTCCCAGCTCTTCAGCCGGAGGAACGCCGTGCCGACATTCTGGCCGGTGCCGCCGAAGCTGAACCCGGAGATGGTGAAGATCCCGTCGACATTGTCCTTCTCGTCGACCAGGAAATGCTTGCGCGCGGTCGCCATCGCCGCCTCGGTCTGCGCGGCGGTCGACCCGGCGGGCAGCACCACCTGGGCGAACAGGACGCCCTGGTCCTCGTCGGGCAGGAAGCCCACGGGCAGGCGCACGAACAGCACGGCCATGATGGCGAAGATCACGCCGTAGACGATCAGCGTCCGGCCCCAGCGCCGGTTGGCGCCTTCCACGCCCCGGGAATAGCGGTCGCGCGTCCGGTCGAACGTCCGGTTGAACCAGCCGAACAGGCCCGTGTCGCGTTTCTTTTCCTTGTCCTTGGGCTTGAGCAGGGTGGCGCACAATGCCGGCGTCAGCGTGAGCGCCACGATCACCGACAGCACCATCGACGCGACGATCGTGATCGAGAACTGGCGATAGATCACGCCCGCCGATCCACCGAAGAACGCCATCGGCAGGAACACCGCCGACAGCACCACGCCGATGCCGATCAGCGCGCCGCTGACCTCGTCCATCGACTTGTGCGCCGCCTCCAGCGGGCTGAGATCCTCCTCCTCGATCAGCCGCTCGACATTCTCCACCACGACGATCGCGTCGTCGACCAGCAGCCCGATGGCGAGCACCGTGCCGAACAGGGTCAGCGTGTTGATCGTGAAGCCGAGCGCGAACAGGATGCCGAACGTGCCGAGCAGCACCACCGGCACCGCGATGGTCGGGATCAGCGTCGCCCGCCAGCTTTGCAGGAACAGCAGCATGACGAGGAAGACGAGCACCACCGCCTCGATCAGCGTCTTGACGACCTCCTCGATCGACAGGCTGACGAACGGCGTCGAATCGAACGGGTAGGCGATCCTGATGTCGGGCGGCAAACTCTTCGACAGGCGGCCGATCTCTTCCTTGACCGCCGCTACCGTCTCCAGCGCGTTGGCCCCGGGGGCGAGCTTCACCGCGAAGCCGCTCGCCGGCTTGCCGTTATAGTTCGAAATCGAGCTGGCGGTCTCCGCGCCGATCTCGACCCGCGCGACGTCGCCGAGCGTGACGGTCGAGCCAGCGGCATTGGTGCGCAGGACGATCGCGCGGAACTGCTCGGCGGTTCGCAGCCGCGACTGGGCCGTCACCACGGCGTTGATCGCCTGCCCGTCGACCGTCGGCAAGCCGCCGATCTGCCCGGCCGAGACCTGCGCGTTCTGCGCGGTGATCGCGCTGCGGATGTCGGCGGTGGTGACCTGCAACCCCTGCATCTTGTAGGGATCGATCCACACCCGCATCGCATATTGCGAGCCGAATAGCAGCGTGTCGCCGACGCCGGTGATCCGGCTGACCGGGTCCTGTATCCGCGCGGCGATCATGTCGCCGATATCGTTCTGGTCGTGGCTGCCGTCCTGCGAAGAGACCGCGACCACCAGCGCGAAGTTCTTGACCGACTTGGCGACGCGCAGGCCCTGCACCTGGACCGCCTGCGGCAGCAGTGCGGTCGCGGCCTGGACCTTGTTCTGCACCTGGACCTGCGCCGTGTCGGTGTCGGTGCCCTGCGCGAAGGTCAGGGTGACCGTCGCGGTGCCGGAGGCGTCGCTGGTCGAGGAGAAATAGTTGAGATGGTCGAGGCCCTTGAGCTGCTGCTCGATGACTTGCGTCGTGGTGTTTTCCAGCGTCTGCGCGTCGGCGCCGGGATAGACCGCCGTTATCGAGATGGCGGGCGGCGCGATGTCGGGGAATTGCGCGATCGCCATCGAGCGGATCGCCAGCCCGCCGGCCAGCATCAGCACGATCGCGACGACCCAGGCAAAGATCGGCCGGTCGATGAAATAACGCGACATCAGGACTGTCCCTGCCCGGGCTTGCCGCCGGTCGTGCCAGGGGCGGCAGGGGCCGGCTTGGGCACGGTGCCGGCGGGATGCGGGGTCACCTTCATCCCCGGCATGATGCCGACCAGCCCTTCGGTCATCAGCTTGTCGCCGGCCTTGAGCCCGCTCGTGACGAGCCATTTGTCGCCGACCGTCTGCCGCGTCGTGACGATACGCGGCTGCACCATATTGCCCGGCCCGAGGACCAGCGCCGTCGCCTGCCCGCGCTCGTTGCGCGAGATGCCGGCCTGTGGCGCGAGCAGGCCCTGCGACTGGATGCCCTCGACGATGCGCGCGCGGACGAACAGGCCCGACATCAGCATCCCGTCGGGATTGGGAAAGGTCGCGCGCAGCGTCACGGTGCCGCTGGTCGGGTCGACGCTCACCTCGGCGAATTGCAGCTTGCCCTCGATCGGGTAGGCCTGCCCGTTGGGCAGCAGCAATTGCACCCGCACGCTGTCCGCGCCCTGCCGGCTGACGCCGCCGCCGTTGAGCGCCGCCTTGAGATCGAGCAGTTGCGCGGCCGATTGCGAGACGTCGACATAGACCGTGTCGAGCCGCTGGATCGTCGCCAGCGGATCGGTCTGGGCGTTGGAGACCAGTGCGCCGGGCGTGAACAGCGACCGCCCGATCCGGCCGGTGATCGGCGCGCGGACGCGGGTGAAGCCGAGATTGACCTGCGCGCTGCGGAGCGATCCCCGCGCCGTGATGACTTGCGCGCGTGCCTGCCCGGCCGAGGCATCGGCATTGTCGGCATCCTGCTTGCTGATCGCGTTGGCGGCGGCGAGCTGGCGGTAGCGCTCGGATTGCAGCGCGGTCGAGCGGATCGTCGCCTCGGCACTGGCAAGCTGACCCTGCGCGTTGAGCACCGAGGCGCGGTATCCGGCGTCCTCGATCACGTAGAGGATCTGCCCGGCATGGACGATCGACCCTTCCTTGAACAGGCGCTGGCGGATGACGCCGGCGACCTGCGGCCGTACGTCCGACGTCTCCATCGCCGCGATGCGCCCGGGCAGCTCGGTGGTGAGCGCGACCGGCTCGGTCTTGAGCGTGACGAAACCCACCGACGGCGGCGGGGGCGCGGGCGGCGGCGCCTTGCCGCACGCGGCAAGCGCGAGCGCGGACAGGAGAGCAAGCGAACGAAGCTGAAGTCTCGGCATGGTGAACCACCGTTCCACGTTCGCGCCCACGGGCATCGAACGATCAATATATATCGGATGGCACAATTATTCCGATTGATAAATATGTGTCAAGTGATATATTTCTTCTCAACGACGAAAAGTCGAAGGGGTAGGAGCGAGCATGTTTACAAAATCGCGCACCGTGACCGGCCGATATCCGCGAGGGGAGGAGACGAAGCAGCGGATCATTTGTTCCGCGATCGAGATTTTCGGCCGCCAGGGGTTCGCGGGCACCTCGACGCGCGACATCGCCGCCGCCGCCAGGGTCAACACCCCCGCGATCCAATATTATTTTTGCGGCAAGTTCGGCCTGTACAACGCCTGTATCGATCAATTGACCGACAATGTGTGCCGCCGGATCACGCCCGCCGTGACGGCATGCCAGGCGAGCATCGACGCCGCTGCGCCGCTGGAGGAACTCATCGCCGTGCTGAACGAGGTGCAGAGCTGCCTGATCGATTCGTTCTTTTCCGACGATGAAGGCCATGCGATCCGCCGCCTGCTGGCGTGGGAAGAGGCGGAGAACGAAGAGTGCCCGTCCGAACAATTCATGAAGCAGCGCATCGGGCTGCCGATCTTCGAGACGTTCCAGAAGGCGGTCGCGCGCGTCGCCGCGCCGCCGCTGCGGCAGATCGAGGTCGAAATGCACGCGCTGTCGCTGATGGGCCTGTCGATGATCTTTCACTTCAACCAGAGCAGGGTGATGGACATGATGAACTGGTCGATGATCGACGACGACCTGCTGGTCGTCCTCAAGACCGTCTCCCACAAGCAACTGGCGTTCGCGTTGATCGGCCTGTCCCGGCCCCGCCCGGCGAACGATGCCCCGCTCGGCGCCGCCCCCTGACGACGCCCGCCCCCTTGACGACGCCTGCGCCGTATCGCGGTCGCGTCCCGGAACGTCGGTATCGGGCGGTGCGATCGTGGAACGGCTGGAAAGCGCGGCCGAAGCAATGGAGTTTGTCGGGAAATGACTCGTCCGGCGTCGCGGCCGGGTTCCAGCCGGGCGTCGAACGTTCCGGCGCGGTCGCCCGTGTCATCGCCCTTCAACAATTGACGCGCATGAAGCGCTCACCCCTTGAAGGACATGCCCTGATGATGATCGTCGACCGCCGCTCGCTACTCGCCACCGGAACGCTGGGCCTGGCCGCCCTGACGATCCCCGGTTTCACCCGCGCGGCCGGTGTCGGCAGCCTCCGGGGATTTACCCATGCGGTCGCCAGCGGCGAGCCGGCGGCGGACTCGGTGCTGCTGTGGACACGCTACGTCCCGGCGGACGGCGGCCCGGTCGAGCTGCGGGTGGAGATCGCCGAGACACCCGACTTCGCGCGTACCGTCTCGGGCGGCGCGGAAGTGACGGGCCCGTGGCGCGACCATACCGCCAAGATCACCGTCGATGGATTGCAACCGGGACGCCTTTATCATTTCCGCTTCGTCGCGCCCGACGGTTCCTTTTCACCGACCGGCACAACGCGTACGCTGCCGGCGGGGGGGACGCGTCCGTGGCGGGCGGCGATCTTCTCCTGTTCGAACATGCAATTCGGCTGGTTCAACGCTTATGGCCATGCCGCCGCGCGCGGCGATCTCGACTGCGTCATCCATCTCGGCGACTATTTCTACGAATACGGCCTCGACCATTATCCGAGCCGCGCGGAAGCGATTCCCGGCCGCGAGCAGGAACCGGCGACCGAGCTCGTCCATCTCGCCGACTACCGCCTGCGCTATGCCAGCTACCGCGCCGACCCCGATCTCCAGGCGCTTCACTCGAAGCTGCCGATGATCGCCCAGTGGGACGATCACGAAAGTGCCAATGACAGTTGGGAAGCGGGTGCCCAGAATCACGACCCCAAGACCGAAGGCGAGTGGAACCCGCGCCGCGCCGCCGCGATCCAGGCGTACCGTGAATGGATGCCCGTCTCCGACGAGCCGTGGAAGGCGTATGACATTGGCGGCCTGGCGACGTTGTTCCGCACCGAAACGCGGTTGCTGGCGCGTACCGCGCAGCCCGATATCGCCCCCCTGTTCAAGCAGGCCGATCCGGTCGCGGCCCTGAAGGCGTTCCGCGACGGCGCCTGGATGGACCCGGCCAAGACCATGATGGGAAGCCAGCAGGAAGTGTGGCTGTCGCACGCCATGCGCGCGTCGGTACGGAGCGGACGACCGTGGCAGATCGTCGGCTTCGGCACGATCATGGGGCAGACCGTCATGCCGCTGGAGGCGACCGCCTGGCTCGGCGGGTCTTCCGACCGATCGCGCGCCTATGTCGCGGGCGGCATCGCCGCCGCGAAAGCGGGGTTGCCGTTCAATTACGACAATTGGGGCGGCTATCCGGCGGCGCGTCAGCGCTTCCTGCGGTCCGCGCAAGCACTCGGCGGCAACACGGTCGTGATCTCCGGCGACAGCCATAACGCCTGGGCGTACAATCTGGCGCAGGACGGTAAGCCCGCCGCGGTCGAGTTCGCCGGGCACAGCGTCACGTCGCCGGGCTATGAAGGCGGCATCGGGGCCCATCCCAAGGTCGTCGCCGCGGCGCTGGTCCATGCCAATCCGGAACTTAAATGGTGCGACACCGCGCGCCGTGGTTACATGGCGATGACCGTCGCCGCGGACCGGGTGAGCAACGACTGGGTGATGGTCGACACCGTCAGGCAGCGTACCCCGCGCGCCGCCACCGGCCACAGCGTGCAGGTGCTGCGCGGACGCAACGCGATGACGTGATCGTCATTTTAGCGGGCAGTGTAATATCGGCGTCTCCGCGGAGTCGCCCACCCGCAACAAACCCCCCGTATCCCGGCATCGAACGTTCCGGGGAATATCATCGTCATGACCAACGTCGCCCGCGGCCTCGTCGCCGCCCTTTTGACGTGCACCGCGAGCAACGCGATCGCGCAGTCGTCCGTGACGCCCGCGCCCGCGGGCGGCGACAACGACATCGTCGTGACCGCGCAGAAACGCAGCCAGAAGATCGACGACGTCCCGGCCAGCGTCACGGCGGTGACGGGCACGCGGATGGCCGATATCGGCATCAACTCGCTGGCCGAAGTCGCGCTGTTCGTGCCCGGCCTGCGCATCCAGGAGCAGAGCGCGAACAACCCGGGGATCGTGATCCGCGGCATCACCTCGGACAGCGGCTCGGCGCAGCAGGGCGCGCGCGTCACGCTTTATTATGACGGGGTGGACATCTCGCGCTCGCGCGGGGCGTATCAGGACCTGTTCGATATCCAGCGGATCGAAGTGGTCAAGGGGCCGCAGGCGACGCTGTTCGGCACCGCCGCCGCGGTCGGCGCGGTCAGCATCATCTCGGCGCCGGCGGTGGCGGGGACGTCGGGCGGCGTCACCGCTGCCTATGGCACCTACAATCGCGCGCAGGTCTCCGGTTTCGTCAATGTCGGCAACGACACGCTCGCGGGACGGCTCGCCTTCGCCTACAAGTATCGCGACGGCTATGTCCGCAACATCGCCGGCGATCCGACCGTCCCCAACCAGAACCAGGGCAAGGTCGACCAGGACGATCTGAACGGGCAGGACCAGCGCGGCGTACGCGGATCGCTGCGCTGGCGGCCGGTCGATGCGGTGACGGCCAATCTGGTGCTGACCTATGACGGGCAGCGCAATCCCGGCACCGCGTTCAAGTCGCGCGCGTTCGCGCCGACCGGCGGCCAGACCGGCGACTATGGCGATGCCGAACTGTCGGGATCGCCGTACAGCGCGCAGGTGCTGGGCGCGGCCAAGCTTGGGTTGAAGCGCGACGTGTACGACGCCAACCTGACGGTCGCGGTCGATGTCGCGCCGGGCATCACCTTCACGACGGTCAACGGTTACCGCCGTTTCAAGAGCAACGAGGTGTTCGATGCCGATGGCGGCCCCGCCTGGTATCTCGAATTCGCCGAGGATGCCCAAGGCGACCAGTGGAGCCACGAAAGCCGCTTCGCCTTTGACGGCCCCAGGTATCGCGCGTCGTTCGGCTGGAACGCGTTCTTCGAGAACAGCTTCCAGCGCGTCCCTTTCTCGACCGAGGAGGGCACCTATCTCGCCTGCTCGGTGGCCCCGGCCTTCGCCGGCATCCGCGGCGCGCTCAACAATGCGGGGATTCCGACCGGCCCCGCCTGCGTGGCGGCCAACGGCACCGTCCCGGCCACTCGCGCGACCGCCGTGCTGACCGGGGGCGCGGCGACGCAAATCCCCTATCAGTCGGTCTTCACCAATTTCGGCACCAACAACACCTATTCGGTGTTCGCCGATGGCACCTGGATCCCGACGCCGCGGCTCGAACTGACGGCAGGCGCGCGCGTCCTGATCGAATCGCGCAAGTCGGGCTATAGTTCGGTCCAGCCCAATTCGACGATCCTTGCCGGGTTCGGCGTGCGCACCAGCCTGCTCGGCGCCGCAAGCACCGGCGGCACGACGTTCGAGGCGGAGGATTCGTTCGTGGCGGTCCTGCCGCGCTTCAACGCGCTCTACCGCGTCGCCGACGATATCAATCTCTATGCGACCGTCAGCAAGGGGCGTCGCTCGCCCGTGGTGCAACTCGGGGCGGCGGCGGGAACACCGGTCACGCCCAGCCTTCAAATCGTCCCGCAGGAAGTCGTCTGGAATTACGAGGTCGGCGTGAAGGGGCGGATCGGCGCCCTGTCCGGCTCGCTTGCGGCCTTCTACCAGACTTATGACGGGTTCCAGGTCTCCGTGACCAATAACGGCATCACCACGACGCAGAGCGCCGGCTCGGCCAGAAACCCCGGGGTCGAGGCCGAAGCGACCTACCGCGTCGGCCGCGCCCTCTCGCTGTTCGGCAGCTTCGGCTATATCGACGGCAAGATCGACAGCGGCGGAAACGTCGCGCCGACCTATGCCGGCGCGCGCTTCCGCTTGCAGCCGAAATATACCGCCTCGGCCGGCGCGACGCTGCGCCTGCCGGTGCGCGAGGGGGTCGTATTATACGCGACGCCGTCCGCGACCTATCAAAGCAAGGTCTATTTCGAATTGCCCAATTCGGAGGCGATCAGCCAGGACGGCTACACGCTGGTCAACGTGCGCGCCGGAGTCGAGCTGGCAAACGGCCGCTACCGGATCGGGGGGTTCGCGCGCAACCTCACCGACAAGCGTTATCTGCTCGACGCCGGCAATACCGGCGGCGGATTCGGCGTGCCGAGCTACATCGCCGGCGAGCCGCGCTTCTACGGGGTCGAGGTCGGCGCAAGTTTCTGACCCCAGGGGTGTGCCCGATCAGCCGGATTTGTTCTTCTTCCGCTTCTTCTTGCCGGCCGTCTCATCCTGGCCCAGCGCCGAGGCGGCGATCGCCTTGATCTGCTCGATGGTCGGCACGATGCGATCCGCCAGAATGTCGGAGGCGAGTTTTGAAATCGTCTCCGACGTCTGTTTCAAGACCGACTTCGTCTCGGTCTTGCCCTTGGGCTTCGTCGCCTTGGCGGTCTTGGTCGGCACCGTGGCCGGCGCGGCAGCGATGAGTTTGGCCGCCTTGGGGGCCTTTGGTTTTTCCGCCGGGGGCGCGGCGGGCTTTGGTGCGGATTTGGTGCTTTTGCCAGGTGCCTTGGCCATCATTCCATCCTTTGATGAGCAACGTGGTCGACAAGCTGCGCCGAACGCCGTCAATTGTCGATCCTCAAAAGGCCCGGGACATCCGGTCGGCCAGCCTCGACGATCGTCCAGCCGGCCAGTAGCCGCCAGGGAATCGTCGCGCGCGCTGGGGATGCGATGGCCCGGTGCCGGATATCGGTGTCGCGCCTCGCGGGTCACGCGATCAAATCGACCGCTGTCATCGTTTCGCAACGAAAGAGTCGCGGAAATGGCATCATCGGATCGTACCGCGGCGCCGTTCTGAATAGCGACGACGATCGCACCACGGGGGCCGCCATGATCAAATTGACGACAAGCCTGCTGGCACTTGCCAGCGCGATTTTCTACGCCACTGCCGCTTCCGCCCAGGCCGCCGGCCCCGACGCGGGCGACAGCTCGTCCGCCGACGCCTCGGCAATCGTCGTCACCGCCAAGTCGACGCGCTCGGCGACCGCGCTCCCGGGCAGCGAAATGCAGAAGATCCTTCCCGGCGTCTCGCCGTTGAAGGCGATCAGCACGCTTCCCGGCGTGCTTTACATCACCGCCGATCCGTGGGGCTATAACGAGCAGAACGCGCAGATCTTCATCCACGGTTTCGCCGCCAACCAGCTCGGCTATACGATGGACGGCCTTCCGCTCGGCGACCAGAGCTACGGTAATTACAACGGGCTTTCACCGCAGCGCGCGGTGATCTCGGAAAATGTCGGGCGCGTCGTCGTGTCGACCGGTGCCGGCGATCTCGCCACCGCTTCCAACAGCAACCTGGGCGGCACCGTCGAGACCTATTCGTCGAACCCGCTTGCCAAGTTCAGCATCCAGGCGGGGCAGACGCTGGGCAGCTACGACACGTCGCGCACGTTCGTGCGCATCGATACGGGCGCGTTCGGCGGCGGTGAAAACTCGGCTTATATCTCGGCGGCGCGACAGCATGCGCGCGCGTGGGACTTCAACGGGGTCCAGGGCGGCTATCAGGCCAACGCCAAGTTCGTGCATGAAGACAAGGTGGGCAAGCTCACCCTCTATGCCGATTACAACGACTTTACCCAGCCGAACGAGGACGCGACCGTGTTCTTCAAGCCGTCCGGCAGCGGCACGGCCACCGCGGTCCAGCTCTACACGCCTTATACGAAGCCATTCTATTATCCGGATTTCAGCGGATATCGTACCGCCTATCTCAGCCCGCTCGGCAATTCGCCGGCGGCCGAGGGCAGCAATTACCGCAATTATTATTCGGATGCGCAGCGCACCGACTATCTGGCCTATGCGCGTTACGACGCGACTCTGTCGGAGCACATCACCTGGTCGACGACGGGCTATTACCATCACAATGACGGCGTCGGCGTCGTCGCCGGCCCGCTTGGCCAGTCGATCACGACGGCGCAGCCCTATCTCGACCCGAACTATGCGACCGATTGCCATTTCGGCGGCAACGGCAACGGCATCGTACCGACCAGCGGCACGATCTCCGCTGCTTGCGCAGCGACGACGCCCGCTCAGGCGCAGGCGACGGGCAACGCGCTGGTCGCAGCGACCGGCGGCTCGGGCCTGATCACCCGTACCACCGAATACCGCATCGATCGCGGCGGCGTGATCTCCGCGCTCAATCTCGACCTGGGAGCCCACAAGATCGAGCTTGGCGGCTGGTTCGAGCGCAACAGCACGACGCAGTGGCGGCGCTGGTACGCGGTGCCGGTCGGCAATCCGGGGGCGAGCACGCCGTACATTCGCCCGCTCTCGGTCGCCGCGCCGCTGTTCACGCAGTATCAGGGCGAGGCGCGGATCAACCAGTTGCAGCTTCATTTGCAGGACACCTGGCAGGCGACCGAAAAATTGCTCGTCCAGGCCGGGTTCAAGACCAGCGCGCAATGGGCCGACGGGCGCTTTCCCGTGCAGCCGGTCGCGGGGTCGTTGTCGGGCCTGACCGGCGGTTTGCCGCAGGGGCGGATCAACACGCTGCGCTGGTTCCTGCCGGCGTTCGGCGCGAGCTATGACGTCAACGGCCACGAACAGCTCTATTTCAACGTGCAGAAGAACCTGCGCCAGTATCAGGCCTATCTGGCCGGCGGCGGCGGACCCTGGTTCACCGGCAGCCAGGCGGCGTTCGACGCCTTCGCCACGCAGGGCCGGCCCGAGACGAGCTGGACCTATGAAGGCGGCCTGCGCACGCGTCGTGGCTTCGCAGGCGGCATCGGGCTCGAGGCGCAAATCAACTATTATCACGTCGCGTTCAACGATCGCTTGCTGGCGATCTCCACCAATCCGGGCGGTATCGCCGGCAGCGGGATCACCGGCGGCACCTCGATCCTCGTCAACGTCGGCGACGTTCATACCGACGGTGTCGATGCCGCCTTTACCGTGCGCTTCGGCCGCACCTTCTCGCTCTACAATGCGACTTCCTATAATCTGTCGACCTATCAGAGCGACTACACATCGGCCGCCACCGGCATCGGTGCCGCCACCGGCACCTGCATCGGCGGTTATCTCGTCGTCGGCGGCGTCGTGCCGACGTGCGGCAAGTTGCTGCCCGGCATTCCCAAGCTGATGAACAAGACGGTCGCAACGCTCAACATCGGCCCGTTCGAGACGCAATTGATCGGCGATTATGTCGGCAAGCGCTTCTCTACCTTCACCAACGACGCCAGCGTATCGGATTATTTCCTGACCTCGCTGCGTATCGCCGCGCGGGTTCCCGATGGCACGTTGCCGCTACGCAAGGTGGAATTGGCGCTCAACGTGACGAACCTGACCGACGAAAAGGGTGTGTCGACCCTGTCGATCAGTTCCGCCACGAACAACTATTCGGCCTATCCGATCGCGCCACGGCAGTGGTTCCTGACGCTGTCGGCCGCTTACTGACGCAGCCGTGACGCCGGGGCGTCGGTTTCTTCGAGCCGCAACGATACGCTCGCGAATATCCGGTCGACATGGACGGCGGACGGGGGGGCGGCGCTCCGTGCGCCGCCCGTCGGTCAGACCGGCATCGGCCGGGTCGTCAAGGGAGCGGTGACGTCAGCCGGCGTGGCTCCCGGCATGCGCGGGGATGACGGAGCAGCAACAAGCGATCCCGTCGAAGGCCATCGGAGTCGAGAGCGTCGGCACGAACGATTTGAAGGGCGCGTCGGATCGAACGCTCGACGCGCTGGCCAGCGTCCGTCGCTGCCATGAGCGGCTGCTTGTCGGCCCACGCCGCCAGCACCGCCGCGATCGGGACAGGCGAGGCATTTCCAGCACCGGATCAAACGCCTTCACGGATTTGTATTCGGCTATATACAAACCGCTATATCCAACCATATACGGCTGACCGACCGTGACAATCGCGGCCGTAAAGGGGTTATCATGCGCATCGTCCTTATCGCCGGCGCGGCGGCAATGCTGTTTCCCGCCATCGCCTCCGCCCAGAGCGCGGCGCCGCCGGCGACCGGCCCGGCAACGCAGGCGGACGATGACGGCGCCTTCGGCCTCGGCCAGATCGTCGTCACCGGGGTCCGCCCGAAGGGCGTCTCGATCGGCGGCGATACGCTCGGGCAGGAGGCGGTCTACACGTTCAATCGCACCAGCCTGGACGAGGCGGCGAGCCTCATCCCCGGCGTGACCGCCGGCAATAGCGGTGGCTCGCGCAACGAGCGGCTGATCTTCGTGCGCGGTTTCAACCGGTTCCAGGTGCCCCTGACGGTCGACGGCATCCGCGTCTACCTGCCCGCCGACAACCGGCTCGATTATGGCCGCTTCCTGACTCCCGACATCGCCGAGATCCAAGTCGCCAAGGGCTATGTCTCGGTGCTAAACGGCCCGGACGGGATGGGCGGTGCGGTCAATCTCGTGACGCGCACGCCGACCAAGGCGCTGGAGATCGAGGCGCGGGGCACGCTGAACCTCGGCCATGATGCGGAATATGCCGGCTACAACGTCTTCGGGCTGGTCGGCACGAAGCATGACCGATGGTATGCGCAGGGCAGCTATGCGCGCACTTTCCAGGATCATTGGGATCTTACCGACGGGTTCACCCCGACGTCGGTCGAGAATGGCGGGCGCCGCGACCTGTCGCGCACCGCGGACTGGCGGCTGAACGTCAAGATCGGTTTCACGCCGAACGGCACCGACGAATATTCGCTGAGCTACACCAGGCAGGAGGGTGCCAAGCTCGCGCCGCTGCACATCACCGATCCGATCGCGGGGCAGCGCTACTGGACATGGCCCGCCTGGAACCTCGACAGCCTCTATTTCCTGTCGACGACCGCGCTGGGCGACGTCGCGACGCTGAAGACACGGCTCTATCGCAACACCTTCTACAATCTGCTGCGTTCGTTCAGCACCGCCGCCGAGAACAGCCAAGTGACGCCAAAGGCGTTCAACAGCCCCTATCATGACGAGGCGATCGGCGGATCGGCCGAACTCGCCGTCACCGTTTCCGCGGCCGACCGACTCACCCTCGCCGCGCAATATCGCCGCGACGAACATAACGAGGCGCAGCAGAGCTTCTCAGCGGCGACGCTCCCCAACGGCACCACCGAGCCCAACCAGCGCGACCTCGAGGAGACCTACAGCCTTGCCGCCGAGAACCGCCTGACGCTGGCGCCCGGCCTGACCTTGACCGCCGGCGTCGGCTTCGACTGGCGCAATTTGATCGAGGCGCAGGAATATGGCGCGCCGCTCGGCACCAACCCGAACACCACGCCGAGCACGCTATATTCCTATCCGATCAAAAACAGCGAAGCGTGGAGCGCCCAGGGCCGGATCGCCTGGCAGGCCGACGACGCCACCGGCCTGCATGCCAGCGTCTCGTCGCGGGCGCGCTTCCCGACCATCTTCGAGCGGTTCAGCCAGCGGTTCGGGACGTCGATCCCCAATCCGGACCTGCGGCCAGAGCGCGCCACCAATTACGAAATTGGCGGCATCCGCACCTTCGGAGCCGTCCATGTCGAAGGCGCCCTGTTCTACAGCCATGTCGACGACGCCATCGTATCCTTCCCAACGCTCGCCTACAGCTGCACGGGCAGCGTGACACCGCCGACGACCGGCGCCTGCCCGCAAGTCAGCCTGGTGCAGAGCCGCAACCTGGGCAGCGGCAATTACTATGGCGGCGAGCTTTCGATCTCCGCGCAGGTGAGTCCGCTCATCTCGATCGGCGGCAACTATACGTACACGCACCGCGACCTGCGCGATCCGTCGAACGCGGCCTTCCGCCCGACCGACGTGCCGACGCATAAGGCGTTCCTATATGCCGATATCGCGCCCGTCTCCCGCCTGCATATCGTGCCGACCCTGGAAATCGCGTCGGACCGCTGGACGGTGACCGACATCGCGCCGATCGTCTATTATCGTACCGGCTCCTACGTGAATGGCGGGCTGCGCGCGGACGTGACGGTGCTCGACAACGTGACGATCGGCATGGGGGCGAAGAACCTGTTCGACGACACTTACATTTTGGTCGACGGCTTTCCCGAACCAGGACGCAGCTTCTTCGCGAGCATCCGCGCCAAATACTGACGGTTGCGATACGCCGCTTTGAAGATTTCAATAATTCGCGCGATGTCATCGACAGAATACCGACATGATCTTGAAATCGTCCGCCAGCAATACCATCGACGCCGCTTGAGTCGGCCCGATCGCGCCCATCTCCGCTGACAACCCAAGCAAGTCGGCCGGGGATCGACTGGCCATGATACTGGCCTGCTCCAGGCCGCAGCCGGTCGCGGCCATCATGCCGCGCAGGGCGGATGCCATGTCGAGATGGCAGCCGGCGAGCGTGCCGGCGGCGTCGACGCACCGTCCGGCCTCCACCATGATCTCGACATCGCCCAAGCGGAACCGGCCAAGATCGGTGCCGACGCTCGGCATCGCGTCGCTGACCAGGCACAGCCGGTCGGCTCCCTTCATGGCGAGCGCGAGGCGCAGATTGGCGGCGGCGACATGATGGCCGTCGGCGATGATCCCGGCATGGATGCGGCGGTCGGCCAGCGTCGCGCCGATCACGCCGGGTTCGCGCCCGCTCAGCGGCGGCATCGCGTTGAACAGATGCGTCACCCCGGTCAGGCCGGCGTCGATCGCCGCCGCCATCACCTCGTAGCTCGCCGCCGTATGCCCGGCGGCGACCACGACGCCGCGCTCGACCAGCCGCGCGATCATCGCGGGCGTGGTGCATTCGGGCGCCAGCGTCACCAGCGTCTTGCCGTTGCGCAGACTCGACAGCAGATCGACCGCCGCCGCGTCCAGTCGCGCGAACTTGCGCGCATCGTGGATGCCCTTGCGCGCGACGTTCAGGAACGGTCCTTCGATATGGATGCCGAGGATGCCGGGTACGCCTTGCGCGATCGCGGCATCGACCGCGGCGATCGCGCGCGCGACCACGTCCAGATCGTCGCTGATGAGGGTCGGCAGCAGCGCGGTCGTGCCGAAGCGCCGGTGCGCGGCGGCGATCGTGGTGATGCCGTCGACCGTCGGCCGGTCGTTGAACAGGACGCCGCCGCCGCCATTGACCTGGAGATCGACGAAGCCGGGAACGAGCGTGCCCGTCGCGCAGCGCTCGATCGCATATCCCGCGGGCACGTCCCGCGCGCCGACCACTTGCGTGATCCGGCCGCGATCGATCAGCACCGCGCAATCCTGCCGCATGCCTGCTGGCGTCAGGACGCGGGGCGCGATGACCGCACGGGGCGTCATAACGTCCGCGTGATCTTGTTGAGGAACGGTGGGCTGTCGGGGTCGAGCCCACGCGCGACCGACAATCCCGCGATCATCCGATAGGCGGCCTGGACCGTGACGATCGGCAGCAGCGCCGGGTGCGGGACGTGCGGCAATGGCAGCCTGATCGCGCGATCCGGGAGGGTCGCGTCGGCGGCGCCGGCGACCATCACCTGCGCGCCGCGCTCCACGAACAACGCGGCCAGTTCCACCACGCCCTGGCGGGTTGCGTCTCCCGGTGCCAGGATCAGCACGGGAAACCCGTCCTTCACCAGCGCCATCGGCCCGTGGCGAACCTCTGCGGCGCTATAGGCCTCGCCGTGCAGCGCGCAGGTCTCCTTCATCTTCAGCGCGATTTCCTGCGCGACCCCGAGCCCCAGCCCGCGCCCGATCACGAACAGATGCCGCGCGTCCGCCAGCACGGGGATCACGGCCGGGCTCCAGTCCAGCTCCCACGCCTGGGCAAGGGCGGCGGGCAGCGTCTTCAGCCCGTCCTGAAGGGCCTCGTCGTTCGACCAGTGCGCCACGAGATGCGCGACCGCGATCAAGGTCGCGAGGAAGCTCTTGGTCGCCGCGACGCTGCGTTCGGCGCCGGCATAGAGCCGGAGCGTCTCGTCGCACGCTTTCTCCAGCGGGGAGTCCGCTGCGTTGATGAGTCCCAGCGCGAACGCCTTCGCCGATCGCGCCTGCTCGACAGACTGCCTCAGGTCCGGACTGCCGCCCGACTGCGAGATGGCGAGGAACAGCGCGCGGTCGAGCACGAGCTGCCGCTTGTAGACCGAGGTGATCGACGGCGCGTGCGATGCGACCGGCACCCCGACCATCGTCTCGATCAAATATTTGGCGAAGGTCGCCGCGTGATCCGAACTGCCGCGCGCGCAAGTGACGACCAGCGTCGGGTTCAGCTCGCGCAGCCGTCTGGCCAGTATGACGATGCGCGGGCCGCTGAGCGATGCGAGCCTTTCCGCGACCGCTGCGCCGCTCGCCGCTTCCTTGAACATCGCGGTGGATTCAGCCGATGGCATTGCCGGACTCCTCGAAGAGCAGGATGTCGGCGGCGCGCGCCGACAAGGTTACGGGATCGCCCGAGCGCAGGCCCTGGCCCGGCGCGGCATGGAAGCGCACGTCGCGCCCGTCATGCCGGGCATAGACGTGCTCGGTTGCGCCGAGATGCTCGACATAGCCGATTTCCGCGACGAAGGACCCGTGCGGGTCGATCCGCCAATGCTCGGGCCTTATGCCCAGTTGAACGGTCCGTCCCGGACTCAAGGGGACCGCGACCCCGATCCGCGCACCGCTGGCGAGGACGACCGCGCCCGCATCGTCGACCACGCCCGGCAGGATCGTGATCGGCGGCGACCCGAACGTCGCTGCGACGAACGCATTGGCCGGCCGCCGGTACAGCGTATCGGGCGTGCCGACCTGCTCGACGCGCCCGTCGCGCATCACGACGATGCGGTCGGCGAGCGTCATCGCCTCGACCTGGTCGTGCGTGACGTAGATCATGCTGCTGCGCAGGTTGCGATGCAGCGCGGCGATCTCCAGCCGCATGTGCACGCGCAGTTCGGCGTCGAGGTTCGACAGCGGCTCGTCGAACAGGAAGATGTCGGGTTCCTGCACGATCGCCCGGCCGATCGCGACGCGCTGGTTCTGCCCGCCCGACAAGGCGCCGGGCTTGCGGTCGAGCAGCGGCTCCAGCCGCAGCAGCGCCGCCGCCCGCGCCACCCGCCGGGCGATCTCCGCGCGGGGCTTGCGGTTCATGCGCATGCCGAACGACAGGTTCTGCCGCGCGGTCATGTGCGGGTAGAGCGCGTAGTTCTGGAACACCATCGCGACCTTGCGCTCGGCCGGCGCGGCGTGCGTGCGGTCGGCGCCGCCGATCAGCAGCCGCCCCCCGCTGATCTCCTCCAGCCCGGCGATCATGCGCAGCAGCGTCGACTTGCCGCAGCCGGACGGGCCGACGAACACGATGAATTCGCCGCTCTCTACGCTGAGGTCGACGTCGTGGATGACTTCGGTCGCGCCGTAGCGCTTGCTGACGCCCTCCAGCACCAGCGCGGTCATGCGCGTGTTCCGATGGTGAAGCCGATCTCGAAGGTCCGGTCCCAGGGGAACCAGGCGTCGCCGATCGCGAAGTCGCCGAAGCCGTTCGCGGCGAGCCACGCGTCCGCCTTTGGACGGAACACCGTATCGACCGCCCATGCCGCGCCGCCCGGCGTCGCGACGTCGACGTCCGCCGCGCGAATCTCCTGGCGGCACCCCGCCTGATAGACCAAGTCGTCGACGAAACGCGTGGCGAGCAGCCGGCGCTGCGCCTGGGCGTCGCGCAGCGGAACGGCGCACATCGCGACCGCGCTGCCGATGCTGTTGCCCGCGGTGTTCCAGCCGGCATAGGCGCGCAGCCGGCCGAGCGGGGCACGCTCGCCCAGCGCCGCGACCGTCGCGGGATCGCCGCCATTGGCGTTGGCGAGATCGACCAGCGCGACCGTCGCCGGCGTGTCGAGGCGTGCCGCCAGCCGGTCGAGCCAGGCGGTGTCCACACCCGGTCGCGGTCCCTCCGGCCAGAGGTCCAGCGCCCATTCGCCTTGCTCGGCCCCGGCGGTGTGGAGGAACAGCGCGACCGCCGCGCTGTCCGGGTCGGTCGTCACGACGCCGCCCACCGCCGCGATCTGCGCGGCGACCGTCTCGCCGATCGGCCGATCCTCATAGCGCGCGATCATCGCCGATGCCGCTGCGGGCTCGCTCCACTGCGGCGCGAAACGCGGCGTCAGTCCCTCGGCCCGTGCGATCAGGCGGGCGACCTGGGTCCAGATCACTTCGTCCGCCCCCGGAAAGGACGCGACGCGATCGGCGATGCCGAGCGCTTCCGCCCGCGCGACCAGCGCGCGCCGTTCGGCGACGTTGACGCCGAACGGCGCGGTATCGTCCTGCGGCAGGACGACGAAATCGATCGCGCCGTCCGCCGCCAGGTCCAGCACGCGCGCGGTGATCGCGACATTGCGCGCGCGCACCGTCCGGTAATCGTTCAGCACCGCCGCCGGGATGCGCTCCTCCAGCGCCTCGGCCGCTTGCCGGTCCGCCGGCTCGCCCAGCACGCCGTGCCGGTCGCGATGATGCGACCAGCGCCAGATCGCGCGGCCATGCTCCTCCCAATAGGGCCGCTCCTCCTCGGCATGATCGTTGTTCGAGATCCGCATCGTCGCGGCGAAGACCACGATCGGCAATTGCGGATGGCGGCGGCGCAGCGCGCGCAGCATGTCGAGCCGCTTCGCGAGCGCCCCCTCATCCTCGTCCGACAGGCGCGACGGGACCAGGCCGCCATAGACGAGCGTGTCGACCGACAGCACCAGCCCCTCGGCCTCGCCAGCGGAGTCGAGCAGCCATGCCGCCAGCCGGTCGCGGTCGCCGGGCGCGCGCATCCGCCCCAGCCAGTCGCGCGGCGGCAGCAGCAGCCGCCATCCCGCGCTCTGCGCGAGCAGCGCGACCTGGTCGCAAGTGACCGGCCGTCCGTCGACCGGCAAAGCGAGGATCGCGCGCGTCACGGCCGCGCCCGCCGCAGCAGCAACGTCGCGATACCGAACGGCGCGACCTGCCCGGTCCAGTCCGCGCGCGGCCGCCGCGCGAGGTCGACCGCCTCGACATCCCAGCCGGGCAGCTCGACCGGCACCGCATCGCCGGTCGGGTTCCACAGCCGCAACTCGATCGCGTCGTTCACTCGGCGCAGGCTCGACACCTGCAAGCGATCGTCCGCCAGCGTCAGGCCGTGCGGCGCGGCGGACGCATGCCCGCGCAGCAGCGCCGGCGGGCGACGCCAGGCGGCGGCGCGATCGAGCAGCGCGTCGCGTACCGCGTCGAGCGTGAGCGCGAAGTCGTACTGCTGCTCGCCCAGGCATTGCGCGCCCGGCGTCGCCATGTCCGGCCCGGCACCGACGCCGCGCGTGACGAGATCGCGGCGCGACAGCCAGCCGACCGAACGCAGCAACGTGATGCCGAGCCGGTCGCCGTCGCCGGAGCGCTCGACCTCGAATTCCTGCAAGCCGCGATGGACGAAGCCGAACGGGCCGGCGGCGATCGCGCCGTGGCTGGGGTTGACCGACACGCGCGCCTCCGTCCGCGACGGCGCTTCGGGAACCTCCGCCAGCACCACCGGACGCGTCGTCCAGGCGAACCCGCCGTCGCTCGCGCTGGTCGCCACCGCCTCGGGAAGCGGCAGCACCAGCCGCAGCCGGTGGTCGCACGCGCGGTTGTGCCAGGTCAGCGCCGCACGCAGCAACGGTTCGCCGTCCAGCAGCCGCAATACCAGCCGGCCTTCGCTGCGTACGGCCCCGGCGGGTCCGGTGCGATCAGCGCTCAGGCCGGCCGGCTGGTCGAGCACCAAGTCGATCGTCAGCGTCTCGCATGCCGTGCCGATCCCGCTCGCCTGCCAGTGTACGATACGCGCGCGGCTGGTCGCGGGATTGCGTGGGGGCGAATAGGTGTAGCTGTCGCCGGCGTCGAGCGTGCTCTCGATCGCGAGCAGGCCGGAGAAGCGCCGGCCGCTCGCGCGATCGGTGAGGACCAGCGCATCGCCATCGACCCGCACCTCATAGTGCGCATTGCCGATCGCGGCGCCGGCCGTGCCGGGCTCGCTCGCCGACGCTTGCGCCAGTTCGACCGGCGCCATCTCCAGACCGTGCAACTCAGTGCGGAACGCGACACGGTAGAGGTGGCCGGCAACATGATCCGGAAAATCGTCCAGCGGCGAGGTGAACGCCTGGTGCGGTGCAACCGCGATCACCGCGATGTCGATCGGCTTGCCGTCCGCGCGTGTCGCCGATAGGCCGGCGCCCGCCGCACCGGCCAAGAACAGCTCGGCCTCGACCCAGCCCGAGCAGCGCTTGGGACTCGGATTGAACAGCGTGCAGCGCGCATCGTCGGCGAACGGCGTCGGCCGGTCGGCCAGGCCGGCGCGATCGTTGGTCATGCCGCTCGCCTGCGCGGCCATCCCGACCAGCGCATCGAGCCGGTCGTCCAGCATGGCGAAGCGCGTCATCATCTCGTCGTGGACGGCATCGACGCTGCACCCGCAGATCGAATCGTGCGGCTGCTGCTGGAGCAGCAGGTCCCACGTCCGCTCCAGATAGCGGCGCGGGTAGGGCGCATCCGCCCATGTCGTCGCCGCCAGCAGCGGCTCGACCAGCCCGATCAGCCGGTCCTCGGCGCGCTGGTTCGCCTGCTTCAGATAGCGCCGCGCCGACAGCACGTCCGGCAGGACGAAGGCGCGGCGGTTCTGCCGCAATTCGCCGGTGATGACGGGCAGCTCGCCGACCTCGGCGCGGACCGCCGCGATATAACTTTCCAGATCGTTCAGTTGCAGGCGGAAAGCGTCCTGCGCCGCGTTGTACGCGCTGACGCGGCCGATCATGTCGCCGGCGGTGACCAGATGATCGCCGCCCTGGGTGAGCAGCAGGTGGCCGGTCGTGGCGGCCGGCGCGACCGAGCGGAAATAGGCGGTGACCGCGGTCTGCCAGTCGGGCAGGTTGAACGGATGCTGGTAATAGCCCTGCGTCAGCAGCACCGCCAGCACGCCGCTGCCGTCCGGCGCGCGCCACTCCGCCTCCGACGGCGGATGGTCGCACCCGCGCCACAGCACCGCATTGTCGATGCCGAAGCCGCGAAGGATCTGCGGCAGTTGCGCGATATGCCCGAACGTGTCGGGGACGTAGCCGACGCGCTGGCAATTGCCGAACGCGGCCGCGCTCGCCATGCCGCGCTCCAGATTGCGGACCAGGCACTCGCCGTCGACCAGGAACTCGTCCGCCGAGACGTACCACGGCCCGACCACGATCCGCCCTGCCGCCATCAGCGCCCGCACGCGCGCGGCGAGCACGGGTTCGCAGGCGTCGAGCAGATCCTCGGCGGCGATCGTCTGCCCGTCGAACAGGAAGCTGTCGAGCCGCCCCGCATCTAACTCGGCGACGAAGTGCGACGCCGCGCGGATCAGCCGCGCGAGATAGCGCTCGCGCGTGAAATACCATTCGCGGTCCCAGTGCGTCTGCACGACGACGTGCCCGGTCCTGTTCGTCATCCCTTGATCGCTCCCTGCATGCCGCCGACCACGAAGCGTTGCGCCAGCAAGAAAACCGCAAGGCTCGGCAGCACCGACAGCACCGCCCCGGCCGCGACCAGCCGCCAGTCGGTCGCGAACGCCCCCGCCAGCCGGTTGAGCCCGACCGGCAGCGTGAAATAGGCCGGATCGTCGACCAGGATCAGCGGCCAGATGAAATCGCCCCACACCGCGATGAAGCTGAACATCGCCAGCGTGGCGAGCGTCGGCCGTGCCAGCGGCAGCATGACGTGCCACCAGATACGCAAATGCCCGACCCCCTCGATCCGCGCGGCATCGATCAGCGCCTGCGGGACGCCAAGGAACGCCTGCCGCATCAGGAAGATGCCGAACGCCGAGCACAGATGCGGCAGCGCCAGCCCAATCAGGCTGTTCTGCAACCCGAGCTTGATCGCGACGACATAGACCGGGATCATCAGCACCTGGAACGGCACCGTGATCGTCGCCAGCACGGCAATGAAGATGACGCGTCGCCCGGCGAAATCCAGCTTGGCGAGCGGATAGGCGGCGAGCGACGACAGCAGCAGGTTGGACGATACCGCCATCGCCGCGACGATCACGCTGTTGAGCGCGTAGCGCGCGAACGGTTGCGCGGCGAACACGGCGGCGAAGTTCGCCAGCGTCGCCTGTTCGGGCAGCAGGCGGGGCGGATATTGGAAGATGTTCTCGCCGCCCGATTTCAGCGCGGTCGCCGCGAGCCACGCGAACGGCCCGACGAACACCAAAGCGACCGCGCAGAGCAAGAGGTAGCGCGCGCCGACCGCGATCGTCCTGCTCGCGCCGGTCATCGCTTGGCCGTCCGCTCGCCCAGCGCGGCGAGATTGAAGCACGAGATCGCCAGCGCCGCCACGAGTAGCAGGACGCCGGCGGCGGCGGCATAGCCCATCTCGAACTCGCCGAACGCATGATCGTAGATGAAGAACACCAATGTCTCGGAGGCGTTGAGCGGGCCGCCCCCAGTCATGACGTAGACTTCCTCGAACACCTTGACCGCGGCGATCGACGAGGTGATCGCGACCAACGCGATATAGGGCCGCAACAGGGGGATGGTGATGAACAGCGTCTGCCGCCATCCGCTCACGCCCTCCAGCCGCGCATTTTCGTACAGCGAGCGCGGGATCGCCTGCAACCCGGCAAGGTAGATCACCATGTAATAGCCAAGGCCGGTCCACACCGTCACCGCCATGACCGCGTAGAGCGACGTCGCCGGATCGGCGAGCCACGCGATCGGCGCGGAAATCAGCCCCGCCGATTGCAGCAGATAGTTGAGCGGACCGTGCTCCTGATACAGCCATTTCCACATCAGGCCGGTGACGACCAGCGAGGTGACGACCGGCAGATAGTAGATCGCCCGGAACGTACGGATGCCGGGCAGCGACGTATCGACCAGCACCGCCAGGAAAATGGGCGCGACGACCAGGATCGGCACGACCACGAGCAGATAGGCCAGCGTGTTGCGCGCCGCGTTCCAGAAAAATGGATCGCGCGCGAGCGCGGCGTAGTTGCCGAACCCGACCGGGCGGGCGGGTTGCAGCATCGAAAAGTCGGTGAAGCTAAGGGCGATCGCGCTGAGCATCGGCCAGAAGGCGAGCAGGCCGAGCACGAGTCCCGCCGGCGCCAGGAACAGCCAGGCGATACGCCCGTCGCCGCCGCGCCGCCTCACGCCGCGTTTCCCGCCGCGGAACGCGCGATATGTGCCGCCCCGAGCATCGCGGCGTCCGACCCGCAGGACGCCGGCAGCGGGCGCACGGACGTTCCCGTCGAGGCCAGCTTCCGTTCCAGTTCAGCCCACCAGCAATCGCGCGCATCCACGACCCCGCCGCCCAGGATCAGCCAGCGCGGATCGATCGTCCAGCGCAGATCGGCGATCGCGCCGGCGATATGCTCGACCCAGCGGTCGCGCGCCACGATCGCGTCCCGGTCCCCCGACCGCACGCCGGAAAGCACCGTACGCGAATCCGGCCAACGCCCTCCGGCGTCGTGCGGCACGAGCCGCACGAGCCCCGCGCCGGAAACGTAATGTTCGAGCGTCACGGTCGTGCCGTCATCGGCCACGCTGCGGCTCATGCCGAAATGGCCGGCGACGTGGTTCGCGCCGTCCAGGATCCTGCCGTCCACCGCGATCGCGCCGCCCAGCCCGGTGCCCAGCGTCAGCAGCACGGCGATGCCGTCGCGATATTCGGGGCGCTTCGACAATTCTGCGACCAGCGTGGCCTTGCCGTCATTCTCGACGACCACCGGCAAGCCCCAGCGGCCGCGCAGATGCTCCGCCAGCGCCGTGCCCTTCCAGCCCGGCAGGTTCGGCGTCGCATCGACGATGCGGCCGGTCGCCCGGTCGACCACGCCGGCGGTCGAGACGCCGATGGCGGCCGCATCGTTGGCACCGTTGCAAAGCAGGTCTTCCAGTGCGGCGTCGACGCTGGACAGGATCGATCGTCGCCCCTCCGCAATGTCGGTCGCGTGCGTGACCGCGCGCATGACCGTCCCGTCACCGGCCACGATCCCCGCGCGGATCTTGGTTCCGCCGATATCCACGCCGATCGTGCAGGGAGCGGTCTGCGTCATCGACCGGCCCCGCCAGCGTGGCCCAGCAGCGCGTCCCAGGCGCGGGCGGACTGGCGCACCGCCTCGTCGACGCTGAGGGTGCCGATCATCGCGCTTTCGAGGCCGCGTTGCAGGCTCGACCGCAATTTGTTGTAGTTCGGCAGCGTCGGCACCAGCACCGCGCCGCGCCGCAATTGCGCGGCGGAGATCGCCCGCGCTCGCTCCACGACATTTGCCCGTTCCGTCAAGCGGCCGAATGGCGGCGACGCGAAACTGGCGATCGTCGAGGGCAGCACGGGCGCGCGCAGCGCCAGCCGGGACTGCCACGCCGCGCCGGTGACGAACTTGGCGAGCGCGAAGGCCGCTTTCTTGTCGCGCGCGGAGCGGGGAACGGCGAGGTTCATCGCGGCGATGCTCGGCGGCACGTCCGCGCCGGCGAGCTGCGGCGCGACGCCGACATGCGGCCACAGTGCCGGCGCGTTCAGCCGGATCGTGTCGAGCGTCTCCATGCCCGTCACCAGCATGGCGAGTTGCCCCGACTGGAACAGATCGACCGACTTCTGCTGCCCTTCCGTCAGCACGTCGCGCGGCACCGCGCCCGATTGATAGAGGTCGCGGTAGAAAGCGAACGCCGTGCGGCCGGCGGGCGTATCGAAGCCGGCGCCGTTTCCTTGCGCGTTCAGCAGCCGTGCTCCCAGCAGAACCATGTCCTCCAGCGGCCGGCTGCTGTCGAGCGCGGGATAATAAGCGTATCGGCCGGTGCGGCGACGCATCTCCCGCGCGACCGACGGCAGCTCGGCCATGCGCGTCGGCGGCGTCATGTCCGCCGCGGCGAACAGCGCGCGATTGACGATCGTGATCGGTGTCGACAGATACCAGGGCAGCGCGAACAGCCGCCCCTGATACCGATTGCCGTTCCACGCGGGCTCGACATAGGATGCGCGTTCCTGCGCCGTCACATAGGGCGAAGGATCGACCAGCGCGCCCGCCTGCGCCAGCCGTGCGGCGAATTGCGGGTTGAGGTTGACGAGATCCGGCGCGGTTCCCGCCGCGACCGCCGCCAGCAGCTTGCGCTCGACGTCGCTCCACGGCACGTCGACCCAGCGCACCTTGACGCCGGGCCGCGTCGCCTCGAACGCGGCCAGCATCGCGTGCACGTAATCGTCGAACTGCGGCGAAAGCTGGACCGTCCAGAAGGTCAGTACGCCCGGTCCGGATGCGTTCCGACCGCAGCCGCCAAGACCCGCCGAGGCAAAGGCCGCCAGCAGGCTCATGACCTGGCGGCGGTCCGGCAAATCGCTGCGGACGGGTGGCTGGGCGAACGTCATCCCGCTATGCCGACTGCCTGCGGTCGCCGGGCACCGGCACCGATGCGAGCGCCTGGACATAGTCGGCGACGATCATCTCGATCCGCGTGATCGCCGTCCCCACCGTCACGGCCCATGCGCCAAGCACCCTGGCCTGCGCCACCGAGGCCGGATCGGCATAGCGGCCCTCGGCCATGACGCGCACGTTCAGGGCCGCGAATTGCTCCAGCAGCGCGAAATCGGGCTGAAGCGGCGTCTGCCCTCCGGTATAGCCGGCCAGCGTCGTTCCCACGATGTCGCACCCGCAGGCGACGGCGTGACGCGCATCTTCCAGCGTCGCGCAATCCGCCATCGCCACCCGGCCGGCCCGATGGATGCGGTCGACCAGATCGCCGACCGTCATCGGCCGCGCGCGGGTCGTGGCGTCGAAGGCGACGATATCGGCACCCGCCTCGACGAGCGCGTCGACGTCGCGCTCGTGCGGCGTGATGCGTACCGCAAACTCGGCAAGATCGCGCTTGACGATGCCGATGACGGGCACGCTCAGCCGCGCCTTGCCGAGCGCCACGCGCGACGCCCCCTCCAGCCGGATGCCGGCGGCACCGCCATCAGCCGCGGCCATCGCCAGCCGCACGACGCATTCGTCATGGTCGAGCGGACCTCCCTGCACCGGCTGGCACGATACCACCAGGCCGCCGGCCGTTACCGCGTCGAGTGACGCCAGATCGAACTTCGTCATACTATGCGGTCACTGCATGCGGGGTAGCGATGGCGCCGCGTCGGACTTGCAGCAAAGTGCGTGTCCGAAGCGTCACCGTCAAAAGCGGAGGTTGAGGCCGGCCAGGAAGCGCCGGTCATTGGTATATACCAGCTCGGGCCGTTCTGGAATTTGGTTGTACGACCGGGTTCTCGAATTCAGCAGATTCACCGCCTCGACGGTAAGCTCCGCCCATTTCGTCAGCTTGAAGCCACCCGAGAAATCAAGCTCGCTGAACCCTTCGGTAGCGATCTCGGCGCCGAAATAGGCGATTTCGTTCAGAAACGAGGAGCGATAATTGTAGGCCAGCCTGGCGGACAGCCGGTCGTCCTCGTAATAGCCCGTCACGTTGACGATGTGTTTCGATGCCCCCGCGACCAGCCCGCTGTTCGGGCTGCCGATCGGATCGCGCTTCTGGCTCGTCGAGGCATCGGTATAAGTATAGTTCACCACCGTCCCGAAATGCCCGAAATTCTGCTGATAGCTGAACTCGATACCCTTGATCTTGGCGTCCTGGCCGTTCTGCGGGGTCGAGAACTGGACCTGCACGGGCTGGTTGGTGTCCGGGTTGATCCGCGTCTCGGTGTTGAGCGACGTGATCAGGTTGTTCGAGATGTCCTTGTAGAAAAAGGTCGCGGCGAGCAGCGCGCGCGGCTGGAAGTACCATTCCAGCCCCGCATCGAACTGGTCCGACCGCGTCGGGCGAAGCTGGGGGTTGCCGCGCGTGCCCGACAACGTGTTGACGAAGAAGCTCTCGCGCAATGCCAGCGCCTCGTAATTGGGGCGGGAGATCGTCCTGGCCGCGCCGAACCGCGCCACCACCTTGTTCGACAGGTCGAACGCGATGTTGAAATTGGGCAGGAACTCGGTGTAGCTGTTGCGCTCCGTGGTCGGCGTCGCCACGCAATCGGTCGCGGCGACGCAGCCGAACGCTTCCGCCAGGATCTTGAAGTTTGCGCTCGCCTTGGCGGCCGCGCCGAACGCGTCGCCCTTCACGCTGTACCCGCTCGATGCCAGCGACGTGTGGGTGACGCGCAGGCCGATATTGCCGCGGATCCGGTCGGTCTTGAAGTCGGTCTGGACGTAGCTCGACACGGTCTTCTCGGACAGGTTCCACGTACCGTTATAATCGTCGAGCGTGCCGACCTCGGTGCCGGCCGGCGGGGTGCCGATCCGGCGCGCGGTGGCGCTGTCGATCAGGAGATAGTCGGCACCGCGGTTGCCGGCGGTAAACTTGCCGAGCAGTTCCGACGTGTCGTTTCCAAACACCGCGCCCGTCGGCGTGAACGTCAGCCAGGCACGCGCGCCGGGCTTGAGATTGTCACCGCCATAACCCCCGGTCGGGCTGATGTGCTGCGAATCCGAGAACCAGTGCAGACCAGTCAGGGTCGCCGCCCGGCCGACGCCATGGTCCTGGTAGAGCCCGCCGACCTTGATCTTGCTGAACACGCCGCCGTCGAGGTCGTAGCTGAAGTCCAAACCGCCATAATTCTCGTCCTCGGTGTTCACGGTAGAGCGCGCATTGGCGAATTCGAGCGGCCGGGACAGATATTGCGCCTCGGTCTCGGGGCCGGTCGCGGTGATGAAACCCAGGTTGAGATTGCGATCGAACGTCAGCCGGTCGACCGCGCCCGGCGTGGCACCCGCGGGGCGCGCGCCTTCGCTGGTGAAGCCGTAATAGCGCTCGTCCGGCGCGCCGCCCTTGGAGGTCGTGCGGCCCGCATGCGCGGTCAGCTGGTAGCGGTCGCCACCGAACGTACCCTGAAAGTCGTAGACGTTGCCGTTGATGTTGGAGCGCCGGTCGAACGCCTGCGTCCGCGCCCCCGCGCCGCCCGGCGTCGCGTCGATCCGTGCCGCGACCACACCCCGCGCCGCGCCGGTGCCGACGATCTGCGCGGAACTCACGTCCAGGATCGCGCCGTCCGAGCCGAACGTGCCGAGATTGTTCTGGTTGATGTTGTCGGCCTTGAACCGCGTGTCGAGCACGTTGAACAGCAGTTCGACCCGGTCGGTCGGCTTCCACTGCACCGACCCGAAGGCGGTGCGCCGCTCGCGCAACTGGCGGAAATCGGTCTCGCCGATCAGCCGCGGCAGCAGCGCGCCCGAGGGATTGTCGGCCGGGCCGACATAGCCGACGATCTCGCGGCCGGTGCGCGCGACATGGCGGCGCTGATAGGTGTAGGAGGCGAGGATGCCGAACGTCTCGTCCTTGTTTTTCCATGAATAGAGCGCCGACGCTTCGGGGTCGAATTTGTCGGCATTCTCCGAATATTGGCCGCGCGCCTGGATCGAGATCGTGTTCGCCGGCGACTCGAGCGGTCGCCGGGTGCGCAGCGAGATCGTGCCGCCGAGCGATCCTTCCTGGATGTCGGCCTGCGGCGTCTTGTAGACTTCCAGCCGCGAGACGAGGTTGGACGGCAGGATCAGGAAGTCGAACCCGCGCGACGGCTGGTCGAGCGTGAACCAGCCGGTCGATGCGACCGTCTGCCCGTTGAGCAGCGTGCGGTTCTGCGACGTGCCGGTGCCGCGGATAACGACGCGCTCGCCCTCGCCGAAATCGCGCGATACGCCGAGGCCGGCGATGCGCGACAGCGAATCGGCGACGTTCTTGTCGGGAAACTTGCCGATATCCTCGGCGCTGATCGCATCGACGAAGGAATTGGCCTGCCGCTTCAGGTCGATCGCCTGGCCGAGCGACGCGCGGATACCGGTGACGACGATATCGCCATCGGTTTGTCCGGTCGCCGCATTGCCGGGCTCCGCCGGCGTGGGTGGCGGCGTCGTGCTTTGCGCCAGCCCCGGAGCGGCACAGCAAAGCGCCAGCACGGATGAAACGGCCAACAACATTGTACGCGAACGATTGATCCTGACTAGCATCGATACCTCCCCTTGTCGCAACTGGTCCGCTGGGCTGGCCTCGGACAACCAGTTCCCACTTCCGGCAACCACTTAACAGACCAGACAATACCACTGTCAAGGTTTTTCTTCTGCCGGGTAGCCGAGGTCGGTCTCCTCTGTTAGCATCGTCAAGTCGGAAGCAGGCTGTTTTCGCCAGCCGCGGGGCAGAGCAAGGGGTGGTCCGGAGTGGTAGTGGATGCGGCGGAAGTCGCCGCGCAAGTGCGTGAACAAGCGGGCGATCATGCCCGCCACGAACGCTGCGCCGAGGCATTGCGCTCGATCATCCGAAGCGGGCGGGCGACACCCGGCGAGGCGTTGCCGAGCGAGCGCGACCTTGTGCAGGCGCTGGGATGGTCGCGCGTGACGGTGCGCAAGGCGCTGGCGTCGTTGATCGCGGAAGGATTGATCTCCAAGCGGCACGGCGCGGGCACCTTCGTCGCCTCGCGGATCGAGAAGTCGATCGCCGCGCTATCCTCCTTCTCCGAGGACATGACACGACGCGCCCTGAAACCGGGAACGCGCCTGATCAGCAGCGAGATCGGTATGGTCACGCCGCAGGAAGCGGTCACCTTTCACTTGCCGATGGACGCTTCGGTCATCCGCATGGAGCGTGTCCGCCTTGCCGACGAACAGCCGCTGGCGTTCGAGCGCGTGACCGTGCCGACCTTCACCGTGCCGGACCCGGTCAATATCGGGCCGTCGCTGTACGAAGCGATGGCACAAGCGAATTTCCGCCCGGTGCGCGCGGTCCAGCGCATTCGCGCCGTCAACATATCGCAGGCGATCGCGCGCGCGCTGGAGGTGCAGCCGGGGGCGGCCGCTTTGCTCATCGAACGCAGCGGCATTCTCGACGACGGCCGCGTCGTCGAATTTACCCGATCCTATTACCGTGGGGACGCCTATGACTTCGTGACCGAACTCGCGTTCCTGGCGTCCGATCATCCGGCCGATCTTGTGCCACCGCTTTGAGCAAAGCCCGTCCCGACGCTCTGCTGGCGCAGGAACGGAAGGATTGGGAAGCGAGATCGGCGCTTTTCCAGCCGGACGACGTGACGTTCCACAAGCTGCGGCTCGGCGGCGTCGAGGCGGAGGAAGTACGAAGCCGGACGCCCGGCGCGCCGCCCGCACGGACGATCCTCTATCTTCACGGCGGCGGCTATGTCGCGGGGTCGTGCCGGACGCATCGCCGGGTCACGGCGGCGCTCGCGCGACGCGGCAGCGCGCGCATCGTCGCGCTCGACTATCGCCTCGCGCCCGAGCATCCCTATCCGGCGGCGCTCGACGATGCCGTCGCCGCCGTTCTCGCCCTGCTGAAAACCGTCGCGCACCCGCACGCGCTGGCACTCGCGGGCGACAGCGCCGGGGGCGGGCTGGCGCTGGCGACGCTGCTGGCATTGCGCGACCGCGGCGCGGCGCGGCCGGGGTGCGCATGGCTGATTTCGCCCTGGACCGATCTCACGCGCCCTGCCGAGAATGGTCCTTCATGCCCGCCGGATCCGGTCCTTGCGCCAGCATCGCTGGCCCGGTCGGCCGCCGCCTATGCCGCTGGTCACGATTTCTCCAACCCCCTGATCTCGCCTGCTTACGGCGATTTCCGGTCGCTGCCGCCGATGCTGGTGCAGGTCGGCGCGCGCGAGATGCTGATCGACGACGCGCTGGCGATCATCCGCGCCGCGTCCTTCGCGAACGTCTCGGCAACGCTACAGGTGCTGCCCGACATGACGCACAGCTACGTGCTTCTCGCCGGCCTTGAGGACGGAGTCGAGCGCTTGATCGACGGCGCGATGCGGTGGATGGTTCATCACACGGAACCCGGGCCCGGCGGCGACGATCGGACCTGATCCTGCGGCGCTGGGCGCTGCCGGTCGCGCGCCACCGCTGCCGGATCACGAAGCTGACGCCCACCTCGAACCCGGCAGCGGTCGAGCGCCGCGCCGCGCCGCGCCCACGTCCGCCGCACGCACGATTCAACGATTTTTGGCGGTGCTGTCAGTCTAACGCGAACCGCTCTCTCCACGATGCGGCTCGGTCTATGATGCGACGGGTCTATTCCACGACCGACCGCCACTCAACCTAGGCGGCTGAGCGGCGTTCCTTGTAAGTCTGGCGATCAACGAGATGACGTTCGAGATTGAAGTGATTGTGGACGTTGGCATGTACACTGGCGAACTTTTGTAGCATCTTCATTTGCCTGAACCTGAACATCGCCCGCTCTCGTCGTCGGAACGGTAGATGGCTGTTCTCGACCCGGTTTTCGCCCCACGATTGACTTCCTGCTTTTGCTCGTTGCCGAGATCCTTCATCGCCGCGCGATAGGATCTCAGCCCGTCGATGGTGATCGCGTCGAGCGAGCCATGGCGCCCGAGCGCCTTCTTCATAAAAGTGAGCGCCGCGCCCTTGTCGCGGATTTTCGTGACGTAGCTTTCGAGGATCTCACCCTCGTGATCCACGGCACGCCATAGGTACACCATCCCGCCGTTGAGCTTCACGTACATTTCATCAAGGTGCCACCGCCAATGGCGGAAGCTGCGCATCCGGTTGACCCACGCCCCACGAATGTCACCCGCGAACATCGGCCCGAACCTGTTCCACCACATGCGCACCGTCTCATGGCAGATATCGATACCGCGTTCGAACAGCAGGGTCCTCAACGTTCCGCAGCGACAACGGGAAACGGACGTACATCATCACGACCAGTCGGATCACCTCGGGTGACGAGTTGAAGCGCCGGAACGGGCTAGGCGGAAGTGTTCTCGATTTGCGGGCCATCTTTCCCCGCTATCATCTAATGGCTCCTCCAGCTACATTGGTCTAACAGAGCCGAGCTATGTCGATAAATTGAATGAGCCTATTATTCGAATCATTGTTCGAATCCATATACCGCTCCGGGACAGAGAGGTGAGATACTTACGCATGTCTCAAAACGGTAGTTAATTTCATTTTGGAACATATTCGCCAAATGATCCAAGCCATTCTGCGGCACTTTTGAGCGTTATGGGTGAGCTTTACGGGTATGCATGTGTCTCAACGGCAGGCAGAATCTCGCCGTTCAGCACGCAGCGCTTAAGGCGGCGGGTTGCACTGTAAATTTGCGAAGAAAAGGTGATCGTGACAAGCCGTTAAGGCCGCGCCGAACCGGCTCGCACGATCGATGCGCGATCTCCAGGATATCGTTCACCTCCTGAAGGAAAGAGATACCGCGCTAAAAGCGACTGAACGACCCATCGATACCTCGTCCGCTGCCGGCAAGGCTTGTCTCGATATGCTCGGTGTGTTCGCCGAATTTGATGAACGTCGATCCGACCTAAAATACCGGCGATGTCTCCACGCCGTCCAGCGTGATGCCGAGGATGCGTGCCACCGACGGCGCGATCGCGCGCATGTCGATCTCGCCCAGATCACCGTGGCGGCGGAGCGCCGGACCCTCGACGAACAGGCTCGACCGCATCGTCGGATCGGTCGGCAGATAACCGTGCATGCCCTTATAGGCACTCGGCGACGTCGCAGGGGCCAAGGGATCGTGGCCTGCCTCGAAGCCGGGGCGGAAGGCCACCAGGAAGCTTGTTTCCGGCGCGGCGCCCATGAGGACGATGCGCGCATGATCGAGGATATCGATGATGCCGGTGCGGGGATCGCGTTTCAAGCCGTCCAGCAGTACCGCCACCTTCGCGACCAGCGCGGGATCATCGGGGTGCGCCAGCATGATCGCCGTGCTGCCGCCCATGATCCACGGTTCGGCCTGCCACGCCGCGATCTTGCCGTCCGGCCCAAGCGTGATGAGCCCCGCGGCGACGAACGGCGCGATCAGGTTCACGTCGGTCGTCACCGGTGCGAAGCCATGATCGGATACGACCACGACGGTAAGGTCCGGTTCGGCGGCGCGCGCGGCGGCGACGAGTCGACCGATCATCGCGTCGTTGCGCTCGATCGTGGCGCGTGCCTGCGGGCTGTCGGGGCCGAACCGATGTTCGTCATGATCTACGCTTGCCAGATAGACGGTGGTCAGCGCGGGCTTGTCCCGCTCGATCAGCGCGGCGGCGAAGCGCACCCGGGTCTCGTCGGCCTCGACGCTCTCGTCGATTCCTTGCGGATAGGGTCCCAATTGCCGCTCCAGCCGGTCGAGCAGCCCCGGCGTCGCGAGCGCGCGCATCAGCTTGCGATCGTCGGGATGGCCGGTACGCCAGATCTGCGGCAGATTGGCGTCGACCGGCGCGCCAACGCTCACCGGCCAGTGCACGTTCGCGGTGCGCAGCCCCGCCCCGCGCGCGGTGCTCCACAATGTCGGCACCTTGATGTCCTCGGCATACCAGTCCCACCCGATCTGGTTGATGTTGGTGGGATCGAAGGTCAGGTTGTTGGTTACGCCGTGCCGCGCCGGCGCCACCCCGGTGATGAGCGTCGTATGGCTCGGATAAGTGAGTGTCGGCAGTACGCCCGTGACGCCTTCGGCATAGGCACCGCGCGTCATGATGCGCTTCAGATTGGGGACCGCGATGCCCCGGCGGTCGGCCTCGATCACGTCGGCGGGGCGCAATCCGTCGACCGAGATCATCAATACGGGTGCCGCCTCGGCCGCACCCGCCACGAACAGCGTTGCCGCGAACAACAGCCAGAGGCGGCGCATCTTCAGAACCCCTTCTTCAGCGAGATGAAGACCTGGCGCGGCGCGCCGGCCAGCAGCGTCTGGTTGTCGCCGCTCGCGGTGAAGCCGTTCGAGCCGATCGTGGAGATGTATTTCTTGTCGGTCAGGTTGGTGACGCTGCCTTCGATCGAGAAGCCGCGCAACGCGCCCCCGCCGCCGAAACGATAGGTGATGCTTGCATCGACCAGCACACGGCCCGGCACCGATTGGTCGTTGAGATAGGTGAAATAGCGCTTGCTCATATAATCGGCGCCGATGCGCCCGGTGAAACCATATTGCTCGTAGACCAGTTCGCCCTTGATCATATTCTTCGGTGCATCGACCACCGTCTTGCCGTTTGTCGCCACCAGCACGACCCCCTGGGCGTCGACGACGTTGTTCGCATATTTCGAATTGTTGTAGGAATAGCTGGCGAACAGCGACAGCGGCCGGACGATCCGGTAATTGACCGACAGTTCCGCGCCGTAATCATGGACGCTGCCGACATTGTTGAGCGTCGACGGATTGCCGATGATGCCCGCGCCGTTCTGGAAAGCGAGCAGGCGGTTCGAGAAATCGACATAATAGCCGACGGCGGAAGCCTGGAGCGCGCCCGCGCGGAAGCGCAGGCCGCCCTCGTACGTCCTCGAGCGTTCGGGCTTCAACGTCGCGCTGATCGCGTTGAACCCCGCCTGCGTCGTGCCGAACACACCGCCGATCGAGCCGGTGAAGGCGCGCATGTTCTCGGTGTAGCTTGCGAAGACCTCCGCCGCCGGGGTGAGGTGGTAGACCACGCCGGCCTGCGGCTGGAACCAGTCCTTCGCCTCGATGCGACCGCCGGCCAGCGTGCCAGCCGTGACCGTCGCATGATTGATGACCGATACGCCTTTCCACCCGGCGTTGATCACCAGCTTGTCGTCCGCCAGCTTGAGGGTGTCGCCGACATTATATTGCGCCGTTACGGTGTCGTAGATGCCGCCATATTGCGTGAAGAAGGGATTGGCCTGATAGGCGAGCGTCGCGCGATTCGACGTCGCCCCTGCGGCCAGGCCGTAATAACGCCGGTACTGGCGGAATGTGTTGCTCTCATACCAGCCGCCGATGGCCAACGTATTGCTGCCGGTCTCGTAGCTCAGGTTGCTGACGCCGCCGCCGCGGCTCATCTGATATTCGGTCGTCCGGTACGATACCGAGGCGGGGTTGGTGATCGGCGCGCCGTTCTGGTCCGGCGCGTCGACGGGCGTGGGGACATAGGGCGTGATCCACGATCCCTGGCCCTTGTCGTGGTGGTAATAGCCTGTTGCCTTGAACGTGAGGGCTGGCGTCAGATGCGCGTCGACGGTCGCCCCGCTCAGATAATCGGTGCGCAGGCCGCCGGCATCGTAATAGGCGTCGTCGACCGTTCCGAACCCGGCCGGCAACGCAGTGCCGGTCTGATAGGCGGTCGCAATCTGCTGCGCGAGCGGGTAATTATTGGCGATATTGTCGTCGTTCAATCCGCGACGGCGGATGATGTCGTAGCTCAGGTCCTGATAATCCTGCTCGCGCCGGTCGGAGAAGTTCAGGAACGCGGAAATGCTGCCCTTGTCGCCCAGATCCTGCACGATCTTGCCGTTCGCCTGGTGCTGGCGCTGGACGCCATACCCCTTCCACTTGTCGGTGGTGAGATAGGCATAGCTCAGATAGCCCTTCAGCCCGCCGCCCAGATCGCCGCTGTTGACCCGTAGATAAGCACGATAGGTGTTGTTCGATCCGTACGTGCCGTTGGCGGCGATCCCCGCTTTGTCCCGTGGCTTCGCGCTGTAGAACTGGATCGTACCGCCCAGGTTGCTGGTCGATGCGGTGCCGAGCGCGCCCGCGCCCTGCGCCACCTCGGTCCGCGCGACGTTTTCGGAGATGATCGCGCGGCTGATGTGTAGGCCGTTGACGTTGCCATAGCTCATGTCGCCAAGCGGCACGTCGTCCAGCGTGAAGCCCAACTGATTCTGGTTAAAGCCGCGCAGCGTGATGCGCACCGCCCATTCATAGGCACCAAACGGATCGGCCGCCTGGAAATTCACGCCCGGCAATTTCTCGATTGCCTTCAGCGGGCTGGACCCGGGGGTCAGCCGTTCGATATCCACGGCGGTCACACTCTGTACCTGTCGGCTGCGGCCGAAGCCGAGCACGACGATGTCTTGGCCTTGGTCGTCGGTCCCGGGCGCCTTGGCGGCAGGCACCTCGGGGGCTGCGCTGTCGGACGCAGTCTGGGCGAAGGCGGGCGCGGCAACCGCGCAAAGCGCGGTGCCCGCAAGGAGGCGGTAAAGCGTGTTCATCGATGACCCCTAAAGACGCGCCGTTGCGGCGCTGTGGGCGCATTCGTCCTTTTCGGTTACAGCTCGACGGCGGATCGATGACAGATCGGAAACAGTTGGAATTGATCGAGAAGGCGCTGTCAGTCTAACGCGAACTGTTCTCCACACGATGGGGGTGGTGCTTGAGGGGAGGGGATTATCCCATGACCGACTGCCACTCAGCCAATGCGATTGAGCGGCGCACTTCCTAGCTGACCTCCACACTGAGGCGGACGAAAAGCTGTTCTCGACCGTGATCGTGATTTCCGATCGCAACGTCATTGATGCGCAGCTTCAGGAGGCGCTGTTCGGGTTTGAGCGCACGACGGGAGTTGTGGCGACGATTCGCAATGAGGGCGGTGCGAAGAGTGGTCAGCTTGCTGAGGCATTGGCTCAGGGCAAGAAGATCATTGTCTGCACAATCCAAACCTTCCCCTTCGCGCTCGACGCAGTGCGCGACCTTGCCGTCACGCAGGGAAAGCGCTTCGCTGTGACGTGCCCCCCGTTTCTTCATCCACCTGGAACTAGAGACCGTCCCTTCGAA
>CAXTJX010000017.1:0-43103 GCA_964244765.1 uncultured Sphingomonas sp. | reverse complement strand
GCGCCGCCGGGATAGCCGAACACGACCTCCACGCCGAGATCGCACAGCGCCTCGATCAGGATGTCTGCTCCGCTTCGTTCGGTCACGTTACGTCTCCCAATGGATTGGCTGCGTTCGCGGGCGGACATAGCAGCGAACGAACGGCGCTGCTAGATGCACTAAACATGCGTGTCAACCGCTAATTTCGTAATAATATTTCTATTTCTTTTAGGCGATCGGTGTTTTCTAACACGATCGATCGGTTCCAAGCGGGCGGCGGCTGGTTGCGGAACCAGGTATATTGCCGCTTGGCATATTGGCGAGTCGCGGTGCTGATCCGCGCGAGTGCATCGCCTTGGGTGATCGTCCCGGCGATCAGTGCCGTCATTTCGGGCACGCCGATGGCACGACGGATCGGCGCGGCGGGGGGAATGTCGGTTCGGCCGAGCAACGTGGCCACCTCCTCGCGCGCGCCCTGCGCGACCATCGCCGCCGCGCGGGCATCGCAGCGCGCCATCAGCCAGTCGCGATCGGGCAGCAGGATGAGCGCCGCGAGCGCGATGCGGCCGCCGATGCCGCCGGTCTTGGTAGCCTGCCAGGCGGCCAGCGGCGTGCCGGTCGAGCGCACCACCTCCAGCGCGCGGGCGACGCGAGTCGTGTCGGCGGGGGCTAGCCGCGCGGCGGCGGCGGGGTCGAGCGAGGCGAGCGCGGCATGCGCCTCGGCGACCGGCAGCGCACGGACCTCGGCGCGGATGTGCGGGTCGATCTCCGGGACCGGGGCGATGCCGTCGAGCAATGTGCGCAGGTACAGCCCGGTGCCGCCGACCAGTACCGGCAGCTTGCCCGCCGCGTGCCCCGCGTCGATCGCCGCGCGCGCTTCTCCGGCCCAGTGCGCGGCGGAATAGGCCTCCGCACCGTCGACATGGCCGAACAGGCGATGCGGGACACGCGCTTCGTCCTCGGGCGTCGGCCGTGCGGTCAGCACGCGCAAGTCGCGATAGACTTGCGCCGAATCCGCGTTGATCACCACGCCGTCGTGCTTTTCCGCGACGGCCATCGCGAGCGCGGACTTGCCGCTCGCGGTCGGTCCTGCGATGAGCGCGACCCTTGGTCGCGAGATTGGCGGGAGATCGTGTGTGTTCACTGCGACGCTGATAGCATCGGACAGGCTGGACGCAGGCGATATTTCGGCGGCGATGGACCGGCTGGAAGCGGCGGGATGCTCGCCGGTCGCGCACGGCTGGATCGACGAGGGCAAGGCGGCGGACGTGCTGTTCGGGCTGGCGTCCGATGCGGCGCGCGCGGGGCTGGAGGGCGTGTTTCCCGGCGTCGACGTGGTGGTGCAACAGGCCGAGGGCCGCGCGAAGCAACTGCTCGTCGCCGACATGGACTCCACCATGATCACGGTCGAATGCATCGACGAACTCGCCGATTACGCGGGGATCAAGCCGCAGATCGCCGCGATCACCGAGGCGGCGATGCGCGGCGAGCTCGATTTCGAGGCGGCGCTCGATGCGCGCGTGGCGTTGCTGGTGGGCCTGCCCGAGAGCATGATCGCGGAATGCCTTGCCCAGCGGGTGAAGATCATGCCCGGCGCGGTGGCGCTGGTGCGGACGATGCGGGCACGCGGCGCGCAGGCGATCCTGGTGTCGGGCGGTTTCACGCGCTTCGCCGAGCCGGTCGCGGCGGAGATCGGCTTCGACCGCGCGATCGCCAACGTGCTGGAGATTTCGGGCGGCGTGCTCACCGGCAAGGTCGCCAAGCCGATCGTCGGGTCGGACACCAAGCTGCAAACCCTGCGCGCGGCGACGACCGCGCTGAACCTGCCGCCCGAGGCGACGCTGGCGGTGGGCGATGGCGCCAACGACCTTGCGATGATCGAGGCGGCGGGGCTGGGGGTGGCGTATCGTGCCAAGCCGATCGTCGCGGCGGCCGCGGCGGCGCGGGTCGATCAGGGGGATCTGACGGCGTTGCTCTACGCGCAGGGGATACCGCGCGCGGAGTGGGTTTTGGAATAAACTCCCGCTCCCGCCGGGGAGGGAAGGAGCCCGCGACGCGCGGCGTCGTGGGAAGAGTGAGGGTGATCCCGGCGACTCGGGAAGTGTCAGCCCTCCGGCGGCACCGGCGCGTCGTCGCTCAGCTTGAAGCCGTGCTTCATCAGCATGGGCACGTTGGCGAAGGCGAACAGCAGCGTCAGCGGAATCGCCCCCCACAGCTTGAACGCTACCCAGAAATCGGTGGTGGTGTTGCGCCACACCAGCTCGTTCAGCACCGCCATGAACGCGAAGAAGCCGGTCCAGTTGATCGTCAGCTTGCGCCAGCCTTGCGCGGTCAGGCCCGGATAGGCCGATTCCAGCAGCGATTGCAGCAGCGGCCGCCCGGTCGCCAGCCCGAAGGCCAGGATCGCCGCGAAGCTCGCATAGACGAAGGTCGGCTTGAGCTTGATGAAGGTCTCGTCGTGGAAATAAAGCGTCAGGCCGCCGAACACGAGCACCAGCGTGCCCGTCATCCACAGCATCGGCGAGATGTGCCCGGTCTTCCAGCGCGACACGATCATCGCGGCGGCGCTCGCCACCATGAAGGCGGCGGTAGCGGCGAGCAGGCGTGCGATCTGCGGGCCGGGCGTGACGAAATTGACGAGGAAGAAGATCGCCAGCGGTGCGATGTCGATCGCGAGGCGCAGGCCCGGCGCGACGGGCGGGCGTTTGGTGGGGGCATCAACCATGCCGCCCCCTTTCCACGCCGGCGATGATCCGCGCAACCTCATTGGCATCGAACGGGCGCAGATCGCCCATGCCCTCGCCGACGCCGATCGCGTGGATCGGCAAGCCGTATTTCTCGGCCGCCGCGACCAGCACGCCGCCGCGCGCGGTGCCGTCGAGCTTAGTCATGACGAGGCCGGTGACCCCGGCATCCTGCTTGAACACCTCGATCTGGTTGAGCGCGTTCTGCCCGGTGGTCGCGTCGAGCACGAGCAGCACGTCGTGCGGCGCGTCCACGTTGAGGCGGCCGAGCACGCGGCGGATCTTGGACAGTTCGTCCATCAACTCGCGCTTGTTCTGGAGCCGCCCGGCGGTATCGACGATCAGCACGTCGATGCCGGTGGCGGTGGCCTGCTTGACCGCTTCGTAGACGATGCCGGCCGCGTCGCCGCCTTCCTTGCCGCTGACGATCGGCACGCCGGCGCGCTCGGCCCAGGTGGCGAGCTGGCCGATCGCGGCGGCGCGGAAGGTATCGCCCGCCGCGAGCATGACGCCGTAATCCTGCTCCTTGAGCAGATGCGCGAGCTTGGCGATGGTGGTGGTCTTGCCCGATCCGTTGACGCCGATGACGAGGATGACGTGCGGGCGCGGGAAACCGGTGATCGCCAGCGGCGTGGCGACGGCGGCGAGCACCTGCGCGATCTCCTCGGCGACGACCAGGCGGATGCCGAGATCCTCCATGTCGCGCTCGAACGTGCCCTCGGACAGGCGCGCGCGGATGCGCGTCGCGGTTTCCGGGCCGAGGTCGGAGGCGATCAGCGCGTCCTCGATCTCGTCCAGCGTCGCGCGGTCGAGCGGGCCGGTGCCGAGGCCGCCGAGATTGCCAAGCAGGCGATCGGACGTGCGTTTGAACCCGCCGAGCAGTTTTTCGTGCCAGCTTGGGGTCGTCATGCGATCAATTCTACCTGTACGTCGCCCCAGCGAAGGATGGAGTCTCGTGGTTCGGTTCGCCCGCGCGCCTCCGGAAGATCCCCGCCTTCGCCGGGATGACGGGGGGAGGCGAGAAGGTGCGTATCGGTCGCTCCCGCGATCCGTAACCGCTGAACGCTGCCGATTTCGCAACCTTCGAACCGCACCTCCGCGAAGTTCCCGGCATGCCCCCGGTCGCCCGGCCGTTCGACCAGCACCTCCTGCGTCGTGCCGATCAGCCCCGCCAGCCACGCCGCCTTGCGGCGCGCGCCGGCGGCGCGCAACGCCGCGGCGCGGGCCTTGCGGACGGCGACCGGCACTTGCGGCATGCGCGCGGCGGGCGTGCCGTCGCGCGCCGAATAGGGAAAGATATGCGCGTGGACGATGTCGCAGTCGTGGATCAGCGCGAGCGTATCGGCGAACATCGCGTCGTCCTCGGTCGGGAAGCCGGCGATCAGGTCGGCGCCGATCGCTATCTCGGGACGCGCCTTTTTCAGCCGCTCGACCAGCGCGACGCTGTCGCCACGCGAATGACGGCGCTTCATGCGCTTGAGGATCAGGTCGCTGCCCGCCTGGAGCGAGAGGTGGACGTGCGGCATGACGCGCGGCTCCTTCGTCAGCAGCGCGACCAGACGGTCGTCGATCTCGATGCCGTCGAGCGACGACAGGCGCAGGCGTTCCAGCGCGGGGACGTGGCGAAGAATGCGACCGACCAGCGCGCCGAGCGTGGGCGCGCCGGGCAGGTCCGGGCCGTAGCTGGTCAAGTCGACGCCGGTCAGCACCACTTCGCGGTGACCGGTATCGACCAGCGCGGCGATGCGCTCGATCACCGCGCCGGCGGGCACCGAGCGACTGTTGCCGCGACCGTAGGGGATGACGCAGAAGGTGCAGCGATGGTCGCAGCCGTTCTGCACCTCGACGAACGCGCGGGCATGCGCGCCGAACGCGGGCGCGCGGTGGGGGGCGGTGTCGCGCGCTTGCATGATGTCGCCGACGAGGATGCCGTCATCGGCCTGCCAGGCCGCTGCGTCCAGCTTCTCGACATTGCCGAGCACGCGGTCGACCTCGGGCATCGCGGCGAAGCCGGCCGGGTCGATTTGCGCCGCGCAGCCGGTGACGACGATCCGCGCGGTCGGCCGGTCGGCGCGGGCGCGGCGGATCGCCTTGCGTGTCTCGGCGACGGCAGCGCTAGTGACCGCGCAACTGTTGACCACGATCACGTCGCGGCCCGTCACCAGCGCGCGGATCGCCTCGCTCTCGGCGATGTTCAGGCGGCAGCCGAGACTGATGATCTGCGGGTCGGGCATAGCGCGGCGATCTAGGGGCGGGGACGGGGGAAGTCCATCATTCTCCCCTCCCTGGAAGGGAGGGCCGGGGGCGGGTTGGCCCGAAGCGGCGGGGGACCTCGCCCCATGCCTACCCACCCCTCGATCCCCTCCCTTCCATGGAGGGAGGCAAGGTCACCCCGCCCGCCGCTGCTCCACTTCAACTCCTTCCGCCGCGACCGCCAGCAGCCGCCGTTCCGCCAGCAGGCGGCGCGTGTTCAAGATGCTGGTCGGGCGGCCGTAGAGATAGCCCTGCCCCTTGGCGCAGCCGAGCGCGCGCAGCCGTTCCTCGATCCGCGCGTCCTCGATCCCCTCGGCGGTGATCGGCAGGTTGAGACTGTCGCCGAGCCGGGTGATCGCGGTGACGATCGCCGCGCTTTCGCTATTCTCGTTGACCGACATGATGAAGCTCCTGTCGATCTTGATCCGGTCGAACGGCAGCGCGCGCAGATGCGCGATCGACGAATAGCCGGTGCCGAAATCGTCCAGCGCCAGGCGGATGCCCTGGTTCTTGAGGCTGCCGACGATCGACCGGGCGAGCGCGAGATTGTCGAACAGCGCGGTCTCGGTGATCTCGACTTCGAGCCGGTTGGCGGGGAAGCCGGTCTCGGTCAGCACCTTGATGATCTTCTGCGCGAACCACGGGTCCTTCAATTGCCACGGCGAGATGTTGACCGAGATCGACAGCGCCGGGTCCCAGTCCTTCGCGGCGCGGAACGCCTGGCGCATCACCGACAGCGAGAGGTCGGCGATCATGCCGGTTTCCTCGGCGATCGGGATGAACGCGTCGGGGCCGACCAGCCCGCGCGTCGGATGCTCCCAGCGCGCCAGCACCTCGAACCCGTTCAGCCGCCCGGTCGTCAAGTCGATCTGCTGCTCGAAATAGGGCACGATCTCCTGGCGCGGAATGGCGCTGCGCAGGCCGACTTCGAGGTCGTTGCGCGCTTGCAGGTCGCGCTCCATCGACAAGTCGAACCAGGCGAAGCGGTTGCGGCCGGCATTCTTCGCGGCGTACATCGCGATGTCGGCGGCGCGTATCAGCGCGTCGATGCCGGAACATTCGAAATCTGAGCGCGCGATGCCGACCGAGACCGAGATGTGCAGTTGCAGCCCGTCGGCCTGGAACGGCTGGGCGAGCTGGCTCACCAGTCTCTCGGCGATGCGCTCGACCGTGGAGTGATGCGCGGGGTCGAACAGGAAGGCGCAGGCGAACTCGTCGCCGCCGAAGCGCGCGGTGAGCGCGACGCCGGGCATGGTGTCGGCGATCGCGCCCGAGACCGCGCGCAACAGCGCGTCGCCAGTGGCATGGCCGTGCCGGTCGTTGACCGTCTTGAAATGGTCGAGGTCGAGCATCAGCAGCGCCATCGCCTTGCCGCGCGACTGCGCCCGCACGAACATCGCCGCGCCTTCCTCGGCGAGGCTGCGGCGGTTGAGGAAGCCGGTCAGCGGATCCTTGGCGGCGAGCAGTTGCGCGCGTTCCTCGGCGGCGGTGCGGATCGTCACTTCGTGCGCGAGCTCGCGGTGGCGGCGCCAGCCGAACAGGATGAGCGCGATGTTGAGCAGGAGCGCGATGATCAGCGTCTGGTCCGACGCCGCGCCGCCGTTGAAATAATGCCGGAAGGTGGTCGACAGCACCGTGCTGCCGGTGCCGACGAACAGCAGGATCGACGCGACCGTGATCGCGCCGTTCAAGATATCCCGCGGCGCTGGCGGGACGACCTTCACGGTCGTCTCTCCGTCGCCGTTTCGTGTCTCGACCGTCATGCCCGTGTCTGCCCCCACGCCTGCGCAGGGCGAACGGTCTGCCATGCCGGCATGTAAATGGGGTTAAGCGGCATGGTTGCCAAAGTCCTAGGGCGGATCGACCTTCGGTTCCGGCAGTCTGCCCACAGATTTCCCACAAACCGTCACCCCGGACTCGTTCCGGGGTCCACCGTGCCGCCACCTCGGCGATCACAACATCATTCGGGTCGAAGCCGCTTGGTGGACCCCGGAACGAGTCCGGGGTGACGAAAAGCTCGGGGTTGAGGCCGGCCGTGGTCCCAAGCCGCTTGCCCGATCGCGCGCTTTGCGCTAGAGGCGCATCCGATCGTTCCTGCATGGGTGCGTGAAGGCTGCCCCACGGGGCTACGCCGGCCGACGAGGTTTCGTCCGCCGGCGTTCTTTGCGTCGGCCCATGCCGGTACGTGGTTCTGGAAGGTTTATCGGTATGTTCGAGAGCCTGAGCGACCGTCTTGGCGGTGTGTTCGATCGGTTGCGGGGGCGCGGTGCGCTGACCGAGGCCGACGTGCGCGCGGCGATGCGCGAAGTGCGCGTGGCGTTGCTCGAGGCCGATGTCGCGCTGCCGGTGGCGCGCGAGTTCGTCGAGAAGGTGACGGAGCAGGCGGTCGGCCAGAACGTGCTGCGCTCGGTCACGCCGGGGCAGCAGGTCGTCAAGATCGTCAGCGACGCGCTGGTCGACATGCTCGGCGCGGACGCGGCCGAGCTCGACCTCGACGTCACTCCGCCCGCGATCGTCATGATGGTCGGCCTGCAAGGCTCGGGCAAGACCACCACGACCGCCAAGATCGCGCTGCGGCTGGCGAAGAGGCAAGGCAAGAAGGTGCTGATGGCGTCGCTCGACGTCAATCGCCCGAACGCGCAGGAACAGTTGGCGGTGCTCGGCACGCAGGCCGAGGTCGCGACCTTGCCGATCGTCGCGGGGCAGCAACCGGTCGATATCGCGCGGCGGGCGGTGCAGGCGGCGAAGCTGCAAGGCTATGACGTGCTGATGCTCGACACGGCGGGCCGGCTGCATGTCGACCAGGCGCTGATGGACGAGATGCGCGCCGTCGCCGAGGTGACCAGGCCGACCGAGATATTGCTCGTGGTCGATGCGCTGACCGGACAGGATGCGGTCAACGTCGCGCAGAACTTCTCCGGACAGGTGCCGCTGACCGGCGTGGTGCTCACGCGGATGGACGGCGATGCGCGCGGCGGCGCGGCGCTGTCGATGCGCGCCGTCACCGGCAAGCCGATCAAGTTCGCCGGCATGGGCGAGAAGCTCGACGCGCTGGAGGCGTTCGACCCCAAGCGCGTCGCCGGGCGCATCCTCGGCATGGGCGACGTGGTCGGCCTGGTCGAGCGCGCGGCCGAGGCGATCCAGGTCGAGGACGCCGAGAAGATGGCGGCCAAGCTCGCCAAGGGCCAGTTCGACATGGACGACCTGCGCGCGCAACTGGGGCAGATGAAGCGGATGGGCGGCATCGGCGCGCTGGCCGGCATGATCCCGGGCATGGCCAAGGCCAAGGGCATGGTCGACCAGGTCGGCGGCGAAAAGGTGCTGGTGCGGATGGACGCGATCATCACCTCGATGACGCCGAAAGAACGGCGCAAGCCCGAACTGCTCAACGCCAAGCGCAAGATCCGCATCGCCAAGGGCTCCGGCACGACGGTGCAGGACGTCAACAAGCTGTTGAAGATGCACCAGGAAATGGCCAACGCCATGAAGAAGATCCGCAAGATGGGCGGCCTCGCCGGCATGGCGAAGATGTTCGGCGGTGGCATGGGGGGCGGCGGGATGGGCGGTCTTGGCGGTGGCATGGGCGGCATCGATCCGGCCAAGATGCTCAGCGGGGGTGGCGGTGGCCTGCCCGGCCTCGGCGGGGGACAGGTCAAGCTTCCGCCCGGCTTCGAGAATTTGCTCAAGAAGAAATAAGACAGTCGGATCAACGTATAAAAGCAAGGAAATAACGATGGCTACCAGTATTCGCCTGTCGCGCGGCGGCTCCAAGAAGCGCCCGTATTACCGCATCGTCGTCGCCGATGCGCGGAGCCCCCGCGACGGCAAGTTCATCGAGAAGATCGGCACGTACAATCCGCTGCTCGCCAAGGACGACGCCAAGCGCATCGTGCTCGATACCGAGCGTGCGGGCTATTGGCTCGGCGTCGGCGCGCAGCCGACCGACCGCGTCGCCCGCTTCCTCGACGTGGCCGGCGTGCGCGAGCGTGAAGCCCGCAGCAACCCCAACAAGGGCAAGCCCGGCGAAAAGGCGACCGAGCGCGCCGAGGAGCGCGAGAAGAAGCTGGCCGATGCGGAAGAGGCCAAGGTCGCAGCCGCCGCCGCCGCCGCCGAAGCGGCCGCCGAGGCCGCGCCCGCGCCGGAGCCCGAGCCGGTCGCCGAGGAAGCGCCTGCCGCCGACGGCAACGACGAGGCGGAGGCCGTCGTCGCGGCCGAGGTAGAGGCCGCTACCGAAGCGCCGACGCCGGAAGCCGAGCACGTCGCCGAGGCCGTTGCGGAACAGACCCCGCCGGTCGACGCCAACGAAGCGACGCCCGACAGCGATGCCGGCGACACGACCGACGCCGCCGAGGGCAAGTCGGCGCAGGCACCGGCCGAGGGCTGATCGATCATTCCCCTCCTGCTTGCGGGAGGGGCCAGGGGAGGGCATGTCCGAAACGATGCCGGTCGAGAACAGCCCTCCCCCGACCCGGTTCGACCTGAACGATGCCCCGCATCGTTCAGGTCATGCCGGCGGCATGACCGACCTCAAACTCGCGAGCGGTCGGGGCGATCTGCGCGTGACGCTCGCCGTCGTCATCGGCGCGCATGGCGTGACGGGCGAAGTTCGCCTCAAGGTCTTCACCGAGGATCTGGCGCGCTACAAGAGCTTTAACGGCGGCACGCTGTCGCTCAAATCGGTGCGCCACGGCGGCAACGGCACGATCGCGCGGATCGCCGAAGCGACCGACCGCAACGCCGCCGAGGCGCTGCGTGGCACCGCGCTGACCGTCGCCCGCTCCGAACTGCCGCCGCTGGGCGAGGGCGAATATTATCATGCCGATCTGCTGGGCCTGTCCGCCGTCTCGACGACGGGCGAGGCGCTCGGCCATGTCGTCGCGATCGACGATTTCGGCGCGGGCGACGTGATCGAGATCGAGCGCCCCGGCGAAGACGGCAAAGCGGGGAAACGCTTCATGGTGCCGATGAACGCCGACGCCGTGCCGCGATGGGATGGCGCGCGGCTGGTGGTCGAGCCCGCCTTCATCGTCTGAGCGGGCGCCGCTCGTCGAGCAGGTTGCGGATCGCGGTCGCCGCGACCCCGGCCTGACCCATCGCATGGCTGATCTGGTCGAGCCCTTTCACCACGTCCCCGGCCGCGAACAGGCCGGGGATCGAGGTGCGCTGATGCTCGTCGACTTCGAGACAGCCGTCGTCGGTCGCGGTCGCGCCGGCCGCCACGGCCAGTCGCGAGCGGATCGTCGAGCCGAGCGCGGGATAGAGGCTGTCGAACGACAGCGTCCCGGCGGCCGTGGTGACGCGAATGGCGTCGCCCTCGGTGCGGATCGGCGTGCACGGGCCATCGACATGGGCGATGCCCGCCGCGTCGAGCGTGGCGCGGCAAGCGTCGTCGAGATCGTGCGCGGCGCCCGGCGCGACCAGCGTCACGTCGCGGGTGAAGCCGCGCAGGAACAGCGCTTCCTTCATGCCATGGTCGCCCGTGCCGATCACGCCGACGCGCTGGTCGGTCACTTCATACCCGTCGCAGATCGGACAATAGCGGATTTGCCCGCGCGCGAGCGCCGCGTCGTGTTCGGCGGCGGGCATGTCGGGACGCGTGTTGACGACGCCGGTCGCGAGCAGCACCGTCCGCGTGGGAAAGACGGCGCCGTTCGCGTGCACGTCGAACGCCTCATCCCGTTGCGTGATCGCCGCCACCTCGACCCGTTCGCGCACCGCGCCGAATTCCTCGGCTTGCGCCAGCATCAGCGCGAGCAGATCGGTGCCGCCGATCCCGCCGGGATAGCCGGCATGGTTGCGCGTGCGCGGGATCAGCGCCGCGCGGCTGCTGCCGCAGTCGAACAGCCGGATCGAGAGGTGGAACCGCGCGAGATAGATCGCGGCGGTCAGCCCGGCCGGGCCGGCGCCGATGATGATGCAATCGTCCATCGGTCGGCTACGCGTGGCGGGAGAGCTATGTTCCTTGACGAGCGATGGCGTTCATACACACATGATGTATATACGGAGGTTCGATGGCCCAGGAATATCGCTCCCGCGTCTTCAAATCCGGCAATTCATTGGCGCTGCGTCTACCCAAAGCACTCGGCATCGTCGACGGTGAGGAAATGGTGATGGTGCCGCACGCCAACGGGAAATTCAGCTTCTGGCGCGAACGGGACGGTCTCGATGTCCTGATGAGCCTGTACGGCGGCATGTCGCCGGGCTTCATGTCCGGCGGGCGCGGTGACATCGAGCAGGACGAGCGCGATTGGGACCGGCTATCGTCGGCGAGCGAAGCGGCTTGACGTGTATTTGCTCGACACCGACGCCTTTCTGGATTTCACGCTTGCGCGTAGCGACGCGCTGAAAGAACGGGTGCGCCGGAATTATCGCGAGGGTCTGGGAATTTCTTCGATCACGCTCGCCGAGTTGCAAGTCGGTGCCCAATCCCCTGCCGCCGATCCGCTGGACGAAGAACGATTGGATCGGTTCTTCGACACCGTGCGACTTCATGATTTCGATCGGGCCGCCGCCACAGCCTATGGCCGCTTGGCGCGGCAGACCGGGATCAGGCGGACGAGGTTCGATCGATTGATCGCGGCCCACGCGCTGGCGCTGGAATTGGTGCTGATTACCGGCACCCTGCGGCACTTCGCCGACGTGCCCGGCCTCCGCATCGAGAACTGGACGCTGTGACCTTCGCCGCGACCGTGCTGACGCTGTACCCGGAGATGTTCCCCGGGCCGCTTGGCCTGTCGCTGGCGGGGCGGGCGCTGGGGGAAGGGATTTGGAGCCTCGACGCGCGCAACATCCGCGACTTCGCGACCGACCGGCATCGCACCGTGGACGGTACGCCGGCGGGCGGCGGGGCGGGCATGGTGCTACGCGCGGATGTGCTCGCCGCCGCGATCGACGGCGTGCACGCCGGGCGCCCGGTGCCCGCCCCGCTGCTGGCGATGACGCCGCGCGGCGCGCCGCTCACGCAGGCGCGCGTGCGAACGCTTGCGGCGGGACCGGGCGTGACTCTCCTGTGCGGCCGGTTCGAAGGGTTCGACGAGCGTATCTTCGCCGGCCGCGATGTCGAGGAAGTGTCGATCGGCGACTATGTCCTGTCGGGCGGGGAGATGGGTGCGCTGGTGCTGCTCGACGCTTGCATTCGGCTGCTTCCCGGCGTAATGGGCGCGGCTTCAAGCGGCATGGACGAGAGCTTCGAAGGAGGCCTGCTCGAATATCCGCACTACACCCGACCATTCGAATGGGAAGGGCGCACGATCCCCGAAGTGTTGCGATCGGGGGATCATGCGAGGATTTCGGCATGGCGCACGTCCATGGCCGAGACCGAGACACGGCTAAGGCGGCCGGACCTTTGGGAGCGCCACGAGGGCGCTCGGGTCCGGTCGCCCTCTGGCGCGCGACGGAAGAACAAGGACGCATGAGATGAATCTCATCCAGACGATCGAAGCCGAGAACATCGCCAAGTTTCTCGAAAGCAAGAAGATTCCCGATTTCCGCCCCGGCGACACGCTGAAGGTCGGCGTGAAGGTCGTGGAAGGCGAGCGCACCCGCGTGCAGAATTACGAAGGCGTGTGCATCGCGCGCTCGAACAAGGGCATGGGTTCCAACTTCACCGTGCGCAAGATCTCCTTCGGCGAAGGCGTCGAGCGCGTGTTCCCGCTCTATTCGCCCAACGTCGACAGCATCGAAGTGGTCCGTAAAGGTGCCGTGCGGCGGGCGAAGCTCTATTACCTGCGCGGCCGCACCGGCAAGTCGGCGCGGATCGCCGAACGCCGCGACACGCGCCCGGCCAAGGGCACTGCCGCCGCCGAGTAACCGGCGGTCCGTTCGGACAGGCATTCCCGGGGCGCGGGCCTGGGGCGCGGGAGCGAACGCTGCCGCGCCTTTTTCGTGTTCGATCCATACCGGGCCGGATGATTTCCGTTCACCCTTTCGTCGCGGGCGGGGCGTACGCTGTCGCGACATCGCTCGCCACGAACGCCACGCTGTCCGATCCTACGGTGGATCGACCTTCATCCTCCTTGGTAAGCCTTGCCCCTGAACTTGCGTCACCCCGGCCCCTTCGACAAGCTCAGAACAGGCTTGTCCGGTGTCCACCAAGCGGCTTTCGACTCGAATAGTAAAGTGATCGCCGAGTTCGCGGCACGGTTGACCCCGGAACGAGTCGGAGGTGACGGCTTCGTGGGAAAACCTGCGGGCAAACTGCCGAAACTGAATGTCGATCCGCCCTAGTTGCTGCTAGCGCATTTCTCGCTGCCGCTAGGATCACCCTCACCCTTCCCACTTGGCTGCGCCGGGCCGGGCCGCTTCCCTCTCCCGAGGAGAGAGGGAAAGAGGAGCGCAGTGACGGAAGGGTGAGGGTGATCCAGGCGAGCCGATCAATGCTATGGAGTCCGACGGCTTCCAACGGAATCGCCCGTTTCCATTCCGTCATCCCCGCGGGCGGGGATCCATAGCGGCTGACGTCACGCTTCTTTGACGACCCGCGGCGGATCGTGGATTTCCGCCTGCGCGGGAATGACGGATGCGGGGCGACGTGATGTCGTCACCCTCCAATTGCGGGACACGATCGCCTTGGCTATGCCGGTCGCACGTTTCCGGGGGAAAGGACTTGAGCGACACGGTGTCGACCACGACCGCGGCGGAACCGGACGGCGCGCCGCGCATCGCCGTGCTGGATATCCTGCGCGGGATCGCGATCCTTGGCATCCTGTTCATGAACATCAACGACATGGGGCAATCGCTTCACGCCTCGTTCGACGATATCAGGCATCTCGGCTGGTCGGCGAGCGACCGGATCGCCTGGTGGCTGCGCGAGGTGCTGGCCAGCGGCACGGCGCGGTGCTTGCTGGAGATGCTGTTCGGCGCGGGGATGGTGATCCTGACCGGGCGCGCCGCGCAACGCGCCGGCGAATGGGTCGTGCTGCGGCGCTATTATGCGCGCAACCTTATGCTGTCCGCGTTCGGGCTGGTGCATGTCTTCATCCTGTTGTGGCCGGGCGACATCCTGCACACGTACGGGCTGGCGGCGCTGGTCGCGGTGCTGTTCCGCCGGCTGGACGCGCGGTGGCTGATGACGATCGGGCTGATCGCGGCGGTGATGCAAGTCGTCGGCGGCGGATTGAACGTCGCGACGGTACGCGACAACCAGGCCGCCTACGCGCAGGTGCTGGCCAGGCAGCAAGCACGTCAGCCGCTGACCGGGGCCGACAAGGCGGTGCTGGAAGTTCAGGACGAATATGCCAGGAGTCGTGCGAAGAACGAGAAGGAATCGCAGGATATCATCGCCCGGGAGGACAAGGCGCGCAGCGGCACGTTCATGACCTGGGCGAGGTTCCAATGGTATTCGTTCATCCACATCCAACAGGATTTCCTCGAATTGCTGTTCGTGTGGGAAGCGGCGAGCGTGATGCTGCTCGGCGCCGCCTTGTTCAAGCTCGGCGTCTTGCAAGGCGGCCGGTCGCGGCGCTTTTATGGCTGGATGACGCTGGCAGGATATGGCGTCGCGGTCCCGCTGCGCATCTGGGGCGCCGTCGCGATGACCGCGCCGGAGGGCACGGGACCGCATGTCGCGCCGATCTTCTACGAAGTCGCGCGCGAGGCGATGACGCTGGGGCATGTCGGCCTGATCAACCTGCTGGTGACGTCGGCGTTCGGCGCGAAGCTGCTGCGGCCGTTCGGGGCGGCGGGGCGGACGGCGCTGTCGGTGTATATCGCGCAGACGCTGATCTGCCTGTGGGTGCTGTATCCGCCGTTCGTGCTCGGCCTGTACGGCGAGATGACGTGGGGGCCGCTGATGGTGACGGCGTTCGCCGTCGACGCCTGCCTGCTGACCGGGGCCAATCTGTGGGTGCGGCGGTTCGACATCGCGCCGGTCGAATGGGCGTGGCGATCGCTGATCGAAGGCCGCGTGCTGCCGTGGCGCGGGCGGCCGCGCGTGGCGAGCGTGCCGGACGCGGCGCCGGTGCCGGCCTGACCCCTTTACGGCGCTGGCGGTGCCCGCGATAAGCGCCGCTCCGCCCGCGTCCGATGGGCACGGAATCAGGTGAAACGGAGATGAGCGATGCGGGCGATCCGGGCTGTTGCGGGCTTCGTGCTCGCTTGTACGGCGGTGCCCGTCGTGGCGGCTGAGCAACGCCCGACGCTGACGCTCGAACGCGTCTTCGCCAGTCCCGATCTGGCCGGCGTGCAGCCGCGCGGCGTGCGCCTGTCGCCCGACGGCAAGCTGCTGACCTCGCTGAAACCCCGGCCCGACGACAAGGACCGGTTCGACCTGTGGGCGCTCGATACCCGCACCGGGCAGGAGCGGATGCTGGTCGATTCGCGGAAGGTCGGGTCCGGCGCGGACTTGTCCGAGGCGGAGAAGATGCAACGCGAGCGCGCGCGCATCACCGGCTCGAAGGGGATCGTCGCCTATGACTGGGCGCCCGACGGCAAGGCGATCCTCGTGCCGCTCGATGGCGAGCTGTATATCGCGACGCTCGACGGCAAGATACGGCGGCTGGGCGATACGCGTGGTGTGCTCAACCCGACGATCAGCCCGGGTGGCGGGTTCGTCAGCTTCGTGCGCGGGCAGAACCTGGTCGTGCAGCCGCTGGCCGGCGGGGCCGCGCGGCAGATCACCGGCGACGGGGCGGGCACCGTGCATTGGGGCGAGGCCGAATTCGTCGCACAGGAGGAAATGGACCGCGACACCGGCTATTGGTGGGCGCCGGACGATGCGCATGTCGCGGTCGAGCGCTTCGACGAAGCGCCGGTCGGCGTGGTGACGCGCGCGGCGATCGGCGCGAACGGGACCAAGGTGTTCGACCAGCGCTATCCCGCCGCGGGCACGCCCAACGTCCTGGTCGAATTGTGGGTGATGACGGCCGACGGGACGGGCCCGAATGGTTCAAAAGGGGTACGGGTCGATCTAGGCGCGAATCCGGACATCTATCTGGTGCGGGTCGACTGGACGCCGGACGGCGGCGCGCTGCTGGTCCAGCGTGAGAGCCGCGACCAGCAGACGCTCGACATGCTGAAGGTCGATCCCGATACCGGCAAGGCGACCGTGCTGTTCACCGAGAAAGCGGGCGCGCGGAGCTGGCTGAACCTCACCAACGCCTATCGCGCGATGAAGGACGGCAGCTTGATCTGGCGATCGGAGCGGAGCGGCTACGGGCACCTGTATCGCTTCGCCAGGGGCAAGTGGACCGCGCTGACCAGCGGCGACTGGTCGGTGCAGAGCTTGATCGGCGCGGACGAGGGCGCCGGAACGAACGGCGGCCGGTTGTTCTTCGTCGGCAACAAGGATGGCGTGCTGGAGCAGCACGTCTATTCGGTCGATATCGCGCATCCCGGCACCGTCACGCGGCTGACCGAGCCGGGCTGGTGGAACGGCGCCAGCATGGACGCGGCGGCATCGCGGATGATCGTCTCGCGCTCCAGCCCGACCCAGCCGCCGCAACTCTATCTGGCGGACACGACCGGCAAGCGCGTGTCGTGGATCAACGAGAATGCGGTGACGCCGGGGCATCCCTATCGCCCGTATCTCGGCAGCCATCGGCCGCCCAGCTTCGGCACGATCGAGGCCACCGACGGCACGCCGCTCTATTGGGAGATGATCACGCCGCCGCTGGAGGCGGGCAAGCGCTACCCGGTGTTCTTCGAACATTATGGCGGGCCGCACAGCCAGACCGTCAGCCGCGCCTGGGGGCGTCCGCTGCACCAGTATCTGGTGTCGCAGGGCTGGATCGTCTTCCAGATCGACAATCGCGGATCGGCCAATCACGGAAAGGCGTATGAGGACCGGATCTACCGCGCGATGGGCACGGTCGAGGTGGCCGATCAACTCGCCGGCGCGGCCTATCTCAAGACGCTGCCGTTCGTCGATCCGGCGCGGATCGCCACTTATGGCTGGTCCTATGGCGGCTATATGACGCTCAGGATGCTGGCGGCGAACCCCGGCGTCTATGCGGCGGGCGTGGCCGGTGCGCCGGTGACGAAGTGGGAATTGTACGACACCTTCTATACCGAGCGTTACATGGGCATTGCTCCCCGGGGTCGCGATGCCGGGGCCTATGCCGCCTCCGACGCGATCGGCGATGCGGCGCGGATCGACGATCCGCTGCTGCTGATCCACGGCATGGCCGACGACAATGTCGTGCTCGACCATTCGACCGCCTTCGCCGCGGCGATGCAGGCGGCGAACCGGCCGTTCGAGATGATGCTCTATCCCGGCAGGACGCACACGGCGGTGCGCGACATCCATGTCTGGACGACGATCATGGCGTTCCTCGACCGGACGGTGAAAAATAGATCGCCCAACTGATCCTGCGTCACCCCGGACCCTTCGGCAAGCTCAGGACAGGCTTGTTCCGGGGTCCACCGTGGTGCAAGAGCCGCGATCGATGCTCCCGACCCACGGTGGATGCCGGAACAAGTCCGGCATGACGGGAAGGGGCAAGGAGTGATATCATGGGTTATCGGATCGTGGTCGCGGGGGCGACCGGCAATGTCGGGCGCGAAATGCTCAATATCCTGGCGGAGCGCGAATTTCCGCTGGCCGACATCGCGGTCGTCGCATCGTCGCGCAGCCAGGGCGACGAGGTCGATTTCGGCGAGACCGGGCGCAAGCTCAAGGTACAGAACATCGATCATTTCGATCCCGCCGGGTGGGACATGGCGCTGTTCGCGATCGGATCGGACGCGACCAGGATCCACGCGCCGCGGTTCGCCGCGGTGGGCTGCATCGTGATCGACAATTCGTCGCTGTACCGCATGGACCCCGACGTCCCGCTGATCGTGCCCGAGGTGAACCCCGGGGCGATCGACGGGTATGTCCGCCGGAACATCATCGCCAACCCGAATTGCTCGACCGCGCAGATGGTCGTCGCGCTCAAGCCGCTGCACGATTTCGCCAGGATCAAGCGGGTAGTGGTCGCGACCTACCAGTCGGTGTCCGGCGCGGGCAAGGCGGGGATGGACGAACTGTTCGAGCAGAGCCGCAACATCTTCGTCGGCGACAGCGCGGAAGCGAAGAAGTTCACCAAGCAGATCGCCTTCAACGTCATCCCGCACATCGACAGCTTCCTCGACGACGGATCGACCAAGGAAGAGTGGAAGATGGTCGTGGAGACCAAGAAGATCCTCGATCCCAAGATCAAGGTCGTCGCGACCTGCGTGCGCGTGCCGGTGTTCGTCGGCCATTCGGAGGCGATCAACATCGAATTCGAGAACGAGATCTCGGCGGCGCAGGCGCAGAAGATCCTGCGCGAGGCACCCGGCGTGATGCTCGTCGACAAGCGCGAGGACGGCGGATACGTGACGCCGGTGGAATGCGTCGGCGAGTATGCGACATTCATCAGCCGCGTGCGCGAGGATTCGACCGTCGACAACGGGCTGAGCCTGTGGTGCGTGTCCGACAATTTGCGCAAGGGCGCGGCGCTGAACGCGGTGCAGATCGCGGAGCTGCTGGGGCGGCGCTTCCTCAAGAAGGCGGCGTGACCTGATCGCGGGCTATCGCCGCCGTTGGCTGGACGTTTCGCTCGGCCAGCGGCGGATGATCTGCGCGCTCGCGCTCGCGGTGGTGGCCGCGAACCTGTGGCAGCTCTATCCCGAGATCGCACCCGTGCAGCATATTCCGACGGTCGTGCTGCTGCTCGCGGCGCCGTGGCTGCTGCGGCGGTGGCCGTTGTCGGACGGCTCGGTCGCGGCGCTGGTTGCGTTCTTCGCGCTGCATACGCTGGCAGGACGCTATACCTATTCGAACGTGCCGTACGATGCCTGGGCGAAGGCGGTGACCGGCCACTCGATCGATGCGGCGATGGGCTGGACGCGCAACAATTTCGACCGGCTGGTGCATCTGTGTTTCGGGTTCCTCTGGGTCCCGCCGGCGGCGGAGGCGGTGCGGCGTCACGGCGGCGCGGGGTTGCGGATGAGCCTGTGGTTCGCGTTCCTGTTCGTCGGCTGCGCGAGCGCGCTGTACGAGATCTTCGAGTGGCTGCTCACGATCGTCCTCGCGCCCGGCATGGCCGACGATTATAACGGCCAGCAAGGCGATGTGTGGGATGCGCAGAAGGACATGGCGATCGCCATTTTCGGAGCGGCGGTGTCGTTGACGAGAGGAGTGGCATGTGGAGATCGATCTGCTAATTGACCTGCCCGACGAAGATTTGGCGCTGGTCAAAGCAGCCGCCACCTTGCGCGGAACGACGGCCGAGGAGCTACTTCGCAAGGCGTCGATGGAAGGCGCGGGTGGTACGTGCGTGCCGATCGTGCAGCCTGATAAATCGGTTATGCGCCCATTGGTTCATCTTAACCTGTTTCAATCGTGATCGAAGGTGGGTGCCGCTGCGGCGCGACCCGCTACACGCTCGCGGTCGACGCGGTGCCGCCGGTCTATTGCTGCCACTGCCGCGATTGCCAGAACTGGTCGGGCAGCGCGTTCAGCCAGCAGGCGGTGGTGCCGGAAGGCGCGATCTCCGTGACCGGCCCGATGATCGACTATCGTTTCCAGAGCCCGAGCGGGTCGCGGTCGCATCAGCGGTTGTGCGGGACGTGCCATGCGCGGATCTACAACACCAACAGCGCGCGGCCGGGGATCGCGGTGGTGCGGGCGGGGACACTCGATGCCAGCGACACGCTGAGCCCGCGCGCGCATATCTGGGTGAAGCGCAAGCAGCCGTGGGTCGTCATCGCCGGCGACGTGCCGACCTTCCCGGAAAATGCGCCGCCGGCGGCGTTCGTCGCGATCCTGTCGGGGCAGGCGCGATGACCGATACCGTCTCCGGCGGATGCCAGTGCGGGCGTGCGCTATGCGGTGCGGATCGCGGATGACGACGCCTATCTCTGCCATTGCCGGATATGCCAGCGGGCGACCGGCGGGGTATCGATCGCGTTCAAGAGCGTGAAGATCGCGGACGTGGCGTGACAGCGCGAGGCCGACCGCTACCAGTCCTCGCCGATCGCGTGGCGCGGCTTCTGCGCGGCATGCGGGACGCCGCTGACGTTCGAATTCCTCGAACCCGGTGCGAACATGGACTTGACCGTCGGCAGCTTCGACGATCCGGATCGCTTCACGCCGACGCATCATTTCTCGCCCGAGACCTGGCATGCGGCGTGGCTCGATACTAAGGACCTGCCGACGACGCGGGTGGCGGATAATCCCTCGACCGCCGATCGCTGGATGAAGGCACTTGGCAAACTCCCCGACTGAAACTCACAAGGTTGAACCGCAGTTTTTCGAGAGTTTCGACGGCACGCGGCTGGCGTGGCGCGAGATAGGAGAAGGGCGGCCGGTGGTGATGATCCATGGCTTCTTTTCCGATGCGACGACCAACTGGATCAAGTACGGCCACGCCGCGACGGTGGCGGCGGCGGGCTTTCGCATCATCATGCCCGATCTGCGCGGGCATGGGTCGAGCGCCAGGCCGCACGATGCCGCCGCCTATCCGCCCGACGTGCTGATGCGCGACGGGTTCGCGCTGGTCGAGCATCTCGGGCTGAGCGACCATGATCTGGTCGGCTATTCGCTCGGCGGACGGACGACGATGCGGATGCTCGCCAATGAAGCGACGCCGCGCCGCGCGGTGCTGTCCGGCATGGGCTTGCAGGGCATGGTCGATACGCAGGGGCGCGGCGACTATTTCCGCAACGTGCTGACCAATCTCGGCAGCTTCCCGCGCGGGACGAGCGAGTGGATGACCGAGGCGTTCCTGAAGACGACCGGCGGCGATCCGGTGGCGTTGCTGCATATCCTTGATACGTTCGTGGACACGCCGCGCGACGTGATCGAGCGGATCGGGGTGCCGGTGCTGGTGGTGAACGGCGCGGACGACCATGACAACGGATCGGGCGAGGAACTGGCGGCGGCGCTGCCCGAGGGGCGGTTTCAGGCGATCCCCGGCAACCATATGAGCGCGGTGCTCAAGCCCGAGCTGGGCACGGCGATCGCGGGGTTTCTCGCCGCTTGACGGGACCGGCGGCACGGCACATTTTGCCGCATCGCGAAATGGGGACTGTCATGATCCGCACCGGTATCGCTTCGCTCGCCTTGATCCTGTCGCTCGCCGCGACGGCTGCCTTCGCCGATGCGCCCGTGGCGACGACGCCGATGCCGACATGTTCGTCGCGCGGGCGGAGAAGGAACTGGACGATTTCTCCACCCCCGCGCAGCAGGCGGCGTGGATCAACGCCACGTATATCACCGACGACACCGACGCGATCGCCGCGCGATTCGGCGCGGAGGGGACCGAGATGCAAGTCCGCTTCGCGCTGGAGGCGGCGAAATATGCGAGCGTGCCGGGCTTGAGTTTCGACACCAGGCGCAAGATCGACTTGCTGCGCTCCGGCCTGACGCTACCCGCGCCGACCACGCCGGGCGCGGCCGGGGAACTGGCCACGATCGTCACGCGGATGTCGTCGCGATACGGCAAGCCCTGCGAGGCGGGCAACACCTACATTTCCGGCTCATGCTACCTTTGCGGAGTGGTTTTCTTTCTTAGCAGAACCGCTACCAGAACATTTACAACAAAGACAATAACCGAGATTGCTATCAGGTCATCATTCGTAAATGACCCCCAACTATCTTTGCAACAAAAATGGCAAGAGCAACCCCATTCAGGCTGAACCGTAGAAGTTTTATAGTATTACTGGAAATCATCTTTCAGCTCATCAGTTTCAACCAGCAAGTGTAGCTGATTTTAGTATAATAATGATACCAAACGGACGGAAGCCTGATCCGGTAGTTACGGAAGAAATGAACGCTCCAAACGTCGCCAAACTGCCGCCGATTGTGCCTAGCAGACCCCCACGAGCGTTTACACCTACACCCACGACTGTGAGGCCATCATTCGTCTTTGAAGCCCCATCTTGAAGGGCTGCGTAGTTCGCGCAAACCTGTTTCTGGAATTCTTGTCGCGGGTATACACACACATGCCCGAAGCGTTCTTATACGCGCATGGTGGCTCCACCTTTTGCAGCGACAAGGCGGTCGGCGAAAGACTGAACGCGATGCTGGCGATGGGCCAGTCCAGGCCGTGGCCGGATGCATTGCAGACGTTCACCGGCAGCCGCGAGATGTCCGGGCAAGCGATGGTCGACTATTTCGCGCCGCTCAAGGCGTGGCTCGACCGGCAGAACGAGGGGAAGAGATCGGGATGGTGACTGCCTCCCTCTTACGTCGGGAGGGGTAGGGAGAAGCGAAGCGACGGAGGGATGAGGGTGATCTCGTATCACCCTCAGCCGCCGCTTCGCGCCACCTTTTCCCGATGGGAGAAGGGATTTATGCCGGAATCGTGCCTTCATCGGCGATGCGCGCCTCGAACGAGGCGCTCGAGTCCGAGCCATCGGCCTGATGCGCGGTGTCGCCCTTGTTGAGGACCATGTCCTCCATGTCGCTCAGCACGGTCGAGCCGCGCAAGGCGAACAGCGCGGCGGTCGCGACCGCGCCGACCGCGGCGACACCGCCGACGATCGCGGCGGTGCCCCAATGGCTGTTGTCCTTCCGGAAAGTGCCGTCGCTCGCGCGCTCGGGGGTCTTGCGCGCGGTCGCCTTGCCGGCGGGCTTGCGGGTGGCGGGCTTCTTCGCGGTGGTGGCCATGACGGATGCTCCGGTAATTGTCGAGCACCCGTAACGCGCGACGGGCAAAGGGTTTCCCGCTTTTCGTCATGCCGGACTTGATCCGGCATCCGTGCGCGCCCTTGGAGTCGGGTGTGCAGCAACTGTCTCGCATGGACCGGATCAAGTCCGGGGTGACGATATTTCAGCGGAACGGCGGCTCGTTGAAGGCGCGCAACTTGCGGCTGTGGAGCTTCCGGCCTTCGCGGCGCAGCTCCTCGCAGGCTTCGATGCCGATGCGCATATGCTCGCTGATCGCGCGTTCGTAGAAGCGGTTGGCCTGGCCGGGCAGCTTCAATTCGCCGTGCAGCGGCTTGTCGGACACGCACAGCAGGGTGCCGTAGGGCACGCGGAAGCGATAGCCCTGCGCGGCGATCGTCGCGGATTCCATGTCGATGCCGACCGCGCGGCTGAGCGAGAAGCGCAACGCGCTGCGGGAATATTGCAGTTCCCAGTTGCGATCGTCGGTCGTCACGATCGTGCCGGTGCGCAGGCGGCGCTTGAGCTCGTCGCCCGACTGGCCGGAGATCGTCTCCGCCGCGCGCGCCAGCGCGAGTTGCACCTCGGCGATGGCGGGCACGGGGATTTCCGGCGGGAGCACATCGTCGAGAATGTGGTCGTCGCGCAGATAGGCATGGGCGAGGACATAGTCGCCGATCCGCTGGCTCGGGCGCAGGCCGCCGCAATGCCCGATCATCAGCCACGCCTCCGGGCGCAGCACGGCGAGATGGTCGCAGATCGTCTTGGCGTTGGACGGGCCGACGCCGATATTGACCAGCGTGATGCCGGTGCCGTCCGCTGCCATCAGATGATAGGCCGGCATCTGGTGCCGCCGCCACGCGCTGGTATCGGCGAGCGCCGCCTCGACATCGTCGCCTGCGCGCAGCAGCACGCCGCCCGCGCCCGACACGCCGGTATAGCGGCTGGCGTTGCCGTCCGTAGCGGGGCCCAGTTGCGCGAACGCCCAGCGGACGAACTCGTCGACATAGCGGTGGTAATTGGTGAACAGCACGTAGCGCTGGACATGTTCGGGCGGGGTGCCGGTATAGTGCCGCAACCGCGCGAGCGAGAAATCGGTGCGCAGGCCGTCGAACAAGGCCAGCGGGCTGCTCGCGCCGGGGGTCACGGCGTACAGCCCGTCGGCGATCTCGTCGCCGATATGCGCCAGTTCGGTCGCCGGGAAATGCCGCGCGAGGTCGATCGCGGAGACTTCGTCCAGGCTCAACGCATGGCCGGGATCGATCACATAGGGGAAGGGGATTTCCTGCCGGCCGGGCAACGCCTCGACCGTCACGTCATAATCCTCGATCAGCAAGGTGAGCTGTTCGGTCAGATAGTCGGCGAACATCGCCGGCTTGGTGACGCTGATCGCGTAATCGCCCTCCCTCGTCAGGCGCCCGAACGAGCGCGTCGGCACCGGGCGGGCACCGGACCCGCCGGGATAATGCAGCCGGATTTCGGGATAGGCGAAGCTGCCGTCGTGGCGGCTTTGCGGCGATGGCGGCGTGCCGGTGGTGATATAGGCGGTAAGCGCGGCCTGCAAACGTTCGACCGAGGCGGTATAGAGCCGGTCGAGTTCGGCGACGATGGCGGCGGCGGGGCCGGAGGCCGGGTCGAATGCGTGCGTCATCCCGAGCGGCTAATGCCGAAGCATGACACTGGCAAGACCGCGGCAAGACCGCGAACAGGAGCGAGGGACGCGACCGGCGCCGCGTCCCTCGTCGAGCGTCAGCTCTTTTTGGCGGGCTTTTCGTCCTTGGCGGCGAGTTTGCTCGCGCCGAACGCCGCACCCGCGACGGCAGCGGCGGCCCCGGCCGCGATGCCGGCGGCGGCGAGCGGATGCTCCTTCACCGCCTCGACCGTCGCGTCGAACGCGTCGGACAGCGCGCCCCTGGCTTGCTCGAACAGCCCTTCGGCCTGTTCGATGATCGTCTCGGCTTCGGGTGTCTGGGTCGCTTCCGGGATGGTGTCGGTCATGGCAATGCCTTTCTGAGTGTCACCCTGTGCAACCGCCACGCCACGCGAGAGTTCCGCGCGCGGACGGTTACGCCGCCGAAATCGTTCGGCCCGCCGCGAACGCTCAGATCGCGCCCAGCAAATGCTCGGCCGAGGACACCTCGAACGCGCCGGGCGCCTCGACGTTGAGCTGCTCGACCACGCCGTCATTGACGATCATCGAGTAACGCTGGCTGCGCTCGCCCATGCCGAACTTCGAGCCGTCCATGGTCAGGCCGACTGCGCGCGCGAAGTCGCCATTGCCGTCCGCCAGCATCGTGATCGCCGCGGCGTCGCTGGCCTTGCTCCACGCGCCCATCACGAACGCATCGTTGACCGAGGTGAAGGCGATCTCGTCCACGCCCTTGGCCTTCAGCTCGTCGGCCTTGTCGACGAAGCCGGGCAAGTGACGCGCCGAGCAAGTCGGGGTGAAGGCACCCGGCACCGCGACCAAGGCGACCTTGCGCCCCTTGAAGAATTCGTCCGAACTGACCTGATCCGGCCCGTTGGCGGTGGCTTTGGTGAGGGTGACGCTGGGGACGCGGTCGCCGACGCTGATCGTCATGGAATCTCTCCTGCTGGGCCGCATCGTCGCGGCGCGACGTACGTCGTCCACTTGTCCGCGAATTTCAAGCGTGGCGAGCGAGGCGGCGAGTGCCTATGCTCGCCCGATGGAGACCGCGACCTATCTCACCGGGCAATTCCTGCTGGCGATGCCGGGCATCGGCGATCCGCGCTTCGAGCATGCGGTGATCGCGATGTGCGCGCATGACGGCGAAGGGGCGATCGGCATCGGCGTGGGCGCGACGATCCCGGGGCTGGGCCTGCACGCCGTGCTCGACCAGTTGGAGATCGCGCCCGGCGTGGCGCCCGATGTCGCGGTGCATCTCGGCGGCCCGGTCGAGCCGCGGCGCGGGTTCGTGCTGCACAGCCTGGATTGGGGCGGGCAGGACACGATCGAGGTCGCGGGTCGCTGGGCGCTGTCGGGCACGACCGATATCCTGCGGGCGATCGCGGGCGGGCGCGGCCCGTCGCGCTGGCTGGTCGCGCTCGGCTATGCCGGATGGGGCGAGGGACAGCTCGACGGCGAGATGACGCGGCACGGCTGGTTCAACGTGCCGGGCGACCTGGCGCTGCTGTACGACACCGGCGCGGACGAGCGCTGGGCGGGCGGCTTCGCCGCTGCCGGGATCGATCCGCGATTGCTCTCGGTGGGCGCCGGATCATCAAAAAACACTCGACATAAAGATATCTTTATATTTGATTCGGAGGACGACTCCCGCTACGGGCGCGGGAGCACCCCAACCGGAGACTTCCCGTGGCCACCGTTCTCGACCGCACGACCGACCCGGCGACCGACTATGTCGTCGCCGACATCACCCTCGCCGATTTCGGCCGCGCGGAGATCAACATCGCCGAGACCGAGATGCCCGGCCTGATGGCGCTGCGCGAGGAATTCGGGAGCGTTCAGCCGCTGAAGGGCGCGCGCATCACCGGATCGCTGCACATGACGATCCAGACCGCAGTGCTGATCGAGACGCTGACCGCGCTCGGCGCCGACGTGCGCTGGGCGACGTGCAACATCTTCTCGACACAGGACCATGCCGCCGCCGCGATCGCCGCGACGGGCGTGCCGGTGTTCGCGATCAAGGGCGAGAGCCTGGCCGATTACTGGAACTATGTCGGCGACATCTTCAACTGGGGCGCCGACGGCACCGTTCAGGGCGGCGGCCAGACCGCCAACATCATCCTCGACGACGGCGGCGACGCGACGATGTTCGCGTTGTGGGGCGCGAAGCTGGAGGCCGGCCATACGCTGGGCGAGCCGGAGAATGACGAGGAAGTCGAGTTCCAGCGCGCGCTGAAGGCGTTCGTCGCGAAATATCCGGGCTATCTGACCGAGACGGTCAAGAATTTGAAAGGCGTGTCGGAAGAGACCACCACCGGCGTGCACCGCCTGTACGAGATCGCCAAGAAGGGCGAGCTGCCGTTCCCGGCGATCAACGTCAACGACAGCGTGACCAAGTCCAAGTTCGACAATCTCTATGGCTGCAAGGAATCGCTGGTCGACGCGATCCGCCGCGCGACCGACGTGATGCTGGCCGGCAAGGTCGCCTGCGTCGCCGGCTTCGGCGACGTCGGCAAGGGCAGCGCGCAGTCGCTGCGCAACGGCGGCGCGCGCGTGATGGTCACCGAGATCGACCCGATCTGCGCGTTGCAGGCGGCGATGGAAGGGTTCGAGGTCGTGACGATGGAAGAGGCGGTCAAGCGCGCCGACATCTTCTGCACCGCGACCGGCAATGCCGACGTCATCACCGCCGATCACATGAAGGCGATGAAGCCGATGTCGATCGTCTGCAACATCGGCCATTTCGATTCGGAAATCCAGATCGCCGCTTTGTCCAACTACGAATGGACCGAAGTGAAGCCGGGCACCGACCTGGTGAAATTCCCGGACGGCAAGCAGATCATCGTGCTCGCCAAGGGCCGACTGGTGAACCTCGGCTGCGCGACCGGCCACCCCTCGTTCGTGATGTCGGCGAGCTTCACCAACCAGACGCTGGCGCAGATCGAACTGTGGACCGCAGGCGAGAAGTACAAGAACGAAGTGTACGTCCTGCCCAAGCATCTCGACGAGAAGGTCGCCGCGCTGCACCTGGAGAAGCTCGGCGTGAAGCTGTCGCAGCTTACGCCGAAGCAGGCGGGCTATATCGGCGTACCGGTCGAGGGGCCGTTCAAGCCGGATCATTATCGGTATTGATGCGTCCGGGCGCCGCTGAAACGGCCGTCGCGAGCGATCGCGGCGGCCGTTTCGCTTTCCGGGCCTTCCCGTGGCCGGTTCGAGTGGCTTATGGATCGATCATGAATCGGAACACCGCGCGGTGAGCGACCTTTCGGCGATGAATGCCGCGCTGATCGGCGTCGCGCTTGCCGTGCTGGTCGGCGGGGCGGGGTGGGTGCTGTTCGCCGGCTTGCGCGCGCGGCGCGAGGCCGAGGACGCGTTCGCGGCGAACGCCCGGCTGGAGGCGATGCTGGGATCGGCGCCGGCGCTGGCGATGGTGGTGCGCGCCGACGGGCGGGTCGAATGTCCCGAGCGGCTGGCCGACTGGCTCGGCCTGTCGCCGGTGCCGCGCTACCTCGACGATCTGGCGACGCCGACCGCCGGCCTGTCCGCCGCCGACGCGGCGGCGCTGGCCGCCGATGTCGCCGCCGCGCAGAAATCCGGGCGCGGCTTTTCGCGCGCGGTGCGGGCGCAGGGCTCGGCGCGGGCGCTGATGATCCGCGGGAGCCGCGCGGCGCGCGACGTGCAGGCGCCGGGCGGGGTCATCCTGTGGGTGTTCGACGCGACCGAGAGCGAGGCGGAGCTGGCCCGGCTCGGCGATGCGGTCGGGCATGCGACGACGCTCTATGAAGAGTTGAGCGGCGTCATCCAGGCCGCGCCGATGCCGATGTGGTATCGCGGCGCGGACTTGCGGCTGGCGATGGTCAATTCGCATTATGTCGCGGCGGTCGAGGGCGCGTCGGCCGGGGACGTCATCACGCGCGGGTTGGAGCTGGTCGAGGGATCTGGCATCGGCGGGCCGCTGGCCAGCGCGGTGCTGGCGCGCGACGCCAAGGCGGTGCAGTCGCAGGCGATGCCCGCGACGATCCGCGGCGAGCGGCGCATGCTGCGGGTGTACGACGCGCCGCTGTCGACCGGCGGCGTGGCCGGCTTCGCGATCGACATCGAGGATCTGGAGCAGGCGCGCGCGCGGCTGAAGCGCTTCGACGATGCGCAACGGGCGATGCTCGACCGGCTCTCGGCCGGCGTGGTGCAGTTCGCCGCCGACCGCAGCCTGGTGTTCTGCAACCAGCCGTTCCGCCGGCTGTTCGCGATGAGGGCCGAATGGCTGGCCGACCGGCCCGAGTTCGACCGCGTGCTGGAGCGGATGCGCGAGACGCAGCGGCTGCCCGAAGTGCGAGACTTTCCCGGCTGGAAGGCGGAGCGGCGCGACTGGTTCCTCGCGGCGGGCGGCGGGCAGGAGGAGGAATGGCATCTGCCCGGCGGCGTGCATCTGCGCGTCGTGGCGCAGCCGCTGCCCGATGGCGGGCTGCTGCTGATCTTCGAGGACCGCACCGAGCAAGTGCAACTGGCGAGCGCGCGCGACACGCTGCTGCGCGTGCGCACGGCGACGTTCGAGAATCTGTACGAGGCGCTGGGGGTGTTCGCGGCGGACGGGCGGCTGCAATTGTGGAACGACAAGTTCCGCCAGCTATGGGGGTTCGACGAAGCGTTCCTGGCGACGCATCCGCGCGTCGACGTGCTGTCGGACGTCGCGTCGAAGCAATTGGCCAACCCGTCGCGCGCGTCGCTGATCGGCGATCTGGTGCGCGCGGCGACGGTCGAGCGGCAGCAGCGCGGCGGGCGCGTGGCGTTCGCCGACGGGCGCCATTTCGATTTCGCCGCGGTGCCGCTGCCCGACGGCAACGGCCTGTTCACGATGCTCGACATCTCCGACAGCCGGCGGATCGAACGCGCCTTGCGCGACCGCAACGAGGCGCTGGAGGCGGCGGACCGGATCAAGACGTCGTTCGTCGCGACGATGAGTTATGAATTGCGCACGCCGCTAACCTCGATCAGCGGGTTCGCCGAGATGCTCAACGAAGGCTATGCCGGCAAGCTGAGCAAGGCGGCGGCGGGCTATGTCGAGGCGATCCTCGAATCGGTCGAGCGGCTGGGGATGCTGGTCGACGAAGTGCTCGACCTGACCGAGGCGGAGGGCAGGACGCCGCAACTGGAGATGTTCGAGGTCGAGCTGGACGCGGTGGCGCGCGCCGCGGCGGACGCGGTCGCGCCGCTGGCGGCCAAGCGCAAGCTCGATTTCGCGGTGGAGATCTCGCCCTCGACCGGCGCGACCAAGGGCGATGCCAGGCGCCTGCGCGAAGTGATCGAGCATCTGCTGCGCCATGCGGTGGCGGGCACGCCGGAGGGCGGGCGCCTCCTGCTGCATCTGGACGGCACGGCGGCGGCGGCGCGAATCGTCGTCTCCGACGACGGCGCCGGGATGAGCCCGCAGGCGGTGGCGACCGCGTTCGATCGCTTCGGCCAGCCGGGGATCACGCGCAACGGGGAGCGGGCGCTCGGGCTCGGCCTGCCGCTCGCCAAGCAGTTCGTCGAAGCGCATGGCGGAACGATCGAGCTGGTGTCCGAGCCGGGGCAGGGGACGTTCATCACGGTGACGCTGCCGCGGCGATAGGTTGCGTGCGCTGCTTCATGCGCATACGATATGCGCATGAAATGGAGGCGATGATGGCGACCCGATTGTCCCGGCGTGACGAGGCTCCCACGGTGCGGCGCGCGACCAACGTGTCGCTCGACACCAAGCTGGTCGAGGCGGCGAAGGAATATGGCATCAACGTCTCGCGCGCGTGCGAGGAGGGGCTGGCGAAGCATATTTCCGAGGAGCGCAACCGCCGCTGGCAGGAAGAGAATAAGGAGGCGATCGAGGCTTATAACGCCTGGATCGAGGAGAACGGCATTCCGCTCTCCGAATATCGGATGTTCTGATGGCGCAGTTCGATGTGTTCGTCAGGCGCAACGGATCGGGTTTTCTGCTTGAGTGCCAAGCGGCTTCGCTCGCCGGGCTGAACACGCGTTTCGTGCTCCCGCTATTGCCGAGAGCGATGGCACCTTCCCTAATCGGCCAACTCAATCCGGTGTTCGAGATCGACGAGAAGAGTGTCGTGCTGATGCCGCAAAACGCCGCCACTGTTTCAACGCGAGAACTTGGCACGCCCGTGACGTCGTTTGAAATCCATCGATATACGATCATGAACGCGCTCGACATGCTGCTCAGCGGCTATTGACATGATCCTGGCCGATCCCGCGGCGAGCGAGGCGCTGGGCGCGCGGCTGGCGGCGCTGGTCGCGCCCGGGGATGTCGTCACGCTGGCGGGGCCGCTCGGCGCGGGCAAGACGAGCATCGCGCGGGGCTTGCTCGCCGCGCTCGGTCTGGCGGGCGAGGCGCCGAGCCCGAGTTTCGCGATCGTGCAACCCTATGCCCCGCCCGAGGTGCGCCTGGCGGTGCTGCATGTCGACCTCTACCGCATCGACGACCCGGACGAGATCGCCGAACTGGGGCTGGACGAGGCCGCCGGCGAATCGGTGCTGCTGGTCGAATGGCCGGAACGCGCGCCGGGCCGGTGGCCCGGTGCGCTCGCGCTGACGCTGGAGATGCTGCCGGACGGCACCCGTCGCTTGACAGCCGACGTGCCGCCGGGCTGGAAGGAGCGATGGCCGCAAAGATGATTCCGCCCGCCGGGGCCGCCGCTTTCCTGGCCGCGAACGGGTGGGGCGGGGCGGACATCGTGCCGGTCGCGGGGGACGCGTCGTTCCGGCGGTATTTCCGCGCGGTCGCGGGCGGGCGCAGCGCGATCCTGATGGACGCGCCGCCGCCGCACGAGGACCCCCGCTCCTTCGTCGCGGTCGCGCACTGGCTCGGCGAGCGCGGGTTCGCCGCCCCGGCGATCCACGGTGTCGATCTCGACCGGGGCCTCGTCCTGCTCGAGGATTTCGGCGACGTGCGGATGCGCGAGACGGTCGATGCCGACCCGTTGCGCGAGGCGGCGCTGTACCGGACGGCGATCGACATGCTGGTGCAACTCCACCGTCATGAAGCTGCCCCCGTGCCGCCCTACGATCGCGCGGTGCTGCACCGCGAGGCCGATCTGTTGACACAATGGTATTGCCCGGCGATCGGGATCGCGGCCGATCAGGCCGCCTATGACGCGGCATGGGATGCGGTGTTCGACCATATGCCGGCTGGCCCGGTCGTGACGGTGCTGCGCGATTATCATACCGAGAATCTGATGCTGATCGGTGACGGCGACCGGCTCGGCCTGCTCGATTTCCAGGATGCGCTGGCGGGGCATCCGTCCTACGACTTGGTGTCGCTGTTGCAGGATGCGCGGCGCGATGTCGGCGCGGAGGTGGAGGCGGCGATGCTCGCGCGGTACAAGGCGGCGACCGGCGCGGGGGACGATTTCGACGTGGCGTATCATGTGCTGGGCGCGCAGCGCAACGCCAAGATCGTCGGCATCTTCACGCGGCTGTGGAAGCGCGACGGCAAGCCGCGCTATCCGGCGCTGTGCTCGCGCGTGTGGCGCTATCTGAACCGCGATCTGGCGCATCCCGCGCTGGCGCCGGTCGCGGCGTGGTTCGACGCGACGATCCCGGCCGGACTGCGCGGCGATCCGATGGAACTGGCGGCGCGATGAAGCGGGCGCGCACGCTCCACATCCGCCCCGATCCCGGCGGCGCGGTGCCGAAGACCGCGATGGTGATGGCGGCGGGGCTGGGCAAGCGCATGCGCCCGCTCACCGCGACGCGGCCCAAGCCGCTGGTCGACGTCGCCGGCAAGCCGCTGATCGACCATGTGTTCGACCGGCTGCGCGCGAGCGGGGTCGAGCGCGCGGTGGTCAACGTGCATTACCTCGCCGACACGCTGGAGGCGCATCTGCGCAACCGCGTGGCGGGCATCGACGTCGTGGTCTCCGACGAACGCGGGCGGCTGATGGAGACGGGCGGCGGCATCGTCCAGGCGCGCGGGCTGATCGGCGCTGATGGAAACGAGGGGGCGCCGTTCCTGGTCGTCAACAGCGACAATCTGTGGGTCGACGGGCCGACCGACGCGATCCGCATGCTCGCCGCGCGGTGGGACGATGCGGCGATGGATGCGCTGCTGCTGCTGGTGCCGCTGGCGCGTGCGAACCATCATGGCGGGCAAGGCGATTTCCGGCTCGCGCCCGACGGGCGGATCGTCGGGCGGCGGCAGCCGGGCAAGCTCGCGCCGTTCGTCTATACCGGCGTGCAGATCCTGTCGCCGCGCATGATCGCCGACTGGCCGGAAGGGCCGTTCTCGACGATGCTGTTCTGGGAACGGGCGATCGCCGCCGGCCGCGCCTATGGCATGGTGCATCAGGGCCTTTGGTTCGACGTCGGCACGCCCGCCGCGGTCGGCAAGACCGAGGCGATGCTGGCCGATGGCTGAAGGCGGACCGACATTCAGCCCATGCCGGCCTGCAAAGCGCGATTTTCTGTGCGCCGGTGCTCAAGTGCTGAAATACGCTGCGCGCCGGTGCGCGAAAATCACCCTTTTCGGCTCGGCCTGACCTGAATGTCGATCCGCCCTGCGACTAAAGCACCGCAACTCTTCACGATCCCGGCGCACCGCGCTTTTGCCGATGCGCTGGCGGCCGGGCTGATCCGGCAATTCGGGGGCGACGATCTGGAACTGGCGCGCGGGCTCGTGCTGTTGCCCAACAACCGCGCCAGGCGGGCGCTGACCGACGCGTTCGTGCGCGCCAGCGCGGGCGGGCTGCTGCTGCCGCGCCTCGTCGCGATCGGCGATCCGGGGATCGAGGAGGCGATCGGCGCGGCGCTCGACCCGGCGGACGATGCCGATCCGGTGCCGCCGGCGGTCGCGCCGCTCGAACGGCGGATGATCCTCGCGCGGCTGGTGTCGGAGGAACGCGCGCGCGGCGGGCACCCGGTCGACGCGGCGGAGGCGGTGCGGCTGGCGGGCGATCTGGCGCGCACGCTCGATCAGTTGCTGGTCGAGGAGATCGCGCCGCGTGCGCTGGGCGAGTTCGATCCGGGCGGGTCGATGTCCAGCCATTGGGAGCGCGCGCTCGACCTGTTCCGCATCGTGCTCGACCGCTGGCCGCGCGAACTAGAGCGGCTCGGGCGGATCGACGCGGCGGATCGGCGCGGGCGGCTGCTGCGACGGCTGGCGACGCGCTGGGACGCGGCGCCGCCGGCCGGCTTCGTCTGTGCCGCGGGCATTACCGACAGCGCGCCGGCGGTGGCGCGGCTGCTGCGCTGCGTCGCCGATCTGCCGCGCGGCATGGTGGTGCTGGCGGACCTGGCGCTCGCCATGGACGAGCGCGAGTGGCAGGCGCTCGGCCCGCACGATCCCGACCCGGCGACGGGGTTCGTCAAGCGCTCGATCGAGACGCATCCGCAATTCCAGGTGAAGCTGCTGCTCGACCGGATGAGCGTCAATCGCGGCGAAGTCCGGCTGTGGCGCGACGGCAGCGACCACGACGCGACCGTCGCGCGCGGCAAGGCGGTGGCGAACGCGCTGGCGTCGGCCGAATTCACCGCGCGCTGGCCGGGCCTGCCCGCCGAGCAGCGCCGGTTGAACGGCATCGCGGCGGCCGAACTGGCGACGCCGGGCGAGGAAGCGCAGGCGATCGCGCTGGCGTTGCGCGAGGTGGCGGAGACGCCGGGGCGGACGGCGGCGCTGGTCACGCCCGATCGTGGCCTCGCGCGGCGCGTGGCGGCGCATTGCGCGCGCTGGGGAATCGCGCTGGACGATTCGGCCGGGCGGCCCTTGTCGATCCTGCCGTCGGGGACGCTGCTCACCGCGCTGGCCGAAGCGGCGACGCAGCGTTTCGCCCCGCTCGCCTTGCTGACGCTGCTCAAGCATCCGCTGGTGCGGTTCGGCGACGAGCGGACGCGGTGGCTCGACGGCGTTCGCGCGCTGGACAAGGTATTGCGTGGGCCGCGACCGGCGGCGGGGCTGGCGGGGATCGACGCGCATCTCGCCGCCGCGCGGCACGCGGGCGCGGCATCCGCGTGGTGGCCCGAGGCGCGTACGCTGCTGGAGCCGATCGAACGGGCGTTCGATGCGGGACCGCAGCCGGTCGCGGCACTGCTGGCGGCGTTACGCGAGACGGCACAGGCGCTGTGCGACGATGCCCTGTGGTCGGGACCCGCCGGTCGCGCGATGGCCGAATTGCTGCGTGAGGCGGAAGTGCACGCCGCCGGCGGCCCGGCGACGATCGACCCGGCGAGCGTCGCGCCGCTGCTCAAGACGCTGATGGACGAGGTGGCCGTGCGGCCGCCGCAGGGCGGACACCCGCGCCTGGCGATCTACGGCCTGATCGAGGCGCGCTTGCAGACCGCCGACACGATGATCCTGGGCGGGCTGAACGAGGGGACGTGGCCGGGCCTGCCCGCGCCCGACCCGTGGCTCGCCCCGCGCATCCGCCTGGAATTGGGCTTGCCGGGGCTCGATCGCGGCGTCGGGATGGCGGCGCACGACTTGGCGCAGGCGCTGGGCGCGCCGTCCGCGCTCATCACGCGGGCGCGGCGCGGGGGCACGCAGCCGGCCATCGCCTCGCGCTTCTGGCTGCGCTTGCAGGCGCTGGCGGGCGAGCGGTTCGAGCGGGCGGCGGCGCTGGAGGGGTGGGCGCGCGCGCTCGACGACCCGGGCGTGCACGAACCGGCCGCGCTGCCGATGCCGGAGCCGCCCACCGACCGCCGCCCGACACGGATCGCGGTGACCGATGTCGACCGGCTCAAGGCCGATCCCTATGCCTTCTATGCCAAGCGTATTCTCGGGCTGACGCCGCTCGACCCGGTCGACGCCGATCCCAGCGCGGCGTGGCGCGGGACGGCGGTGCACGACATCCTCGAACGCTGGGCGCGCGAGGATTGCGCGCCGGACCGACTCCACGCCTTGGCGCGCGCCATGTTCGAGGGCGCGCATCCGATGCAGCGCGCGCTGTGGCGGCCGCGCCTGATGGAGGCGATCGACTGGATCGTCGCGCAGATGGCGCGCAATGCCGACGAGGGCCGCACGGTGCTGGCGGTGGAGCGATCGGGCGAGATCGCGCTGGCGGGCGTGACGCTGACGGGCAAGTTCGACCGGATCGACCGGCTGGCCGACGGCGCGCTGGCGGTGATCGACTACAAGACCGGCAAGCCGCCCTCGCCGGCGGCGGTGCGCGAGGGGTTCAGCCTGCAGCTCGGCCTGCTCGGGCTGATCGCGGAGCGTGGCGGGTATGAGGGGATCGCGGGCGCCGCGCGGGGGTTCGAATATTGGTCGCTGTCGAAAAAGGGCGAGGCGTTCGGCTACGTCACCTCGCCGGTCGATGCGGCGGGCAGGGGCGACAAGGTTCCGCCGGAGGAGTTCACCACGCTGGCGGCGCGGCACTTCACGGCGGCGGTCGAGCGCTGGCTGACGGGCGCGGAGCCGTTCCAGGCGAAGCTGCACCCGGATTACGCGCCTTACGCGGAGTACGACCAGTTGATGCGGCGGGACGAATGGTATGGGCGTGAGTAACGTCCCGCTTCTTGCCCTCAAGACCTTCCCCGGCGACGGCCCGGGCCCGGTCGTGGGACGCCTGCTGACAGTCGGCGCGCTCGATTACATCGCCTTTCTCGACTGGGCCCCGGCCTTTGCCGGGGAAGGAAGAAGCGTACGTGGGTAACGACCCCCTCCCAATCCTGAAGGACCAGCAAGCCAAGGCCAGCGACCCCGGCGGCCACGTCTGGCTGTCCGCCTCGGCCGGCACCGGCAAGACGCAAGTGCTGACCGCGCGGGTGTACCGGCTGCTGCTGCGCGGGGTCGATCCGGGGGCGATCCTGTGCCTGACCTTCACCAAGGCGGGTGCGGCCGAAATGGCCGGGCGGATCGGCGAGCGACTGGCGGCGTGGGTGCGCATGCCCGAGACCGAGCTGGTCGCCGATCTCGCCGCGCTGGGCGAGGACCCCGCGCGGCCTTTGCGCGAACGCGCCCGCACGCTGTTCGCCCGGGTGCTCGACGCGCCGGGCGGCGGCATTCGTATCCAGACGATCCACGGTTTCTGCCAGAGCCTGCTCGCGGCCTTTCCGGTCGAGGCCGGGCTGGTGCCCGGCTTCCGCCCGATCGAGGCGCGCGAGGAGGCGGTGCTCGCGCGCGAGGCGCTGGCCGAGATGCTGCTCGCCGCCGAGGATGAGGGCCGCGCGAAACCGGTCGCGACGGTCGGCGCGCTCAGCTTGCGGCTGGGCGAGGGCGAGGCGGAGAAGTTCCTGCTCGCCTGCGCGCGCGCGCCGGCGGCGATGACGGAATTGCCCGGCGGGGAGGGCGTGCGGCCGTTCATCCGCCGCGCGCTCGATCTGCCGGCGGGCGAGATCGAGGCGGAGATCGCCGATGCGTGCGGCGACGCCGCGTTCGACGTCGCGGCGGTCGCGCGGCTGGCGGCGGCGAACCGCGCATGGGGCACCGCAACCGGCGGCAACCATGCCGACATCGCCGAATGCTGGATCGAAGCGACGCCGGAGATGCGCGCGCGCATGCTCGGCGACTTGATCGGCGTGCCGTTCACCGCCAGGCGCGAGCCGCGCAAATATTCGCCGAAACTGCTCGCGGCGGACGAGGATTATGGCGACCTCGCGCTGGAGGTGGGCGAGGCATGCGCGCATCTGCTGGGCCTGCGCGAGCGCGCCGCTTATGCCGATCTGCTCGCCGATGCGCTGTCGGTCGGGCGCGAGTATGCCGCCGCCTACGACCGGGCGAAGCGGCGGCTCGGCGCGGTCGATTTCGACGATCTCATTCGCGCGACGATCGGCCTGCTCGGCCAGCCGGGGATGGGCGAGTGGGTGCGCTTCAAGCTCGACCAGGCGACCGAGCATGTGCTGATCGACGAGGCGCAGGACACCAATCCCGACCAATGGGCGATCATCCGCGCCTTGGTCGAGGAGTTCTTCGCGGGCGACGGCACGCATGGCGAGCGCGTGCGGACGCTGTTCACGGTCGGCGATTTCAAGCAGGCAATCTTCGGCTTCCAGGGCACCGACCCGCGCTTCTTCGCCGCCGCCGAGGAACGCTTCGGCACGCTCGCGCGCGAGGCGTGGGAGGCGGACGACGAACAGCGCCGCGAGACCGGCACGATGCGCGCGCGGCCGTGGCATCGCCTGTCGCTGACGCAATCGTTCCGCTCGACCCGGCCGGTGCTGGAATTCGTCGACGCCGCGATCGAGGCGCTGCCCGATCCGGGGCTCGGCGCGATCGCCGACCGCGAAGTGCATGCCAGCGAAGTGCCCGGGCCGGGCACCGTGACGCTGTGGCCGCTGGTCGTCGCGGGCGGCGGCGAGGAGGATGAGGAAAGCTGGATCTCCGATTCGACGCGCGCGCTGGCGCGTCAGATCGCGCGCACGATCAAGGGGTGGATCGGCACGCTGGTGCTGGAGAGCAAGGGCCGCACGCTGCGGCCCGAGGACGTGATGATCCTGGTCAAGCGACGCGGCGAGCTCGCCGCGCTGATCGTCGCGCGGCTCTATGCCGAGGGCGTGCCGGTGGCCGGGGTCGACCGGTTGCGGCTCAATGCGCCGCTGTCGGTGCAGGATCTGCTGGCGGCGATCCGTTTCGTGTTGCAGCCGGAGGACGATCTGTCGCTGGCGTCGCTGCTCGTCTCGCCGCTGATCGGGTGGAGCCAGGAGCGGCTGATGCACGCCGCGCCGGCTCGCGCGGTGAGCCTGTGGCGGCATGTCGCGCGCGCCGAGCCGAGTGCCGACATCGACCCGTTGCGCGCGATGCTGGCGCGCGCCGATATCGCCACGCCGTACCAGTTTCTGGAGGAATTGCTGTCCGGGCCGCTGGGCGGACGCCGCAATCTCGTGCGGCGGCTGGGGCAGGAGGCGCGCGATCCGATTGAGGAGTTGCTGAGCGCGGCGCTCGATTTCGAAGCGCTGGGGACGCCGTCGCTGCAACGCTTCCTCGACTGGTTCGACCGGGGCGAGGTGGACATCAAGCGCGATCCGTCCGCGCCGCTCGACGCGGTGCGGGTGATGACGGCGCACGGCGCGAAGGGCTTGCAGGCGCCGCTGGTGATCCTGGCGGATGCGGCGGTCGATCCGACCCGCTCGCCGCGCTCGACGCTGAAATGGCGCGCGGGCGAGATGGCCGCGGAGCTCCCGGTGATCCGCCCGCGCAAGGGCGAGGCGACCGGGCCGCTCGCGGCGCTGGTGGAGGAGACCGCGGCGCGCGACCTGGAGGAGCATTGGCGGCTGTTCTACGTCGCCTCGACGCGGGCCGAGGAGCGGCTGGTGATCGCCGGATCGGTCGGCCCGCGCGCGGCCGGCGAGCCGCCCGAGCAGAGCTGGTACGCGGCCGCCGGGCGAGCGATGGCGGCGCTCGGTGTAGCGGGCGACGGCACGCGCGCGTTCACCGGGCGGGAGGCGCAGGGGGCCGTGGCGGCGGACAAGCGCGCCGCGCGGGACGAATTCGCTGCGGTGCCGGTGCCGGAATGGGCGCGTCGGCCCGCGCCGGTCGAGGCGCGGCCGCCACGGCCGCTCGCGCCCTCGTCGCTGGGCGAGGATGCGGTCGCCGACGCGCCGCCGACCCCGGCGATGCGCGTCGCCGCCGAGCGCGGGCGGCTGATCCATGCGCTGTTCGAGCGCTTGCCGGCGGTGGCGCCCGAGGGTCGCGTGGCGGCGGCGGAACGCTGGCTGGCGCAAGCGGGCGGCGTGCGCGATGCGGGGGAGCGGTCGGCGATCGCCGCGCCGGTGCTGGCGGTGCTCGGCGATCCGCGATTCGCCGACCTGTTCGGGGCGGACTCGCTGGCCGAGGCACCGATCGCGGCGGTGCTGCCCGACGGTTTCGTCGTGTCGGGCACGGTCGACCGCGTGCTGGTTACGCCCGATGCGGTGCGGGTGATCGACTTCAAGACCGGGCGCGGCGTTCCCGCGACGCCCGGCGACATCCCCGCTTATCACGTCCGGCAGATGGCGGCCTATGTCGCGGCGCTGGCGGTCGTGTTCCCCGGGCGGCGGATCGAGGCGGCGTTGCTCTATACCGGCGGGCCGATGCTGCACCCGCTGTCCGAAGCGTTGCTGGATGCGCACAAGCCCGGCTTTGCGGGCGCGGAGCAAAGCTAGGCGCTGCGTGCTTGAGCGGAAGCTCCGGACACCCTAGGTTCGCAGCGACAAGAGGAGATTCATCATGGCCACCAAGCAGATCACCGACGCGAGCTGGGATGCCGACGTCACCAACGCGACCGGCCCGGTGCTGGTCGATTTCTGGGCGGAATGGTGCGGCCCGTGCAAGATGATCGGCCCGAGCCTGGAGGAGATTTCCGAGGAACTGGGCGAGCAGGTGACGATCGCCAAGCTCAACATCGACGACAATCCCGATGCGCCTGGCAAGTTCGGCGTGCGCGGCATTCCGACGATGATCCTGTTCAAGGACGGCGTTCCCGCCGCGACCAAGGTCGGCGCGGAGCCGAAGGGGCGGTTGAAGGCGTGGCTCGAGGGCGAGCTGGCCTGAACTGGATCGCCTCTTCGGCAAGTGTCTTGAAAGTTTCACGAAACTCCGCTTAATCCCGTCTGCCGGTGCGCTTCCGCGCCGGCAGACGGGGGTATCCGATGACTATGTATGGGCGTCTCGGCGCGGCGATGCTCGCCGCGTCGATGGTCACTGGCTGCGCGACGGTCACGCGCGGCACCAAGCAGAAGTTCGAGATCAAGTCGCAGCCTATGGGGGCCGATGTCAGCATGACGACGGGCGCTACGTGCGTCACCCCGTGCAAATTGAAATTGAAGCGCAAGATCGGCTTCATCGCGACCATCACGAAAGTCGGTTTCAAGCCGGCGCAGGTCACGGTCGACAGCAGGATGCATGGCGGGGGCACCGCGGGCCTTGCCGGCAACGTCCTTGCCGGGGGCGTGATCGGCATCGTGGTTGATGCGGGCAATGGCTCGCTCAACGATCTGACGCCGAATCCGATCGACGTGACGCTGACCCCCGCCGACGCGCCGGGTCCGGTGGTCACGCCGGGCGCGACGCCGCCGAGCGACGCAGGCGCGACGACCGCGCCCAAATGATCGACGCCGAGCGGAGCGTCGTGAGGCGGCGCCCCGCTCGATCAGCTCCGGTAATCCGCGTTGATCGAGATGTAGCCGTGGGTCAGGTCGCACGTCCACACGGTCGCCTTGCCCTCGCCGAGGCCGAGATCGACGCCGATCTCGATCTCCTGCCCCGTCAGATGCGCCGCGACGGGGGCCTCGTCATACCCCTCGACCGCGAGCCCGCCGCTCGCCACTTGCGTGTCGCCGAAGCGGATGCTCAGCAGGTCGCGCTCGGCCGGTTCGCCGGCCTTGCCGACCGCCATGACGACGCGGCCCCAATTGGCGTCCTCGCCGGCGATGGCGGTTTTCACCAACGGCGAATTGGCGATGCTGAGTGCGATCGTCCGTGCGCTGGCGTCGCTTTGCGCCCCGGTCACCGCGATCTCGATGAATTTCGACGCGCCTTCGCCGTCGCGCACGACGAGCTGGGCGAGTTGCAGGCAGAGGTCGGACAAGGCCGCGCGGAAAGCATCGGCGCCCGCGCTCTCGGCATCGGCCAGTGGCGCGTTCCCGGCCTGGCCGGTGGCGAAGGCGAGCACGGTGTCGCTGGTCGATGTGTCGCTGTCCACGGTGATGCACGAGAAGCTGGCGCGGTTCGCCTCGCTCAGCGCCGCTTGCAGGAAGGCGGGCGCGACGGCGGCGTCGGTGAAGATGAAGCCGAGCATCGTCGCCATGTCGGGCGCGATCATGCCCGATCCCTTGATGATGCCCGCCAGGGTCACGGTGCGGCCATCGACGACCGCGCTGGCCGTCGCGCCCTTGGCGAAGGTGTCGGTGGTGCCGATGGTGTCGGCGGCCTCTTCCCATGAGCAGGGCGGGGAGACGAAGGCGGCATCGAGCCCGGCCTCGGCCTTGGCCACCGGCAGCGCCGTGCCGATCACGCCGGTCGAGGCGACGAACACGTCGGACGGCCGGCATTCGAGATGCGCCGCGACGCGCGCGACGATCGCCTCGACCGCCACCTTGCCGCGATGGCCGGTGAAGGCGTTGGCGTTGCCGGCGTTGACGACGAGTGCGCGCGCCTTGCCCAGCGTCAGCGCGGCGCGGCACCATTCGACATCGGGCGAGGGGCACTTGCTCTGCGTCAGGACGCCGGCGACGGCGGTTCCCTCGTCCAGCGCGACGAAGGTCAGGTCGCAGCGGCCCCAGTTCTTGTACCCGGCGCGCGCGATGCGCGGGGTGACGCCGGCGATCGGCGGCAGGGCGGGAAAAGGGCGGGCGAGCGGCGAGGGAGCGGACATGACGCCGTAATAGATGCCGCCGCCGCGATGACAACATTCTGCGACAAGTTTCGGCTACGGTGCGCGCACCCCGACCCGGTCCCTGGAGTTACCGCCATGCGGATGCTGTTGCTGACGTGCCTCGCGCTTACCACGACCGCCTGTGCGGGGGGCGATCGTCCGCCGATGCGGCATGGTCCGGGTGGGGGTCCGGGTGGGGGTCCGGGCCAGTTCAGGCATGGCGGGCCGGAGGGCGGCGGGGAACGCGGCGGCGGCATGCGCGGGCGGCTGTTCGTCAGCCCGGTGGGCGAACCGTTCCGCACCGACGGCGGGCCGGATCCGGAGGATGTCTGGTTCGCCCAGGCCGACACCGATCATGACGGCATGCTGACGCCGGCGGAATTCGCGGCGGACGCCATGCGCTTCTTCGCGGTGCTCGACCGCGGCCATGACGGCGAGATCGACCCCGACGACATCGACTATTACGAAAGCGAGCTGCTGCCGGAAGTACGCGTCGGCGGCGGCGCAAGCTTCAGCGGCGGCAAACGCGGCGGCCGTGGTGGCGGTCGTCGCAGCGGCGGTGGTCGTCATGGCGGCGGGGGGCAACCGGGCTCCGAGGACGGTGAGTCCGGCGGAGGCGAGAGCCCGGCGGCGCCGAGGATCGACGATTCGACGCTCGGCGCGGCGCGCTATGGCTTCTTCGATTATCCCGAGCCGGTCACGCCGATGGACACCAATTACAATCGCGGCATCAGCCCCGCCGAATTCCGGGCGGCGGCGGAGAAGCGCTTCGCGATGCTCGACCGGAACGGCACGGGCGCGCTGCGGCTGAAGGACTTGCCGCGCGTCTCCCGGCCGGGCTTCGATCGACCGCCGGGGACGGCCGGACATCGCCCTGACCGCGACCGCCCGCGACGCGACGACGAGTGACCCGCTGACGTCAACCACGTTACGGATGGACGAAGGCGGCGCGGCGCACTACATCGCGGCGCACGTCCATGGAATTGCTGCTCATCCTCTCCGCGCTCCTGTCCACGCTCACCGGCGTGGTGACGGGTACGCGCGCGCCGGCGCTACAGGTGCAGAATTGCGCGATCGCGGCGGACACCGCCCGGGTCGTGGCGATGGCTCCGCTTCCGCCGGCGTCTGGGCACCGCCATCTGCTCGGCGGGTTCGACGGGCGCGCGCGGTCGCGGGTCGTCGAGGCGGCGGCGGTCGTCGTGACGGCGGCACCGCGCCTGTACCTGGATCGCCCGCGCGCCTGATCCGGCGGCGCTGACCGCGCCTCCATCGTCGCGTCACACCTTGCGCGCGCGCCATGCCGCGCGCGCCTTGCCATTACAGGAAATCCCCATGTTCGGCGGCATTGCCAAATCGCTTTTCGGGTCGTCGAACGACCGCTACGTCAAATCGCTCGGCGCGATCGTCGCGCGGATCGCCGCGTTCGAACCCGCCGTCTCGGCCCTGTCGGACGAGCAACTGTCGGCGCAGACCGTGAAGTTCCGCGAGCGGCTCGCCGCCGACGAAAAGCTCGACGATCTGCTGCCCGAGGCGTTCGCGACCGTGCGCGAGGCGGCGAAGCGCGCGCTCGGCCAGCGCCATTACGACGTGCAGATGATCGGCGGCATCGTGCTCCACCGCGGCGAGATCGCCGAGATGCGCAC
>CAXTJX010000016.1:0-50259 GCA_964244765.1 uncultured Sphingomonas sp. | reverse complement strand
GTGAAGCGCGCGCGGCGGACGTTCGAGCTCTTGCGGTTGATGCAGTAATGGCAGTCGAAGATGCAACTGTTGGTCAGCAGGATCTTGAGCAGCGAGATGCACCGCCCGTCCGGCGCATAGGCATGGCAGATGCCCATCCCCTGATCGGTCGAGCCGACCCCCTTGCCATCGCGTGAGGTCCGCTTGACCGACCCCGACGAGGCGCACGACGCATCGTATTTCGCCGCATCGGCCAGGATCGCGAGTTTCTGCTGGACGTCGAGCTGGGCCATGGGTTCCTTATATGTTCTTCCTTTCCGCTTGTCGACCTTCGCCTGCTCGCCGTGTAGTCCCGCCGGATGGAAGGGCGGCGGATGACACTGGAAAAAAGATGGACGGAGCGGATCGAGCCGTCATGGCTGCTCGCCATGACGTGCCTGCTCGGCTGGGCGTTCAAGGGGCATTGCGGCGCGTCCTGGCTCGACTCGGTGCAATATACGACCGGTTGCTACAGCGACGCGGTGCCGTTCTGGGGCCTGCGCGGGGTCTCCGCCGGGCAGATCCCCTACGTGCAGGCGCGCATGGAATATCCCGTGCTGACCGGCATGCTGATCTGGGTCGAGGGGCTGGTCACGCGGACGCTGTGGGGGCAAGGCGCGACCGCCGCGCATTTCCTGTTCGTCGTGGCGGCGGTCAACGCGGCCTTCGCCTACGCCATCCTGTGGATGATGGAACGCGCCGGGGTCGATCGCCCGCGCCTGCTCGCCTGGGCCGCGGCACCGCCGCTGATCCTGTATCTCGGGCATAATTGGGATTTGCTGGCGGTCGCCCTCGCGGTCGCGGCGATGCTCGCGGCGCGGCGCGGGTCGGCGACCGATGGCGCGGCACTCGCGGCGCTGGGCGGGGCGGCCAAGCTGTTTCCGGTGCTGCTGTTGCCGCTGCTCGGGCTGGGCGCACTCTTCCCCAAACACCGCGCCACGCCCGGCGAGCGCATCGCCGGCGCCGCCACCCTGGCCGCCGCCGCGTTCGTGTGCTGGGTCGCGGTGAACGCGCCGATGGCGTGGGCCGCGTTCGCCAACTGGTCCGAATTCTACCGCTTCTCCAGCGAGCGCTCCGGCACCGCCGCCTCGGTCTGGGAACTGCTCGGCCAGTCGGGCTGGTGGGCCTCGACCATCCCGCAGCGCAACCTGGTCTCGGCTTTGCTGTTCCTCGCCGGGGCCGCGTTAATCCTCGCGTTCGGCTGGCGGCGGCACGGCGGGGCGCGGGCGTGGCTGCTGTTTCCACCGGTGCTGGCGTGGTTCCTGCTGACCAGCAAGGTCTATTCGCCGCAATTCGACATCTGGCTGTACCCGCTGCTGCTGCTCACCAGCTATCGCCTGTGGCCGATATTGTGGTTCGCGGCGGGCGATCTGCTTGCCTATGTCGCGGAATTCTGGTGGTTCGCCGGGATGGAGGGGCATCGTCCGGCGGCGACGCAAGGCGATATCGCACTTGCCGCCGCCGTGCGCGCGGCGGCGATGCTGTGGATCATCGTCGCCGCAATCCGCCAGCCCGCGCCGCTTTGGATGAGAGACCGGGGGATCGAGCGAAGCGACCAGCCGATGCAACCCTGACGCGGATCGGACGTTACGCACCCGTTACTGCATTTTCAGGGAGAGAATCCATGCGCACGTTCCTGCTCGGCCTCGCCGCCGCCTCGCTCGTCATTCCGGCGTCGATGGCCTTTCCGACCAGCAAGGTCGAAGCCAAGCGCAAGCATTATTACAACAATTCGCGCCGCCATGTGACGTGCCGCCGCTCGTCGGGACAGACCGGTCTGATCGCCGGCGGCGTCGGCGGGGCCGTGGTCGGCAATGCGCTCGGCGGCGGCGTGCTCGGCACCGTCGCGGGCGGCGTCGGCGGTGCCTTGCTCGGCAAGCATATCGACAAGCGCCACGACGCCGCGCAGAACCGCCGCAACGGCTGTTGATCGATGCCCGTTCGAACAGGCTGAGCGCACGGGTGCGGCGCCGGCCCGAAACGCGCTCCGTCGCGCATTTCGAACAGCCTATTCGGCGGCGAGGAGGGTTTCCGCGCCGCCGAGATCGACCGACACCAGCCGGCTGACGCCCTGTTCGACCATCGTCACGCCGAACAGGCGGTGCATCCGGCTCATCGTCACGGCGTTGTGCGTGACGATCAGGTAGCGCGTCCGTGTCTCGCGCGTCATCGCGTCGAGCAGATCGCAGAAGCGCTCGATATTCGCATCGTCGAGCGGCGCATCGACCTCGTCGAGCACGCAGATCGGCGCGGGATTGGTCAGGAACAGCCCGAAGATCAGCGCGACCGCCGTCAGCGCCTGCTCCCCGCCGGACAGCAGCGTGAGCGATTGCAGCTTCTTGCCCGGCGGCTGCGCCATGATCTCCAGCCCCGCCTCCAGCGGATCGTCCGAATCGATCAGTTCGAGATGCGCGCTGCCGCCGTTGAACAGCGTCGTGAACAACCGTCGGAAATGCCCGTCGACCGCCTCGAACGCGGCGAGCAGGCGCTGCCGCCCCTCGCGGTTGAGCGTGCCGATCGATCCGCGCAGCCGGTTGACCGCCAGTCCCAGTTCCGCGCGCTCGGCGGCGTTGCCGATGCTCGCCGCCTCCAGTTCGGCCAGTTCGCTTTCGGCGACGAGGTTGACCGGGCCGATGCGTTCGCGGTCGACCGTCAATTTGTCGTGATCGGCCGACTCTTCCGCCGCGCCGCGCACCACAGCGCCGTCGAAACCGACACGCTCGGGCAGCAGTACCGAGGGGCATTGGAAGCGCTCGCCCGACACGCGGTTCATCTCGACGCGGCGCAGTTCCTGATTCTCCGCGCGTGCCGCCGCCCCGGCGCGCGCCTCGCGTGCTTGCGCCAGCGTCTCTGCCGCCGCCACGGCGCGCGTCTGGGCCTCGCGCAGCGTCGCTTCGGCCACGCGTTCGGCCGCCGCCGCCGCGTCCGCTTCGGTCCGGGCGGCACGGTGTGATGCCTCCAGCGCGGCGATCTCCGCGCCCAGCGCCTCAGGCCGCCCGGCCAGCGCTTCGGCCTCGTTCGCCAGTTCCGCGTCGCGCTTGTCCATGTCGGCGATGCGCCGCGCCGCCTCCCCCGCGCGCGTGCGCCAGCCCTTGGCCTCGGCCGTCATGCCCGACAGCCGCTCGCGCGCGCCGCTCACGTCGCGGTCGAGCCCGGCCCGCTCGGCCCGCGCGGTGGCGATGGCGGTGCGCTTGGCATCGGCCTCGCCCGACAGCGCCGCCACCCTGCCGCGCGTCGCGCTGCCATCGGGGAACGCGCCCTGCGCCGCCGCCGCGCGCGCCACCTCGGCGCTCGCTTCGTCATGATCGGCGACGATGCGCTGCCGCCGCGTCGCGAGATCGGCGCGCTGCGCGTCGATCCGCTCGATCGCCGCCGCCGCCCGGTCCTCGGCGCGCGCCGCATCGCGCGCGCGCGATTCGGTAGCGTCGACCGTGCGCCGGGCCGCGACCGCCGCCGCGCGCGCCGCCTCGATCGTCGCGTCGACCCGGGCGAGATCGGCCGCCGCGCGTGCGACGGCGAGCGCCGCCGCCGGGCGGGCCGCCTCGATCGCGCGCAGCCGGTTCATCCGCTCCAGCCGTTCCGCCGCCGCCGCGCCGTCGCTTCGCGCGACATAACCGTCCCACCGCCGCAGCACCCCGGCCAGCGTCACCAGCCGCTGCCCGACCGCCAGCGCCGCGCCGTCATCGCTATCGGCGACGAACACTTGCGCCAGCCGCCGCGCCAGCGCCGCCGGCGCCGCGACATGGCGGGCCAGCGCGACCGTCCCGGCCGGCGCCGCCGGGTCGCCCGGCGCGACCGCGGCACCCGCCCAGAACCGCTCGCCCGCCGGATCGAACCCCGCCTCGAGATCGTCGCCCAGCGCCGCCGCCAGCGCGCGTTCGTAGCCGGCATCGGGGCGCAGCCGGTCGAGCAGGCGCTCCCGCCCCCCTTCCGATTCAGGGGCACGCCGCGTCGCCTTGGTCAACGCCGCCGCTTCACTGTCGAGCGCCGAAAGATCGGCATGTGCCGCCGCCCGCGCTGCCTGCGCGTGGTCGCGCCGCTCGATGCCGCCGCGCTCCCCGGCATCGGCGCGGGTCAGCGCGGTGCGGGCATCCTCGCCGTCGCGCAAGGCCTGCGCGCGCGCCGCCGCCGCCTCGGCGCGCGCTGCGACCAATGGCGCGGCATCGCCCAGCGCAGCGGCTTCCGCCGTCACTCGCGCCAGATCGCGCGCGCTGCGCTCGGCCCGCGCGCGTGCCGCCGCCAGCGCGGCGTCCGCGACGCGCGCTTCCGCGGCCTCGGTCGCCTGCGCGGCGAGCGCTTGCGCCAGCGCGACCTCGGCATCGCGCCCGGCGCGTTCCGCCTCGCTCAGCCGCGCCTCCAGATCCGGCACGCGCGCGACCGCGTCGGCCAGCCGCGCCTCGATCGTCCTGGTCTCCTCGGCCAGCCGCGCGATCGCCTCGGCGGCGTCGCTCGCCAGCGATCCCTCGCGCGCGCGGTCCTCGGCCAGCCGCACGCGGCTCGCCGCCAGTTCCTGCACGCGCCGCACCGCTGCCGCCTGTTCGGCACGCAGGCCGCCGAGCCGGTGCCCAGCCTCGCTCGCCGCCTCGCGCGACTGCTGCGCCGCGCCGCGCGCCGCGGCCAGCGTCTCGGTCGCCGCCAGCGCATGGGCCGCCGCCGCGCGCTGTGCCTCCGCCGCCCCGGCCACCCGCACCTCGCACGTCGCCGCCTCGGCCTTGGCCGCGTCCGCCGCGCTTTGTGCATCGCGCCAGCGCGCGAAGATCATCCGCGCCTCCGCGACACGAATTTGCCCGGACAGCGCGCGGTAACGCTCGGCCTGCCGCGCTTGCCGGCGCAGCGCATTGGCACGCGCGTCCTGGTCGGCGATCAGTTCGTCGAGCCGCAGCAAATTGGCCTCGGTCGCGCGCAGTTTCTGCTCGGCGTCCCTGCGCCGCACATGCAGCCCGGCGATGCCCGCCGCTTCCTCCAGCATCGCGCGGCGTTCCTGCGGCTTGGCCGCGATGATCGCGCCGATCCGCCCTTGGCTGACCAGTGCCGGCGAATGCGCGCCGGTCGCCGAATCGGCGAACAGCAGCGCCACGTCCTTCGCGCGCACGTCGCGCCCGTCGATGCGGTAAGCCGAGCCCGCCCCGCGCTCGATCCGCCGGACGATTTCGCTCTCTTCCCCTCCGGCCTCGATCATCATCGCGACCTCGGCGAAATCGCGCGCGGGGCGCGTGCCGGTGCCGGCGAAGATCACGTCGTCCATCCCCGCCCCGCGCATCGATCGCGCCGAGGTTTCGCCCATCGTCCAGCGCAGCGCCTCGAGCAGGTTGGACTTGCCGCAACCGTTCGGCCCGACGATGCCGGTCAGCCCCGGCTCGATCCGCAGGTCGGCCGCGTCGACGAAGCTCTTGAAGCCCGACAAGCGCAGCCGCTTGATCTGCATCCTATGCGCGTCCCGACAAGGCGTTTGTCCTCCTGCGAAAGCAGGATCCCGGGGCCACGGGCGGCGCGCTCGTAACGCTGGACTCCTGCTTTCGCAGGAGAACCGCGTCCGTCGAAGTGCCCCCGGCCAAGTTTACCCGCCCGCGCGCTTGATCGCCGCTTCGAGCTGCGGCCACGCCGCGCCCGTCGCGTTCAGCTCGACCGGCTGGCCGTTGAGGATGAAGGTCGGCGTGCTGCTGACATTGTAATCGGCATTGGCCTTGGCGGTCGCCTTGGTGAGGATGTCGTAGCCCTGCGGGTCGGCGAGGCAGGCGCGCGCCTTCGCCTCGGTCAGCCCGCGCTGCTTGACGAAACTGGTATAGCCGAGCCCGTCGGCAAAGGCGGTGGCGACCGCTTGCGGCGACGCGTTGCCCAACGCCTGGATCTGCTGACCGACCGCCTGCTCCTTGGCGAGCAAGGCCGGCTGGTTGGCCATCATCTGTTCGAGCAGCGGGAAGAACGCTTCCGGCTCGACACAGTGGCCGAGCAGGATCGGCGCGACGTCGAGCGCGCCGTGGATCGGGTAATCGCGGAATTCCCACGAGACCTTGCCGGTCCTGATGTAGTTTTCCTTGAGCAGCGGCGCACCCTCGGCATCGAACGCGGCGCAGAACGGGCAAGCGCGCGAGCCGAATTCGACGATCTTGATCGGCGCATCCGGGTTGCCCATGCGATATCCGAAATCGTCGACCTTGACGACGGTGTCGACCCAGTTCCGCCCGGCGGGCGCGGCCTTGGCGGTGACGGGCGCCGCCGCGACGGTGTTGTCGCCCGACGTCGAGCCGCCACCGCCGCACGAGGCGAGCGACACGGCGGCGAGCGCGGCGAACAGGAAACGCGTCTTCATGTCGAAACTACTCCTGGAAAAAATCATCTGGCGCCCGCCGCGCGCAGCACGGGTTCCAGCGCGGGCCAGTCATAGACCTTGTCCGCGACGACGCCGTTGACGACGAAGGTCGGCGTGCCGGCGATGGTATAGGCCTTTTCGGCGGCGGCGGACTGCGCGACGATCGCGTCCACGCCCGCGCGATCCGCGAGGCACGCCAGCGCGCGCGCGCGCGGCACGCCCGCCTTCACCGCGAAATCGGTATAGCCGTAGAAGCCGGCGAGATAGGTCGCGACCTGGTTGGGCGTGGCCTTGGCCAGTTCGTCCCGCTTGGCGGCCGGAACCTCGGCCGGCCGCCCGACCAGCGCGGCGCGATTGGCCATCATCGCCTCCAGCAGCGGGAAGAACGCCCGCACCGGCACGCACCGCCCGAGCAGGATCGGCCCGAGATCGATCGCGCCGTGCACCGGAAAATCGCGAAATTCGTAACTGACCTGCCCGCTTTTCACGAACCCGGCCTTGAGCGCGGGGCCGCCCTCGACCGTGAAGCGCGCGCAAGTCGGGCAAGTGCGCGAGCCGATCTCGATCAGCTTCACCTTCGCCGCCGGGTTGCCCATCCGCACGCCGCCTTCGGGCGTGCGTGCCACGGTCCTGGTCCAGTCGACCTTGGCCGGCGCCGGGCGGACCGGCGCCTTCGCGGACGCCGCCGGCACGACCGATCCGCCGAGCAGCGCCAGCGCCGCCATCGCCACGACCAGATGCTTCACTCTTCGCCTCCGATAACGGGCGGTCCACGCGTCGCCGCCACGCCCGCCGCCAGCGCCTCCAGCACCGCTTTCAGCTCCGGGTCGGCGATGGTGCGCAAGCTCGCGCCCAGCTCGACCGGCACCGCCTTCAGCGAGGGCGGCGCGGCGCGCGGCACCCTGGTCCCGTGGGGGGCGGGCACGTCGCCCTGGCGAATCTGCACCTTCGCGACGGCGGCATAACCGAAGAAGCGATTGACCCGCTCGACGATTTCGGGCGCGATATGCTGCATCATCGTCGCATGCGCGCCGCGCACGACGAGGTTGAGCGTGCCGCCGGTGCGCTCGCCATACGGGAATTTGATCGATTCCGGCGCGGACACGCCGGCATAGCGGCTGCCGACGATCTCGCCCCAGCGGCTGACCACCGCGCTCTGCACGAAGCCGAATCGCCGGAACGCGGCACGCCCGGCATCGGGCAGCAGCTCCGCGACCGAACGCGCCCGCCCGCCCCTTGTCGGTTCGGGGCGTGGTTTCCCGGTCGTGGGGGCGGGGGGGCCGCGCTTGCTCATCCCGCCGTCCATGCCATAGGCAAGCGGTGTCCGCCAAGCGCCCATCCGATATCTCTGCCGATCTGCTCGCCTGGTACGACGCGCACGCGCGCGATCTGCCATGGCGTGCAAGGCCGGGGAGCGACGCCCCCGACCCGTACCGCGTCTGGCTGTCCGAGATCATGCTGCAACAGACGACGGTCGCGACGGTGCGCCCGCGCTTCGCCGAGTTCGTCGCACGCTGGCCGACGGTCGAGGCGCTCGCCGCCGCGCCGGAGGCGGAGTTGATGGCGGCGTGGGCGGGGCTCGGTTATTATGCGCGCGCCCGCAACCTGCACGCCTGCGCGCGGGCCGTGGTCGAGCGCGGCGGCTTCCCCGCCACCGAGCAAGGCCTGCGCGCGCTGCCCGGCATCGGCGCGTACACCGCCGCCGCCATCGCCGCGATCGCCTTCGGGGAGCGCGCGGTGGTGGTCGACGCCAACGTCGCGCGCGTCGTCGCGCGGCTGTTCGCGATTCCCCAGCCGCTGCCCGCCGCGATGCCGGCGTTGCGCGCGGCGACCGACACGATCACCCCGGACGCCCGCGCCGGCGATTTCGCGCAAGCGATGATGGACCTCGGCGCGTCGGTATGCACCCCGCGCGGCCCCCGCTGCCTCGCCTGCCCGCTGTCGGACGAGTGCGCTGGATATCGCGCGGGCGATCCAGAAGCCTTCCCGCCCAGGCTCGCCAAGACCGCCAAGCCGCAACGCCACGGCACGATCTTCTGGCTGGAGCAGGCGGGCAAGGTCCTGCTCGTCCGCCGCCCGCCGCGCGGCCTGCTCGGCGGCATGCGCGCGCTGCCGACGGGTGCGTGGAGCGACATGCCGCCGGGCTTGGCCGACGCGCCGCTCGATACCGCATGGCGCATCCTGCCCGGCACCGTGACGCACGTCTTCACTCACTTCCGCCTCGAACTCGCGCTTGCGGTCGGCCGCGCGTCGGCGCAAGCGCCGGACGGCGAATGGTGGGACGCGGCCGACATCGACTCGGCCGGGCTGCCCACGGTCTTCGCCAAGGCGGCGAAGGCCATCGCCGAGGAGATCGGGGGAGCGAGATGATAGCAAGGCGGTTCAAGGTGGCGGCGGGCGCGGTGCTCGCCGTGGCGGCGGGCAGCGCGATCGCGCGCCAGGCGGCAATCGTCTCCGCGCCGGCCGCGGCCTATCCGCGAACGCAGAAACTGTTCGCCGATTATGTCGCCGCCGACCGCATGCCCGGCGTGGTCGCGGTGATCGGACGCGGGCAGTCCGCCCCGGCCATCGTCGCCGCCGGCCATATCGGCGACGAACCCGGCGCGCCGCTCGCGGACAGGAACAGCCTGTGGCGCGTCTATTCGATGACCAAGCCGATCACCGCGATGGCGGCGATGATCCTGATCGAGGAGGGCAGGATCCGGCTCGACCAGCCGGTCGGCGATTTCATCCCCGCCTTCCGGCACATGACCGTGCAGGTTAGCCCCAATTCGATGGAGACGCGCCCCGCGACGCGGCCGATCACGATCCGCAACCTGCTCACCCACACCGCCGGGCTCGGCTATACGATCACCACGCGCGGGCCCTTGCTCAAGGCGTATGAGGACGCCGGCATCACCCCGTTCACGTCGGATGCCAAGACCGAGGCGAGGAACCGCCTGGTCCGCCCGCCGACGCTCGCCGCCTTCGCCGACAGGGTCGCGACGCTGCCGCTGATCGCCGAGCCCGGCACCAGATGGAGCTATTCGATCGGGCTCGACGTGCTGGGCCGCGTGATCGAGGTGGCGAGCCACCAGCCGTTCGACCGCTTCCTCGCGCGCCGCATCTTCGTGCCGCTCGGGATGCGCTCGACCTGGTTCACCGTGCCCTCGTCCGAGGCGCACCGTCTCGCCACCGGCTATTTCATCACCGGCAAGGGGCGCGTGCCGGCCGATCCCGGCGCGACCTCGGTGTTCCTGTCGCCGCCGAGCTTCCCTTATGGCGGCGCGGGCCTCGTCATGTCCGCGTCCGATTACGACCGTTTCCTGCACATGCTGCAAAACGGCGGCATGCTCGACGGCGTGCGCATCCTCAAGCCGGCGACGGTCAAGCTCGCCATGTCGAACTTGCTGCCCGCCGGGGTGATCTATCCCGGCGCGGCCACCGCGACCGGCGGCACGACCGGCACGCAAGGCTTCGGCGCGGGCGGATCGGTGACGCTGGCCGATATGCCCGGCGGCGCGGGCAAGGGCACGTACGGCTGGGGCGGCGCGGCCGGGACGATCGCCTGGGTCGATCCCGCGCGTCAGGTGCGCGCGACGATCATGGTCAATTACCTGCCGAGCGGCGCCGTCCCGCTGCGCCCGGAGGCGACCGCGAGCATCTATGCCGATCTCGCCGCCATGCCGGCACGCCGGTGAGACGATGGGGATGATCGCACCCGGTTTCACCGGCGGCCCGCTCGACCGCGCCGATCCGCTGCGCCACGATGCCGACGCCTTCGCGGCGGCGCGGGGCGACTGGCGCGCGCGGCTGCTCAAGCTGGAGAATTTCGAGCCCGATCTGGACGAGGCGGGCAAGCTCGCCTGGGCCAGCCTCGCCGACGCGCCCGACGATGCCGAACTGGTGCTGCTCGGCCTGGACGACGCCAAGCGCCCGCATTTCGCCGCGTTCGTGCCCGGCATGCGCGCGCCGGGCCGCTCGGCGCGGATGGTCGGCCTGCTCGACCGGTTCGCGCCGGGCGAGGCCGCGACCTATGCCGCCGCGCGGCAACTGCTCGACTGGCATGGCCGCCATCGCTATTGCGCCAATTGCGGGACACCGACCGCGATGTTCCGCGCCGGCTGGGGCCGGACATGCCCCAATTGCGCGGCCGAGCATTTCCCGCGCGTCGACCCGGTCGTCATCATGATCGCCGAGCATGACGGCCGCGCGCTGCTCGGCCGTCAGCCGGCCTTCCCGCCCGGCCGCTATTCGGCGCTGGCCGGGTTCCTCGAACCCGGCGAATCGATCGAGGAAGCGGTCGCGCGCGAGATCCGCGAAGAGGCCGGCGTGCGCGTGACCGGCATACGCTACATCGCCAGCCAGCCCTGGCCGTTCCCCTCCTCGCTGATGATCGCCTGTATCGGCATGGCCGAGGACGACGCGATCACGCTCGACGCCAACGAACTGGAGGATGCGATCTGGGTGCCGCGCGACACGGTCCGCACGGTGCTGGCAGGCGAGCCCGGCCCATTCCTCCCGCCGCCGCCTTATGCCATCGCCCATACGCTGCTGGCCGCCTGGGCGGCGGACTGACTTCCCTTAAAAAAAGGTACGCCCGATGCGCCGGTTCCTTCTCCCTTTCGCCGCCCTCGCCCTTGCGCTGCCCCCGGCCGCCGCCGTCGCGCAGACGGTCAATCAGGACGTCAAGTGCATGCTCGTCAGCAACGTCTTCGCAACCAAGGAAACCGACGCCAAGCGCCGCCAGATCGCGGCCCTGTCGGTGGCTTATTATCTCGGCCGGATCGACGCGACGCTGTCGCCCGCGCAACGCCGCGCGGCGATCCTGCTGCTCGGCAAGGAGAAGATGGACAAGGATGTCGGCGCCGTGATGACCGCCTGCGCGCGCAACCTGCAAACCCACCAGGTCGCCACCGCGCAGATGCTGCAACAGATCGGCCGGCAACAGGGGCAGGCGGCAACGAAGAAGTAATTCCCCCGCCCCGTTCGTCCCCGGACTTGATCCGGGGTTGTCGACGCGGCGTTCTTCTTACGAACGCCGCGTCGACAGGCTCAGGGCGAACGACGATCGGGTCCGGTGATCACGGGGTCGCCTCCCGCCAGGCCCCCGGCGCAAGGCCGTCGAGCGTCCAGTCCCCGATCCGCCAGCGCACCAGCCGCAACGTGCCGTGCCCGACCGCCGCGGTCATGCGCCGCACTTGCCGGTTGCGCCCTTCGCGGATCGTCAGGCTGAGCCAGCAATCGGGCACGCTCTTGCGAAAACGCACCGGCGGATCGCGCGGCCATAAAGCGGGCGGCTCGATCCGCGCGATCTCGGCCGGGCGCGTCGGCCCGTCCTTCAGCACCACCCCCCGCCGCAGCGCGTCCAGCGCCGCCGCGTCGGGCTCGCCCTCGACCTGCACCAGATACGTCTTGGGCAGCTTGAACTTCGGATCGGCGATCCGCGCCTGCAAGCGCCCGTCGTCGGTCAGCAACAGCAGCCCCTCGCTGTCCCGGTCGAGCCGCCCGGCCGGATAGACTCCCGCCACATCGACCAGCCCGGCGAGCGTCGGGTGCCCTGATCCTTCGTCCGTAAATTGCGATAGTACACCATATGGTTTGTTGAGCAGGATCAGCCGTGGCACCATAAGCTCCCGCATCGTCGCCAACGGGCTGTCCTACATGTCGGCTTTGTGCCAGCCCCTTTTCGGCATGTTCTTTGACACGACCGGCACCCTCCCCCGGCAAGATCGTTTCGGTCTCGCAAGAAAGTACGGAAAACGGCGCGCATTGGGCTAACCTTAGCCTAACCTTCCGCCTTCACCCGCGCGCGCGCGCCTGCCGATAGGTGCCCAGCACGCGCACCCATTTCGAATGGAAACCAAGTTCCTCCAGCGCGCGGTCGAGCCCCGGCTCGCCCGGCCGGCCCTCGACATCGGCGTAGAATTCGGTCGCGGCGAAGCTGCCGCCGCGTTGATAGCTTTCCAGCTTGGTCATGTTGACGCCGTTGGTCGCGAAGCCGCCCATCGCCTTGTAGAGCGCGGCGGGGACGTTCTTCACCTCGAAGATCAATGTCGTCATCCACGCGCCGTCGCCGCCTTCCCCCTCTTCCGGCGGAGGATGCCCCGCGCGCGCCAGCACGACGAAGCGCGTGGTGTTGTGGTCGGCGTCGGCGATGTCCTCGGCCAGCCGTTCCAGCCCGTACAGCGCCGCCGCGCCCGGCGGGGCGAGCGCCGCGACGGTCGCGTCGCCGCGCTCCGCCACCATCGCCGCCGCCCCCGCCGTGTCGGGATAGCTGACCGGCGCGATGCCGCGCTCGCGCAGCCAGTGGCGGCACTGGCCGAGCGCCTGCGGATGGCTCATCGCCTCGCGCACGCCCGACAGCGGCCCCGCTCCCATCAACGCGTAGCGGATCGCGAGGAAATGCTCGCCGGTGATGACCAGCCCCGATTCGGGCAGCAGGAAATGCATGTCGGCGACGCGGCCGTGCAGCGAATTCTCGATCGGGATGATCGCGCAATCGGCGCGCCCGTCGCGCACCGCGTCGATCGCGTCGGCGAAGTCGAAGCAGGGCAGCGGCAAGCCGCCGGGAAACGCCTCCAGCGCGGCGATATGCGAATTGGCGCCCGGCGCGCCCTGAAAGGCGACGGCGCGGTCGGGCGCGGCGGCGGCGGCGGCGGTCATCGCGGCGACGCGCGCGCGGGCGGGTTCGGCAAAACTCTCCATCGCGGCGGGGCGGTAACGGTGTCGCTCCCCTACCGCAAGCCGCCGCGGCTCGACCGCTGCTGCAAGGCAGCAAGTCCGCTTGCGATGCGGGCATTGCGAAACTATGGATCGCGCGACGTCGTAAGGCCCGGGCAAGGGCCGGGCTGCGCAAGGGACATCGGACACGACATGGACAATCGGAACAACACGATCATCGGCTGGGCGCTCGGCACCTGCATGGTGGCGCTCGCGCTGACGCTGGGCAGCCAGATGATCGTCCATCCGATAAAGGCGGAGAAAGCCGGTTATCCGATCGAGGCGCCCGCCGAAGACGCCGGAGTCAGTGGCCCGGCGGCCCCCGCCAGGCCGATCGCCGAACTGCTCGCCACCGCCGACGCCGCGCACGGCGCGGACGTGTTCAAGAAGTGCGGCGCCTGCCACACCGTCGCGAACGGCGGCGCGAACGGCATCGGCCCGAACCTGTGGGCCACCGTCGGCGAGGCGATCGCCGAGGGCAAGGGCGGCTACGCCTTTTCCGACGCGCTGAAGAAGGCGGGCGCAGGCAAGAAGTGGACGTTCGAGGAACTCAATAGCTGGCTGACCTCGCCGCGGGCCTATGCCGCCGGCACCAAGATGACCTTTGCCGGCCTCGACAACGAGAAGGACCGCGCCGACGTGATCCTCTATCTCAACGCGCAAGGGTCGAACGTGCCGCTGCCGCCGCCCCCGGCCGGCGCACCGACTGCGACCGACGCGAAGGTAGCGCCCGCTGCCGGCGCCGCCGATCCGGGCGGCAAGGCGTCGCCCTCGGTGTCCGATGTCGGCAGCAATACCACCGCCCCGGCCGCGGCGGGCAAAGTGAGCGCCACGGGGAAGTAAGCGCCGTTCTCCCGCATCAACGGCGGTCCAGGGTAACGGGCGCAGCGCCTGAGGCTACGGGCAGCCGGGCGCGGCCCCGCTCAATCCCGCTCGCGGTAGAAGTCCATCACCACCTTCCACCCTTCCTCCGCCGTCTCGACGAAAGTGAAGATGTCGAGATCGCGCGCGGAAATGACGCCTTCCTCGACCAGCGCCGGGAAATTGACCACCCGCTCCCAGAACGCACGGCCATAGAGCAGCACCGGGATCGGCTTGATCTTGCCGGTCTGGATCAGCGTCAGCAGCTCGAACAGTTCGTCGAACGTCCCGAACCCGCCGGGGAACGCCGCCAGCGCACGGGCATGCAACAGGAAGTGCATCTTGCGCAGCGCGAAATAGTGGAACTGCATCGATAGCGAGGGCGTGACGTACGCGTTCGGCGCCTGCTCGTGCGGCAGCACGATGTTGAGCCCGATCGTCTCGTAGCCCGCTTCGGTCGCTCCGCGATTGGCCGCTTCCATGATCGAGGGGCCACCGCCCGAGCACACGACGAAATGGCGCTTGCCCGCTTCGTCCTGCGGATAGGCGCTGGCGAGCTGTGCGAGTTGATAGGCGACGGTATAGTATTTCGACTTCTCGACCAACCGCTCGGCGATGCGGATCGCGGTCTCGCCTTTCGCCTGTTTTGGCAGCGCCTGCGCCTTGCTCGGCTCGGGGATGCGCGCCGATCCATACATCACGAAGGTCGAGGCGATCTTCGCCTCGTCGAGGATCAATTGCGGCTTCAGCAATTCGAGCTGGAAGCGCACCGGCCGAAGGTCCTCGCGCAGCAGGAAATCCATGTCCTGGAAGGCCAGGCGGAACGCGGGATTCTCAGTCTGCGGCGTGCTCCTGCCGCGCTCGGCGGCCTCGGCATCCTGCCGCGCGCGCGGGAAGACGCGCGACGGGACGCGCGTGTCGTGCGCCGGCTTGGCTTGCCGGAGAGCGTCGCGCTCGGGCGCCGTGGGCCTGGATTTCTTCGTCATCCCGCGCCCGTAGGGCAGCCGGCCACGGATTTCTAGCGACAGAAACCCGCGCGATCGTCCTCGAGATGCAGGTGATTGTAGTGCGCCGCGTTGTAATCCGGGCTGAGCACCGTGCCGAAGCGCTTGCACGCGGAGCCGCGGATCGTGCGCAGGAAGGCGCGCGTCGCATCGTCGCCGCCGTTCCACCCCTGCTGGATGGTGATGCGCCGCCCGTCCCGCAGCACGAAGCCCGAGACGTCGACGGCATTGGCGGTGGCATGTCCCGACAGCCGCCCCGCCGCCGCGCCCGACACGCCGACGACGGCGCGGCAGGCGTATGTGCCCATGCTCTCGATCCGCACCACGTCGCTGCCCAGTATCTGCCGCGCGGCGGGCGCGACGGCATGGTCGACCCAACCGGTGAAGCTGCGCGCGAGGCCGCAGCGCATCGCCTTGAGGTTCGTCACCGGCACGCCGATGTCGATCAACTGCACCGCGCCGACGATCCGGCACCCGCCGCCATAATCGCGGTCGGGCAGCGGCGAGAAGCGCACGTCCTGGCGCGACAGGTCGGCGAAGCAGGCCTGCGTCTCGCGGCTGGTCGGCAAGTCGAGCGTGATCGGGCGCGATCCGGCGGGCCGCGCCGGCGCGCGCCGGTCAGGCCCATGCGACACGCAGGAGGCGAGCAGGAGAGATAGCGCAAGGACGGCAAAGCGACGCGGCATCGAAGGAGGATAGCGCCGGCCGATCCTCACGTCAGCTTTCAAAAGACGCCGCCAAGACGCCATGCCGACCATAACCCGCTTGACACCCCGTCCGGCATCTATATGGCCGCCGACGGGCCACGCGGTCCCAACGCCGCGCGCGCTCTCTGTGAGGAGAGACTAGATGACTGATCTACCCGCGCTCCCGAGCGCAAAGCCTGCACGTCCCTATTTTTCCAGCGGACCGTGCGCCAAGCCTCCGGGCTGGACCCCCGCCACTCTCGCCACCGACTCGCTCGGCCGCTCGCACCGCTCGAAGATCGGCAAGACGCGCCTGCAATACAGCATCGACCTGATGCGCGAATTGCTGCGCCTGCCCGACACCCACCGCATCGGCATCGTCCCCGGCTCCGACACCGGCGCGTTCGAGATGGCGATGTGGACGATGCTGGGCGCGAAGCCCGTCACCGCGCTGGCGTGGGAGAGCTTCGGCGAGGGCTGGGTGACCGACGCGGTCAAGCAGTTGAAGATCGAGCCGACCGTGATCCGCGCCGACTATGGCGCCCTGCCCGATCTGGGTACGGTCGACTGGTCGAACGACGTGCTGTTCACCTGGAACGGCACCACCTCCGGCGTGCGCGTGCCGGGTGCCGACTGGATTCCCGACGACCGCGCGGGGCTGAGCTTCGCCGACGCGACCAGCGCGGTGTTCGCTTACCCGATCGACTGGGCCAAGGTCGATGTCGCGACCTTCTCATGGCAGAAGGTGCTGGGCGGCGAAGGCGGGCACGGCGTGCTGATCCTCGGGCCGCGCGCGGTCGAGCGGCTGGAGAGCCATACCCCCGCCTGGCCGCTGCCCAAGGTGTTCCGCCTGGTGTCCAAGGGTAAGCTGACCGAGGGCGTGTTCAAGGGCGAGACGATCAACACGCCGTCGATGCTCGCGGTCGAGGATGCCATCGCCGCGCTCGAATGGGCCAAGTCGGTCGGCGGCGCGGACGGACTGATCGCGCGCTCGGATGCCAATGCGGCGGCTTTGGACAAGATCGTGAGCGAGCGGGCGTGGCTCGGCCACCTGGCGGCGGACGAGGCCTCCCGTTCGAAGACCAGCGTGTGCCTGACGGTCGAGGGCGCGGACGAAGCGTTCATCAAGACCTTCGCCGCCAGCCTCGAAAAGGAGCATGCCGCTTACGATATCGCCGGCTATCGTGACGCCCCGCCGGGCCTGCGCATCTGGTGCGGCGCGACGGTTGACACCGCCGATATCGTGGCGCTCGGGCCGTGGCTCGACTGGGCCCATGCGACGGCGAAGGCCGCCTGACCTGCTTCCCTCTCCCATCGGGAGAGGGCGCCGAACGACGTGAGGCGGGTGAGGGCGGCAAGCCCCCCGCCATCACCCTCACCCCGACCCTCTCCCAAAGGGAGAGGGAGAAGAAGGAATTGCCCATGCCAAAAGTCCTCATCTCCGACCAAATGGACCCCAAGGCCGCCCAGATCTTCCGCGAACGCGGGGTCGAGGTCGACGAGATCACCGGCAAGACGCCGGACGAGCTGATCGCCATCATCGGCGACTATGACGGCCTCGCCATCCGCTCCTCGACCAAGGTGACCAAGGCGATCCTCGCCGCCGCGACCAAGTTGAAGGTCATCGGCCGCGCCGGGATCGGCGTCGATAACGTCGATATCCCGGCGGCCTCCGCGCAAGGGGTGGTCGTGATGAACACGCCGTTCGGCAATTCCATCACCACCGCCGAACACGCCATCGCGCTGATGTTCGCGCTCGCCCGCCAGCTTCCCGAAGCCGACGCCAGCACGCAGGCCGGCAAGTGGGAGAAGAACCGCTTCATGGGCGTCGAGCTGACCAGCAAGACGCTCGGCCTGATCGGCGCGGGCAATATCGGCTCGATCGTCGCCGACCGCGCGCGCGGCCTGAAGATGAAGGTCGTCGCGTTCGATCCGTTCCTGTCGCCCGAACGCGCGCTGGAACTGGGTATCGAGAAGGTCGAGCTGGACGATCTGCTCGCGCGCGCCGACTTCATCACGCTGCACACGCCGCTGACCGACCAGACGCGCAACATCCTGTCGGCCGAGGCGCTCGCCAAGACGAAGAAGGGCGTGCGCATCGTCAATTGTGCACGCGGCGGGCTGATCGACGAGGCGGCGCTCAAGGCGGGACTCGATTCGGGGCATATCGGCGGCGCCGCGCTCGACGTGTTCGTCGAGGAACCGGCGAAGGCATCGCCGCTGTTCGGCACGCCTAATTTCGTCTCGACCCCGCATCTCGGCGCGTCGACCAGCGAAGCGCAAGTCAACGTGGCGATCCAGGTCGCCGAGCAGATGGCCGACTATCTCGTCTCGGGCGGCGTCACCAACGCGCTCAACGTGCCGAGCCTGTCGGCCGAGGAAGCGCCGCGCCTGAAGCCGTACATGACGCTCGCCGAAAAGCTCGGCAGCCTGGTCGGCCAGCTCACCACCGGGTCGATCGCGCGGATTTCCATCCACACCGAAGGCACGGCGGCCGAGCTCAACCAGAAGCCGATGGTCTCCGCCGTGCTCGCCGGGTTCCTGCGCACGCAGACCGATACCGTGAACATGGTCAACGCGCCCTTGCTGGCCAAGGAGCGCGGCATGGAAGTCCGCGAAGTGCGCACCGAGCGCGAGGGCGATTACCACACGCTGCTGCGCGTCTCGGTCAAGACCGACGCCGGCGAGCGCTCGGTCGCCGGCACGCTGTTCGGCCCCAGTGAATCGAAGGGGGCCGCGCCGCGCCTGGTCGAACTGTTCGGCATCAAGGTCGAGGCCGATCTGGCGGGCCACATGCTCTACGTCGTCAACGAGGATGCGCCCGGGTTCATCGGCCGGCTCGGCTCGCTGCTCGGGCAGGAGGGCGTCAATATCGGCACCTTCCACCTCGGACGGCGGAGCACCGGCGGGGAAGCGGTGCTGCTGCTGTCGGTCGACGAGCAAGTATCGCAGGACTTGCTCGCCAAGGTGCGCGCGCTGGCCGGCGTGAAGACCGCGACGGGGCTGGGGTTCTGATGCGGCGAGCGCGCGATTGCGACTTCCGCCGCAATCGCGCTTAAGGCAAAGCGCAGCGATGACCCCCGCCCTCCTCCCGACCGGCTTTCGCGACCGGCTGCCGCCCTTCGCCGATGCCGCCGCGCGGCTGGAACAGGCCGTGCTCGGCGCGGCCTATGCGCATGGCTATGAGCGCGCCGACCCGGCGCTCGCCGAGTTCGAGGCCGGTCTCGCCGGGCGGTTGAAGGCGGCGCGCGCACAGGATGCGGTGCGTTTCGTCGATCCGGTGAGCCAGGCGACGCTCGCCATCCGCCCGGACATGACCGCGCAGATCGGCCGGATCGCCGCGACGCGAATGGGCCATCACCCGCGCCCGGTCCGGCTGTCCTATGCCGGGCCGGTGCTGAAACTGCGCGCCTCGCAACTGTCGCCGGAGCGCGAACTGCGCCAGATCGGCTGCGAGCTGATCGGGCTCGACACCGTCGCCGCCGCGCGCGAGATCGTCGAGGTGGCGGTCGCCGCACTGGCGGTGGCGGGGGTCGCGGACGTCTCGATCGACTTCACCCTGCCCGATCTGGTCGACGTGCTGGCAAGCGGCCCGTTTCCGGTCGACGCCGCGCAGGTCGCAGAATTGCGCGACCGGCTGGATGCCAAGGATGCCGGCGGCGTCGCGGCGATCGCGCCCGCTTACCTGCCGCTGGTCGAAGCCGCGGGCCCGTTCTTCGCCGCGCATGCGCGGCTCCGCGCGTTCGATGCGGGCGGCGCGCTGACCTCGCGGCTCGATGCGTTGTGGCGGATCGCCGAAGGGCTGAAGGAGCGTGTCGCGCTGACGCTCGATCCGACCGAGCGGCACGGCTTCGAATTCCAGTCCTGGCTCGGCTTCTCGATCTTCGCGGGGGGCCTGCGCGGCGAGATCGGGCGCGGCGGCACCTACACGATCGTCCACGAGAATGGCGCGGAGGAAGCGGCGGTGGGCTTCTCGCTCTACGCCGACGCGATCGTCGCGGCTGGCCTCGCCGACGTGGATCGCCGCCGCCTGTTCGTGCCGCTCGGCACCGATCCGGCGCTGGGCGCGGCGATGCGCGCCAAGGGCTGGGTCACCGTCGCCGCGCTGGAGGCAGGCGACACGCCCGAGGCGCAACTGTGCACGCATCTGCTGGCGGCGGGCGAGATCCGGGCGCTTTAGCTTTAGCTTCAGTCGCCGGTGCCAGGACGACGATCCTCGGACCCGGAGTGCAGGGATGACCGCCGATGAAGCAGCGACGACGACGCGGCCGATAGCCGGACCCCGGTCTCGCGGGCTCGGGTTGACGATCGTGCTGTGGTCTTGCGGCTGGACGATCCTGATCGGCGCCATCGGTGGCGTGTTCGCCTGGGGTGATATCCATGACGCGCATTTTCGCGCCGAACTGGCCGTGCGCGGTATCCGCGCGACGGCCATCGTCACCGACCAGCCGTGTGGGAAGGGCGGAAACCCGAAATTCCATTTCGCCGCGCGACACGGAGACGATTGCGCCGCAGAAGACTATATGCCCCGGTTTATCGAGCAGAACCCGCCGGGCTCGCGCGTCGACATAGCGGTGATGCCCGGACACCCGCGCCTGTTCGTCATCGCCCCCGGTGGCATGGTTCCCCAGCGCGACGTGACGGGAATCTGGCATCGCTGGCTACGGCAGACGCTCGTCATGCTGGCCATCTACTTGCCGGCCACCGCCGCGATCCTCTGGATGCGCCAGCGTCGCAAGCGCGGGGACCGCGTTCCGGCGATCGTCCCATAGGGCAGCATCGAACGGCCGGCGATGGCGCGCATTAGGCATGGACCCCTCCGGACGCCTTCACTAGGGCGTTTGCGGAGATGAAAAGGGTAATTTGGCTTGGCAAACGTAGCGGTGATCGGTGCCCAATGGGGCGATGAAGGCAAGGGCAAGATCGTCGACTGGCTCGCCGAGCGCGCCGATGTCGTGGTGCGCTTCCAGGGTGGGCACAATGCCGGGCACACGCTGGTCGTCGGCGAAAAGGTCTACAAGCTGTCGCTGTTGCCCTCCGGCATCGTGCGCGGCACGCCCTCGGTGATCGGCAATGGCGTGGTGCTCGATCCGTGGGCGCTCAAGGCCGAGGTCGAGAAGCTGCGCGGCCAGGGCGTGACGATCACGCCGGAGACGCTGATGGTGTCGGACACCTGCGCGCTGATCCTGCCGTTCCACCGCGATCTCGACGGCCTGCGCGAGGATGCCAGCGGCGCGGGCAAGATCGGCACCACGCGGCGCGGCATCGGCCCGGCCTATGAGGACAAGGTCGGCCGCCGCGCGATCCGGGTGTGCGACCTGGCGCATCTGGACGCGTTGGGCCCGCAGCTCGACCGCCTGACCGCGCATCACGACGCGCTGCGCGCCGGGTTCGGCGAGCCGCCGGTCGATCGCGACGCGCTGCTCGCCGACTTGCGCGAGATCGCGCCGTTCGTGCTGCCCTTCGCCAAGCCGACCTGGCGCGACCTCAACGCGCTGCGCGCGCGCGGGCGGCGCATCCTGTTCGAAGGCGCGCAAGGCGTGCTGCTCGATGTCGACCACGGGACTTATCCGTTCGTCACCTCGTCCAACACCATTTCGGGGACGGCGGCGGGCGGCTCGGGGCTGGGGCCGAGCGCGGTCGGCTTCGTGCTCGGCATCGCCAAGGCCTATACCACGCGCGTCGGCTCGGGCCCGTTCCCGACCGAGCTTGACGATGCCAGCGGAGAGGGCGCGACCGGCGAGCGCCTTGGCGAGCGCGGCCATGAGTTCGGCACCGTCACCGGGCGCAAGCGGCGCTGCGGCTGGTTCGACGCGGTGCTGGTGCGGCAATCGGCGGCGGTCGGCGGCATCACCGGCATCGCGCTGACCAAGATCGACGTACTCGACGGTTTCGACGAAGTGCGTATCTGCATCGGCTACACGCTGCGCGGGCGTTCGCTCGATTATTACCCGGCCCATGCCGCCGACCAGGCCGAGGTCGTGCCGATCTACGAGACGATGCCGGGCTGGCAGGAGACGACGGCGGGCGCCAGAAGCTGGGCCGATCTGCCGGCGCAGGCGATCAAGTACATCCGCCGGATCGAGGAATTGATCCGCTGCCCGGTGGCGCTGGTCTCGACCAGCCCGGAGCGCGAGGACACGATCCTGGTACGCGATCCCTTCGCCGACTGACGCGAACGACCCCGGCCTCGCCTTGCGCGAGACCGGGGCGCTTCATCCGCTGCGGGCGGCGTGATTATTTCGGGTTCTTCTTTTTCCTGGTCTTCGTGGTCGTCGTAGCGGTGTCGGTCGACGTGCTCGACGATGCCGTCGCGTCGGTCGGGCTGGTCGTCATCGTCGACTCCGTCGCGGCGGGCGGAACCGATGTCGTGTTGGCGGTCGTGCCGCTCGGCGACGGATTGCCTTGCGTCGTCGTCGTCGACGTCGAAGGATCGGTCGTCGTGGTCGTCGTCGATGTCGACGGGCTGGGCGGCGTCGGCGTTGCGGGGGGCGCGGTTTGCGCGAACGCCGCGCCGGAGAGGGTGAGGGCGGCGATGCCGGTCAGGAGTGCGATACGCATGAAGCGGTCCTTTCGGTGATGACCATCGAATGGGTCCCCTGACAAACGTGTCATGTCGGCGAAGGTCCCCTCCTCCGGTCTCGCCAAGCGAACGACCCGTCCCGTTTCAGCCGATCTGTCCCCGATGCAGCAGCTTGTGGTCGGCCAGGACGAGCGCGACCATCGCCGCGACGACGGGCGCACCACGAATGCCGACGCACGGATCGTGGCGGCCCCTGGTCGTGATCTCGGTGGCGGCGCCGTCGCGGTCGATCGTCGGAACGGGCGTGAGGATCGACGATGTCGGCTTGAACGCGACGCGCAGCGCGATCGGCTGGCCGGTGGCGATCCCGCCGGCGATGCCGCCGGCATGGTTGGCGAGGAACTCCGGGCCATCCGCGCCGGGGCGCATCGCGTCGGCATTGTCCTCGCCGCGCAAGGCCGCCGCGCCGAACCCGTCGCCGATCTCGACACCCTTCACCGCGTTGATGCCCATGCAGGCGGCCGCCAGTTCGGCATCGAGCTTGGCATAGAGCGGCGCGCCCCAGCCGGCGGGCACGCCGGCCGCCGCGCAGCCGATCACCGCGCCGAGCGACGACCCGGCCTTGCGCGCGGCATCGACCAGCCCTTCCCAGCGCGCCGCGGCGGCGGCATCGGGGCAGAAGAAGGGGTTGCGCCCGATCTCGCGCGCATCGAAATTGGCCGGATCGATCGCGTCGCCGCCGATCGCCTCGACGTAGGACGTGATCGTCACCTCGGGGATGACCAGCCGCGCCACCGCCCCCGCCGCGACGCGCGACGCGGTTTCGCGTGCCGAGGAACGCCCGCCGCCGCGATAGTCGCGGAAGCCGTATTTCGCGTCATAGGCGTAATCGGCGTGACCGGGCCGGTACGCCTTGGCGACGTCGCCATAGTCCTTCGAGCGCTGGTCGACATTCTCGATCATCAGGCTGATCGGCGTGCCGGTCGTCCGGCCTTCGAACACGCCGGAGAGGATGCGCACCGCATCCGGCTCCTGCCGCTGCGTGGTGAAACGCGAGGTGCCGGGGCGGCGCTGGTCGAGCCATGGCTGGATGTCGGCCTCCGCCAGCGCGATCCCCGGCGGACACCCGTCCACCACCGCGCCGATCGCCGGCCCGTGCGATTCGCCCCACGTCGTGAAGCGGAACAGATGCCCGAAGGTGTTGTGGCTCACGCGGCGTGGGGCACAGGTGCAAAGGTGATTCGTGCAGCCATCATGCCTTCAACCGAAATATCTTCGTCAAGCGTGTCCCAATGAATGCCGCCAGGGGAAAGCTCATAGGCTTCCAGCTGTTCGGGCGTGGCGTCGCGCAGACGCGGATACCAAGCTAAAGGCACACTGATCGCTCGCCCATCGTCGAGCGCCACACTCATCGTAAAGGGATCGAATGTCGCCGAAACGGGCTCAGGAAAAAAACTCATTCCAACGTTCCTCGAACTCGTCGCGATGTTCTTCGATGACGGACAATAGCATTTTGAGGGTTCTCGCGTCCATGCGTCGATCGCTAGCGACCTGCACAATGGGCGTAAGCCAGAATTTCGCTTCGGAGCGATCCTTGCGAACGTGAACGTGAACGTGGGGTGGCTCCAGCGGCATGCCTTCGCGCTAATAGAAAAAGAATTTCCACCCATTCCAGTATAGCAGTTTAGGCATCGCCCTTACGCCAAAGCGATATCCGGCGCGTCCTCGGCCTTCATGCCGATCACATGATACCCCGCATCGACATGGTGCGTCTCCCCCGTCACGCCGCTCGCCAGGTCAGACAGCAGGTACAGCCCGGCCCCGCCGACATCCTCGATCGTCACGTTGCGTTTCAGCGGCGCATTCAGTTCGTTCCACTTCAGGATCAGGCGGAAATCGCCGATCCCGCTTGCCGCCAGCGTCTTGATCGGGCCGGCCGAGATCGCGTTGACGCGGATGTTGTCGCGGCCGAGATCGACCGCGAGATATTGCACGCTCGTCTCCAGCGCGGCCTTGGCCACGCCCATCACGTTGTAGTGCGGGATGACCTTTTCCGCGCCGTAATAGCTCAGCGTCAGCAGCGCGCCGCCGCCTTTGCCCGTTGCCGGGTCATAGGGCGGCATCATCGCCGCGGCGCGCTTGCACACCGCGACGAAGGAATAGACCGAGATGTTCATCGTCAGCAGGAAATTGTCGAGGCTGGTGTCGACATAGCCGCCGCGCAGCTCGTTCTTGTCGGAAAAGCCGATCGCGTGGACGACGAAGTCGATCGTCGGCCATTCCTTCGCCAGGTCGGCGAAGGTCGCGTCGAGCGCGGCCATGTCCGACACGTCGCATTCGAACAGCCGCGCGACGCCGAGCTGCTCGGCAAGCGGACGCACGCGCTTCTCCATCGTCTCGCCCTGATAGCTGAATGCGAGCTGCGCCCCCGCCTCGCTCAATTTCCTGGCAATGCCCCAGGCGAGCGAGCGATCGTTGGCGAGGCCCATGACCAATCCGCGTTTGCCTGCCATCAAGTCCGTCACGCCGTCACCGCCTCCTCAGGGTTGGTGGGGGTCTCTACTCCCGGTTCGGGGGGTTCCGCCAGTGCCGCGTTCAAATGCGCGCCGAACACGATGCCCAGGCCGACCAGGAAGAAGAACAGCAACGCGATGATGACCCCGGCAAGGCTGCCATAGGTCAGATCGTATCCGCCGAGCAGGCCGAGCACCACCGGCAGCAACGCGGTGATCGCGACCCACCACAGCGTGGTGAACAACGCCCCCGGCCATTTCGGGCATTTGCCGAGACGGTATTTCGACGGCGTGACCGACAGGAACAGCATGTAGAGCGCGAGGAACATGACGAACGCCGGCACCAGGCGCGACAGCCCGATCCACCCCGCCACATCCCCCGCGAACGGCAGGAGTTTGTAGATGAACTGCTGCACGCCGGTCAGCATGTTCTGCACCAGGAAGGACAGCAACGCGACGATCACCGACGCCACGATGACGAGCGTCGAGCTCAGCCGGTAATGCCAGAACGCCACCGTCGACTTGACGCCGTAGGCGCGGCGGAAGATGTCGCGGATCGTCTCGACGAAACTGCCGACCGACCACAAGGCGACGACCGCGCCGACCCACAGGAGCGGCCCGGTGCGGGCGCGCAGCACGTCGTTGATCGGCTTTTCGAGCAAGTCGGCGACATTGGCCGGCACGACGTGCAGGAAGGAAGCGACGGCGCGTTGCGTCTCCGCGCCCTGCCCGATCAGCGAGGCGATGCCGGCGGCCAGGATGAAGAACGGGAACAGCGTCAGCAAGGTGAGATAAGCGAGGTTCCCCGCATGGATGAAGCCGTCCGACATGATGCCGATCAGCACGCGCCGCAGGATCCGCCACGCCTTGGCCGGCAAGCGCGCGGCGGGCGGTACGTGCTCGGGCGCGAGTCCGGTCTCGCCCCGCACGGCACGTTCTTCCGGCGAGGCGGGGGAAATCTGGCTCAAGCGCGTGCTCCCGTTAAAGGAGTCAGACGCCCAGCCCGCCGCGCGGGTTCCGCAAGTCCTTGTCTTTCCACCCCTCGACGAATTCGACCAGCGCATCGTCGTCGACCGGCAGATCGACCATCAGCGTCACGAGCTGGTCGCCGCGCGTGCCGTCCTTGCGCGTGAAACCGCGCCCGCGCAGCCGCAGCACCTTGCCCGAGGACGACCCCTTGGGCACCGTCAGCATCACCGCGCCGTCCGCCGTCGGCACGCGCACGCTCGCGCCGAGCACCGCTTCGGCGAGGCTCACCGGCAGATCGAGCCGCACGTCGTCGCCGGCGCGCTCGAAGAATTTGTGCGGCAGGACCTTCAGCTCGACGATGCCGTCGCCATTGCCGCCCGGCCCCGGCTGTCCCTTGCCGGCGAGCCGCATCTGCGCGCCGCTTTCCAGGCCGGCGGGGATCTTGAGGTCGATCGTCTTGCCGTCGCCGAGCGTCACGCGCTGCGGCTTGGCGGTCACCGCGTCGACGAACGGGACGTCGAGCTTGTAGAGGATGTTGCCGCCCTTGGGCTGCTCGCGCCGGCCGAACCCGCCGAAGCCGCCGCCGCGATTGGCCCCGCCGGAAAACATGTTCTCGAAGATGTCGCCCAGGTCCGGCCCGTCGGCATGGAAAGCGCCGCCGCCCGGCCCGGGGCGGAACCCGCCGGGATTGCCCTGCCCCCCGGTGCCGAAGCCGAACGGCGCTGCCGGGTTGCCGTCGCCGTCGATCTCGCCGCGGTCGAAGCGCGCGCGCTTGTCCTTGTCGGTCAGCAGATCATAGGCGTTGGTGACGTTCGAAAAGCGCTCGGTCGCCTTGGGGTTGTCCTTGTTGCGGTCGGGATGCAGCTCCTTGGCGAGCTTGCGATACGCCTTCTTGATGTCGCCCTCGCTGGCGGTGCGCTCCACGCCCAAGGTCTTGTACGGATCGGCCACTTCTGTCCCCAATGTCCTGCCGTCCCTATTTGGGGGATCGCGGGCGGTAGTGCAACGCGGCGGCGCGGGGTGTCGGAGCTGCCTGTTTTTCAGGCAAGAGTCACAAGAGTCGCGTCCTACGGGGGGTAACGGAGACGGGACATAGGTCGTTTGCGGCGGTCGAAAGGCGGTCGGAAGAATAGCGACTGGCCAAGATGGCATAGGCCGCTCCCGTAGGACAGCGTCTTCAAGCGCCACGAGCGGACCAAGGGTCTCCCCTCCCTGGAAGGGAGGGGTCGGGGGTGGGTTGCCCTCCGGATCGGACGACGGCAGTCTCGCACGATGCCTCGCGTCGCGCCCCGCCTGACGGACAATGCCCGGTCCTTGCGCCGCACCGCGACCGCCGAGGAGCGCGCGCTGTGGGCGCGGCTGCGCCTGCTGCGGCCGCGCTTCACACGACAGTTGCCGGTCGGAAACTACATTCTCGATTTTGCGTGCCGCACCCTGCGGATCGCCGTGGAGGTCGATGGAAGCCAGCATCTCGATGCCATCGCCTGTGACGAACGGCGATCGGCGTTTCTGGAAGAACTCGGCTGGTCTGTCCTGCGCTTCTGGAACAGCGAGGTTCGCGAGAATCCCGACGGTGTCGCCGAAGCGATCATGGCCGCCGTCTCGCGCCGCCTCGGGCCGACCCACCCCCGACCCCTCCCTGCCAGGGAGGGGCGTTAGAAACCGCACGCCACCGCAGCCGGACGCCGCCCTTACCCCGCCGCAGCCTCCAGCACCGGCGCGACATCGACGCTGACGTCCATCTGCTGCGCGCCCGAGCCGAGCACGACGCCGTCGATCGGCGCGATCTCGCCGTAATCGCGGCCGATCGCCATGACGATGTGGTCGCCCGCCATCCAGATGCCGTTGGTCGGATCGACCCCGACCCAGCCGAGTTCCGCGCCGCACCACAACAGCACCCAGGCATGCGTCGCGTCCGCGCCGACCAGCCGCGCCTCGCCCGGCGGCGGGATCGTGCGGATATAGCCCGAGGCGTAGGCGGCGGGCAGCCCGGCGGCGCGCAGGCCGGTGATCATGATCTGCGCGAAATCCTGGCACACGCCGCCGCGCTTGACGAAGGCATCGTGCGGCGGGGTATCGACCAAGGTCGCTTGCGGATCGAAGGCGAAGTCGTGCTGGATGCGCCGCGCGAGGCCGATCGCGGCATCGAGCGCGGGGCGGTCGGGGTGCAGATCCTCCGCACACCATTCGGCGATATCGCGGTCGAGCGGGATCAGCGGCGAGGGGAACAGGTAGTTGGCCGGGCCGGCGGGCGACGGGTCGCGGCTGGCGCGCGCCGCCGCCGCCACGTCGCGCAGCGGCGGCGAGCCGTTCGACGGCATCGGCACCGGGCGATCCACCGCGATCCGCGCGACGCTCTCGATCGTCAGGTGCCGCACCGGCTCCTCGACCACCAGCCGCACGACATTGGCGAGCCCCGCCTCCGCGCGCGCCGGCGCGACGCGGCCGGAGGGGGAGATGCGCAGGGCATAGTCGAGCAGGTCCTGCCCGGACCAGTGGATCGGCTTCAGGCGCAGGTTGCAGCGCGCGAACTTGACGCTGGCGCCGTAATCGAAGCGGGTGACGTGGCGGATGTCGTAGATCATGCGGCGCTCTCGTCACGCCGGACCTGATCCGGCATCCAAGCGATACAGCCAGCAGCACGCTTGACGTCGAACGTCTCGCATGGGCCCCGGATCAAGTCCGAGGTGGCGGAGACGCGGGAGTGAATCCCGCGTCGTCGGTCGTCGCTTGAGCGACGCCGGCCGGGCTGGCGCGAGTCTTGGCGCGACGCGCCCCAAGCCGCGCTGCGCCTCACGCCAGCACCATCCCCGCCGCGCGCAGCGGCTCCGCGCCTTGCAGGAAATATCGCCGCGCGACCGCGTCCGACAGACGGTACAGCCGCCGCTCGACATCGCCCAGCATATCGGCATCGAGCAGTGCCGCCGTCGCGGTCGCGACGATCGCGTTGAGCGCGACGCCCTGCGCCTGTTGCGGCTCCTCCATGCCGTCATCCTCCAGCACCGGGAGCGCCTGGAGATGCTCGCAGATCCGGCAGATCTGGAACGCCAGCGAGCGCGGATTGCCGGGGTCCAGCGCCACGAGGTCGACCACCGGCAGGCGCGCGATGCCGGTAAGGTAGCGCTGGCGATAGCTGATCTGGCTGTCGGCGAGATCGAGCAGGGTGGACAGGTCGTCGGTGCCGGCATGCGCCAGCCCGAAAGCCCGCACCGCGCGCGCGATGGTCAGCGCGCGCTCCACCCGCCGCCCGAAATCGTGGAACCGCCACGCCGCCGTCCGCCCCATATGCTCGGCCGACAGCCCCGACAGCGCGGCATAGCGCCGTTGCAGCGACCCGGCGCGATCGAGCATGCCGCCCTTGGTCGGGTATGGCGCGTCGAGCAGCCGCACGACGTCCGCCGCCAGCCGGTCGCGCGAGCCCTGCCCGATCCCGCGCGCGAGGCGGTTGATCGTGCGCACGCTGTGCCAGTCCTTGTCCTCCAGCGCGGTGCGCGCGAACGCGGCGAGATCGGCGCGGCGCAGCGTCGGCGGATGCGGGGCGGCGCCGATGTCGACGACCAGCCCGACCAGCCGCCCGACCGTATCGCGCGCCAGCGCCGCGCCGGCATCGGCGTCGATCGAATTGCCGAGCATCACGCGGACGATGCCGAGCAGCGCCTCGCCGCGTTCGAGATAGCGCCCGAGCCAGAAGAAATTGTCGGCGACGCGGCTCGGCAAGGTGCCGGGGTTGCGCCGGACATGGACCGAATCGGCGTCGGGCAGCAGCGAAACGGGCACGCCAGGCTCCCCGGCCGCCCCCGGCCCTACCCCGGCCCCGTCCGTGCCGTGCACCGCGACATCGGCCGACCACGTCCCCTCGCCCATCACCGCCGCGCGCGCGTCGGGATGCTCGGCGATGCGCGCGAAGCCGCCGGGAAGCACGGTCCAGCGCCCGTCGCTGCCGCGCGCCGCGAACACGCGCAGCGTGAAGGGCCGCGCGGCGAGCCCGGCGTCGGTCACCACCGGCATGGTCGACAGGCGCACGATCTCCTGCCCGACATAATCCTGCGGGCGCCGCGCCATGTCCTCCAGCAGCGCCGCGCGGGCGTCGCCGGCGATGTCCGCCCCGGGCATCGCCTTGCCGCCCGGCATCCCCAGCGGCGCGACGCCGAACGCCGGGCCGATCAGCAGGTGATCGAAATCCTCGGCGACGATCGCCGCGGCGTCGTTTTGCCCGCACCACCATGTCGCGATGTTGGGCAGCAGCAGGTCCGCGCCGAGCAGCCGCGTGGCGAGCCGCGGCAGGAACGCACCGAAGGCGGCGGATTCGAGCACGCCCGCGCCGGGCACGTTGGCGATCACGACATTGCCGCCCGCCGCCGCGTCGATCAGCCCGGCCACGCCGATCTGCGAGTGCGAATCGAACGCCAGCGGATCGAGCAGGCGCGGGTCGAGCCGGTTCCACACTGCGTCGATCCGCTTCAGCCCGCCGATCGTGCGGACGTAGAGCTTGTCCTCCAGCGCGGCGAGATCGGCCCCCTCGACCAGCAGGAAGCCGAGATAGCGCGCGAGATGCGCCTGCTCGGCATAGCTCGCGCTGTAGCGCCCCGGCGTCAGCAGCCCGATGCGCGGCTCGACCCGGCGGCACGCCGCCGCCAGCCCGTCGCGGAAGGCGGCGAAGAACGGCGCATGGCGGTGGACGTCGATCCGCCCCTGCAATCCGCCGAGCGTGCGGGCGATCGCCAGCCGGTTCTCCAGCGCATAGCCCGCCCCCGCCGGCGCGCGCAGATGATCCGCCAGCACGCGCCACTCGCCGGTCGGCCCGCGCCCAAGATCGATCGCGACGAAGTGCAGGTGATGCCCGCCCGCCGGGACCAGCCCCGCCATCGGCCGCAGGAAGAACGGCGACCCGCCGACCAGCGCCGCCGGGATCAGCCCGCGCGCGACCAAGGTCGCATCGCCGTACAGATCGGCGACGATCGTCTCGAGCAGGTCGGCGCGCTGCACGATCCCGGCCGCGATGTGCCGCCATTCGCCCGCATCGATCAGCAGCGGCACCGGCGACAGCGGCCACGGCCGCTCCTCGCTCTCGCCGATGATGCGGAAGCCCGTGCCGATATCCTCGGCATGGCGTTGCGCGCGGTCGCGCGCATGGCCGAGATCGTCGCCCGCGACCGCCGCCAGTTCCTCGAACATCGCGTGCCATGCTGAGCTTTGGGCAGGATCGGCGCTCGCCGCCAGCACGTCGCCCGTGGTCGCGCGGCTGCGATAGTCGGCGATCCAGCGCGCGGCATGCGTGCCCGGATCGAGCAGGGAGGGAGATGCTGCCGTCGCCACCGTCTCCCCTTTCCTGCCGAACCCCGCAGCGACTCGACCACAAAGCCTTCGCGCGTGCAACAAGCGATGACGCGGGGCACGCACCTTTCCTCGACAGCCGGGCGCGACGACCGTAAAGCGCGGGGATGGCAGAAGACCCGTTCGCCCTGTTCGACGCCTGGTACGCCGATGCGCGCGCCGGCGAGCCGAACGACCCCAACGCCGTGGCGCTCGCCACGGCGGACGCGGAGGGCCGCCCGTCGTCGCGCATGGTGCTGCTCAAGGGGCACGGCCCGGACGGCTTCGTGTTCTACACCAATCGCGGCAGCCGCAAGGCGGGCGAGCTCGCCGCCAACCGCCACGCCGCCTTGCTGTTCCACTGGAAGTCGCTGCGCCGCCAGATCCGCATCGAGGGCGCGGTCGGCTTTGCCAGCGACATCGAGAGCGATGCCTATTTCGCCTCGCGCGGCCGCGATTCGCAGCTCGGTGCGTGGGCGTCCGACCAGTCGCGCCCGCTCGACGCGCGCGAGACGTTCGCGGCGCGCTTCGCCGCGATGCAGGCGCGGTTCGAGGGACGCGAGGTGCCCCGCCCGCCGTTCTGGGGCGGCTACCGCGTGACGCCCTCGGCGATCGAGTTCTGGCAGGACCGCGCGCACCGGCTGCACGAACGCCGCCTGTTCACGCGCAGCGGCACCGACGATGCGGGCGGCTGGCGCGAAGGGCTGCTCTACCCATGACCGAGGACCAGCGCCGCGCCATCCCCTTCGCCGTGCGCGCCGCGCTGGCCAGCGTGGGCGTCGCGTGCGGGCTGATCGCGCTCAAATCCTATGCCGCCTATGCGACCGGCTCGGTGGCGATGCTCGGCAGCCTCGCCGATTCGGGGCTCGATCTGCTCGCGAGCTGCGTCACGCTGTACGGCGTGCGCCTCGCCGCGACGCCCGCCGACCACGACCACCGCTTCGGCCATGGCAAGGCCGAGGCGCTCGCCGCGCTGTTCCAGGTCATGCTCATCACCGCGTCCGCCGTCGGCATCGCGTGGCGCGCGGTGCTGGCGTTCGGCTCGAACGAGCCGACGCGGGGCGCCGAATTCGGCGTCGGCGTGTCGGTCGCCGCGATCCTGGCGACCCTGGTGCTGCTCGCCTATCAGCGCCGCGTCATCCGCCGGACCGGCTCGGTCGCGATCCTCGCCGACAACGTGCATTACCAGTCCGACGTCCTGCTCAACGGCTCGGTGATCGTCGCGCTGGTGCTCGACCAGTATTTCGGATGGCACCGGGCCGATCCGGTGTTCGGCATCGTCATCGCATTGTGGCTCGCTTATGGCGCGTTCCGCGCCTCGTCCAGCGCGATCAACCAGTTGATGGACAAGGAATGGCCCGAGGAGCAGCGCGCGCGCTTCATCGACGTCGCCGCGCGCCAGCCGGGCATCAAGGGCATCCACGATTTCCGCACCCGCCATTCCGGCGCGCACGACTTCGCGCAGTTCCACATGGAAGTCGCGCGCGACATCACCGTAGCCGAGGCGCATGACGTGGTCGAACGGGTCGAGGGCGCGTTGCGCGTCGCCTTCCCCAAGGTCGAGGTGCTGATCCACCTCGATCCCGAAGGCCATGTCGACACCGACGATTCGCTGGTCGAGGCCGACGTGACGCCGCCCTGGTTCGGGAAGCGCGCATGAGCCCCGCCCGATGAGACTGCCGATCGTGCAGGTGGACGCGTTCGCCGACAAGGCCTTCGCCGGCAACCCGGCGGCGGTGATGCCGCTGTCCGCATGGCTCGCCGACGACATGCTGCAAGCGATCGCCGCGGAGAACAATCTCAGCGAGACCGCCTTCCTCCTGCCCGACGAGCGCGGTGCGGAAGAAGGCGGCGCGGATTTCGAGCTGCGCTGGTTCACGCCCAGGTCGGAGGTGGTGCTGTGCGGCCACGCCACGCTCGCCAGCGGCCATTTCGTGCTGTCGGGCGACCCCGCGCGCGACACGGTGACGTTCCGCACGCGCCAGGCGGGGCACTTGTCGGTGACGCGCGCCGGCCCGGGGACGAGCGGGAGCTATGAGCTGGCGCTGCCCGCCTGGGAACCGAGCCCCAGGCCGCTGCCGCATATCGTCGCCGCGCTCGGCCTGGAACGCGCGGTCGAGACGCTGTGGCACCCGCGGGGCTATGCGCTGATCGTGCTGGAAAGCGCGGCGCGGATCCGTGCGCTCGACCCGGATTTCCGCGCGCTCGGCCAGCACTCCTCCGCCGAGTCGGACATGTTGACGATCGTCACCGCGCCGGGAGATTCCGGCACGGGGGCCGACGTCGTCAGCCGCGTGTTCGCGCCCGGCGCGGGCATCGACGAGGACCCGGTGACCGGGTCCGCGCATGCCGTGATGACACCGTATTGGGCGGGGCGCCTCGGCCGAGACCGCTTCACCGCCTATCAGGCGAGCGCGCGCGGCGGGCATCTGGCGTGCCGGCTGGAGGCGCCCCCGGCCGGGGGCGACCGCGTCGTGCTCGGCGGCAAGTGCGTGACGGTGCTGGAGGGGACGTTCTTCCTGTAGACGCGCCGTCGCCAGGAACGCTTCTCGCCCCGGAGATCGTCTTGACCCGATTCGACCTGAAATCCGTGCTGTCCTCCCGCCATGCCGTGCCGGCCGTCCTGCTGTCGGGGGCGGCGCTGGTGCGGGTCGCGGTGACCTGGGCCACGCTGCTGTCGTTCCTGTACCCGGACGAGCTGTTTCAATATCTCGAACAGGCGCATCGCATCGTGTTCGGCTATGGCGTGGTCACCTGGGAATACCGGCTGGGCCTGCGGAGCTGGCTGTACCCGCTGCTGCTGAGCGTGCCGATGCGGATCGGCGGCGCGGTCGATCCGGGCGGCTGGCTCTACCTGTTGCTGCCGCGCGTGTGCGCCGCTTTGTCGTCGCTGACGATCGTGTGGGCGGCCTATGTGCTGGGGCGGCGGCGCTCCCCCACGCATGCCGTCATCGCCGCCTTCGTGGCGGCGGTGTGGTTCGACTTCATACTGTACGCCGCGCACGGCCTGACCGAGGCGCTGTCGTTCAACGCCTTCATCCTGGGCGTGGTGCTCGTGTCGAGCCCCGGCCGCCGCGCGTGGTGGCCGGTCGGCGCGGGGATCGCGTTCGGGCTGGCCGCCGTGCTGCGGTTCCAGTATCTTCCCGCGATCGGCGTGTTCCTCCTGTGCTCGCGCTTGCCGTTGCGGTGCTGGGGGCAGATGGCGGCGGGGGCGGTCGCGGTCGCGCTGGTCAGCGCGGCGGTGGATCTGGGCGCGGGGCAGACGCCGTTCGGCTGGCTGGTCGAGAACGTCCGGCTCAATCTGGCGGGCAAGGCCGATCTGTTCGGGGTCGCGCCGGCCTGGGCATACGTGGCGGAGATGATGCGCCGCTGGAGCTTCTGGCTGCTGCCCATCGCGTTGCTCGCCGGGCTGGGCGCGCGCACGCACCGCCCGTTGCTATGGGCCGCGCTCGCCAATCTGGCGTTCCACATGGCGATACCGCACAAGGAATATCGCTTCATCTTCCTGACGACGTCGATCGTCGTGCTGCTCGCCGCGCTCGGCACCGCCGACGCGGTGATGCTCGCCCGGCGACGCTGGCCGACTGTCCGCGCTCCGGTTTGGACGATGGGAGCATCGGCGCTGTGGCTGGCCGCGTCGATCGGCCAGGCGCTGGCGGCGCCGGTGTTCGCCGACTGGACGACCGGTTCGCCGATGCTGCACGCGCTGGCCGAGGCGCGGCGGATCGACGCGACGTGCGGCGTCACGGTCTACCGGACCGGCTTCTGGAGGGGCGCGTCCTACGCCGTCCTGCACCGCACGGTGCCGCTCTATCTGGTGGCGCCGCCGACCCTGAAAGGCGTGGACGACGACCCGGCGGCCGCGCTGCGGCGACTGGCGCCGGTCTCCAACGTCGTCATCGCCGCGTTCGCCGACCGCCGCGAGATCGACCCGCGCTATCGGCGACGGGCGTGCCACGCGTCGCTCTCGGACGAATCGCCCGCCGCCTGCGTCTTCGTCCGGCCTGGCGCGTGCGCCCCGCCGTCAACAGATCAACAGGCCCATGAGATCAATCAGGTGTTGCGCCGCACCGGGTGGTGACGCGGGCGAATCGGTCAGGCGGGCGCCGGCGCGCGTTCGGTTTCCTCGATCCAGCCGCCGCCGAGCACGCGCTCGCCGGCGTACAGCACCGTCGCCTGGCCCGGCGCCACGCCATATTCGGGCGCGTCGAAGCGGACTCGCTTGCCATCGAAGCGCGCCGGCACCGGCCTCGCGAGCGAGCGCACCTTGGCGGTCAGCGGCCCGGCATGGTCGCCGCCGAGCCAGTTGACCCCGCTCAGCCGCGCCGCGCCGACGCCGAGCGCCGCCTTCGGCCCGACCACGACGCGCTTGCGCGCCGCGTCCAGCCGCACGACGTACAGCGGCTCGCGCGTGCCGCCGATCTCCAGCCCGCGCCGCTGCCCCACCGTGAAGTGGATCAGCCCGCGATGCCGGCCGAGCACGCCGCCCGCCTCGTCGACGATCTCGCCGCTGGTGTCGGCATCGGGCCGCAGCTTCCTGACCAGCGCGGCGTAATCGCCGTCGGGGACGAAGCAGATGTCCTGGCTGTCGGGCTTGCCCGCCACGCTTAGCCCCAGCGCCGCCGCCAGTTCGCGCACGCGCGGCTTGGGCAGGCCGCCGAGCGGAAAGCGCAGATAGTCGAGCTGCGCCTGCGTCGTCGCGAACAGGAAATAGCTCTGGTCGCGCGCCGGGTCGGCGGCGCGGTGCAGTTCGGCGCCGTTCGCCCCTTCGACGCGGCGCACGTAATGGCCGGTCGCCAGGCAATCCGCGCCGAGATCGCGCGCGGCGGCGAGCAGGTCGGTGAATTTCGGTCCCATGTTGCACTGGATGCACGGGATCGGCGTGCGCCCGGCGAGATAGTCGTCGGCGAAGCGGTCGATCACGCGCGACCGAAACGCGCTTTCATGGTCGAACACGTAATGCGCGATGCCGAGCCGGTCGCAGACGCCGCGCGCATCGCGGATGTCGCGGCCCGCGCAGCACGATCCCGCGCGGCCCACCGCCTCGCCGTGATCGTAGAGTTGCAGCGTGATGCCGATCGTCTCCGCGCCGGTGCGTGCGGCGAGCGCGGCCACGACCGACGAATCGACGCCGCCCGACATGGCGACGACGATGCGCTTGCCCGTACAGTCCGGCCCCAACTGGAAATCGCCCTCGGTCATCGCCGCGCGGATACGCGTTCCACCCCGGCGATGCAAAAATCGCGAGTTTACACGACCGAAAGGACCTTCGGTCTATGCCACCATTCCGACTCCAAAGACGGAAGTGCCTGCGTGGACCTCAGTTTCTCCCGATTCGACGCCGACGTGACGGTGACGGCGCTACCGCCCGATCTCGCCGTGCTGATGGTCGGCGTGGCGGCGCGCCAGGCGGCGAGCCCGACCGCGATGCTGCAAGCGGCGCTGCGCGCGTCCGATTCGATACCCGACTGGTTCGCGCCCGCCCACGGCGCCTTCAATCTCACCGTGGCACAGTTGCTAACGCGGGAGACATAGAAATGAAGCCGTTGTTTACCGAGCCGCTTTAGCCGGCGTTCAAGTCCGCCTGCTACTTGCCGTTATCAAGGATGGGGCCCCCGCCCCGGCACGAGGTTTCAAGAATGATCGAAAACCAGAAGATCCGCCCGGCCAAGGTGATCGGACCGCTTGGAGAGCCGCTGACGATCGAGTCGCTCCCGCCGCCGGAGACGACGCGCTGGGTCGTGCGCCGCAAGGCCGAGGTCGTCGCCGCCGTCAACGGCGGGCTGCTGTCGGTCGACGAGGTATGCGACCGCTACGGCCTGACGGTCGAAGAATTCGCCGGCTGGCAGCGCGCGATCGACCGCTCGGGCATGCCGGGCCTGCGCGTCACCCGCATCCAGCACTACAAGTCGCTATACGAACGCCAGCAGAAATATTGAGGCAGGTCAACGGATCGCCCTCGCAACGAACCCCGGAACAAACATCGCCGGCCGTGAGTCTTATCGCCGTATCCCGGAGGGAACCGGGCAACGGAGGGACTTACCATGAACATCATCATTTGGCTGGTCGTCGGCGGTATCTGCGGCTGGCTCGCCAGCATGATCATGCGGACGGACGGCCAGCAGGGCATCATCCTCAACGTCGTCGTCGGCATCGTCGGGTCGGTGATCGCGTCGTTCATCTTCGGCGCGGGCATCAATCAGGTCATCACCGTCACGACCTTCCTCTATTCGCTGATCGGGGCGATCATCCTGCTCGCGATCGTCAATCTCGTGCGGCGCGGCAGCGTCCGCTAGCGTATACGAGACGGCAGGAGAAGGGCCGCCGGGCGCGAACCCGGCGGCCTTTTTCACGTCATTTCAACAAGAACCGCACCGACACCGTCACCGATATCTCGGTCTCGCCCGCCGCGATCTGCGTCGCATCCGCCGCCTTCATGGCGCGGACATAGAGCACCGGCTGCGGCGACCCGCCGTCGTTCGATCCGCTCTCCGAAATCGACACGATCCGCGACACGCTCAGCCCCGCCGCCCTGGCGTACAGCTCGGCCCGCGCCCGCGCGATTGCCACCGCCGCCACGCGTGCTTCGTCGAGCGCGGCCTCCGGCGCATCGAGCGACAGGCTCGGGCCATCGATTTGATTGGCACCCTGCGCCACCAGCGCATCGAGGATCGCGCCGGACCTGGCGACGTCGCGGAAGCGCACCGCCACGCTGTTGGTCGCCTGGTAGCCGGTCACCGCGGGCGGCTGGCCATCGGCATAGCGGTATTGCGGACTGAGCGAGACGGTGGCGGTGCGGATATCGCGCGGTGCCACGCCCGCCTTCTTCACTGCGGCGAGCACGCGCGCCATGCGCCCGGCATTGTCGGCGAGCGCGGCGGCGGCGGTGGCCCCTTGCGTCACCACGCCGGCGCGGATCGTCGCCACATCCGGCACGCGGCTGGTATGTCCCTCGGCCGAGACATCGAGCAGCGTGCCCTCGGGCAGGATCGCGGGCGCCGTCTGCGCGATGGCGGGGCTCGCCGCCAGCAGGAGCGCGGGGGCCAAAAGCAACATCGAACGCATCAATCATCTCCCGGTCGACCGGGCCGGCACGCCCGTCTGCGCCTTATCTGCCCGCACGCGGCGCAACCGGAGATGAACGAACTCTAGCCGGATCGACCTTCATCCTCCTCGGGTGAGCCTTGTCCTCGGAGCTTTGCGTCACCCCGGACTCGCTCCGGAGTCCACCAAGCGGCTTTCGATCCGGATAATATGGTGATCGCCGAGTTCGCGGCACGGTGGACCCCGGAACGAGTCCGGGGTGACGGCTTTGGTGGTAAATCTGCGGGCAAAACCGCCGAAACTGCCGAGACTGCCGAGACTGAAGGTCGATCCGCCCTAGCGGACGCGGCGCGACACGACGACGCGATAGAGCGCCAGCAGCACGATCGCGCCGGCCGTCGCGGCGGCATAGTTCCGCCAGCCGCCGACGATCGCGAACCCCAGCGACCGGGCGACGAACCCGGCGAGCAGCGCCCCGGCGATGCCGATCAGGATCGTCACGATGAAGCCGCCCGGGTCCTTGCCGGGCATGATGATCTTGCCGAGCACGCCCGCGACCAGGCCGATCAACAGCCAGCCGAGCATTGTCCGATCCATCATGCATCTCCCTCGTTCGACCCGCGCACCCGCGAATCCGTAGCGGAACGCTCGCGCCCGCGCGGCACGAATGCAACAGCTTTGTTACGGGAGCGTGATGCTTCGCCAAGACGGCTGCGCGAAAGGCGCGCGATTCGACGGCGTCCCGATCTCCTTGCGAAAGAGCGCGAAACCCGCCATGCGCCGGCCGGCATCCGCCGACCCTTGAGGTTAGTGGCTTATTCAGATAATACAGCCGTGGCGACGCGCCGCCAGCCGCACGCCGTGGCCGGGCGGGACGGAACCCAAGGGGTCGGGAATTGGCGCAGATGACGTACGAGACGCGGGCGATCGGCGGGGAAGAAGTCCTCGGGCTGCCGGGCGACGCGGGTCCGCGGGGGCCGCGCCGGGGCTTGCTCGTCGGCATCGTCGCGGCGGTGCTGGCCATCGCGCTGGTCGGCTACCTGGTCTTCGGCCGCGCCAGGCCCGTGGCGAAACCGACCGAGCAGCTCCCGCTCGTCTCGGTCGTGGTGCCGGGCCGCTCGACCGTCGCGCGCACCGTCTCGGCGACCGGATCGCTCGCCGCGCGGCGGGAAATGCCGGTCGGCGTCGCGGGCGAAGGCGGCATGGTCACGCGCGTGCTGGTCGAACCCGGCCAGTGGGTCGCCAGGGGACAGGTGCTGGCGCTGGTCGATCGCTCGGTCGCGGTGCAGACCAATGCCTCGCTCGCCGCGCAGATCAACGTCGCCAGGTCCGACGCGGCGATCGCGCAATCGGAGCTCGACCGCGCGCGGGCGCTGGTCGATCGCGGGTTCATCTCGAAGGCCGATCTCGAGCGCAAGGCCGCGACCCGCGACGCCGCGATCGCGCGCGTGCGCGTCGCCCAGGCGACGCTGGGCGAATCGCAGGCGCGCACCGGCCGGCTCGACATCCGCGCGCCCGCCGCCGGCCTCGTGCTGACGCGCGCGGTCGAGCCGGGCCAGATCGTCGGTGCGGGGTCGGGCGTGCTGTTCCGCCTCGCCGAGGGCGGCCAGATGGAATTGCGCGCGCAAGTCAGCGAGGCCGACCTGCGCGGCCTGCACGTCGGCGCGATCGCGCAGGTGACGCCGGTCGGCGGCACCGATTCTTTCAAGGGCGACGTGTGGCAGGTCTCGCCCGTGATCGACCCGCAGACGCGCCAGGGCATCGCGCGCATCGCGCTGCCCTACGATCCCGCGCTGCGCCCCGGCGGCTTCGCCTCGGCGGCGATCACCTCGGGATCGGCCGAGGTGCCGCAATTGCCCAACGCGTCGATCCAGAGCGACGACAAGGGCAATTTCGTCTATGTCGTCGGCGACGACGACAAGGTGGCGCGGCGCGGCGTCAAGGTCGGCGAGGTCTCCGACAATGGCGTGTCGATCGCGCAAGGCCTGAGCGGCACGGAAAAGGTCGTGCTGTCGGCCGGCGCTTTCCTGACGGCCGGGCAGAAGGTGAAACCTGCGCTGGTGACGGCGGCGGAAGCGGCAAGTAGAAAGTAGCCCATGAACTTCCGGAACATCTCGGCCTGGTCGATCCGCAACCCGATCCCGTCGATCGTCCTGTTCTTCATGCTGACGATCGCGGGCCTGGTCAGCTTTCTCAGCCTGGATGTCAACAACCAGCCGGACATCGATTTTCCGGTCGTGTCGATCGTGGTCAGCCAGCCGGGCGCGGCACCGACCGAACTCGAAACGCAAGTCACCCAGCGCGTGGAAGCGGCGGTGCGGTCGCTCCAGGGCATCGACGAGATCGATTCCACCGTGACCGAGGGCCAGTCGGTCACCTCCGTGCAGCTTGCCATCGGTACGCCGATCGACCGCGCGGTCGACGACGTGCGCTCGGCGATCGCGCAGATTCGCAGCAACCTGCCCGACGGCATTCTCGAGCCGCAAATCGCGCGCGTGAACATCTCCGGGCAGGACCTGGCGAGTTTCGCCGCAGTCACCACCGACATGACGGTCGAGCAATTGAGCTGGTACATCGACAACGACGTCGCCAAGGAACTGCTGTCGGTCCCGGGCCTCGCGCAAGTCGAACGCAACGGCGGCGTCGACCGCGAGATCCGCGTCGTGCTCGATCCCGCCAAGCTGTCGGCGCAGGGGTTGACCGCGTCGCAAGTCAATCTGCAACTGCGCCAGGTCAATCTCAACGCCGCCGGCGGCCGCGCGGAAATCGCCGGTTCGGAACAGTCGGTCCGCGTCCTGGGCAACGCGCGGACCGCCTACGATCTTGGCCAAGTCCAGATCGCCGCCGGAAACGGCCGCACGCTGAAACTCGCCGATCTCGGCCGGGTCGAGGATTCGAACGCCGAACAGCGCACCGCCTCCGAGCTCGACGGCCGCCAGGTGCTGACCTTCGATTTCCAGCGTGCCAAGGGCGCGTCGGACGTGACCGTCTACAAGGAAGCGATGAAGAAGCTGAAGGACCTCGAGGCGCGCAATCCCAAGGTCCGTTTCCAGCACATTTCCGACACCGTCAAATACACCAAGATGCAGTACGATTCGGCGATGGAGGCGATGGTCGAGGGGGCCGCGCTCGCCGTCGTGATCGTCTTCGTGTTCCTGCGCGACTGGCGCTCGACGATCATCTCCGCGCTCGCCATCCCGCTCTCGGCGATCCCGACCTTCTGGGTGATGGACCTGCTCGGCTTCACGCTCAACAACATGACGCTGATGGCACTGAGCCTGGTCGCGGGCGTGCTGGTCGACGACGCGATCGTCGAGATCGAGAACATCGTGCGGCACATGCGGATGGGCAAATCCGCCTATCAGGCCTCGATCGACGCCGCCGACGAGATCGGCCTCGCCGTGCTGGCGACGACGATGGCGATCGTCGCGGTGTTCCTGCCGGTCGGCCTGATGCCGGGCATTTCCGGCCAGTTCTTCAAGAATTTCGGCCTCACCGTCGTCGCGGCGGTGCTGATGAGCCTGGCCGTCGCGCGCCTCATCACGCCGATGCTCGCGGCCTATTTCCTCAAGGCGCACGGTAAGGCGTCGCACGGCGAAGGCCGGCTGATGGACATCTACATGAGCGTCCTGAAATGGACGCTGCTGCATCGCTGGTCGGCGGTGGTCGGCGGCATGGCGGCGTTCGCGCTGACGATCTATCTGTTCGCGGCGCTGCCCGCCACCTTCCAGCCGCTGCGCGACAGCGACAGTACGACCGCGCTGATCGAGATGGTCCCGGGCACGACCCTGCCCGAGACGCAGGCGGTGGTGCGGCGGGTCGCCGATTTCCTGAAGAAGCAGCCGAGCGTCGAGTCGGTCTATTCGCGCGCGGCCGTCGGCAGCGGACGCGTCACCGCGATCTTCAAGCCCAAGAACGACCGCACGATGAAGAGTTTCGAGTTCCAGCGCGCGCTGGCGCCGCAGCTTCAGGACATTCCGGACGCGCGCGTCTCGTTCCGCTCCGACAGCGGCTGGGGCGGCGGCGGGCGCGCGCTGACGGTCACGCTGGGCGGCGACGATCCCAGGCTGCTGGCGCGGACCGGCGCCACGCTGGTGCAGCAGATGTCGGCCTTGCCCGATATCGTCGCCCCGCGCATCGGCGGCGACATCAAGCGTCCCGAGATCGTCATCACGCCGCGCATGGACCTCGCCGCCAGCCTGGGCGTGACGACATCCGCGCTGTCGAACGCGATCCGCATCGCGACGCTCGGCGATATCGACCAGAACAGCGCGAAATTCTCGCTGAGCGACCGCCAGATCCCGATCCGCGTGGCGCTCGACCAGACTGCGCGGCAGCGCCTGTCGACCATCCGGAACCTGCCGGTGCAGACCGCCGGCGGCGGATCGGTGCCGCTCAACGTCGTCGCCGATATCGGCTTCGGCGCGGGGCCGACCAAGATCGACCGCGTCGCGCAGCAGCGTCAGCTCACCGTCGGCGCCGATCTCGCGCCCGGCATCGTCAGCGGCACCGCACTGGCCGAGATCCACAAACTGCCGGTCATGAAGAACCTGCCGGTCGGCGTGAAGGAACTGATCCTCGGCGAGACCAAGTGGCAGGCCGAACTGGTCAAGAACTTCGTCATCGCGATCGTCGCCGGCATCTTCCTGCTCTTCTCGGTGCTGGTGTTGCTCTACCACCGCCTGCTGCCGCCGTTCGTCAACGTGCTGTCGCTGCTGGTCGCGCCGCTCGGCGGGCTGATCGGGCTGTGGATCACCGGCACGCCGGTGTCGATGCCGGTCTATATCGGGCTCATCATGCTGCTCGGCATCGTCGCCAAGAATTCGATCCTGCTGATCGATTTCGCGCTGGAGGAGATGAACAAGGGCGTCGACAAGGTCGCCGCGATCATCGACGCCGGGCACAAACGCGCGCAGCCGATCGTGATGACGACGGTGGCGATGGTCGCGGGCATGCTGCCGACCGCGCTGGCGCTGACCGGCGACCCCTCGTCGCGCGTGCCGATGGGCATCACCGTGATCGGCGGCTTGACGATGTCGACGATCCTCACCCTGCTGATCGTGCCGGCCACCTTCAGCCTGGCGGTCGGGATCGAAGGGCGGGTCGGCCCGTTCCTGCGCCGCAACCTGCTCACCTACCGCCCGGGCGACGATCAGGGGCCGCTGATCGACAATCGGCCGCGCCAGCCCAAGCTCGGCGCGGCGCCCGGCCGGCTCGGCTATCGCCCCGGCGACGACGATCCGCAGCCGGCCGAGTGAGCCGAAAGCGGCCTTGCGCTTGAACCATCGCCGCGTTCGAGGATTGGTCGTGCGATGAGACGTACCCGCCCATTACGCACCGTCGAGGCACCGCCCGCCGGGCTGGTGCGGATGCGCTGGATCGCGGGCGGCCTGCTGGTCGCGATGGCGGCGATCTTCCTCGCCGCGCGCGCCTATGACGAGCGCTATCCCGCACTGGGCTTCGTCCGCGCCTTCGCCGAGGCGGCGATGGTCGGGGGCCTGGCCGACTGGTTCGCGGTGACGGCGCTGTTCCGCCACCCGCTCGGCCTGCCGATCCCGCACACCGCGATCATCCCGCGCAACAAGGACCGTATCGGCACCACCCTCGCCGCCTTCCTGCGCGACAATTTCCTCGTCCCCGGCGTGGTCGCGCGGCGCATGCGCCGAGTCGACGTGGCGGGCGCGGCGGGGCGCTGGCTCGCCAATCCGCCGGGCGGAGACGGCAGGCTCAGGCGCGGTGCCGCGAGCCTGGCCGTGCACTGGATCGAGGCGTTCGACCAGCAGCGGCTGGGCGGGATGGTCAAGGCCGGGATCGGCCAGCGGCTGCGCGCGCTCGACGTCGCGCCACTGCTCGGCCAAGCGTTGAGCGCCGCGATCGCCGAGGACCGGCATCTGCCGCTGCTCGACGGCATCGTGCGCTGGGGGGCGCGGCTGCTGGCATCGAACGAGCAGTTGATCCGCGGCATGGTGCACGACCGCGCCGGCGCGGTGATGCGCTGGACCGGGCTCGACGAGACGCTCGCCACCAAGATCATCGACGGGCTGAACGGCCTGCTCGGCGGCATCGCCGAGGACCCCGATCACCCCTTGCGCGCCAAGGCGGAGGAAGGGCTGGCCGCGCTCGCGCACGATCTCGTCCACGAGCCGAAGATGCGCGACCGCGTCAATGCCGTGAAGGGCGAGATCATCGACAACCCCGCGATGCAGCGCTGGCTCGACGGATTGTGGGAGCAAGCGCGCGGCGGCATGCTGCGCATCGCGCGCAACCCCGATGCGATGCTCGCCGGACCGGTCGGCGAGGCGATCCGCCAGCTCGGCACGACGCTGGAGAACGATCCCACGCTGCGCAAGACGATCAACCGCTTCGTGCGCCGCGCGGCGGTCGGCATGGCGGCGGATTATGGCGACGGCATCGTGCGGCTGGTGTCGGAAACGATCCAGGGCTGGGATGCGAACACGATCACGCGGCGGCTGGAGAATGCGGTCGGGCGCGACCTGCAATATATCCGCGTCAACGGCACCTTGGTCGGCGGGCTGGTCGGGCTGGTGATCCATGCGGTAGATGTGGCGCTGTAGGGCCGGAAGGTTAGGCCAAGGTTAGGGCAAAAACGCCGGAAATGCGTGGTTCCCCCGTGGCGGGTGGGCAAGCGATCGACGGTTCAAAGAGCGTCGGCGACGATGCTCGCGATATCGCGCGTAGGACAGCGGAATGTCCGGGATTGATGGAGTGCGGACCTCGACTCCCCTCCCTGAAAGGGAGGGGTTGGGGGTGGGTCGGCCCGAGGCGGAGCGAGACGGCGGCCACGATCGCTTCCGTCAGGACTCTTGCGAACCTCGCCGTTCCAGAAGCGCGGGACGGACCAGCCGCGCTCTTCGAGCAACAGCGAGCGTCGTTCGTCATGGGCGACCGCATCGAGGTGCCGACTGCCATCGACCTCCACGATGATGCGCAGGCTGCGGCACGCAAAATCGATACGATGATGTCCGACCGGCAACTGTCGCGGGAAGCGCGGCCGCAACACCCGTGGACGTGCCCACAGCGCGCGTTCTTCAGCCGTCGCTGCGCGGCGCAAGGACCGGGCGCTTGCCGTCAGGCGAGCGCGACGCGAGATATCGTGCGAAACCGCCGTCGTCCGACTCGGAGAGCGCCCCACCCCCGACCCCGCCCTTCGAGGGAAGGGAGACAGGCTGCAACCGGACGGAAGCGCTCCTTCCCCCGGAAAGCGCTCCCCGCCCTACCCCCGCCACTCCTCCACCGCCCAGCCTTTCACCGCCGCCAGCAAGCGCAGCGGGCCGTGCGCATTGACCGCGACGCCGATATCGGCCCAGTCGAGCGTCGGGGCATCCGACACATGGTCCGAATAGAAACGCACCACGGCATCGCCGCGCGCGATCCCCGCGCCCGCCATCCACGCCTCGATCATCGCGAGCTTGGCCGCGCCGTAGCAATTCTCGCCCGCGATCTTCGCCCTGATGACCCCGCCGTCGCGCACCACGTCGGTCGCGATCACGGCGTCGAAGCCGAGCCGCGCGGCGATCGCGCCGGCGTAGAAACCGTACGACGCCGTCGCCAGCACCAGCCGACAGCCCGCCGCCCGGTCCGCCGCGATCCGCGCCAGCGCGCCGGGGCAGATGCCGCGCGCCGCGATCTCCCCGGCGAAGCGCTCCGCCGCCGCCGCGGCGGCTGCTTCGGGCAGCGCCTTGCCCAGCAGCAGCGCCTGCGCGACTTCCTTCAACCGGTCCCGCCCGATCAGCCGCGCGACATAGCCGATGCCCGCCACGCCGGCGAGCGGCAGCAGCGCCAGCCGCCACCGCGCCCCGCGCCACGCCGTCCGCACGAGGAACCGAGTCCAGGTCGGTGCGTAGGTGACGGTCCGATCCATATCGTAGATTGCCAGATGGTGCATCGCAGCGTCCTAATAGTCTGTCCGGAAAAGGTGCCGAGGGTATCTTTCGAGCGGTGCCGGCCCGCCCCCCTCCCGGCCACCCATCCAAGATACGCTATGGGTGGCCGGTAGGAGAGCGGGCCGGCACCGCTCGAGACGCGCTCCCTGGCGAGTTCCGAACAAGCTTTCAGCCACAGCAACGCTTGCCGATCCACCCCGATTGCCGCACTAAAGGCCGCAGATGCCCGAAAACGCCACTTTCTCGACCGATCGGGACACGCTACGTTTCAGCGGCAGCCTGTCGCTGGCGCGGATCGGCGATCTGCCCGAGCGGCTGCGCGCGTTCGACGGCAAGGTGTCGACGGTCGATCTCAGCGGGATCGAGCGGATCGACACGGTCGGCGCATGGCTGGTCCACCGCTTCGCCGCCGAACACGATGCCGCGATTTCCGGGCTCGACGCGGACGGCGAACATCTGCTGGCGCAAGTCGCCAATGCCGATCAGCCGGTCGCGATGCGCCCGGTGGCGGTCGGCAGTATCGCGCGCGTGGTCGGCGAGATCGGCGATGCCGTGGTGCAGACGGGTGCCACGCTGTACGGCCTGCTCGGTTTCCTCGGCGCGACGATGATCGCGTTCTGGAACGTCGCGACGCACCCGCAGCGCTTCCGCTTCAACGCCGTCATCCAGCGTTTCGAGGTGGTCGGCGTCAGCGCGCTCGGCATCATCGGGCTGATGAGCTTCCTGATCGGCATCGTCATCGCGCAGCAGGGCGCGGTGCAGCTTGCGCAGTTCGGCGCGGAATTCCTCACCATCAACCTGGTCGGCCGCATCACCTTGCGCGAACTCGGCGTGCTGATGACCGCGATCATGGTGGCGGGCCGCTCGGGCTCGTCCTTCGCCGCGCAGATCGGCACGATGAAGCTGACCGAGGAAGTCGATGCGATGCGCACGATCGGCGTCTCGCCGATGGAGGCGCTGGTGCTGCCGCGCGTCATCGCCAGCGTGGTGATGATGCCGCTGCTCGGCATGTACGCGTCGATCGTCGCGATCATCGGCGGCGGGTTGCTGTGCTGGATCACGCTGGGCATTCCGCCGGTCAGCTTTATCCAGCGGCTGCGCGAAGTGGTGCCGATCACCGACCTGTATGTCGGGCTGGTCAAGGCGCCGTTCTTCGGGCTGATCATCGCCATCGCCGGCTGTTTCCAGGGGATGCAGGTCGAGGGCGATGCCGAGCAGGTCGGCACGCGCACCACCGCCGCCGTCGTCCAGGCGATCTTCCTCGTCATCGTGGTCGACGCGTTCTTCGCGGTGTTCTTCACGTCGATCGGCTGGGTATGACCGATACGCGCAGGAAGGACGACGACGTCATCGTCGTGCGGGGCCTCAAGAGCGGCTTTGGCGAGCAGATCGTCCATGACGGGCTCGACCTCAGCGTCCGGCGCGGCGAGATCTTCGGCGTGGTCGGCGGCTCGGGCACCGGCAAGTCGGTGCTGATGCGCTCGATCATCGGGCTGCAAGTGCCGATCGAGGGCGAGGTGGAAGTGTTCGGCGATTCCACGCTCGACCGCGAAGAGATCGAGCTGACCAACCTGACCAAGCGCTGGGGCGTGCTGTTCCAGGGCGGCGCCCTGTTCTCGACGCTGACCGTCGCCGAGAACGTGCAGGTGCCGTTGCGCGAATTCTACCCGGCGCTCGACGCGGCGCTGCTCGACGAGATCGCGGCGTACAAGGTGGTGATGACCGGCCTGCCCGCCGATGCCGGGCCGAAATATCCGGCCGAGCTGTCGGGCGGCATGAAGAAACGCGCTGGCCTCGCCCGCGCGCTCGCGCTCGACCCCGAACTGCTGTTCCTCGACGAACCGACCGCCGGGCTCGACCCGATCGGCGCCGCCGCGTTCGACGAACTGACCAAATCGCTGCAGAAGACGCTCGGGCTGACGGTGTTTCTCATCACCCACGATCTGGATACGCTCTACGCGATCTGCGACCGCATCGCGGTGCTGGCCGACAGGAAGGTGATCGCGGTGGGCACCATCGACGAGCTTCTCGCGCTGGACCATCCGTGGATTCAGGAATATTTCAAGGGTCCGCGCGGACGCGCCGCGATCGCGACGATCGAGCATAACGAGACGGCGCAGGCGGAAGAAGGGGCAGACTGATGGAAACCCGCTCGAACCATGTGCTGGTCGGCAGCGTCGTGCTCATCCTGCTCGCGGTGATGCTGCTGTTCGTCGTGTGGATCGCGCGCTGGGGCACCGCGACCGACAAGGAGTATGACATCTTCTTCAAGCAATCGGTCGACGGCCTGGCCAAGGGCTCGGCGGTCGCGTTTTCCGGCGTGCCGGTCGGGCAGGTCAAGGACATCGGCCTGTGGAAGGTCGATCCGCAGTTCAAGCGCGTGCGGATCAGCGTCAATCCCGACACGCCGATCCTGCTCGGCACCACCGCGACGTTGCAGGGCAGCTTCACCGGCACCAGCACGGTGCAGCTCGACGGCGCGGTGAAGGGTGCCCCGCCGATCAATTGCCCCGACGTCAATCCGCTCAGCGAATGTCCCAACGGCGTGCCCGTCATCCCGCCCAAGGCCGGCGGCCTCGGCGCGCTGCTCGCCTCGGCCCCGCAATTGCTGGAGCGCATCTCGACGCTGACCGAGAAACTGTCGGATCTGCTGAACGACAAGAACCAGCAGTCGATCTCTGGCATCCTCGCCAACACCAGCCGCCTGACCGGCGCGCTGGCCGATCGCGGGCCGGAGATCGCCGCGACCATCGCCGAGACGCGCGTCGCGATCCAGAAGGCGGGCGACGCCGCACAGCAGATCGGCCAGCTCGCCGGCACCACCAACGGCGTGCTGAAGGATGACGTCCACCCGGTGATGGCCAACCTCAACAAGACCGTGCTGAGCGCGCAGCACAGCGTCGAGACGCTGGACGCCGCGATCGGCGACGCGCGACCGGGATTGCAGGCTTTCTCCAAGCAGACCATCCCCGAGGTCGGGCAACTGGTGCACGATCTCCGCCAGATGGCGCAGGCGCTCAACTCGGTCGCCGAGAAGGTCGATCGCGGCGGCGCGAGCTCGCTGATCGGCCAGCAGAAATTGCCCGACTACAAGCCCGGAAAGGGACAGTGACCATGCTCCGCCTATCCCCCAGGATGCCGCCCCTGAAGATGAAGATGAAGATGAAGATGACGATCGCGCTCGCCGTGCTCGCCGCCGCTCTTTCGGGCTGCATCAGCCTCGGCTCGAAGCCGCCGCCCGCGCTGCTGACGCTCACCTCGGCGGTGAGCGTGCCGACCGGGCAGACGCAGAGTTCCGCCACCGCGCCGACCATCACGATCCTCGTCCCCGGCGCCTCGCAGGCGATTTCCGGGGTGCGCGTGCCGGTACAGGCGAGCCGGACCGCGATCGCCTATGTCGCCAAGACGCAATGGGTCGAGCCGCCCAGCCGGATGTTCGTGCGCGTCCTGATCGACACCGTGCCGGCGCGCACCGGGCGCGTGGTGCTGAGCCCGGCGCAGTCCTTTTCGGACCCCGGCGCGGTATTGTCGGGCGAGTTGCGCACGTTCGGCATCGATGCCGGCACCAGCGAGGCCGTCGTCACCTTCGACGCGTCGCTGATCCGCGTCAGCGGCAAGGTCGTCGAGAAGCGCCGCTTCGAGGCACGCGTGCCGGTCGGCCAGATCGCGGCGACACCGGTCGGCATCGCGCTGAACACCGCCGCGAACCAGGTCGCGAGCGACGTCGCGGACTGGGTGGGAAAATAGCTTTCACCTGTCGTTTGACGAGGCGGCCCCCTCCCCGTTCGCCCTGAGCTTGCCGACGCCCGTCCCGAGCGCGTGCCGATCCGAACGGCAGCCCGCGATTGGCGCGCGTCTCCGGCATGGCGGCGAACGCGGCAGGTCGCGCGTGCCCGTCGGTGAACTTGGTCGACAACGGATCCCGCGGATCGATCGCGCGCCAGGCCAGCGCGGGCGCCGCCGTGGCCGGTTGCGGGGCGGCAGGCTTGGGCGGGAGGCTTGGGCGGGAGCGCCGGCTCGCCTTGGTGGACGGCAGCGAGCAAGGCGAACAACCGCAGGATCGCTACATAACACCTGCCACGCCACCCCGCCCCCGCGCAATCCCGGCAAGGGATGCGGGCGCGGACGCGGCAGATCGCTTGCACAGGACGAAGCGACCCTCTAGGGCCACGCTTCCGTCCAGGACATGCGGAGCGGTGGCCGAGTGGTCGAAGGCGCTCGCCTGGAAAGTGAGTATACGCCAAAAGCGTATCGAGGGTTCGAATCCCTCCCGCTCCGCCAGTCAACCCCTGCAAGTCTTGAAGATGCAGGGGTTTTTGTGGGTAGCGGCAAAATTGCTCACTATCCGCTCGCCAATTTAGCGCCAGACTCGTTCAAGTTTGCACATATCCTGAGTGTCGAAGGTAGTTGGC
>CAXTJX010000015.1:50572-50956 GCA_964244765.1 uncultured Sphingomonas sp. | reverse complement strand
ACTGCCATTACTGCATCAACCGCAAGAGCTCGAACGTCCGCCGCGCGCGCTTCACCGCGCAGGAAGTGGTGCGGCTGACGCTGTCCTTCTACCGGCGCAATTACATCGAGGGGCTGTTCCTGTCCTCCGGCATCATCGGCTCGTCGAACTACACGATGGAGCAGATCGTCGAGGTCGCGCGAAGCTTGCGCGAGGATCACGATTTTCGCGGCTATATCCACCTCAAGACCATCCCCGACGCCGACCCGGAACTGTCGCATCAGGCCGGGCTGTATGCCGATCGCCTGTCGATCAACGTCGAATTGCCGACGGTATCCGGCCTGAAACGCCTCGCGCCGGAAAAATCCGCGACGCGGATCGAGGATGCGATGGCCGGCACCAAGG
>CAXTJX010000015.1:0-50562 GCA_964244765.1 uncultured Sphingomonas sp. | reverse complement strand
GCTCGTCACTGATGCGGTCGCGGCGCTGGGCGGACTCGACATCGTCGTCAACAACGCCGCGCGCCAGCAGACCAAGGCCTCGATCCTCGACACGGCGGACGCGAAGAAGCGCTACAAATCCGCACCGCGTTTCGCGCCCGCCGGCCAGTCGACGCAAATGATCGTCGGGGCGGATGCGGCGACCGACGGCGATATCGTGACCAGGGCCTCGACATTGTACGATCGCTTCGGCCTGCGCCGCGTCTATTACTCCGCGTTCAGCCCGATCCCCGATGCGAGCGCGGTGCTGCCGCTGCAACGCCCGCCGCTGCTGCGCGAGCACCGGCTCTACCAGTCCGACTGGCTGATGCGCTTCTACGGCTATGCGCCCGGCGAGGTGGTCGCGGCGGCGGATGCGACGACGGGGATGCTGCCGCTCGATATCGACCCGAAGCTCGCCTGGGCGCTGAAATTCCGCGGATCGTTCCCGGTCGACGTCAACCGCGCCCCGCGCGAGATGCTGCTGCGCGTGCCGGGGCTGGGGGTGAAGGCGGTCGGCGCGATCGTCGCGGCGCGGCGCTGGCGGCGGCTGCACCTCGCCGATGTCGCGCGGCTGACGGTGTCGGTGGCGAAGGTGCGGCCGTTCCTGATCGCCGCGGACTGGCGGCCGGTGGCGCTGGCCGACCGCGCGGACCTGCGTCCGGTCGTCGCGCCGAAAGCGCGGCAGATGGAATTGTTCGCCTGAAACGGATGGCCGATGCAACGCTTGCCAGGCTGGGTGGTTCTGCCTGCGTATCGATCGACAGGAAGGGTTCACCATGGCCGACGCCCGCATCTTCGCCGACCTCAAGCAGGATCACGATCGGCACCGTACCTTGCTCGCCCAGATCGGCGACACGGTCGGGGATTCGCCGGAACGTATCGCCTTGTTCGAGGCGTTCCGGGTCGAGGTGTCCGCCCATGCCGCGGCCGAGGAGGAGTCGCTCTACGCGACGATGCTCGCCGACGCCGACTTGCGCGATGATGCGCGGCATTCGGTGTCCGAGCATAAGGAGATCGACGATTTCCTCGGCGAACTGTCCGACATCGCAATGAGCTCGGGCGCGTGGCTGACCAAGTTCAAGGAAATGCGCCACCGCTACGAACATCATATCGACGAGGAGGAGGAAGAGATGTTCCCCGCCGCCGCCAGGGAATTGAGCGGCGCGGCGGAAGCGCGGATGGCCAAGGTGTTCGAGGCGCGCAAGCCCAGGGAACTGGCCAGGGCGATCGTCACGCCGTCGGGCGGCGGGAAGGAGTAGGCGCGGGGCGATGCACGCCGTCACGCTGAGCGCGCCCGACGATATCGAGGGCTGGCGCGATGCGGCGCGCGGCCTGGCGGGGCGCGGCGTGCCGCCCGGAGACGTGGTGTGGCACATCGGCGATGCGCCGGGCGATCTGTTCGCCGCGGCCGGCGAGCGCGCGCCGGCTGGCGGAACGACCGGCTTCTCCGTCCCGCGCGCGTTCCTCGATCTGGCCAAGAGCGTGGTGCTGCACCGCGATCCGCAGCGCTTCGCCTTGCTGTACACGCTGCTCACGCGGTTGCGGACCGAACCGAAGCTGATGGAGGATCGTGCCGATCCGCTGCTCCGGCGCCTCGACGGCTTCGCGCGCGAGGTGCGGCGCGACGTGCACAAGATGCGCGCATTCCTGCGCTTTCGCGAAGTGGCGGAACCGGACGGCACCACCCGTTTCGTCGCCTGGTTCGAGCCGGACCATCACATCGTCCGTTACAATGCGCGCTTCTTCATCGATCGCTTCGCGACGATGCGCTGGTCGATCCTGACGCCCGATCTGTCGATCCATTGGGATGGCGGAACGCTGAGCGAAGGCCCGGGCGCGAGCAAGGCGGACGCCAATGCGCTGGTCCCGGGCGGCGACCCGATCGAGGAGGTCTGGAAGACATATTATGCCTCGATCTTCAACCCGGCGCGGGTGAAGATCGGCGCGATGCTCAAGGAGATGCCGCGCAGATATTGGAAGAACATGCCCGAGACCGCGCTGGTGCCGGGCCTGATCGCGGGCGCGCAGGCGCGGGAGAGCGGGATGATGGCGACGGCACAGGACAAGATTGCCAGGGAAGGGCAACGCCGTGACGGCGGCGGCAATGCCGAGGCGGCGTGGGCCGCCTTGCGCGACGAGGCGGCGGGCTGCACGCGCTGCCCGCTCTACAAGCCGGCGACGCAGACCGTGTTCGGCGAAGGGCCGGTCGATGCCGCGCTGATGTTCGTCGGCGAGCAGCCGGGCGACCAGGAGGATCGCGCCGGACGGCCGTTCGTCGGGCCGGCGGGGCAGGTGTTCGACCGCGCGCTCGCCGCGGCGGGGATCGACCGCGCGGGGGTGTACGTCACCAACGCGGTCAAGCACTTCAAGTTCGAGCAGCGCGGCAAGCGGCGCATCCATGCCAAGCCCGGCGCGGGCGAGATCGAGGCATGCCGCTGGTGGATCGAGCAGGAGCAATTGCTGATCCGGCCGAAGGTGACGGTGGCGCTCGGCGCGACCGCGGCGCGCTCTTTGCTCGGGCGCACCGTGACGATCGCGCGCGAGCGGGGCAGGGCGATCGTGCTGCCGGAGGGAGCGGGAACCGGGTGGGTGACGGTGCACCCGAGCTATTTGCTGCGCCTCACCGACAGGAGCGCGGCGGACGAGGAATATGCGCGCTTCGTCGAGGATCTGAAGGCGGTCGCGGCGCTGGCGACATGAGCGTCCTCGGCTTGCGGTGGCGTGCGATTATTCCTGATCTTTCCGTCACCCCGGCCCCTTCGGCGAAGCTCGGGGCAGGTCCGTGCCGGGGTCCATCACGTCGGTCGCGATGCCGTGGATGAGCGCCGATTCAGGAACCGCGAGACGGCAAGTGATACGGGATTTCACGGTATGCCTTCGTGGCACGGCGGACCCCGGCACGGACCTGCCCCGGGCTTCGCCGAAGGGGCCGGGAGGACGAAGTCGAGCTTCCGGATGTTCGCTACTTGCGGCGATAGCCGTTTCAAGTCGGGGCGCTTTGTCGCTCGGTGCTCCGCGTTCTTGAAGGTCCGGGGGGTTCTGTTGCTCGGCCCCCCCGGCGGCCGCCGGTGTCTGCTTCTGTTGCCCGGTGCAGCCCGAACCGCGTTCTTTTGGAGTAACCTAGGCCGTTAGGCCTTCAGTTACGCCGCAATCGCGAGTGCTTCGTTATCGTTAGCACTTGTGGTTTTGAGCCTTTTACAGGTTACTCAGCCCGGGAAAAAACGGCGCTTTTCAATACACGTCGATCCTGGTTCGACCCCGTCAAAGCCCCTCGCACACAAGGGGTTTTGGTGGAGTCGCCGGGTACTGCCCCCGGGTCCGCTGCATCTATTGTACGCCGCACTTTATCGCCATAGCCGGACGAATCCGGCACGGCCGATATAGAGGCTCGCGCAAGCTTTTGAAAGGCCCGCCTTTCGCTCGCCACAAAACGCGTGCATGGATATGGTATCATGTTGACGCAACGCTCCCGCTACGCGCTCCGCGCGATGATGTTCCTGGCCGAAGCGCCGCAAGGCGGCCCGCCGATCCCGATGAACCGGATCGCGACGCAAGCCAATGTGCCGCGCAAGTTTCTCGAGCTGATCCTGGCCGACCTGCGCGAGGCGGGTTTTCTGCACAGCCATCGCGGCAAGATGGGCGGATACTGCCTGTCGCGCCCGACGCACCTCCTTTCGCTGGGCGAGATCATCCGCGTGATCGAGGGGCCGCTGGCGCTGGTGCCGTGCGTCAGCCGCACCGCCTACCGTTCCTGCAACGATTGCAAGGATGAGGCACGCTGCGCGATTCGCCACGCGATGATGCGCGTGCGCGACGAGACCGCGCGCATCCTAGACGGGACGAGCCTGGCCGATGCCGCAGCGGAGGATCTGGTCGCGGCTTGAGGATACGGAATCTATTCTCCTCCTAGCGCTGCCTATGTTGTCGCGCGGTGGACCCCGGCACAAGGGCGGGTGACGACGTAGCCTTCAAGGCCGCGCTTTCAACGTATCCCGAATTTCCCGCAGCAACGTCACGTCGGCGGGCTCGACCGGCTCGGCGGGGACTTCGGGCGGCGTCGGCATCAGCCGGTTGATCGCGCGGACGATCAGGAAGATGATGAACGCGACGATCGTGAAATTGACCGCCGCCGTCACGAACGCGCCATAGCCGAGCAGCGGCACGCCGGCCTTCTTCAGCGCGGCATAATCGGACGATCCGGCCAGCGCGGCGGGCACCTGGCCGAGGATGACGAAATAGCTCGAGAAATCCAGGCCGCCGGTGATCCGCCCGATGATCGGCATGATGATGTCGTCGGTCAGCGAGGCGACGATCTTGCCGAACGCCGCCCCGATGATGACCGCTACAGCCAGGTCGAGCACGTTGCCGCGCGCGATAAAGGCCTTGAACTCCTTGAACACGGGTCGTCCCCTTCCGATTTCGTTTCGCGTCGCTATGCTACTTTGATATCCGGGCGGCGCAAGGTCTGGAGGGATCCTGAAATGACGTATCGCACTTCGTTCGCCATTGTCGCCGCCGTCGCGCTGTCGGGCTGTGGCCTCAACAGCGTGCCGACCGCGGAGGAGAACGCCAAGGCCAAATGGGCCGATGTCGAGAATTACTATCAGCGCCGCGCCGACCTCATCCCCAACCTCGTCGCCACGGTGAAGGCCGCGGGCGCGCAGGAAAAGGCGATCCTGGTCGAGGTGACGCAGGCCCGCGCCTCCGCGAACCAGGTCAAGGTGTCGGGCGGCGACTTGACCGATCCGGCCAAGGTGCAGGCGTTCGACCGGGCGCAGGCCGGCGTAACGCTGTCGTTGCAGCGTTTGCAGGAGGCCTATCCCGAGCTGAAGTCGCAAGCCAATTACGCGACGCTGATGGACCTGCTCGAAGGCACCGAGAACCGCATCTCGACCGCGCGGCACGATTATAACGGCGCGGTGCAGAGCTACAACACGACGATCCGCACCTTTCCCGATGCGATCGGCGCGAAGATCTTCTACGGCGCGAAGCCGCTGGTGCCGTTCAAGGCGACGACGCCGGGGGCCGAGGCCGCGCCGACGGTGAATTTCGGCAACGCCAACTGATCCACGCCGGACGACGGCAGGGCCGGAGGCCCGTCTTATGCGCCTGATCGAGGCTATGATCGCGGCCGGTATCGCGCTGCTGCTGGGGCTGTCTCCGGCGGCGGCGCAGACCTATCCGACGCTGACCGGGCGCGTGGTGGACGCGGCCAACGTCCTGCCGCCCGCCACCCGGGCAAGGTTGTCGGCAAAATTGCAAGCGCTGGAACGGGACACCAAGCGACAGTTGATCGTCGCGACGATCCCCGACCTGCAAGGCCGCGACCTCGTCGAATACGGGGTCGGACTCGGTCGCGCCTGGGGCATCGGCTTGAAGGATGCCGACAATGGCGCGATCCTGTTCATCGCCCCGAACGAACCCAAAGGCCATCGCGGCCCCCGACTGGAGGTAGGGCGAGGCCTCGAAGCTATGTTGACCGACGCTTTTTCGGGCACGATGATTCGTACCGAGATGATGCCCAGGCTGACGCAGTCGAACGATATTCCCGGCGCGATGGAAGCCGGCACGGACGCGGTGATCGCGCAGTTGCGTGCTTCCCCCGAGGAGCAGAAGGCGCGAGTCGATGCAGCGGCGGCCGAATTCGACCGCGCGCACCGCACCGCGCGGGGCGGCAATGGCGGGTTTCCGGCGGGGTTGGTCGTGTTCGGCTTCGTCGCGCTGTTCATCCTGCTCTCGTTCGCGCGGCGCTCGGGCGGGCAGCGTTATGCCGGTCGCGGCGGCGGCGATGGTGCGCTGATGCCGGTGATCCTGTGGGGCATCGCCAACGAAATCGGCAACCAGGCATCGCGCGGTAGCTGGGGCGGCGGCGGTTCGGGCTGGGGCGGCGGCGGCTCCGGCGGCAGCGACTCCGGCTGGGGCGGCGGTGATTTCAGCGGCGGCGGCGGCGGCGATTTTGGCGGCGGCGGCGCGTCGGGGGATTGGTGATGGCGCGGTTCGTCCTTTCATCGGCCGACCGCGACCGCGTATCGACCGCCGTGGCGGAGGCGGAGCGCGGCACCGACGGCGAGATCGTCACGATCGTCGCCGCCCGGTCCGACCGCTATCGGGACGTGCCGCTGCACTATGCGGTGCTCGCCATGCTGCTCGCCGCGGGAGTTGCGACGATCGACGTGGACTTGCTCGATTGGGGCGGCAGCGCGTGGCAGGCGGTCGATGCGGGCCGCATCCTGTTCGGATTGGTCGTCGTGCAGGCGGTGCTGTTCCTCGCGGTGCGCTACGCCGTCGCATGGACCCCGCTCAAGCTCGCGCTGACGCCCCGCGCGACCAAGCGGCGGCGCGTCCGGCGGCGCGCGATCCAGTATTTCAAGGTCGGTGCCGAGCGACGGACGCAAGCGCGCATCGGCATCCTGCTTTTCCTGTCGACCGACGAGCGCATGGCCGAACTGATCGCCGACGAAGCGATCGTCCGCGCGGTGCCGGCGGAGCGCTGGGGCGATGCGATGGCCGCGCTGGTCGGCGCGGTGCGGGACGGGCGCGCGGGGGACGGGATGGTCGCCGCCGTGGCGGCGATCGGCGCGATCCTGTCCGAGACCTTCCCCAAGACCGACGGCGACGTGAACGAACTGCCCGACCGGCTGATCGAGCTGTGACGGCGGAGACGGTCTGGGAAGGCAAGTACATCAAGGCCGTCACGGACGGGACGTGGGAATATGTGTCGCGCGCGCGGGGCATCCAGGCGGCGGTGATCCTGGCGGTCGATGCCGGCCCGAACGGCGTGAAAGACGTGATCCTGGTCGAGCAATATCGCGTGCCGCTGGGGCGGCGCTGCCTCGAACTGCCCGCCGGACTGGTCGGCGACGAGCAGGAAGGCGAGACCGTCGCCGCCGCCGCCGCGCGCGAGCTGGAGGAGGAAACGGGCTATCGGCCCGCCGCGATCGAGCCGCTCGGGTCGTTTCACTCCTCGCCCGGCATGGTGTCGGAAGGGTTCACGCTGGTGCGCGCGACGGGGCTCGACCGGGTCGGCGACGGCGGCGGGCATGCCGGGGAGGACATCACCGTCCACCGCGTGCCGCTCGGCGAGATCGCCGCGTTCGTCGCGGCGAAACGCGCCGAGGGGGTGGCGATCGACGTGAAACTGCTGCTGTTGCTCGGCGCGGGGATGCTGGCGGGGTAGCCGTCATGCCGGACTCGAATGAGGGTCATGCGATCCGCTAACGTCCGTTGCACGGCGGGTCGGATCGCATGGACCCGGAGCAAGTCGTGGCTCATGCCGCTCGAACAAAGACCAAGCCTGCTCTCCCGCGAAAGCGGGAGTCCAGGAGCAACGAGCGGTATCTTTGCGTAACCCCGGACTCACGCTTTCGCGGGATAACAGGGGAATCCTTGTCCGAGCGGGATGATCACCGAGCAAGTCCGGGGTGACGGCCGCTATCTGAAATTATCCGCATAGGCCTGGAGCTTCAGCGTGCGCTCGGGCGCGACCACGACGGTGAACGCCAGCCCCTCGCGCTCGGCATAGGCGATCGCCGCGTCCCGCGTCGGAAAGGTCAGGCGCACCTGATCGCGCGTGTCGCCGGAGCCGGCCCAGCCGGTCAGCGGATCGGGCTGCTTGGCCTCGGCCGGGGCGAAGTCCAGCACCCAGGAGGAGGTGCGGGCGCGGCCCGAGGACATGGAGTTTTTCGGACGCTGATAGATTCGGGCGGTCGACATGCGCTCTCTCTATCCCGGTTTTTTCGCGCGTGCATCCGCTTCTTTGGTGCGCAGCGTGGCGGATGCCGATGCGGGGTCGTCGGGCCAGGGGTGCCGCGGATAACGGCCGCGCATCTCCTTCGCCACCGCCGCCCAGCTTCCCGCCCAGAAGCCGGGCAGATCGCGCGTCGTCTGGATTGGGCGGCCGGCGGGCGAGGTCAGGCTGAGCACCAGCGGCACGCGCCCGCCGGCGACGGTCGGGTGCGCGGCCAGGCCGAACAGCGCTTGCGGGCGAAGCGCGACGCGCGGGCCGCCATCCGCCGCATAGTCGATCGCGTGGCTCGATCCCGCCGGGCTGTGGAAATGCGCCGGGGCGAGGCGGTCGATCGCCGTCACCGCGTCCCAGCCGATCAGCGTGCGCAGCGCCTCGGTCAGCGCGGGCGGATCGATCGCGTCGAGCCGGCGCTTCCCCGCCAGCAACGGCGCGAGCCAGTCGTCGGCACGCTCGATCAGCGCGGCATCGTCGAGCGCGAGATCGGCCCCGCCCTGCGCGGCGGCGAACACGGCGCGCTCGCGCAGCGCCCGGGCGGCGTCGCTCCACGGCAGCAGCGCGAGGCCGTGGTCGCGCACGCCCGCCAGCAGGGCGGTGGCGATGGCGGCGGGATCGGCGTTCGCATCGGTGCCGCTCGACAGGCGGAGCGCGCCGAGGCGCCGCTCGCGCGCGGCGTGCACGCCGCCGGTCGCGGGGTCGAACGTCACGGTGCGGTGCGTCGCGATCTTATCGCCGAACAGCGCCTCGATCGTGGCGAGGTCGATCGCCGCGGCGCAGAGGATGCGCGCGCCCGCCGCCATCCCTTGCGTCTCGGCGACGGCGAGCCACTCCTCGCGCGCCAAGCTGGAGGCGGGATCGAGCTTGAACCCGCGCCCGCCGACCGACGCCCAGGTCCCGCCCGACGCATCGCGGCGGCGCGCGATGCGGTCGGGAAAGGCGAGGGCGACTACCGTCCCTTCTCCCCTCCCGCTTGCGGGAGGGGTTGGGGGAGGGGAGTTCGATGTACGCCGTGCGCTCTTACTTGAATGCCCTCCCCCAGCCCCTCCCGCCTGCGGGAGGGGAGCGAGAAGTGCCCCTCCCGCCTGCGGGAGGGGAGCGAGAAGTGCCCCTTCCGCCTGGGGGAGGGGAGCGAGAAGTGCCCCTTCCGCAGGTGGGAGGGGAGGAACCAGCGCCGCCCACCGTTTCGCCAGCTTCCGCCCGGCCTCCGCGCGCGGGCCGCGCTCGCCGCGCCAGCGCCGCAGCCGCGTTTCGAGATCCGTATCGCCGCCGCCCAGCCCACGCTCGCCGAGCAGCACCGCGACCTCGGCGGCCACCTCCGCCAGCCCGATCTCGCCGCTGCGCACCAGCATATGTCCCAGCCTGGGCGCGAGCGGCAGGCGTGCGATGGCGCGGCCGTGCACGGTCGGGCGGCCATCCGCGTCGAGCGCGTCCAGTGCCAGCAGCCGCGCGCGCGCTTCCCGCACGGCGGCCTCGGGCGGCGGATCGAGCCAACGCAAGGCGCGCGGATCGGCCACGCCCCACAGCGCGCAATCGAGCGCCAGCGCGGACAGATCGGCTTCGAGGATTTCGGGCGGATCGAAGCGCGGCAGGCCCGCCGTCGCCGCTTCCTCCCACAGCCGGTACGCCGTGCCGGGCCGCTGCCGCGCGGCCCGCCCGGCGCGCTGCGTGACGGCGGCCTGGCTCGCGCGTTCGGTGACGAGCCGCGTCATCCCCGCCGCGCGGTCGTAGCGCGGGCGGCGGGCGAGGCCGGTATCGACCACCACCGCAATGCCGTCGAGCGTCAGGCTGGTCTCGGCGATCGACGTCGCCAGCACCACTTTGCGCCGCCCGGCGGGATCGGGCGCGATGGCGGCGCGCTGCGCGGCGGGGTCGAGGCTGCCGTGGAGCTTGTGCACGACGATGCCGTCACCCAGCGCATCGAGTCGCTCGGCGGTGCGCTCGATCTCGGCGACGCCGGGCAGGAAGGCGAGCACGCCGCCGCTTTCGTCGCGGAGCGCAAGGCGGATCGCGGCGGCGACCGAGTCTTCGATCCGCGTCTCGGCCGCGCGGCCGAGATGGCGCAGCACGAGCGGATGCCGGCGCCCGGCGCTCTCGATCACGGGGGCGCCGTCCAGCAGCGCGGCGAAGCGCGCACCGTCGAGCGTCGCCGACATCGCGACCAGCCGCAGGTCGGGGCGCAGGCCGCCCTGCGCGTCGAGCGCGAGCGCCAGGCCGAAATCGCTGTCGAGGCTGCGCTCGTGCACTTCGTCGAACAGCACGGCGGAGACGCCGGCGAGTTCCGGATCGGCCTGGATGCGCGCGACGAAGATGCCCTCGGTCAGCACCGTCACACGCGTCGCCGCCGACCGTTTTGAGTCCATCCGCGTGGCATAGCCGAAGGTCCGGCCGACCGGCTCGCTCGCGTCGGTCGCCATGCGCTCGGCCGCGGCGCGCGCGGCGAGGCGGCGCGGCGAGAGCAGCAGGATTTCGCCCGTACACCACGCCGCGCCGAGCAGGGCGGGCGCGACGGCGGTGGTCTTGCCCGCGCCGGGCGGCGCGACCAGCACCGCGTTCGACCCCGCACGCAGCGCGGCGAGCAGGTCGGGCAGCACGGCGTGGATGGGCAAGCTATCGCGCACGCCGTGTCCTACCGCGTCAGGCCGTTTTAGAAAGGGCGGATCGCGCGGATCGCTTTCCCTGCAAAGGCTGGGGGGAGGGAAGCGCGGATGCAGGGCCTGCCGGATTCGCCGTCCGCGACGCGCTTGGGTGGCGCGACGTTCATCCTCCGTGGTGGGCCTTCCCCGAGTTATCCGTCGCCCCGGACTCGTTCCGGGGTCCACCAAGCGGCTTTCGACTCGAATAGTAAGGTGATCGCCGAGTTTGCGGCACGGTGGACCCCGGAACGAATCCGGGGTGACGGTTTTTGTGGTAAAGCCTGCCGGCAACCCGCCGCCACCGGCGGTCGATCCGTCCTAGCATCTCACGCCGGCGCGATGCTAGGCCGGGGCAGGAACACGGAGATCGCCATGGCCGGACACAGCCATTCCCACGGGCATTCCCACGGGCATTCGCACGACCACGATCATGGCCACGATCATGGCCACGGCCATGCGCCGCCCGCCAACCACGACCGGGCGTTCGCGATCGGCATCACGCTCAACCTCGCGTTTATCGGCGGGGAAGTGGTGTTCGGCCTGCTCGCGCAGTCGGTGTCGCTGCTCGCCGATGCCGGGCACAATCTGTCGGACGTGCTCGGGCTCGGCGCGGCATGGGCGGCGATCGCGCTGGGGAAGCGCACGCCGTCGAAGCGCTTCACCTATGGCCTGAAGGGCTCGACCATCCTCGCCGCGCTGCTCAACGCGCTGCTGCTGCTGGTCGCGCTCGGCGCGATCGTGCTGGAGGCGGTGCAGCGTCTCGCCGCGCCCGCACCGGTCGACGGGCCGGTGGTGGCGTGGGTCGCGGGCGCGGGGATCGTCGTGAACGGGTTGACCGCGCTGCTGTTCCTGCGCGGGCGCGACGGCGACATCAACATTCGCGGCGCGTACCTCCACATGGCGAGCGATGCGATGGTCTCGGCCGGGGTCGTCGTATCGGGGCTGGCGATCTGGTGGAGCGGGCTGTCGTGGATCGATCCGCTGGTCAGCATCGCGATCGCCTTGCTGGTGTTCCTCCAGACCTGGGGGTTGCTGCGCGAATCGGTCGAGATGTCGCTCGACGCGGTGCCGCGCGGCATCGATTACGACCAGGTGCGGATCGACCTGCGCACGCTGCCCGGCGTGGCGCGCGTGCACCATGTCCATATCTGGCCGATGAGCACGACCGAGACGGTGCTGACCGCGCATCTGGTGATGCCGGCGGGGCACCCCGGCGATGCGTTCCTCGACAGCGCGCGCGGCATGCTGAAGGATCGCTTCGGCATCGGCCATGCGACCTTGCAGGTGGAACTGGCCGGGGACGACGCGGCGGCGGTGGTCGAGGTCGGGTGTTAGGGTCCGTCCGGAAACTCGCTGGAGAGCGAGTTTCCGGACGGACTCTCAGGGCGGATCGACCTTCAGTTTCGGCGGTTTTGCCCGCAGGTTTTCCCACGAAGCCGTCACCCCCGGGCTCGTTCCCGGGGCCACCGTGCCGCGAACTCGGCGATCACACTATTATCCGGGTCGAAAGCCGCTTGGTGGACCCCGGGACGACGGACGCTCGGGGGACAAGGCCCACCGAGGAGGATGAAGGTCGATCCGCCCTAGGCTGCAATCGGCAACCAGCGCGGCAGCCCGCCCTAATACGCCCGCGCCACCGCGAAATCGACCGCCTCGACCATCGCGTCCTTCGCCTTGCCGTTGGCGAACACCCCCAGCGCGTCGATCGCGCGCTGGCCGTAATGGCGTGCGCGGGCCAGCGTGTCGTCGACCGCGCGGGTCGCGCGCACCAGCTCGATCGCGCGCGCGAAATCCTCGTCGCGGTTGCGGTGCCCCTCGATCGCGGCCTTCCAGAAGGCGCGGTCGTCGGGGCCGCCGCGCGCATAAGCGAGGATCACCGGCAGCGTCGCCTTGCCCTCGCGGAAATCGTCGCCGGCGTCCTTGCCCATCGTGTCCGCGTCCGACACGTAATCGATCGCGTCGTCGACGAGCTGGAAGGCGATGCCGAGGTTGCGGCCATAGGCGTCGAGCGCCAGTTCCTCCGCTTCCGGCCGCTCGGCGACGACCGCCGAGACGCGGCACGCGGCGGCGAACAACGCGGCGGTCTTGGCGCCGATGATGTCGAGATAGCGCTCCTCGGGCGTGTCGATCCGCCGCGCGGCGGTAAGCTGGTTGACCTCGCCCTCGGCGATGATCGCGCTGGCGCCCGACAGGATACCGAGCACTTTCAGCGAGCCGTCCTCGACCATCAGCTCGAACGAGCGGCTGAACAGGAAATCGCCGACCAGCACGCTCGCCGGATTGCCCCAGATGAGGTTGGCGGTGCGCTTTCCCCGCCGCAGGTCCGACCCGTCGACCACGTCGTCGTGGAGCAAGGTGGCGGTATGGATGAATTCGACCGCCGCCGCCAGCCGGTGATGGCGCGTGCCGGTATAGCCGAGCAGCCGCGCGCTCGCCAGCGTCAGCATCGGCCGCATGCGCTTGCCGCCGCCGGCGATGAGGTGGCCGGCAAGTTCCGGGATGAGCGGAATCTGCGACTGCATCCGCGACAGGATCACCGCGTTGACGCTGTTCATGTCGCCGGTGACGAGCTGCACCATCGGCTCGAGCGAGGGCGCGGCGGGGCTTGAATCGCGCCCGGCGTCGCGGGGGGCATCGAAACGGTGGATGGTTGCGCTCATGGCCAGTGCGATGTGGCGGCGCGGCGCGGCAAAGGCAAGCCTTTCCCGGCTTGCACGGGGGCGCCGGCCCCCGCATTAGGGCGGGGCAGGGGCGGGGCCTGAGACGGGGAGTGCATCGTGACCGACGAAACGCTGAACGGATATCGTCAGAGCATCGACAATATCGACGCCGCGTTGGTCTTCCTGCTGGCCGAACGCTTCAAGACGACGCAGGCGGTCGGCCGCTACAAGGCCACCGCCGGGCTCCCCGCGGCCGATCCGGGGCGGGAGGAAGCGCAGATCGCTCGACTGCGCGGGCTGGCGCGCGACGCGAACCTCGATCCCGATTTCAGCGAGAAGTTCCTGCGCTTCATCATCGACGAGGTGATCCGGCATCACGAGCGAGTGCGGGGGGCGGGGTAGGGCGCGGCTGTCGGAGCTGCCCGTTTTTTGAGCAAGAGTCACAAAGGTCGCATCCTGCACGCTGTTTGCGGCGCGCAAGGTCAGGGCCAAAGCGCGTGACGAGCGGATGCCGATGTCACGGAGCGGCGGGCGAACCGGTGTCGGTTGCGGAGCATGGCACGCGTCGGGCGTGTAGGACAGCGCGGCTGGAGGCTTGCCTGCCAGGGCGGATCGACCTTCATCCTCCTTGGTGAGGCTTGTCCCCTGAGCTTCCGTCACCCCGGACCTTTCGACCGCTCGGGACAGGCTTGTTCCGGGGTCCACCAAGCGGCTTTCGACCCGGATAATGGTGAGCGCCGAGGTCGCGGCACGGTGGACCCCGGAACCAGCCCGGGGTGCGGGTTCTGGTGGGAAATCCGCGGGCAAAACCGCCGAAACTGAAGGTCGATCCGCCCTAGGCATTTACCGGCTCGCTTGGATCACCCTCACCCTTCCGTCGCCGCGTTCCCTGTCCCTGTGGGAGAGGGAATCATCCCCTGACCGTCAGCCACTCCCCCGTGTCCGCTCGCTCGCTCCGCAAGCGGTTGGCGGGCGCCTCCGGGTCCTCGTAACCGATCGCCATGCCGCAAAAGAGCATGCGCTCCGCCGGCATGGCGATCGCCGCGCCGACCGTTTCGGGATACATCGCCCAGCATTCCTGCGCGCAGGTCGCGAGGCCCGCCTCAACCGCGAGCAGCATGACGTTTTGCAGATACATGCCGAGATCGGCCCATTGCGGCGGGCCCATCCGCCGGTCGACCGTGCAGAACAAGGCGGCGGGTGCGCCGAACGACTGGAAATTGCGCGCGAACCAGGCGTGCCGCGCGGCCCTGTCCGCGCGCGGGATGCCGATCGCGGCATACAGCGCCTCGCCCACCGCGAAGCGCCGGTCGCGATAGGGCGCGACCAGTTCCGCGGGATAGATGTCGTAGGCCGGCGTCTCCGCCGCGCCGCGCGCCAGCTTGGCCGCCACCGCCGCCTTCAACGCGGCGAGCGGCGCACCGGTCAGCAAGTCGATATGCCAGGGTTGCAGATTGCCCCCGGTCGCCGCGCGCGCCGCCTTAGTGACGATGGCGTGCAACACATCGGCGGCGACCGGCACGGCGTGAAAGCCGCGCACCGACCGCCGCGCCGCGATGGCGTCGCTGACCTGCATGCCGACCGTCCTCCCTTTATCGTCAGGCGCTTACCCTTGCCGACGCCGCCGGTTCGCGGCAAGAGCCGTTGCAAACGACAACCCATCCGGAGAACCCGCCATGGCCCAGGCCTATATCGTCGACGCGGTACGCACCGCCGGGGGCAAGCGCGGCGGCAAGCTCGCCGGCTGGCATCCGGTCGACCTGGCCGCCGCCGTGCTCGACGCGATCGTCGAGCGCACCGGGATCGACGGCGCGGCGGTCGACGACGTCATCATGGGCTGCGTGATGCAGGGCGGGGAGCAGGCCGGCCAGGTCGGCCGCAACGCCGTGCTAGCCGCCCGGAACCTGCCCGACAGCGTCCCCGCCGTCTCGATCGACCGCCAGTGCGGATCGTCGCAGCAGGCGATCCAGTTCGCCGCGCAGGCGGTGATGTCGGGCACGCAGGACGTGGTCATCGCCGCCGGGGTGGAAAGCATGACGCGCGTGCCGATGGGCACGACCGCGACGCTGTTCATGAAGGAGGGCCTGGGCAGTTACAAATCGCCGCGGCTGGAGGAGCTCTATCCGGGTATCCTGTTCAGCCAGTTCGTGGGCGCCGAGATGATCGCCAGGAAGCACGGCTTCACGCGCGAACAGCTCGACGCCTTTGCGCTCGAAAGCCACGCCCGCGCCGCCGCCGCGACCGCGCGCGGCGCGTTCGCCGACGAGATCGTCGCGCTCGACGTCGAGACGGCCGACGGCATCGTGCGGCACACGGTCGACGAGGGTATCCGCGCGGACGCGACGCTGGAAGGCATCGGCGCGGTCAAGCCGTTGCAGGAAGGCGGCGCGATCAGCGCGGCGAACGCCAGCCAGATCTGCGACGGCGCCGCCGCCGTGCTGATCGTCAGCGAGGCGGCGCTGAAGGAGCATGGCCTGACGCCGATGGCGCGGATCGTGAACCTGACCGTCACCGGCGGCGACCCGGTGATCATGCTGGAGGAACCGTTGTTCGCGACCGAGCGCGCGCTGAAGCGTGCCGGCATGAGGATCGAGGATATCGACCTGTACGAGGTCAACGAGGCGTTCGCGCCGGTGCCGCTCGCCTGGCTGAACCATGTCGGGGCGGAACACGGCAAGCTCAACGTCAATGGCGGGGCGATCGCGCTCGGCCATCCGCTCGGCGCGTCGGGCACCAAGCTGATGGCGACGCTGGTCCATGCGCTGCGCCGATCGGGCGGGCGGTACGGCTTGCAGACGATGTGCGAGGGCGGCGGCATCGCCAACGTGACGATCGTCGAGCGGGTGTGAGCATGGGTGCTCCTGCGTAGAAAGGCAGAGGCGATCGCGATCCGACGTCTTGCACAACCGGGCCGGGGGAGGGCAGAGGAAGCGATCGGCTTGCGCGCCGCACGCCCCCCGGCCCCCTCCCGCACACGGGCGGGGAATAAGGTACGACGAATGGCCAAACCACCCGCCTGGCGGATCGACCCCGCTTCCTACCCGCACAGCGAGGCGATCCAGACCCGTTTCCAGGATCTCGATCCGCTCGGCCACATCAACAACGTCGCGATGGCGGCGCTGTTCGAGAGCGCGCGGGTCAGGTTCAACCGCTCGATGGGGTTGCCCGGCTGGGCCGGGCATCGCTGGCTGGTCGCGCACGTATCGATCGATTATCTCGGCGAGAGCTTCTTCCCGGCCGATATCGCGATCGCCACCGGCATCGGCGAGATCGGCACGCGTAGCTGGCACATCCTCGCCGCCGCGTTCCAGCAGGGGGAGCCGATCGCGGTCTGCGACGTGGTGCTGGTGATGAGCGCGAGCGGCGGCATCACCGCCCTCCCCGCCGATTTCCGCGCCGGGCTGGAGGCGCACCGGGTGAAGGCGGCATGACGGAGGGTTTTGCAGAAGGCCTGGCACAAGCCCGTCCCGAGCCTGTCGGCGGGGCCGGGTGACGACCAGGAGCAGCGCGCCCGACCTCAGTCCGCATCCGCGAACTGCGCCGGGCGTCGCTCGATGTTGGCCGCCACCTGTTCCATCATCGGCGGCCGGCCGATCACCGCGAGCTGCTCGGCGGTCTCGGCCTCCAGCATTGCCAGCGGATCGGCATCGTGCGCCATGTTGCACAGCCGCTTGGCCCCCCGGATCGCATCGGGACTCTTCGCCGCTATTTCCCGCGCCAGGTCGAGCGCCGCCGCGTGCGGATCGTCGGCGAGGCGCGTGATGAAGCCGTGGTGCAGCGCTTCTGCGGCATCGAACTCGCGCGCGGTATAGACCAGCTCGCGCAGCACGTCGCCGCGCACCAGCCCGCGCCAGATCGGGAAGCCGGCCATGTCCGGCACCAGCCCCCAATGGGTCTCGCGGATCGCGAAGCGCGTGTCCGGCGCGGCGATGCGGATGTCCGCGCCCGACATGATCTGGAACCCGCCGCCGAACGCCACGCCGTGCACCGCCGCGATCACCGGCATCGGCAGATTGCGCCACCCCCATGTCACATGCTGCGGCAGGATCGCGCCCTGATCGTTGCGGTCGATCCGGCCGATGCCCGCGCTGCCGCGCGCCATGCTGGCCATGTCCAGCCCCGCGCAGAACGCCTTGCCTTCGCCCGACAGCACGACGCAGCGCACGTCCTTGCGCGGGTGCAGTGCGTCGATCGCCGCGCCGATGCCCTCGAACATCGCCGGGTCGATCGCGTTCATCTTGTCGGCCCGGGTCAGGCGCACCTCGGCGATGTGGTGGGCGATCGTGGTGGATACGCGGTCTTTCATTGTCGTCCTCGGCTTTTATCGTCTTCCCGCGAAAACGAGAATCCGGCGTGACAAGCGCTGGATCGGCAAACCGATCCGCGCCGCCCGATCCGTAGCGCGGAGCGAACGCCTGTGGTGCCTGTCCATCGCATGACGCGCCGCTTCCGTGCAACCTTGCGCGCTTGCCGCGTTGCGGTACAGCGCGGGGCAGATGCCGGACCCGCTGCCCCCCTTCGATCCGCGCGCGATGATGAGCGTCGGCGGCGGCACCCACCGCGATCTGCTGGACTTGCGCTATCACGCGCACGGCGCCGACTGGGTCGAGCTGACGCTGCCCTACCGGCCCGACCTGATCGGCGATCCGGCCAGCGGCGTGCTCGCCTCGGGGCCGATCCTGACGATGATGGACACCGCGACCAGCCTCGCCGTGTGGACCAGGCTGGGCGTGTTCCGCGCGCATGCCACGCTCGACCTGCGGATCGATTACCTGCGCCCCGCGACGCCGGGCAGGACGGTGTTCGGGCACGGCGAATGCTATCGCATCACCCGCTCGATCTCGTTCGTGCGCGGGCAGGCGCATGACGGCGACCCGGCCGATCCGCTGGCGCACGTCGCGGGCACCTTCATGTTCACGGGAACGCCGTGATGCTGCCGCCTTATGCCGATCTGCTGGGCATCGCGCCGGCCGGCGAGGACGACCCGACGCTGCTGGTGATGCCGAGCGCGGACATGCTGCTGGGGCGGCCGGGCTATCTCCATGGCGGCGCGATCGGCGGCCTGCTGGAGATGGCGGCGATCGTCGCGCTGCGGCATGCGTTGGCTGCGGAAGCCGGTGGTTCGGGGGGCGGGCAGATCAAGCCGATCAACGTGACGGTCGATTTCATGCGCGGCGGGCACGAGAAGCCGACGCAGGCACGCGGCAGCGTGACGCGGCTGGGCGGGCGCGTCGCCAATGTCGAGGCGAGCGCGTGGCAGGACGACCCGGCCAGGCCGATCGCGGCGGCGCGGATGAACTATCTGATCGTGCGGGGATGACGGGCGGGCGGGGTTTCCGGAAGATCCGGTGACGCCAACGGCCATGTCGTGACGGCATGGGAATAGGTGCCGGCGTCATACCACTGACACGATCGGTCGTTACGTCGATAGTCGTGATGTCGCAGTTAAAAAATTTTATAGATAATCATAAGTAAACCAACAAACTTCGTAATAATGTCCAAGTAAGTACGAGCAGGACTCGTGATCGATCGTAGTTCCTGCTATCGGTGCCGTGCCGGGAGCGACCGGCCTGTCGCATATCGTGGTTCCAGCTTGGGAGGTTCCAATGGCTATCGCACCGTTACCGCGTCCGCACGGCGGCGTCCGTGGCGCCGATCTCGCACGGGGGTCGCTGCTGTTCGGCGGCCCGTTCGGCAGGATGTTCCGCGCGCTTCCGCCGGCCGACTTCGGCAAGGACGATGCCGCCAGCCTGAAAGCGCTGAAGGCGCTCGCGGCCGGCATGCTCGCCGATCCCGATCCGATCAGGAACGGGCCGGATGCCGAGGAGAGCGGCATTCCCGCCGCCTTCACCTATTTCGGTCAGTTCATCGACCATGACCTGACCTTCGACCCGGCGAGCAGCCTGCAAAAGCAGAACGATCCCGACGCGCTGGTCGATTACCGCACGCCGCGGTTCGATCTCGACAACGTCTACGGACGCGGGCCGGACGACCAGCCCTATCTCTACAGCGACGGGCTGCACTTCAATCTCGGGCGGGCGCTGACCGGGGCCGCGCACAATCCCAATGCGCGCGATCTGCCGCGCAGCGATCCCGCGCCCAGCGCCGCCAATCCCCAGCCCGGCAAGCGCGCGATCATCGGCGACCCCCGCAACGACGAGAACGTCATCGTCTCGCAGCTCCAGGGGCTGTTCCTGCGCTTCCACAACCGCATGGCCGACAAGCACGGCGATTTCGAGACGGCGCAGCGCGCGGTGCGCTGGCACTATCAGTGGGTGGTGCTCAACGACTTCCTGCCGACGATCGTCGCGCCCGCGGTGCTCGACGAGGTCCTGCCGCATATCGCGGCCGGCACCGACATCGTCACCGCGCCGCCGAAACTGCGCTTCTACCATGCCAGGAACGAAGCGTTCATGCCGCTGGAATTCTCCGCGGCGGCGTATCGCTTCGGCCACTCGATGGTCCGGCCGGAATATCAGCTCAACGAGACCTTGCCGAAGCCGCACGTCATCTTCGCCGGCGATTCGCAGCATCCCAATCTGCGCGGCTTTCGGGAATTCCCGGCGCAATGGGCGATCGACTGGCGCTTCTTCGTCGATCTCGAGATGCTCGATTGGGGCAGCGACGACGTGCACGACGCGCGCAACAACAACCGGGTGCAACTGGCGTACAAGATCGACACGTCGCTGGTGAACCCGCTGGGCCATTTGCCCAGGGACAACGGGTTCGATCCGCATGCGCTGGGGCTTCGCAACCTCGAGCGCGGCTGGCGGATGCGGCTGCCGAGCGGGCAGGCGATCGCGCGCGCGATGGGCGAGGTGCCGCTCGCGGACGACAAGATCCTGATCGGGAAGTTCACCGGCGATCCGGCCGATACGCTCACGCCGATCACCGAGTTCGGCGCGGTGTTCGCCGATAATTGCCCGCTATGGACCTACGTGCTGGCCGAGACCGTCGAAAAGACGATCACCGTCCAGACCAGCCAGGGCGATCAGGTCGTGACCGCGCGTCAGCTGGGGCCGGTCGGCGGCCGGATCGTCGCCGAGACGATGGTCGGCCTGCTGCTCGGGGATTCGAGTTCCTACCTCGCGCAGGATCCGCGCTGGACCCCGGATGCGGAACTGATCGAAAACGGCAAGTTCGGCCTGCGCGAGTTGATCAAGGCGGCGCTGGCGACGTGATCGCCGGCGTCTCCCCGGCAAGGCGCAGATACCGCGACCGGGCGCGTTCGCCTCGCTTGCGTATCGCGGGCTTGCGTAGCGCGGGCTTGCGTAGCGCGGTACGCCCCGCTTCGACGCGTTCGGGGCGAACGGCATTCGCGGCGCTCCCGAGGTGACGTTCGATGCGCTAGCGGCGACCTGCGGCGTGATCGACCGATGAACATCAGGAAAGCTCGAAAGGCAGGCTTTCGAAGCCGAAGAGCCCGCGATTGGTGCCGACGATCGGCGTGCCTCCGACCAAGTCGACATCGGCCTCGACCAGCGCCTCGAGCAGGACTTCCATCTCGATCCGCGCGAGGTGCATGCCGGCACACATGTGCGGACCGGTGCCCCAGGCCAAATGGTCGCGCGCGTCGCGCGTGATATCGAATCGATCGGGATCGTCGTAGCGGCGCTCGTCGCGATTGGCGGAGCCGTACAGCAGCATCACGCGCGCGCCCCGCGGTATGACGCTCTCCCCGACCGCGTAATCGGCGGTCGCGATGCGGCCGAACCAGCGGATCACCGCATTGTGGCGGACACCCTCTAGCACGGCGGCCGGGATGAGGTCGGGGCGTTCGCGCAGCAGCTTCCATTGCGCGGGATTGCCGGCGAGATTGTTCAGCAGATGTCCCTTGGCCAGGATGGTCGTATCGAGGCTGGGAATGACATACGCGCTGATGGCGGCCATCGCTTCCGCATGGCTCAAGCGACCCTTTTCGGCCGCGGCGAAAAGCGCGGCCGCCCAACTGCCGTCGCGTACCTCGTCCTCCCGCAACGCCGACAGATAGGCAAAGGCTTCCGCCAGCGTGGCGACATCAGCGGGGAACTGGTCGGGTCCGATCACGTTGAACGCCGCCGCCGCCCAGTCAAGCATGCGCTCGCGTCCGACGCTGGGCAGACCGACAAGATGCGACACCGCCTCCACCGGCAGGAAGGCCGCGAGCTTCTTCATCGCATCGAACGATCCCCGCCCCTTGAGCGCGACAACGCGCGTTGCGACGAGGGCCTTCAAATCCGGACGGATTTCGCGCAGCGCGGTCGGCATGAGCGGTCTGATCAGCGTACCCCGCATGCGGCGGTGGACGTCGCCGTCGGTCTGGAGGACATTGCGGCCCTTCGGGGCATTGAACGCGGCACCGAAGCCGACTCCCTCGCCGCTGATCAGCACGGCCGCGTTACGCAGCGCGGCCTGCACGTCGGCGAACCTGCCGATCGCGAACACGTCCGGCCGCTCGAGCCGCACGACGGGGCCTGCATCGCGGAGCCGACGATAATCGTCGAACGGATCGACCAGACTCGTTTCGTCGAACAGGTCGCGGTCGAACGTCGGAATCTCGTTCATTCACAGCATCTCGTCATGAAGCCGGGCGAACGAACCGCACCCGCGAGGATCGGATCACCGCGCCTGTCCGTTGTCAATATTTCCGTTGCCGATATTCGCCGGCTCGTGGTCAGCCGACCCTGTCGCTGTCCCATGCCGCGCCCCACTCCATCCGGTGACGAGATCGAAGATACCGGCGAACCAGTGCGTGCCGCGCCACGCGACATATTGATCGGGTCGAACGAGCGTCAGCGGAAGGTCGTAGCGCCCGTCCGCCTCGTCAGCGGTGACCGGGACGATCGCCAGCGCGATCCCGCGGCGAGCGGCCTCGTCCGTGGCGTGGCGGATCTGATCGCCATCGGCATCGCGCCGAGCGACCAGGGCGAAGCCGTGCCCGAACAGATCGTATAGCGACACTCCATCGCCTCGCCAGACATGCGGCGCGAGGCAGCCGGCGCGACTCGACGGCACGTAGCGGCGATCGTCGACCGTGGAGAAATCGATCGAGCTGCGATCCTCCGTGGCAAGAACCGGCGATGCGCCATAGCAGCCGCCAAGGACGGTCTTGAGCGTGTGGAACTCACGCTGCTTGACCGCGGCGATACGCTCGCCGACCGCGCGGCGCAGCGCGTCGCCGTCCTCGCCAGCCGCTTCCAGCCCCTCCGACCAGAAATCGTTCGACAGCACCGCGTGGTTGGTCGCCGCCTCGGCGATCACTTCCTCGTGGATTGCGCGGCGCTCGATTTCATAGCTGTCGAGCAGTGCCGGCCCGCCCCAACCCCGCAGCGCAGCGGCCAGCTTCCAGCCGAGATCGACGCCGTCGGCGACACCCATGTTCATGCCATAGCCGCCGAACGGCGGATGCAGGTGGCAAGCGTCGCCGATCAGGAAGGCGCGGCCGTTGCGATAGCGGTCCGCGATCAGGCTGCTGGCGACCCATTCGTCGCTGCTCAGGATCTCATAGGGCAGATCGATCCCGGTAGCCTCGCGGATCAACTGGGCCGCATTGTCCGGCGTGATCCGGAAACCGTCGGGCAGTCGCGTGGGCATGAAGAACCAGACATTGCCCTCGTCCATCGGCCCGATCAGACTGGGCGCCGCCGGGTTGACCTGCCAGTACATCGTCGCCGGGCCATGTCCGTGCGCCTCGCCAAGGCCCGGCGCGCGGAACACGATATTGTAGTTGCGCGACAGTCCGTAGCTGCCGTGCATCGTCGCGCCGACGATGTCGCGCAGCACGCTGCGCGCGCCGTCCGCGCCGACCACATAGCCGCAGCGGATCCGCAATTCCCCGCCTGTCCCGCGATCATGCAGCACCAGATCGACACCGTCGCCGTCCTGCGTCGCCGACACGAATTCCGTGCTGAAGCGCAGCGTGACCGAGGGCAGCATCCCGGCATGCTCGCGCATCACCTGTTCGAGCTTGTACTGCGGGACCCACTGCCCGTGCTCGGGATAGAAATCGTTCTTCGCCGGATGGCAATTGGACGCGTCCTCGATCCGCGCCAGCCCGAAGCCGCCCAGGCGAGTCACGAATTTCACCGTCGAGGGATAGTCCACGCCGAACGGCGAGACCGCCGCGAGCTTGTCGGCGATGCCCCAGCGTCGCAGATGGGTGCGGGTGCGGACATTGGTGGTCTTGGCGCGGGGGGCGTAGCCGACCCGCTCGTTGCGCTCGACCAGCAGGCAATCGATACCGCGCGATCCCAGCTCGATCGCGAGCGCCAGGCCGCTCGGGCCGGCACCGACGACGACCACCGACCATCTGCTGTCCGCTGCCATGGAAGACTTTTCCTCACCAGGTGCAGGCAAAGCGCTCACCCCTTTCGGACGCCTCGAGCGCCTCGTGACCGCTGAATAGGGCAAGGTCGGCGATAGGAAACGATGGCAATTTTCGACAGGTGTTGCCCGATCGGTATCAGGCGGCGGGATCGCGCTGATTGAGCGCCGACCGGCGGAACAGATCCGAGAGATGCTGCGCGATCGGCGTCAGCGGAAACCGCGACCGGTTCACGATGCAGATCGTCGGCGCGACGAGCTCCTCCCTGACCTTGAGATGAAGGAGCAGCCGGGTCGCCCGCGCGAAGCCCAGCCACTGTTGCGGGAGCATCGCGAGAATGTCGGACGACGCCGCGACCGTGATCATCGACAGCGCGCTTTGCGCCTGGATCGCGATGACCGGCTCACGCAGACCGTAGCGCCGGAACAACGGCGAGAGTTCCGCCCCGCTGTCCACCGTGACCGACGTCGCGACCCAGCGTGCATCGACCAGGTCGGCGAGCGATGTCGCGTCGGCGAGGGGATGACCCCGGCGGCCGAGGACGACACGCCGGTTCTCGAGCAGCTTCTCGCTCGAATATTCGCCGGACAGAATGTCTTCGGACAGCGGGCCGACATAGAAATCGATCGCGCCGCTGCGAATGTCCGACTCCATGGCGGGAAACAGTCCCTCCGTGATGCGCAGCCGCACGTCCGGGTAGCGGCGGCGGAACGGCTCGAGCACCATCGGCAGCATCGAGACATGCGGCGCGGTCGACAGGCCGATCGAGACGGTGCCGGTACTGATGCCCTTCAACTGCTGCACTTCGTCGCGCGCCCGCTCGAGTTCGAGTTGCACCGCCGTGCTTCGCTTGACGAACGCTTCTCCGATCGGCGTCAGCGTCATTCCGCGCGCGCTGCGCTCGAACAAGGTCGCGCCCAGCTCGTGCTCGAGATCGCGGATGCTGCGCGTGATGGCGGGCTGGGCGATACCGAGATGACGCGCGGCGCGGCGAAGGCCGCCAAGCTGCGCGACCGCGACGAGATGGTGGAGCTGGACCAGCTTCATGGTGATACCGGTTTAGCAACACTGTCGTTTATTTGCCATCGTTTCCTATCGCTGCGCTTCGTTTAACAGGACGATCGTCAAGGGCGCTCAGATGCCCGGTCCGTGATGGAAAAGGAGGGGCTATGAGCATGTCAGGGAAATTCGGCTTGCTGGCGGCGACGTCGGCGATGGCGCTGGTCGCCGCCCCCGTGCGGGCGCAGAATGCTCCGGCTCCCGTCACGCCCGCGGCGCAGACCGACCCGACCGCGCAAGCGACCCCGCCGACGCAGGGCTCGGCCGCTTCGTCCGATGCCGCGTCGGCGAAGGCGGCACCTGGTCAAGAGGGGCTCGGCGACATCATCGTCACGGCGCAGCGGCGCTCGGAGAATTTGCAGCGTGCGGCCGTAGCCGTCAGCGTCGTGCAAGGCTCGGCGCTAGTCGCCGCGGGCATCACCCAGCCCGACCGGCTCGGCGAGCTTGCCCCCGCGCTGACGGTGCAGCCGTCGAGCACCGGCAACCTCATCTTCCTGCGCGGCATCGGCAATTTCACGCTGACGCCGAACAGCGATCCGGCGATCGCCTTCAACTATGACGGAGTCTATATCGGCCGGCCGACCTCGACCAACGGGCTGTTCTACGACCTCGACCGGATCGAAGTGCTGAAGGGTCCGCAGGGCACGCTCTACGGCCGCAACGCGACCGGCGGGGCGATCAACGTGATCCCCACCCAGCCCAGGCTCGGTGAGTTCTCCGGCTATGCGACGGCGAGCTACGGCAACTACAATGCCGTCGTGGCGGAGGGCGCGATCAACGTGCCGCTGGGCGAGAAGGGCGCGCTGCGCGTTTCCGCCAGCACGTCGCGCCATGACGGCTATCTGCGCGACGGCACTTCGGACGACGACACGACCTCGCTGCGCGTGCAGATGAAGGCGCAGCTTACCCCGGCGCTGACCGTCCGCGTATCAGGCGATTACAGCCATGTCGGCGGCGTCGGTGCCGGTGTCTCCTACGTCAGCAATTACAACTTCAACCCGCGTACCGGCGGCTATGCGACCGTCAAGCCCGCCACGGGGCTGGGCGAGGGACTCTACACGCCGGCGGCGCAAGCTTACCGTACTGGCGTTTTCGTACCCGTAGCGGGCCGGACGCTGGATGCGATCTCGCCTTACCCGTTCCAGCGCAACGATTTCTACGGTGCCAATGCGCAGATCGATTACGACACCGGCGCGGGCACGCTGACGATCATCCCGGCATGGCGCTACGCCTCGCTCGACTATCTCGCCGAGGCCGCATCCTTCCCCTACCGCAACCGCGAGAAGGACGAGCAGTTCAGCATCGAGGCGCGCTTCACGGGAAGCCGCATCGGCATTTTCGATTATATCGTCGGCGGGTATTTCTACGACGACTCGATCCGAAACCGCACCGCGCTGAACTTGTCGGCGGCGGAGAACTTCCTCGTCCAGGCCTATGACAACCGGTCGTTCGCGCCGTTCGGACGGCTGACCGCGCATCTGTCCGAGCGGCTGCGGCTGGTCGGCGGCATACGCTATTCCAAGGACATCAAGCGTTTTACGGGCAGCGGCATCGCGCTCAACCTGGTCTGCACGGTACAGACCCCGTTCGGCCCGAGCTGCCCGAACGCGCGGCTGTTCACCACCGTCGACGACATCTCGCAAGTGCCGTTCGCCGTGCCGACCACGCCCGCGCCGATCCCGCAGGGGATTTCGGGCGCGATCATCGTGCGCAGCAACAGCCTGTACGACAACAGGCTGACCAACGACCGCGTGACCTATCATGGCGGAGTCGAGTTCGATCTGGCGGAGCGATCCTTATTCTATGCCACGGTCGAATCGGGCTATCGCTCGGGCGGGTTCTCGGCGGCGCTGGGGTTCGAGACGTATCAGCCCGAGCTGATCACCGCCTATACCGTCGGGTTGAAGAACCGCTTCTTCGGCAATCGCGTGCAGTTGAACGTCGAGGGGTTCTGGTGGGACTATAAGGACCAGCAAGTCTCGCATCTCGGCCTCGACCTGAGCGGCCGGACCGCGCAATTCATCCAGAATATCGGCACGTCGCGGATCAAGGGGGTCGAGGTCGACGGCCGCGTGCTCGTGACGCGGACGACGCTGGTCAGCGCGACCGTGCAGTATCTCGACGCGAGGAACCGGTCGTTCACCTACCAGCAGGGCAGCGCCACCGGCGTGCCGCTGACCGGCTGCGCGTTCGCGCTGTCGGCCAATCCGGCGTTCTACAACGTCGATTGCGCGGGGAAGCAAGCCTATAATTCGCCGAGATGGACGGTGAACCTCGCCGGGCAGCAGACCTTCGAACTCGGTGACTACAAGCTCGTCGCCGGGGTGGACACGCAATACAAGACGAGCCGTACGGTCGGTTTCGAGTTCCTGCCCGAACAGCGGGTCGGATCGACCTGGACGACCAACGCGCAAGTGTCGTTCGGGCCTGCCAGCGACAAATGGTCGATCGCCGGCTTCGTCCGCAACATCGAGGACGACCGCATCCTGAACTTCGCCGTCACGCATCCGCTCGCCAATGCGCTGGTCGGCGGATCGACCGCGCCGCGCACGTACGGCGCGCGCGCGTCGGTCAAGTTCTGATCGCGCGAAATACAATCGGAGCGTGTGAATGAAGCTGGTGCGATACGATGCGGGCGGGACGAGGATCGGCGCGGTCAAGGGCGACGGTGTGATCGATCTGGCCGCCGCCGGAAGCGGATGGACGACGATCCGGGCGATCGCCGGCGCGGGAGCCGAAGCCCTTGACGACCTTCGCGATCTGGTGCGGCGCACCGCGCCGACGCAGCCGCTCGCCGGTCTCAAGCTGCTCCCCCCGATCGAGCGGCCGGGCAAGTATCTCGCGATCGGGATGAACTACGCCAAGCATCTGGAGGAGGCGGACAAGCTCGGCGTCGCGCGCGCCAAGCACCAGACGTGGTTCAACAAGCAGACGACGTGCATCGCCGGCCCGTATGACGAGATCGATCCCGGCGTGACCGAGAAACTCGATTACGAGGTCGAGCTCGGCGCGGTGATCGGTGCGCCGGCCAAGCGGGTGAGCGAGGCCGACGCCCGCGCCCATGTGTTCGGCTATTTCGTCGCCAACGACGTATCGGCGCGCGACTGGCAGTTCCACACGCCAACCTTCACGATGGGCAAGTCGTTCGACACGCACGGGCCGATCGGGCCGTGGATCGTCACCGCCGACGAGATCGCCGACCCGCACGCGCTCGGTCTGCGCTGTTTCGTCAATGGCGAGCTTCGCCAGAGCAACAATACCAGCCAGATGATCCACAATCTGTGGGCGCAGATCGCCTATCTCTCGACCGCCTTCACGCTGGAGACCGGCGACCTGATCGCGACCGGCACGCCGGAGGGCGTCGGCGTCGGCATGGAGCCGCAGCAATTCCTGCAGGCGGGCGACGTGGTGCGCTGCGAGATCGACGGAATCGGGGCGATCGAGAACAGGGTCATCGCGTCGGCGTGAGCCGGGCGTCCAACGGAGGAAACACGACATGCCCGTGCTCGGACCACTCTCCTTCACCCTCGAGCTTCCGTCGCTCGCCCAAGGCGTCGCGTTCTACACCGATGCCGGATTGATCGCGGACGTCGAGGGCGACGTGGCGCGGCTGCGATGTCCGGGGCAGGACCGCGACTCCATCGTCCTGCTCGGCGGATTTCCGCGCAAGCGCCTGCATCACTTGTCGCTGCGCGCCGATGCCCTCGACGCGATGGCTGCCGGCGCACGCGCACAGGGCGGCAAGGTCGTACACGCGCCCGCGGGTTTCGAGGATAACGGCCTGTGGGTCGAGGACCCTCACGGCATGCTGATCCATCTGTCCGAGCGCCCTGCCGATCCGGAACTGGCGGCGGCCGAACCGTTCCAGGTCAACGCGCCCGGGCTGACGGTGCGCAAGCGCCGCTCGGCGATGCGGCCCGGTGCGACCTACGCCGCCGCGAAGCCGCTCCGCCTCGGCCATGTCCTCGTCTTCAGCCCCGACGTGCCGGCCAGTGTCGCCTTCATGACCGAGGCGCTCGGGATGGGTCTCGCCGACCGCGCGCAGGACATCATCGCATTCTGCTGCGCGCGCAAGGACAGCGACCACCACGTCGTCGCCTTCGCCAAGTCGCCCGGCGTCGGCTTCCATCACGGCAGCTTCATGGTGAACGACCCCGACGAGGTCGGGCGCGGCGGCCGCGCGTTGCTCGCCAGGGCCAAGCTCGGCGATTGGGGCTTCGGGCGGCACACGATCGGGTCGAACTTCTTCCATTACATCCAGGATCCGTGGGGAAGTTGGTTCGAATATTATTCCGACATGGACCATATCGACGATTACGCGCTGTGGACGCCGACCAACTACGACATGGCCGACAGCCTGGCGAACTGGGGCCCGGACGTGCCGCCTGATTTCGTGCACAATTACGAGACCGACGCGGTGCCGTTCGGTGCCGTTCCCCCAGAACCGGTCCCTACGGAACCGGTCCCTACGGAACCGGTCAGCGCCTGATGGCGGCTGCCGCCATGGTCGATCCGCGCGCCCGGTTCGACGCGGCGCCGATGAGCGGCACGCAGGTCGCGGCGGTGGCGGTGACGGTCGCGCTGTCGGCGCTGGATGGCTATGACGTCCTGTCAGTCACCTTCGCCGCGCCGGCGATCGCGCTGCACTGGGGCGTCGGCAAGGCGGCGCTCGGCGGGCTGCTGTCGGCCGGGCTGGCGGGCATGGCGCTGGGATCGCTGCTGCTCGCGCCGTTTGCCGATGTCGTCGGACGGCGGCGGCTGGTGCTCGGCAGCCTGGTGCTGATGGCCGCCGGCATGCTGCTGTCGGCGTTCGCACGGACGGTGGCGGAACTGATCGCCTGGCGTGTGCTGACCGGGCTGGGCATCGGCGCGATGGTCGCGGTCATCAACCCGCTCGCGGCCGAGTTCGCCAATGCGAAGCGGCGCGCGTTCGCGCTGGCGCTGATGGCGATGGGCTATCCGCTGGGCGGCCTCGTCGGCGGCCTGGCCTCGGCGGTGCTGCTCCAGGCCTATGGCTGGCCGGCCGTGTTCATGGCCGGTGCGCTCGCGGCGTGCCTGTCGCTCCCGGTCGTGCTCGCCTTCCTGCCCGAGCCGCTGGCCTTCCTTGTGGCCCGGCGTCGCGGCGATAGCCTCGCACGCGTGAACGCGCTGCTGGCTCGATGCGGGCTGGACCCGGTGCGCGCGCTCCCGCCCGCGGCCGCGCGGGGCCGCGCCGGCTATGCCGCGGTCTTCGCACCCGGCCAGCGGGCGACGACGCTCAGGATCACGGCGGCCAACCTGCTGTTCGTCATGGCGGTCTATTACGTGCTGAGCTGGTTGCCGCAGATGGTGGCCGAGGCCGGATTCCGTCCCGCGACCGCCAGCCTCGTGGCGGCGGTCGCCAACCTCGCCGGGATCGCCGGCGGCGTGACGCTGGGCTGGCTCTCGCGCCGGGCCGGGCTGAACCGGCTGACGGTCACGGCCATGGTCGGGCTGGGCCTCGCGACGGCGGCGTTCGGCATCACGCCGGCGGCACTGCCCTTGCTGGTGCTGGCCGCGGGGGTCTGCGGCTTCTTCCTGTTCGGCGGCATCGCCGGGCTGTACGCGACGTTCGCGGTCAGCTTCACCACGGAGGGCCGCGCCTCGGGCAGCGGGTTCGTCATCGGCATCGGCCGGATCGGCAGCGCCGCGGCGCCGCTGCTCGCGGGATGGCTGTTCGCCGCGGGGCTGGGCCACGGCGCGGTCTCCGCGGCCTTCGGCGCCTGTGCGATCGTCGCCGGGCTGGTGTTGTGGTCGGGCGCGGCGCAGGACGGGCGTCTCGCGACCGCCCGGCACGCGGCGGCATAGGGGAGCATCATATGTCGAACCTGGCGTCGATCCACGTCGCGCAGTGGGGCCATTCCGGGCCTCGGGTCGTGCTCGTCCATGGCAGTGCGCAAGGCAGCAGGGTAGGGGGCGACCATCATTTCGCCGCGCAGCGGGCGCTTGGCGACGAGGGCTGGCACTTGGTCGTGCCCGATCGTCCGGGTCACGGCGCCAGCCCCGCCCCCGGTCGCCCCGACGATGCCGAAGCCGACGGCGCCTGGGTGGCCGACCTGCTCGGCGACGGCGCGCATCTGGTCGGCCATTCGTTCGGCGGCTGCGTCGCGCTCGCCGCCGCCGCTCGCCGCCCGGATGCGGTGCGCTCGCTGACGCTGATCGAGCCGGGCATGCAGAAGCTGGCGATCGACGATCCGCATGTCCGCCGCTTCGTCCTGAAGCTGGTGGCGACGCTCCTCTTCTCCTTCTCGCCGGAGCGTCGCGCGGTGCGCTTCGCCAGGCTGATCGGCATTCCCGGCGGCATTCGCGGCGGATCGAGCCGCGCGGAACTGAAGGCGATGGGACGCGGCATCGCCAAGCTCAAGGTGCCCTCGGCGCAAACGCTCCGCACGGAACTGGAGGCGGTCAAGGCCGCGGGCATTCCGTTGCTGGTGGTGACCGGCGGCTGGAGCCGATCGTTCGACGCGGTCGGCGCGCGCGTCGCGGCGGTCGGCGGCGGCGAGCACCGCATCGTCGCCTCCCCCGATCACTTCCCCAACCTCGTCCCGGCCTTCAATCCCGTCCTGACGGCGTTCATGGCGGGGGCGGAGCCGCGACATGGCTGACGCCCCGACGCCTGCCGGTAGCGGAGCCGACATCGACCGCCTGCTGACCGACCTGAAGGCGATCAACGACGCCGTCCTGGCCGCGGCACTGGACATGGAACGTCTGAGCGCGCTGGCCACGTCACCCGACGGCGGAATGCTCGCCAGCGCACGGCTGCGCTTCTCGCGGGCGTTGCGCGTTCACCTCACGCATGTCGACGGAGCGGTCCTGCCGGCCTTGCGTCTCGCTGCCGATCCGCGCGTCAAGGCTGCGATCGACGAGTATCGGCGCGTGCTGCACGAGTATCACGAGGCCGCGGCGCACCATGTCGCGCGCTGGCCGTCGGCGGACGTGACGGCGGACTGGGACGGATATCGCCATTCGGTCGCCGACATGCTCGCCCGCCTGCGCGAGCGCGTCGCGGTGGAGGAGCGCGTCGTCCACCCGCTGCTCGCGCGCCGATGATGCCGACGAAGCCCCTTTCCCGCCCCTATGCCGTTCTTACCGGAGGTCGACCATGAAATCCGCGCTGTCGCCGCTAACCGCCCTGCTGCTCATGACGGCTGCCCCCGCCGCGGCCCGGACGCTCGATGTCGTCACTCGCTCGGGCGCGGTGCACGGTGCCGCGTCCGACGGCGGGGTCGTCGCCTTCAAGGGCATTCCCTATGCCGCGCCGCCGGTCGGGCCGCTGCGCTGGCGCCCGCCGCAGCCGGCCCCGCGCTGGACGAGCCCGCGCGATGCGACGCGGTTCGGCACGCCCTGCTTCGCTTCGCCCCTTCCGGGCGGTCCGTCGACGGTGGTGGAGAGCGAGGACTGCCTGACGCTCAACGTCTGGACGCCACCGCCCGGCGCGGCGGCCAAGCGCCCGGTGATGGTCTGGATCCATGGCGGCGGCTTCGTGTTCGGATCGTCGGCGCAGCCCGGCTATGACGGCACCGTGCTGGCGAAACGCGGCGTGGTCCTGGTCAGTATCAACTACCGGCTGGGCGTGCTCGGCTTCATGGCGCATCCCGGGCTGGACCGCGAGGGGCCGGCGTCCGGCAATTACGGGCTGCAGGACCAGATCGCGGCATTGCGCTGGGTGCGCGCCAACATCGCGGCCTTTGGCGGCGACCCGGCGAACGTCACCATCTTCGGCGAGTCGGCGGGCGCGCACGCGGTCGGGATGCTGATGGCATCGCCCAGGGCCACGGAGCTGTTCGCCAAGGCGATCGCCGAGAGCGGCGCCTTCTGGGACGGCGAGCACGGCTCGATCGCCACGCATGCGGAGGCGCTGGCGCGCGGCACGGCGTTCCAGCAGCGGATGGGCGCCGCCGATCTCGCCGCACTTCGGGCGATGCCCGCCGACCGGCTCAACACCGCGACCCGGTGGGATGTCCGGCGCGATCCCGGCACGACGGCCTTTGCGCCGAGCGTCGATGGCTACGTTCTGCGCGAGGCGCCCGCCGCCGTCTTCGCACGCGGTGCCGCGGCCAGGGTGCCGCTGCTCGCCGGCTGGAACGCGAAGGAGGAGGCGCCGCTGTTCCTGCCGCGCGCGCTCCCGCACGAAACGCCGCAGACGTTCCGGGCAGCGGCAACCAGACTGTTCGGCGCCGACCGGATGGCAGCGGCCGAGGCGGTCTATCCGTCGTCCGATGCGGCGTCGTCGTCCGCTACGCTGATCGGCGATCTCGTCATCTCGCAGCAGACCTGGGAGTTGCTCGCACTGCAACAGCGCGCGCGGCGAACCGGGGTCTATGCATATCAATTTTCGTTCACCTCACCCTATTCGCCAGTCGCCAATCATACCGCCGAGGTAAAATACGTGTTCGGCAATCTCGACTCGCCGATGCTGGGCCGCGGAAACGGCGACCCCGGCCGGCGCGACAGCGAGGCTGCCGACCTGATGACGGCGTATTGGACGAATTTCGCCAGGACGGGCGATCCCAATGGTGCCGGGCTCCCGGCCTGGCCTTCTTATGCCGGGCCGGGCTCCAAGGTGCTCGCCATCATGCCTGACAGGACAGGTGCCGCCAGCGAGACAGGGACCGAGCGCTTCAGGTTCGTCCGATCCTTCCGCGACAAGGAAGGCCGGTTTCCGGCACGATGGCGCAACGTGACGCCGTGATCGGCGATACCGCGAAAGCAATGACCCCGGCAACGATGCTCCGGATCCACGCAGCGCAGCACCCGCCATGCAGCACGTTGGTTGAACCTGGTCATCGTTACCCCATGCGTTCATTCGGAAACGGCTCGGCCCGAGCGGTTCGATCCGTCGGTCAGACAGGCCATGACGAGACGAAGCAGTTCCGTTTCGACGCGATCGACGAATCCCTCTCGCGGCTGGCCTTCCAGCACGATCCGGACGGCCCCCCACGAGAGCATTGAACGCCACTGTCGCGACGATGCCGGGATCGTCGAAGCTGGCGTCCGGCGCCGTTATCAGCATCGCCTCGACGGCGCGAACCCCGCGCGCGGCGGCGCGCACGACGAGCGCCGCGCCGCCGCGATCGTGGCGACGGCATAGAATGCCCTGGCTTCCCGGAGGTCGTGCAGCTTCGCCGTCAGGAAGGCATGGACGAGACCTTCGGCCATCACGGCGACCGGCTGCCGGCGATGATCGAGGCAGGCGCGTTCCACCGCCGCGGCGATGCGATCGAGGTGCTCGCCCGGCACGGCGGCCGGCAAGGCATCGCGGTTCGGATAATATTGATAGAGGCTGCCGACCGATGCGCCGGCCCGCGCGGCGATGCGCGTCGTCGTGCAGCGCGCGAGGCCCTGGTCGGTCAGAACGTGAATCGTCGCGATATGCAGCGCCTCGACCGTCGCCGCCGCGCGCGCCTGAACCGGCTGTTTCCGGACGTTCGGGACCGGTGCGAGCTCAACCACGGAAAAGCGAATTGAAGGTGCGCGGGATGCACCCCATCTACATAGCTTGCTCCGGCACCGATTGCGACAACTCATGCCCAAGCCGCTTTCCACCACCGTGACGGCCATCGTCGGCGCACCCGCCGACGTGGCGTTCGACCATATCGTGCCGATCGATCTGCGCGTGATCTTCAAGGGATATCGAATGATCCCGGGCGTGGCGCACACCAGCGTCGTCGAAGGATGGAACAAGGCGGGCCTGACCCGGACGGTGACGCTGGCCGACGGCTCGTCCTCCACCGAGACGCTGCTCACGGTCGTTCCCCACAGCGCGTTCAGCTACCGGAACGAGCATTTCACCTCGCCCGTCCTGCGCTTCCTGATGAGCCGGTTCGAAGGCCGTTGGAAATTCACGCCGGTGGAGTCGGCCAGCACGCACATCGAGTGGACGTATACGCTGTTTCCCGGAAACCGGCTTGCGTCCGGGATCATCCGCCTCGTCGTGCTGGGCATGTTCCACGGCATGCTGCGGGAAGCGCTGAAGATCATCAAGGATCGTCTCGATATGCCGGAAACGCAAGGCACCGGATCGGCCTCGTGATGGAGAGTGCGCTCGCAATGTCTTCCAGGCTGGTACGATCATGGCCTTTTTCGTAGAACGTCACCGCGGACGTATCGAGCATGACCTGTTCGGTAATCGTCCCCCGCTTCGGCCGTGTCGCCTTCGCGGCTGTTTTTCCGGCCATGCGCAAGCTCCTCGATAACGGCGTCGATCGATCGACGACGACCAGTCCGACATACCGGCCAGCGCTTTACCAAGCCCGTCTCCGGCTTGCAGGTCGATAGAAGTTACCGAAGGGTAAGAAAGCGTTCGACGGGTCACGGTCGGGGACCGACCGCCGCCCTCATGCCAGCCACCGTTTCAACACCGCCTCGCCCTCCAGCGCGTCGCCGATGTCCGGCGGGGTTCGCGACAGCCTTGGTGCGGGGGCCGGGTGCAGCACGCCATCCCGGTCGATGTAACTGCCACGCCAGGCCATGTGGGGATGGGACGCCACCTCGTTCAGTTCCAGGACAGGCGCGAAACAGGCGTCCGTCCCGTCGAGGAGGGCACACCATTCGTCACGGCTGCGGGTCGCGAACAGGCGGGCGAGTGCTTCGCCGCGCTCGGGCCACAGCGTATCGTCGTTCTGCGCCTCGAGCAGATCCGCGGGCGCTCCGATCCGGTCCAGCAGTTCCTTGTAGAAATGCGGCTCCAGCGGACCCACCGAAACCTCCTTGCCGTCCGCGCATGTATAGCAGCGATAGAAATGCGCCGCCCCGCCCAGCACGTTGCGATCCTTTTCCAGCGATATCCGGCCGGACGGGACCGCTTCCGAAAACATCGCCATCATCGACGTGACACCGTCGACGATGGCCGCATCCACCACCTGGCCCAGCCCCGAGCGCTCGCGTTCCCAGAGCGCCGCCACGATGCCGAGCGCCAGGAACAACGAACCGCCGCCGAAATCGCCGACCAGATTGAGCGGCGGAATGGCCGTGCCTTGCCGGGGGCGAATCGCGGCGAGCGCCCCGGTCAGCGCGATATAGTTGATGTCGTGTCCGGCCGCGGCGGCGAGCGGGCCATCCTGGCCCCAGCCCGTCATCCGTCCGTAGACCAGCCGGGGATTGCGCCCGCACACGTCCTCCGGGCCGAGCCGCAGCCGTTCCATGACGCCGGGCCGGAACCCCTCGATCAGAACGTCCGCCCTCTTTGCGGCGGCCAGGCAGCGATCCCGTCCCTCAGGCACCCGGATATCGATCTCCAGCATCGCCCGGCCGCGGTCCATGACCGGATTAGGCCAGCCATTGCCGCCCGGCCGCTCGACCCGCAGCACCTCGGCGCCGAGGTCGGACAGCAGCATGGCGCAATATGGCCCGGGGCCGATGCCCGCGAACTCCAGCACCCTCACCCCGGCGAGCGGGCCTGGCCGGATCGGTGTGCCGCCGTCGCTCACCGAAACACCGCCCGGCACCCTTCCGGAAAGGCATGGATGCCCTCGGCCGCACCCGCGACCGCGACGCCCGCATCATCGGCAATGTCGACCTTGAGGAAACCGCCGCCGATCGTGGCGGCCGTCTCTCGCCCAAGCGCTTCGTCGAGGTCGAAGACCGTGACGTTCGCGCCGCCTCGCGCCAACATCGCCGCGGTTGCCGCGCCAGGTCCGGACGCGCCCCCCGTCACGAGCGCCGATCTGCCTTCGATCTGCATGCGATCTCCCCGGTTCGGGCGGCCGCTTCCGGGCGGCCGCCGCTTCGCCCGCCGCATAGTAACTGACGCCCCCGGCGGCCATGACGCGCAAGCCGCCGGGCGGCGCGAACCGTTCACCGTGAACGGCGGCGAGCCGGTCGCACTCGGCAACGAACGCTGCCGCCCCGATCCCGTCGATATAACCGAGCGGACCGCCCGTCCATGGCGAGCCCCCCAACCGAGCGCGGCGCCGACATCGGCCGCACGGGATCGCGCACGATGCCTTCGTCGAACCAGCGCACGGCTTCCAGTGCCTGCCGGTGGAGCAGGCGCTTGCCAGCGCATCGGCCTGGTCGGGCGTCCCCGCGGCGGCGTCGGGAAGGACGGTCGAGCTTCCCGGCCACAATCGCTTGATCGGGTAGCGTACGCCCATCCGCTGCATGAACCGGTTTCCAACGATCTCTCCTTACCGTCCGGTCAACGGCTTCGACTCGGCAACCCTCACGTTCCTGTGGTTCCTCGCGGTGCCCAGGTTCCGGGGAAACTCGCCACAGGGAAGGTGCCTTTTTCCGAAAATCTTCAAGAACGCCGCTTCTGACGAGCCGGCTGAGGCAGGCTATCATACCGTCGTCACCCCGGAAACAAGTCCGGGTAACGACGGTGTCGAACAATCGCCCGCTTGCCAGCGCCGCGCGAGCGGCCTATATCCGCGCTCACTCTCTACATCGTCAGGTGAAGAGGCTGGAGCCACCCGGTTCCGGCGCCAAAGACCCTTGCGTACGGACCGGCATTGCCTGAAACACCCGACCTCACCGCGCTGATCGCCCCCGAAGCCGAAGCGCTCGGCTTCGATCTGGTGCGCGTCAAGCTGTTCGGCGGCAAGGGCGACCTGACGTTGCAGGTGATGGCCGAGCGCCCCGACACGCGCCAGCTCACGATCGACGATTGCGCCGGACTGTCGCGCCGCATCTCCGACCGGCTCGACGAACTGGAAGCCGCGGGCCGCGACCCGATCACCGAGGAGTACCGCCTCGAAGTGTCGTCGCCCGGCATCGACCGGCCGCTCACCCGGCTCAAGGATTTCGCCGACTGGGCGGGCCACGAGGCGCGGATCGCGCTGGCCGCGCCGATCGACGGGCGCAAGGTGCTGACCGGGTTGCTGAAGGGCGTGTCCGGCGACACGATCACCGTCTATGTCGCCAAACATGGCGAGATGGACGTGCCGTTCGCGCAGGTCGGCACCGCCAAGCTGCTGCTCACCGACGCGCTGATCGCCGCCACCCGTCCCCTCTCGATGGAGGGGATCGAAGAAATCGAAGACGAACCGGCCGAAAGCGCCGCTGAAGAGGAACTGAACTGATGGCCGCCACCCCCGGGAATTCCAGCTCGACTTCCGGCGTCACCGCCAACCGCGCCGAGCTGATCGCGATCGCCAACGCCGTCGCGACCGAGAAGATGATCGACAAGGGCATCGTCATCGAGGCGATGGAGGACGCGATCCAGCGCGCTGCCAAGGCCCGTTACGGCGCGGAGAACGACATCCGCGCCAAGCTCGACCCGACCAGCGGCGACCTCCGCCTGTGGCGCGTGGTCGAAGTGGTCGAGGCGGTCGACGATTATTTCAAGCAGGTGAACCTCAAGGAAGCGCAGAAGCTCCAGCAGGACGCCGTCGTCGGCGATTACATCGTCGATCCGCTGCCCCCCATCGAATTCGGCCGCATCGCCGCGCAGGCCGCCAAGCAGGTCATCTTCCAGAAGGTCCGCGACGCCGAGCGCGAGCGCCAGCACGAGGAATTCAAGGACCGCATGGGCGAGATCATCACCGGCGTGGTGAAGCGCGTCGAGTTCGGCCATGTCGTGGTCGACCTGGGCCGCGCGGAAGGCGTCATCCGCCGCGACCAGCAGATCCCGCGCGAAGTGGTGCGCGTCAACGACCGCATCCGCTCGCTGATCCTCAACGTCCGCCGCGAGAACCGGGGCCCGCAGATCTTCCTTTCCCGCGCGCACCCCGATTTCATGAAGAAGCTGTTCGCGCAGGAAGTGCCGGAAATCTACGACGGCATCATCGAGATCAAGGCGGCCGCGCGCGACCCCGGTAGCCGCGCGAAGATCGGCGTCATCAGCCACGATTCGAGCATCGATCCGGTCGGCGCGTGCGTCGGCATGAAGGGCAGCCGCGTGCAGGCGGTGGTGCAGGAGATGCAGGGCGAGAAGATCGACATCATCCCGTGGTCGCCCGACACCGCGACCTTCGTCGTCAACGCGCTCCAGCCGGCCAGCGTCAGCCGCGTCGTGATCGACGAGGAGGAGGACCGCATCGAGGTGGTCGTGCCCGACGACCAGCTCAGCCTCGCGATCGGCCGGCGCGGCCAGAACGTCCGCCTCGCCAGCCAGTTGACCGGCAAGGCGATCGACATCCTGACCGAGCAGGACGCGAGCGAGAAGCGCCAGAAGGAATTCCTGGAGCGCACCGAGATGTTCCAGACCGAGCTCGACGTCGACGAGACGCTGGCGCAGTTGCTGGTCGCCGAGGGTTTCGGCGCGCTGGAGGAGGTCGCCTATGTCGAGGTCGACGAGATCGCCTCGATCGAAGGGTTCGACGAGGATCTCGCCGCCGAGTTGCAAAGCCGCGCGGCCGAGGCGCTCGAACGCCGCGAGGCCGCCAATCGCGAGGAACGCCGCGGCATGGGCGTGGAGGACGCGCTGGCCGCGCTGCCGCACCTCAACGAGGCGATGCTGGTCACGCTGGGCAAAACGGGGATCAGGACGCTCGACGACCTCGCCGATCTCGCGACCGACGAACTGATCCAGAAGAAGCGCCAGGAACCGCGCCGCCGCGCCGAGGGTACGGAGCCGAGCAAGCGCCCGGAAGGACGGCTGGAGGACCGGGGCGGCGTGCTCGGCGATTACAATCTGAGCGAGGCGCAGGGCAACGAGATCATCATGGCCGCGCGCGCGCACTGGTTCGAGGACGAGGACGCGCCGGCCGCGGCGGAGGGTTCGCCCCAGGATGTCGGTGCCTGATGCCGTTCGTCAACATCCGCATCGCCGGCACGGCGACGAAGGACCAAAAGGCCGCCCTCGTCGCCGACGTGACCCGGTCGCTGGTCGAGCGCCTGGGCAAGCACCCGGACGGCGTGCAGATCGTGATCGAGGAAGTATCGACGGAGAATTACGCTGCGGGCGGGGTGCTGCTGGCGAATCGCGATGCGCCCGCACCCGCCCCATCGAGGGAGGACGCGCATGCGGTTCCCTCGCAATGACGCGCTAGGGCTACGGGACGTCGAAAAGGTGCCGTCACCCCGGACTTGTTCCAGGGGCCACTTAGCCGCGCGCTCGATCGGCGTTGGACGCGCCGCACCGTGGTTCCAGGAACAAGGCCGGGATGCCGGGCCATGGGAGCGGGGGCAAGCCCAGCGTGACAGCGAGATCGTGCCAAGGCGGGTTGTCGCGCTCGATGAGATTCATCTTGAACGCTCGCCGCCACTTCTTGATGCGTTTTTCTGCGGTGATCGCCGCGTCCATCGTGTCTGCGACCTCGTACCAGACGAGGCGTATGACGCTGTGCCGTTTGGTGAAGCCCTCGAACGTGCCATCCCGATGCTGCATGATGCGACCGATCAAATTAGACGTCGCGCCCGTATAGAGCGTACCGTTGAAGCCGCTCGCAAGAATATAGACGCACGGATTGCGCTCCCGCATTCGTTTTCCCTTCGTCACCCCGGCCCCTTCGGCGAAGCTCAGGACAGGCCTGTGCCGGGGGCCATCGTGCAGCGTGATCCCGGATCGTGGACTGTGCGGCACGGTGGACCCCGGAACAAGTCCGGGGTGACGAAACGCTTGAGTGCATGCACATGACCGCCGACCCCATCCGCCGCTGCATCCTGCTCGGCGAGCGGGCGGCGCGCGAGTCGCTGGTCCGGCTGGCGCTGTCGCCCGACGGCGCGGTGTTCCCGGACGTGCGCGCCAAGGCCCCGGGCCGCGGCGCGTGGATCGGCGTGACGCGCGACGCGCTGGACACCGCCATCGCCAGGGGCAAGCTCAAGGGCGCGCTCGCCAGGGCGTTCAAGACCACACCTGTCCTGATCCCCGACGACCTGCCCGGCATGATCGCCACCGCGCTGCAACGCGCCGCGCTCGACCGGCTCGGGCTGGAGGCGCGCACCGGCACCCTCCTCACCGGCGCGGAACGGATCGAGGCCGCCGCGCGCGCGGGCAAGCTGCATTTGCTGCTCCACGCCGCCGACGCCGGCACCGACGGCAACCGCAAGCTCGACCAGGCATGGCGCGTCGGCAGCGACGCGGAGGGCAGCGCACGCAGGGGCTTGGCACTGCCGGTGTCGCGCACCATATTGGCCGTGGCACTGGGCCGCCAGAATGTGGTACATATCGGCCTGACAGAACGCGATGCGGCGCGGCGGGTGAGCGAAACGCTCGACCGCTGGCTGCATTTCATCGGACCCCGACCGGCTCTTGAGCCTTGCGAAACCGTTTCGCAGGGCGCATCGCCGCTTCGAAATATCCCGGCCGGGTTGCCTTCTGTCATAGCGGGCAACGCCGTCGCGGACGACGACACATGCGAGGAACTTGAGTGAGCGACACCGACAACGAAAAGCCGAAGCTCGGGATGCGCCAGCCGCTGGGGCTGAAGCGCACGGTCGAGACCGGCAAGGTCAAGCAGAGCTTCAGCCACGGGCGGTCGAACACCGTCGTGGTCGAGGTGAAGCGCCGCCGCGTGCTCGGTCCCGGTGGCCCGGTCGAGGCGCCCGTCGTCGAGGAAGCACCCGCCCCGGCGCCGTTGGCCCGCGCGCCGCAACCCGCCGCCCCCGCCGCCGCGCCCACCTCGCCCGGCAATGCGCTGCTGTCCCGCCAGGAATTGCAGGCCAAGCTGCTGCGCGAGGCGGACGAATCGCGCATGAACGCGCTGGAGGAAACGCGCCGCCGCGAGGAACGCGAGCGGATCGAGGCGGCCGAGGAAGATCGCCGCCGCGCCGAGGAGAACCGGCGCGCGGGCGACGCCCCCGACAGCGCCGCCGCGCCCGAACCCGCGCCGCAGCCGGCCGCCGAGCCGGTCGCGGCCGCCGCGACCGCGACCGAGGCGACGCCCGTTGCGCCTGCGCCGGAACGCTCGGTCGGCATCACGCTCGATCCGTCGATCCCCGCGCCGCGCCTGTTCACGCCGGTGCCGCGTCCGGAGCGCCCCCGCCCCGCGCCCGCGGCGACGCCCGAGCCGGTCGCCGAAACGACCGCACCCGCGGCCCCCGGCACGCCCAAGCGCGCCGCTATCGGCGTCGCGGCGCCGGCTGGCGAAGCACCCTCGCGTCCCGGCCAGCGCGACCGCAAGGGCGACGAGCGGCGCGGCGGCAAGCTGACCGTCAACCGCGCGCTCAACGATGGCGACGGCGCCCGCGCCCGTTCGCTCGCCGCGCTCAAGCGCGCGCGCGAAAAGGAACATCGCCGCATGGGCGGCCCGCGCGAGGCGCAGGCCAAGCAGGTCCGCGACGTCGTCGTGCCGGAGGCGATCACCGTGCAGGAACTCGCCAACCGCATGGCCGAAAAGGGCGCGGACCTGGTCAAGATGCTGTTCAAGATGGGGTCGCCCGTCACGATGACGCAGACGATCGACCAGGACACCGCCGAGCTGCTCGTCACCGAATTCGGCCACAACATCGTGCGCGTCAGCGATGCGGACGTCGACCTGACCAACGACACGCATGAAGATGCCGACGAGCAGGCGATCCCGCGTCCGCCGGTGGTGACGATCATGGGGCATGTCGATCATGGCAAGACCTCGCTGCTCGACGCGCTGCGCGGCACCGACGTGGTGAAGGGCGAGGCCGGCGGCATCACCCAGCATATCGGCGCGTATCAGGTCACGCTGAAGGACAAGTCGAAGGTTACCTTCCTCGACACGCCGGGCCACGAAGCCTTTACCGAGATGCGCCAGCGCGGCGCGAACGTGACCGACATCGTCGTGCTCGTCGTCGCGGCGGACGACAGCATCAAGCCGCAGACGGTGGAGGCGATCAACCACACCAGGGCCGCCGGCGTGCCGATGATCGTCGCGATCAACAAGGTCGACAAGCATGACGCCAACCCGCAGAAAGTGCGCGAGGCGCTGCTCCAGTACGAAGTCGTGGTCGAGGAATTGTCGGGCGACGTGCAGGACGTCGAAGTGTCCGCGCTCAAGAAGACCGGGCTGGACGAACTGATCGAGAAGATCCAGCTCCAGGCCGAACTGCTCGAACTGAAGGCCAATCCCGACCGGCCGGCCGAGGGGACGGTGATCGAGGCGAAGCTCGACAAGGGCCGCGGCCCGGTCGCGACGATCCTGGTCAACCGCGGGACCTTGAAGGTCGGCGACATCTTCGTGGTCGGCGGCGAAAGCGGCAAGGTGCGCGCGATGACCGACGACAAGGGCCAGCAGATCAAGGTCGCCGGCCCGTCGCTGCCGGTCGAGGTGCTCGGCCTGTCCGGCGTGCCGCGCGCGGGCGATCCGCTGTCGGTGGTCGAGAACGAGGCGCGCGCGCGCGAAGTGGCGGAATACCGCCAGGGCGTGATGACCAGCAAACGCACCGCCGGCGGCCCCGCCAGCCTGGAGAGCATGTTTTCCGCGCTCAAGGAAAAGCAGGCGATCGAATACCCGCTGGTCGTCAAGGCCGATACGCAAGGCTCGGTCGAGGCGATCGTCGGCGCGATCAACAAGATCTCGACCGACCTGATCAAGGCGCGCGTGCTGCATTCGGGCGTCGGCGGCATCACCGAGAGCGACGTGACGCTGGCGGGTGCCAGCGGCGCGCCGATCATCGGCTTCAACGTCCGCCCCAACGCCAAGGCGCGCGAGATCGCCGAGCGGCACAAGGTCGCGTTCAAATATTACGACGTGATCTACACGCTGACCGACGAGATCCGCGCCGGCATGGCGGGCGAGCTCGGCCCCGAGGCGTTCGAGACGGTCGTCGGCCGCGCCGAGATCCGCGAGGTGTTCTCGGCCGGCAAGCACGGCAAGGCGGCGGGCCTGCTCGTCACCGAGGGCAATATCCGCAAGGCCTTGAAGGCCCGCATCACGCGCGAGGACGTCATCATCTACCAAGGCGAAATCGCCTCGCTGCGCCGGTTCAAGGACGACGTGGCCGAGGTCCGCGCCGGGCTGGAGTGCGGTGTGACGTTCACGTCGAACTTCGTCGACATCAAGGCGGGCGATTTCCTGGAGACGTTCGAGGTGGAGCTGAGGGAACGGACTTTATAAGTCGTTCGAATACTATATTGCAGACTAGCCGATAATTAGCTAATATCTAATTATGAAAGTGGTATTGTCCAAGGCTGCTCAGCGTGGTCTGGCAAGTTCCAACAAGCGCGTTCTGATCGCCGCGAAAATACGGGCGCTTGCGGCCGTCCCCGAGTCGCTGGATCAGAACGTGACGAGATTGAAGGGTCGTCCTCAATCTCGGCTGCGAGTGCAATATTGGCGGGTCCTAGTCAGAATCGAGGACGATACGTTGATCGTGGACGAGATTGGCCCGCGTGGCGCGGTGTACGAGGATTAAGATGTCGGTTCAATTTCTCGAGATTGCGGGTAGCAAGGTCGTCGTGCTCGGTATTTCCGATTATGAACGGTTGTTGGCGCTCGAAGAGGATCTGGCTGATATTCGGGCAGCCGACATGGCGGAGCGACGGCATGCCGCGGGCGAGGAATATGTTCCGATGGAACTTGTCGAGCGCATCATTGCCGGCGAGAGCCCGTTGCGCGTTTGGCGGACCTATCGCGGTCTTACGCTCACACAGCTTGCCAAGCTGGCTGGGGCGACGCAGCCCATGCTCTCGCAGTTGGAGAACGGCAAACTGCAAGGACGCCCGGCACTGTGGCGCAAGCTGGCTGCGGCGCTGGACGTATCCATCGAGGACATTCTGCCTGTCGAAGTCGAAGCGAGCGATTGACGGTGGACTCCCCCGAAACCCGTTCGGTCCGGCTGCTGCGCGTCGGCGAGCAGATGCGGCATACGCTGAGCGACATCCTCGCGCGCGGCGACGTGCATGACGCGGTGCTGGCCAAGCATCCGGTGACGATCACCGAGGTTCGCATGTCGCCCGACCTGCGCCACGCGACGGTGTTCATGAAGCCGCTGCTCGGCCGCGACGAGGACGCGGTGCTCAAGGCGCTGCGCAGCAACACCGCCTATCTCCAGCGCGAGGTCGCCGCGCGCGTGCGGATGAAATATGCCGCCAAGCTCAAGTTCCTGGCCGACGAGAGCTTCGACGAGGGCAGCCATATCGATGCCCTGCTGCGCGACCCGCATGTGGCGCGGGATTTGACGGCGGACGATTGACAAATCGTGCGGTAAGACGCATCTTACCGAGATGGGCATCGAGATCAGCATTTCGTCAAAGGGGCAGATCGTCATTCCGAAGGATATTCGCGACGCCTTGCAATTGAAGGCTGGTGAAAAGCTGACCTTGTCGCGGATCGGTCGGCGTATCGTGCTTGACGCGCCCGAATTACCTAGAACGAAGATCAGTTATGAGGAATTCCGCCGACGCGTACCGAAATATAACGGTCCGCCCGTCGCGATCGAGGACATGACCGTCAATTTCGACCAGCTCTGGCACGGACGCGACGACGATTGATAGCAGTCGATACCAATATCGTTCTTCGCCTTGTGCTTGATGATGACGAGGCACAGGTCTCGGCGGCACGATCGTTGATGCTTCGTGATCCGTTGTTCGTTTCGTTGGGCGTACTGCTTGAAACCGGGTGGGTGTTGCAAAGCCGCTATCGCTTGCCCCGCGCCGACGTGGCCGATGCGCTTGAACTGTTACTCAGCCTAGATCGCATCGCCGTAGCTCGCATCGCGCTCGCATCATGGGCGATCGAACGGTATCGCGCTGGTGCGGATTTGGCCGACATGATCCATCTCGCCTCGGCGGCCAAGATCGGAACATTCGCGACATTCGATCGCAGTATCGCAACCGACGTCGGTATCAATGCCCCGATCGTCATCGAAACGCTGGCCTGATGGCCAAGCTCTATTTCTACTACGCCTCGATGAATGCCGGGAAATCGACCAACCTGCTCCAGGCCGATTTCAACTATCGCGAGCGGGGGATGCGCACGGTGCTGCTGACCGCGGGCGTGGACGACCGGTTCGCGGCGGGGACGATCACCTCGCGGATCGGGCTGGCGGCGGATGCGGTGGCGTTCGAGCGCGATACCGATCTGGTCGCGGTGGTGGTGCGGCCAGATGAAGACGGCGCCGAGGCGCCACCCGCCTGCGTGCTGGTCGACGAGGCGCAATTCCTTACCGCGCGCCAGGTCGACCAGCTTGCGACGCTCGCCGACGAACACGGCATCCCGGTGCTGGCCTATGGCTTGCGCACCGATTTCCTCGGCAATCTGTTCGAGGGGTCGGCGCGGCTGCTCGCCATCGCCGACGCGCTGGTCGAGATCAAATCGGTGTGCGCGTGCGGGCGCAAGGCGACGATGAACCTGCGCGTCGATGCCGCAGGCCGCGCGGTCGCGGCGGGGGCGCAGACCGCGATCGGCGGCAACGACCTGTATGTCGCCTTGTGCCGCCGGCACTTCAACGAAGGGCTTGCCGGCCGCGGGCACTTTAACGAAGGGCCCGTCGTCGCCATGTCAGCGGAGCGCCGCCCGCCGCCGCCCGATGTGAACGGACACCCATGAACGACCCCGATATCGTCTATACCGTCGCGGTGTGGCTCGTGCCGCTCGTCATCGCGATCGTCTTCCACGAAGTCGCGCACGGCTATGTCGCGCGCCTCTTCGGCGATCACACCGCCGAGCGGCGCGGGCGGCTGACGCTCAACCCGCTCCGTCATGTCGATCCGATCGGGACGGTGGTGCTGCCGCTGGTGCTCGCGGTCGCGCATGCGCCGATCTTCGGCTGGGCCAAGCCGGTGCCGATCGACGGCAATGCCTTGCGCAACCCGCGCCGCGACATGATGCTGGTCGCGCTGGCGGGACCGGCGACGAACTTCGTGCTGGCGGGCATCACCGCGCTGGCGCTGGGGGCGATGACCGGCTTCGGCGGCGGCACGGTGCCGCACGGCACGGTCGCCGCCTTCGTGTTCGCGAACCTCTTCAACTTCCTGCTGATCAACGTCTTCCTCGGCACCTTCAACTTGATCCCGCTTCCGCCGTTCGATGGCGGGCATGTCGTGCAGGGTCTGCTCCCGCGCGCCGCCGCGATCCATTATGCCCGGCTGGCGCGTTTCGGCTTGCCGATCCTGCTCGTACTGCTGCTCGTCCTGCCGGCGATCAGCCCGCGGCTCGACGTGGTCCGCCACGCGATCCAGCCGATCGCGCTGGCGGTCGCCGGCTTCTTCCTGAGCATCGCGCAGCTCGGCGGCCTTTGAGGCCCGTGCATGGCTGGCTGATCCTCGACAAGCCGCTCGGGCTGGGCTCGACGCAAGCGGTCTCGGCGGTCAAGCGCGCGTTGCGCGAGGGCGGCCACCGCACCGGCCGGCACGGCATCAAGGTCGGCCATGGCGGGACGCTCGATCCGCTGGCGACGGGCGTGCTGCCGATCGCCCTGGGCGAGGCGACCAAGCTCGCCGGGCGGATGCTCGACAGCGACAAGGTGTATGACTTCACCGTCGCGTTCGGCGCGCAGACCGATACGCTCGACCTTGAGGGCAAGGTGATTGCCGAAAGCGACGTGCGGCCGGCCTTGCGCCAGGTCGAGGCGGTGCTGGCGCGCTTCACCGGGCCGATCGAGCAAGTGCCGCCGGCCTATTCGGCGCTCAAGGTGGATGGAGAGCGGGCCTATGATCTGGCGCGGGCGGGGGCGGATGTGGTGCTGGCGAGCCGGTCGGTGACGATCCGGACCCTGGCCCTTCGTCACCCCGACCCCGTGCCGGGGTCAACCGTGCCACAAGCCTGCGATCACGCTGACGAATGGACCCCGGCACAAGCCTGTCCTGAGCTTCGCCGAAGGGGCGGGGGTGACGGTGGCTTGGGATCGATCACCTTGACCGCGCACGTCTCCAAGGGCACCTATATCCGTTCCCTCGCCCGCGACATCGCGCTGGCGCTCGGCACGGTCGGGCATGTTACCATGCTCCGCCGTACCAGGGCCGGCCCGTTCGGCCTGTCGCACGCGATATCGCTGGACAAACTGGCCGGACTGGGCCATGCGCGCGGCCTTGAAGCGATACTCCTGCCGTTGAGGGCAGGGCTGGACGACATCCCGGCTCTATCCCTCTCCCCCGATCAGGCAGGGCTGCTCCGACAGGGGCGGGTGTTGATCGGGATCGCCGCAGACGATGGCCCCTATTTCGCGCTTGCGGACGATGTTCCGGTCGCGCTGGTCGAGGTCAGGACCCGCGAGGTCCGCGTCGTTCGCGGGTTCAACCTGTAAGCCGATGTCGAAGGAAGTAACATGACGATCACCGCAGAGCGCAAGACCGCGCTCGTCAAGGAACATGGCCGAGTCGACGGCGACACCGGCAGCCCCGAAGTCCAGGTCGCGATCCTCACCGAGCGCATCCGCAACCTGACCGAGCATTTCAAGGGCCACAAGAAGGACAATCATTCGCGCCGGGGCTTGCTGATGATGGTCAACAAGCGGCGCTCGCTGCTCGACTATCTCCGCCACAAGGACGGCGCGCGCTATACCGATCTCATCGCGAAGCTCGGGCTTCGCAAGTGACGCGATCGTTCGGCCCGCCTCGGCGGGCCGTTTGCGTATTGCGTCATCCCGGCGAAGGGCTTCCCTTCAAAGTAATACTTTGAAGCGGCCCGAAGGCCGGGATCCACCGTTGGGCTTGGCCACGCGGTGAAGTGGACCCCGGCACAAGGCCGGGGTGACGACGGGAAGATGGCAATTCGGCCTAATTCCCAGGGCCGTTCAAGGCTCACTCAAAGGCCCCGTCGGCATCCGGCCGGCGGCGTTGAAGGAAAAGACATGTTCGATACCAAGACCGTGACCACCCAATGGGGTGGCAAGACCCTGACCCTCGAGACCGGCCGCGTCGCGCGCCAGGCCGACGGCGCCGTGATGGCGACGCTGGGCGAGACCGTGGTGCTGTGCGCCGTGACCGCCGCCAGATCCGTGAAGGAAGGCCAGGACTTCTTCCCGCTGACCGTCCACTATCAGGAGAAATATTCCGCCGCCGGCCGCATCCCCGGCGGCTTCTTCAAGCGCGAGCGCGGCGCGACCGAGAAGGAAACGCTGACCAGCCGCCTGATCGACCGCCCGATCCGCCCGCTGTTCCCCGAAGGATTCTACAACGAGATCAACGTGATCTGCCAGGTTCTTTCGTATGATGGCGAGAACGAGCCGGACATGCTGGCGATGGTCGCCGCGTCCGCCGCGCTGACCATTTCGGGCGTACCGTTCATGGGCCCGATCGGCGCGGCGCGCGTCGGCTATGTCGACGGCGACTACATCCTCAACCCGACCGTCGAGCAGATCAAGGCGGGCGAGCTCGACCTGGTCGTCGCCGCCACCGGCGATGCCGTGATGATGGTCGAATCCGAAGCCAGGGAGCTGTCGGAAGAGGTCATGCTCGGCGCGGTCCAGTTCGCGCACAAGGCCTGCCGCGAGGCCGCCAACCTCATCATCGATCTGGCCGAGCAGGCCGCCAAGGACCCGTGGGAAATGGCCGCGCAGGCCGATCTCTCGGCGGCCAAGGCCAAGTTGAAGGACCTGATTGGCGCCGACATCGCCGCCGCCTATCAAGTGACCGACAAGTCGCAGCGCTCCAATTTGCTCAACGAAGCCCGCGCCAAGGCGAAGACGGCGTTCGCGGGCAGCGCGCCGCAGGACCAGATGGCCGCGCAGAAGCTGGTCAAGAAGATCGAGGCGGAAATCGTCCGCACCGCGATCCTCAAGGATGGCCAGCGCATCGACGGCCGCACCACCACGCAGATCCGCCCGATCGAGGCGATGGTCCACTTCCTGCCGCGCGCGCACGGCTCGGCGCTGTTCACCCGCGGCGAGACGCAGGCGATCTGCACCACCACGCTCGGCACCAAGGATGCCGAGCAGATGATCGACGGGCTGACCGGCCTTTCGTACGAAAACTTCATGCTGCACTACAACTTTCCGCCTTATTCGGTCGGCGAAGTCGGCCGCTTCGGCGCGCCGGGCCGGCGCGAAGTGGGCCACGGCAAGCTGGCGTGGCGCGCGCTGCATCCGGTGCTGCCGTCGAAGGACGAATTCCCTTACACGATCCGCGTCCTGTCGGACATCACCGAATCGAACGGCTCGTCGTCGATGGCGACGGTGTGCGGCGGGTCGCTGTCGATGATGGATGCCGGCGTGCCGCTCAAGCGGCCCGTCTCGGGTATCGCGATGGGCCTGATCCTGGAAGGCAAGGACTTCGCCGTGATCAGCGACATCCTCGGCGACGAGGATCACTTGGGCGACATGGACTTCAAGGTCGCCGGCACGTCCGAGGGCATCACCACGATGCAGATGGACATCAAGATCGCCGGCATCACCGAGGAGATCATGCGCAAGGCGCTCGAACAGGCCAAGGAAGGCCGCGCGCACATTCTGGGCGAGATGGCCAAGGCACTCGACCACACCCGCGAGGAACTGTCGGCGCACGCCCCGCGCATCGAAACCTTCACGATCGACAAGGCGAAGATCCGCGACGTCATCGGCACCGGCGGCAAGGTGATCCGCGAGATCGTCGCGACCACCGGCGCCAAGGTCGACATCGACGACGAGGGCGTGATCAAGGTCTCCTCGTCCGACACCGCGCAGATCGACGCGGCGATCAAGTGGATCAAGGGCATCGTCGAGGAAGCCGAAGTCGGCAAGGTCTATGACGGCAAGGTCGTCAACCTGGTCGATTTCGGCGCGTTCGTGAACTTCATGGGTGGCAAGGACGGTCTTGTCCACGTCTCCGAGATCAGGAACGAGCGCGTCGAGAAGGTCTCCGACGTCCTCAGCGAAGGCCAGGAAGTCAAGGTCAAGGTCCTCGAGATCGATCCGCGCGGCAAGGTTCGCCTGTCGATGCGCGTCGTGAACCAGGAAACCGGCGAAGCGCTGGAAGACACCCGCCCCGCGCGAGAACCGCGCGAGGGCGGCGACCGTGGGCCCCGGAGCGATGGCCGCGGCCCGCGGCGTGACGGTGACGGCGGGCGCAGCCCGCGCGGCGACGATCGTGGCCCGCGCGGTGGCGGCGATCGCGGTCCGCGCCGTGACGGCGACGGCGGCCGTGGCCCGCGTCGTGATGGGGGTCGCGACGGCGGCGGCGACCGCGGCCCGCGGCCCGAGCGTGCAGGCGGCGACGACAACGGCCCCGCGCCCGACTTCGCCCCCGCCTTTCTGACGGGCGACCGCGACTGAACACCCGAGGACGGTGTCGGGAGAGGGTGCTCGCGGCGACGCGGGCGAGTGGGAAGGGTGAGAGGATCCGACGACAGCGAGAAATGCCCTAGCGCGTGACCGCACCTGAAGGTTTCAGGATTTTCCGCGGTGTGGAAGGGT
>CAXTJX010000014.1:0-51170 GCA_964244765.1 uncultured Sphingomonas sp. | reverse complement strand
GCGCATCGCCGACCACCGCGCCGCGGCAATGCCCCATGTGCATCGGCCCCGTCGGGTTGGCCGAGACGTACTCGATATTGACCGTCGTCCCGGCGCCGCGCGCCGACCGCCCGTAATCGTCGCCTGCGTCCCTGATCGCCGACAGCTCGGCCCGCCAGGTGTCGTCGGTCAGTGCCAGGTTGATGAACCCCGGCCCCGCCACCGACACGCTCGCCACCTCGTCCAGCGCACCCAGGCCGGCGGCGATCTTCTCCGCCAGCGTCCGCGGATTGGTCGCAGCCGGCTTGGCCAGCACCATCGCCGCATTGGTCGCAAGGTCGCCATGGGCGACGTCGCGCGGCGGCTCGACCGTGATGCCCGCGCGATTGAGCCCCGCCGGCAGATCGCCGGCGGCCACAAGAGCATCGAGCACCGCCTCGAGATGCACGGCGAAACGGGTGTAGAGGGTCATCGCGGGTCCGGTCGTATGAAGCGAGCGCGGGCCTTAGCGGATGTGGACTGGGGGTTCAAATCGGGGCGGGATGTCGGCGCGCGCCCGGTTGGACATTCCTTTTCGCCGTCTCCCGCCTTTGTGGGAGAGGCGACGGAGACTAGGCAGATCGCTGCCTGATCGTAGTCGGCGAGGGTCTCGTGTGCCGAGAAGAAGACCTTGTTCCACACGCAGCACGTCTGCGATACTCCCGCCAGCACTTTTCGACATCGCCGCATCGCCTTCGATCGAAGGCTCTTGCCGGGGCGACGGGCGAGGGTCGACCGTCGACAGGCATCCGACCGCGTTTTACCACCCCGAAGTACAGCCCCTATCGCCCTCGCTCATCGCCCCCGCTATGATGCCGTCATGAGCGCGATCACGATTCTCCTGAAGCGCCTGCCGCATGGCGGCGGTCTGCCCCTGCCCGCTTACGCCACCGATGGCGCGGCCGGGATGGACGTGGTCGCCGCCGAGGACAGCGTGCTGGCGCCAGGCGGGCGCGCGGCGGTCGCGACCGGCTTCGCCATCGCCATTCCGCCGGGGTATGAAGTGCAGGTCCGCCCGCGCTCCGGCCTCGCGCTCCGGCACGGCATCACTTGCCTCAATACGCCGGGCACGATCGACAGCGACTATCGCGGCGAGGTGAAGGTGATCCTCGCCAATCTCGGCCACGAGCCCTTCCCGATCGCGCGCGGCGACCGGATCGCCCAGCTCGTTCCGGCCCCGGTTCAACGCGCCGTGCTCGACGAGGTCGCGACGCTCGATGATACACCGCGCGGCACCGGGGGGTTCGGGTCGACGGGACGATGATCGCAGCCTTGCTTCTCCAAGCGGCGGACGTGCCGCCGGCCGCCGCGGCGGTGCCGGCCGACTGGTCGATGCTCGCGCCGATGCCTTATGCCGCCGCGCCGCAGATCACCCCCGCGCTGAGCGGTTTCGTCGCAAGCGAGATCGCCGCCGGGCGCTGCACGGTGCCCAGGCCCCCCGACGGCCATTATGTCGTGCGCGTCGATGTCGCCGCCTTGGTCGGCGGCGACGGCACGGTACGGCGCACCGTCCCGCATGCGATCTCCTGCCCGACGGTCGAGCAATATGCCGCGGGACTGGTCGCGGGCTTGGCGCGAAGCAACCTGACGGTGCGGGCGGGCGCGAGCGATAGCTGGTATCGCGCGACGATCGTGTTCGACTGGCGCGCCTAGCGTGACTTGGTGACGCTCACCGACGCGGAACTCGATCGCTACGCCCGCCATATCGTGCTGCGCGAGGTGGGCGGCGCGGGACAGGCGCGGCTGAAGGCGGCAAGCGTGGCGATCGTCGGGGCGGGCGGCATCGGCAGCCCGGCGATCCAGTATCTCGCGGCGGCCGGGGTCGGCCGGCTGGTGCTGATCGACGACGACACGGTCGATGTGTCCAACCTCCAGCGCCAGACGCTGTTCGGCGATGCGGATGTCGGCGCGTCCAAGGCCGCGGCGGCGGCGCGCGCGGTGGCGCGGATCAACCCGCATGTGACGGTCGATGCGCGGGCGGAGCGCCTGACCCCCGCCAACGCCGCCGCTCTGCTCGCCGGGGCGGCCGTCGTGCTCGACGGCACCGACAGCTTCGCCACGCGCCTGGCGGTGGCCGACGCGGCGCACGCGCTTCGCATCCCGCTCGTCTCGGCGGCGGTCGGGCAGTTCGAGGGGCAGCTCGCCACCTTCCGCGGCTGGGAGTCGGACAGACCGTGCTATCGCTGCTTCGTCGGCAGCGCGGTCGATGCGGCCGACGACAGTTGCGCCGAACAAGGCGTGATCGGCGCGATGACCGGCGTGATGGGCAGCCTCGCCGCGCTGGAGGCGATGCGCGCGATCCTCGGGTTCAGCACCGAGTCGGGAGGGGACAGCGCGGGCAAGCTGTTGCTGGTCGATGCGCTGGCGTTCCGGTTCCGCACGATCGCGCTGCCGAAGGACCCGGGGTGCGCGGGGTGCGGGTGACTACGCCCGGTATCCCGTCCACCGAACCGTTCGTCCCGAGTAGCGACTGAGCGAAGTCGAAGGCCCGTAGCGAAGGACGCGATGCCGGGCGTGTCCTTCGCTGCGCGGCTTCGACAAGCTCAGCCGCTACTCGGGACGAACGGACGATCGGGTCTCACCCCACGCTCTCGTCAAGGAACGCCTGCACCGCCGGTGCGATGTCGTCGCGCGTCAGGGCGATCGCGATGTTGGCCTGGACGTACCCGGCCTTGTCGCCGCAATCGTAGCGGCGGCCGTCGAAAGTGACGCCGTGGAACGGCTGGCCGCCGATCATCCGCGCCATCGCGTCGGTGAGCTGGATCTCGCCGCCCGCGCCCTTGCCCTGCGTCTCGAGCACGCGCATCACCTCGGGCTGAAGGATGTAGCGGCCGATGACGGCGAGGTTGGAGGGCGCGGTGCCGGGCTTGGGCTTCTCGACCAGCCCCTTCACCTCGGTCAGCGCCCCGTCGCGCGTGCCGGGGGTGATGACGCCGTATTTGTCGGTCTGGTCGTCGGCCACTTCCTGCGCGCACAGCAGATTGCCGCCGACCCGGTTGTACGCCTCGACCATCTGCTTGAGGCAGCCGGGCCTGCCGACCATGAAATCGTCGGCGAGCAGCACCGCGAACGGCTCGTCGCCGACGATGTCGCGCGCGCACCACACCGCATGGCCGAGGCCCATCGGCTCCTGCTGGCGGACATAGGCGACCGCGCCGGGCGCGAGCCGCGTCGCGTCGAGGATGTCGAGCGACTTGCCGCGCGCCCGCATCGTCGCCTCCAGTTCGTAGGCGATATCGAAATGATCCTCGATCGCCGACTTGCCGCGCCCGGTGACGAAGATCATCTGCTCGATCCCGGCCTCCAGCGCCTCGTCCACGGCGTATTGGATCAGCGGGCGATCGACCACCGGCAGCATTTCCTTGGGCAGCGCCTTGGTTGCCGGCAGGAAGCGCGTGCCGAGCCCGCCGACAGGAAAGACGGCCTTGCGCAACGGCTTGAACGACATGGCAATCTCCCGGAAGGTCGCGCTTCATAACCACCGAACGTGCGGCGGTGCAATATCATGGTTTTACGGGTCGCTTACCCCGGAAGGCCGATTAGCACGCCCTTAAGCTGTCGTGCGGCAAAGGAACGCCATGTCACCGCCCCCGTCCAGAGTGCTGGTCGTCTTCGGCACCCGGCCCGAGGCGATCAAGCTGTTCCCCGTCGTCGCCGCGCTCGCCGCCACGCCCGGCATCGCGACGCGCACCTGCGTCACCGCGCAGCATCGCGGGCTGCTCGACCAGGTGCTGGCGATCGCCGGGCTGACGCCCGATATCGACCTCGACCTGATGGAGCCGGGCCAGTCGCTCGACCAGTTGACCGCACGGCTGCTCACCGGGCTGGGCGCGGTGATGGACGCCGAGCGGCCCGACCGCGTGATCGTGCAGGGCGATACCGCGACCGCGATGGTCGGCGCGCTCGTCGCTTACTATCGCAAGATCCCGGTCAGCCATGTCGAGGCGGGGCTGCGCTCGGGCGACATCTACCAGCCGTGGCCGGAGGAAGTGAACCGCCGCATCGTCGCACCGATCGCCGACCAGCATTTCGCGCCGACACAGACCGCCGCCGATGCGCTGAAGCGCGAAAATATCGACCCCGCGACGATCCACGTCACCGGCAACACCGTGATCGACGCGCTGCTCGCGACGCAGGCTCGACTGACGCAGGACCCGGCGCTGGCCGCCGGGCTGGACGACGTGGCCGCACGCTTCGCCGGCAAGCGTATCGTGCTGGTGACGACCCACCGGCGCGAGAATTTCGGCGGCGGAATGGAAAATATCGCCCGCGCCATCCGCCGCATCGCCGCGCGCGACGACGTGGCCGTCTTGTTCCCGGTCCATCCCAACCCCAATGTCGTGGCGGTGATGGACGAGGTGCTGGGCGACTGCTCCAACATCGCGCGGATCGACCCGCTCGATTACCCGCATTTCGTTCGCGCGCTGGGCCTGTGCCACCTCGCGCTAACCGATTCGGGCGGCGTGCAGGAGGAAGCCCCCGCCCTGGGCAAGCCAGTGCTGGTGATGCGCGAGACGACCGAACGCCCGGAAAGCGTCGCGGCGGGCACCGCGAAACTGATCGGCACCGACGAGGACCGCATCGTCGCCGCAGTCGCGACGTTGCTCGACGACAAGGCCGCCCATGCCGCGATGGCCCGCGCGCACAATCCGTTCGGCGACGGGCATGCCGCGGCGCGGATCGCGGAGATCGTCGCGGCGGGGTTCCGGCCCCGCTGAGCCGGTCCGTCTCAGCGCGCTGCGCCGGCGTCCTGCGCGCGCGTCGCCGCAGGCCTGTTCAGGACGAATGCCTTGATTCGCGGCTGGACCCGCCGTTCAAGGACATGCGCCAGGATCAGCGTGACGACGACGATGACGCACGCCTGCGCCAACGGTGGAATGGGAACGAGGATCATGAGATAGAGTAGCGGAATGTGGATCGCGTAGACGGCATAGCTGATCGATCCGAGATAGACGAGCAGCTTGCCGAGCCCGGCCGCGAACGGCATCGCCGGAAGACGCGCCGCGGCGGCGGACGCGATCTCCGAATAGGATAGCGCCACGACCATTGCCGACAGGATCGCCTTCGTCACGAAGATCGACGGCGACGCCCACCACAGCAGCGCGACCGCCACAGCCACCGCCACCGTGCGCAGCGGCCAGGCCACGCTGATCACATAGTGCGGCGCCTCCGCGGCGTGGCGCTGGACGATATGGAAGCACAAGGCGCCAATACCGAAACCAAAGGCGTAGAGCCTGAACGCATCATAATAGTTCGTGCTGACGGGCACGCGGCTGAACGCGAATCCGAGGCCGAGGATGAACAGGGCGGTTCCCCGCGTGATGCCGATCCCTTGCCGTACCGCAAGCACGGCCAGCGCGCCGAAGATCCATGTCGGATAGAGGCTGAAGACGATGGCGACGTGCGACACTATACCATGGGGCACGGTCCGCCCGGAAACGATCAATCCCAGAGCAACACATAATAGCAGGGAGCCGGCGACCTTCACCCCCCGTTGCGTTCCCAGGAACACCAGCGGGAACACCAGATAGTAGGTCATCTCGTAGGAGAGGCTCCACAACGCCTGATTGGTGTAGAGCGGTTCCACGATATAGCCGCCGAGCGTTTGCAGGAACAGCAGATTGCCCGCGACTTGCCAGACATCCGGAACCGGCCTCCTGGCGGCGGCCGCCAGCATGGCGAGCACGATCGCCACGAGGTAGATCGGCACGATGCGGGTGAACCGCGCGCCGAGATAGGCCTTTGCGCCACGATAGGGTGCCAGCGTGATGACCGCGCCCGACAGCACGAAGAATGCGACGACCGCTTCTGTCGCGAAGTTCGCGAGCTTCACCGCCGGGTTGACGGGCATGTCGGGAATCTTGGCGCAGAGATGCGCGAAGAAAACTTCGAAACGCGGCGACGGCCCGCACCACTTCCAGGCCGTAGATCGACTTGCCCCGAGCCACCGAACCCCCGCCCACGTCCCCGTACCGAAACATCGCGTCGCCACGAAGACGACCGCATCCCGTCCAGATGCACGCCATGGTCGGCATGACAAGGACTTTGATGATTTGAGCGCCGCCAAAGCCTCCCGCCGCGCCCGCATCGCCCGTTTCCGAAATCTAAACCCCTGTCGCGCACAAGGAAGTCGCACCACCACGGGGATGACGATGATTTCGGACGCAGCGTTGAAGGTCGTGGTCGTCGGGCTCGGCTATATCGGCTTGCCGACCGCCGCCGTGATCGCGCGTACCGGGGCGAGCGTGCTCGGCGTGGATGTGTCCGATCATGTCGTCGACACGGTCAATTCGGGCAAGGTGCATATCGAGGAAGTCGATCTCGACGGGCTCGTCTCGGGCGTGGTCGCGCGCGGCAGCTTGCGCGCCTCGACGCTGATCGAGCCCGCCGACGTGTTCGTCATTGCCGTGCCTACCCCGTTTGCCGACGACCATGCGCCCAATATCGGCTATGTCCTGCGCGCCGCCACGACGATCGCGGCGGTGCTGAAGGCGGGCGACGTGGTAATCCTCGAATCGACCTCGCCGGTCGGCACAACCGAGAAGGTGCGCGATCTGCTGGCGGAACTGCGCCCCGACTTGAAGGTGCCGGGTCGCGCGGGCGGAGTCCTCGGCGAAGGGGCAGCCGACGTCGCGATCGCCTATTGCCCGGAGCGCGTGCTGCCCGGCCGCATCCTGGTCGAGCTGATCGACAACGACCGCGTAATCGGCGGCATCACGCCGCGTTGCGCGCGCAAGGCATTGCAATTCTACCGCCGCTTCGTGCGCGGCGCGTGCGTCACCACGACCAGCCGCGCGGCGGAGATGACCAAGCTCACCGAGAACGCCTTTCGCGACGTCAACATCGCCTTCGCCAACGAACTGAGCCGCGTCGCCGACACGATGGAGGTCGACGTGTGGGAGGTGATCCGCCTCGCCAACCGCCACCCGCGCGTCAACATCCTGTTGCCCGGCCCCGGCGTCGGCGGGCATTGCATCGCGGTCGACCCGTGGTTCCTGGTCCATGCCGACCCCGCCAACACCCCGCTGATCCGCACCGCGCGCGAGGTCAACGACGCCAAGGTGGCGTATGTGATCGAGCGCGCCGCCGCGCTGATCGCGAGCCAGCCGGGCGTGCCGGTCGCGTGCCTGGGCCTCGCCTTCAAGGCCAATATCGACGATTTCCGCGAAAGCCCGGCGTTGAAGGTCGCCGCCGACCTGGCGCACCGTTTCGGCAACCGCGTGCGCGTGGTCGAGCCCTATGCCGAGGCACTGCCCGCCGCCTTCGCCGGATCGGGCGCGACGCTGACCGACATCGACACCGCGATCGAGACGTGCGGCATCATGATCGTGCTGGTCGATCACGACGTGTTCAAATCGGTGCCGGTCGACGAACGCGGCGACAAGACCGTGTACGACACGCGCGGCATCTGGCCCGACCAGCCCAGGCCGCGCGAGCCCGGGCAGCAATGGCGGCTGGTGGGGTGACGCGAGGGTCCGCCGAGCGGCCTGCGCCGACGGCGAGATGACGGGCGGCACGCCCGGCGCGGCGGACCCCGGCGCCGGCAAGACCTGTGCGCAAGGCCGCAAGCACTTGATCCTGCCGTCATGCGGGGCTCGTTTCGGCATCCGCCGTCGTGCCTCATCGGCGGCCGGGAGTGGGTGGCACGGTGGATCCCCGGAACGCGTCCAGGATGACGATGGCTTTTGCGGGGGCCTCGCACGAAAGCCTGTCCTGAGCTTGTCGAAGGGGCCGGTGACGGCAGTCCGCAAGCACCTCTCCCACCGTCCCGCCATCCCCGCGCTGGACCGCTAACCGCAAGCTGCTAAGGGTCGCGCGACGGGCGGCGCTGGTGGTGCCGTGCCGGGGGAGTTTCGCGGCGAATGACCAAGACAGCGTTGATCACCGGCATCACCGGGCAGGACGGCGCGTATCTGGCCGAGCTGCTGCTCGCCAAGGGCTATGCCGTGCATGGCATCAAGCGCCGCTCCTCCTCGTTCAACACCGGACGCATCGACCATCTCTACCAGGACCCGCACGAGGCCGGCGCGCGGCTGCATCTGCATTATGGCGACATGACCGATTCGATGAACCTGACCAGGATCGTGCAGGAGGTGCAGCCCGACGAGATCTACAATCTCGCGGCGATGAGCCATGTGCAGGTCAGCTTCGAGACGCCGGAATATACCGCCAATGCCGATGGCGTCGGCACGCTGCGCCTGCTCGAGGCGATACGGCTGCTCAAGCTGGACCGCACCCGTTTCTATCAGGCGTCGACGTCCGAACTGTACGGGCTGGTGCAGGAAGTGCCGCAATCGGAGACGACGCCGTTCTACCCGCGCTCGCCTTATGCCGCGGCCAAGCTCTACGCTTATTGGATCACGGTGAATTACCGCGAGGCGTATGGCTTGCACGCCTCCAACGGCATCCTGTTCAACCATGAGAGCCCGCTCCGCGGCGAGACCTTCGTCACGCGCAAGATCACGCGCGCGGTCGCGGCCAATCACCTCGGGCTGCAGGATACGCTGTGGCTCGGCAATCTCGACGCCAAGCGCGACTGGGGCCATGCGCGAGACTATGTCGAGGGCATGTGGCGCATCGTGCAGCATGAGAAAGGCGACGATTTCGTGCTGGCGACGGGCGTGACCCAGACGGTGCGATCGTTCGTCGACCTGGCTTTTGCCGAGGTCGGCGTCGCGATCGAATGGCGCGGCGCGGGCGTCGACGAGGTCGGCCTGTGCAGCAGGACCGGCAAGGCACTGGTCAAGGTCGATCCGCGCTATTTCCGCCCGACCGAGGTCGACCTGCTGATCGGCGACCCGGCCAAGGCCGCCAAAGTGCTCGGCTGGAAAGCGACGACGACGCTGGCCGAGCTGTGCGCCGAAATGGTATGCAAGGATCTCAAGGTCGTCGCGCACGAGGCCGCCGCGCGCCGCCCCGACAAGGAACGCCCCGCCGCCCGCTACGCGATCGAGCGCTGACCCATGCCGCAGACGATCTTCGATCTCGCGGGCAAGCGCGTGTGGGTGGCGGGCGAGCGCGGCATGGTCGGCCGCGCGATCGTGCGGCGGCTGGCGAGCGAAGATTGCACGATCGTCTCGCCACCGTCGCGGATCGACTTGCGCGATCAGGCCGCGACCTTCGCCTGGCTGGACGAGGCGGCGGTCGAACTGGTGTTCCTGGCGGCGGCGAAGGTCGGCGGGATCGCAGCGAACAGGGATTTTCCGGGCGAGTTCCTCTACGACAATCTGGCGATCGAGACCAACGTGATCGAGGGCGCCCGCCGCGCCCGCGTCGCCAAGCTCGTCTTTCTCGGCTCGTCGTGCATCTTCCCCAAGTTCGCGCCCCAGCCGATGTCCGAAAGCGCCTTGCTAACCGGCGCGCTGGAGCCGACCAACCAATGGTATGCGATCGCCAAGATCGCCGGCCTCAAGCTGTGCGAGGCGTATCGCCGCCAGTATGGCTGCGATTTCATCTCGGCCCAGCCGACCAATCTCTACGGCCCGTTCGACAATTTCGATCTCGAATCGAGCCACGTCCTGCCCGCGCTGATCCGCAAGGCGCATGAGGCGAAGCTGACCGGCGCGGCGACGCTGCCGGTATGGGGATCGGGCACCCCCTTGCGCGAATTCCTCCATGTCGACGATCTCGCCGACGCGTTGGTGTTCCTGGCGAAGCGTTACAGCGCCGACGGCTTCGTCAATGTCGGCAGCGGCGCCGAGCTTGCCATCCGCGATCTCGCGCACATCATCGCCGAGGTGGTCGGGTTCGAGGGCGCGCTGCGCTTCGAGCCGAGCCGCGCCGACGGCACGCCGCGCAAGCTGCTCGACACCGGCCTGCTCGACGGGCTGGGCTGGACGGCAAGCATTGCGCTGCGGGACGGCATCGCCGATGCCTATGCCTGGTTCCTGCGGCATCGGGCGGACGCGCCCGCCGGGCGGAGCGCCGCCACGGCGTGACGCAACGCGGCGGCCCGATGTCGATCGAGCGCGGACGATTATGCAAAACGCACCTTTTGCGACCCGGCGACAACGTGATACGGCGTCGCCGACGGACGCAGCAAAGGCGAAGCCCGGCACGTACGGGCAAGACTGAAGACGGATTCGGGGAATACAGACCGCGCATGAACGTCCGGCAAACCATCTCGATCGACAAGCAGTCGGCCGGCAAGAAATCGTTGCTGAACAATGGCTTGTTTCAGCTAACCGGCGCGCTAGCCGTCTCCCTGCTGCTGCCGCTGCCGTTCTTCTCGGTGTCCAACACGCTGCTGCCGCGCGCGATGGAGAACAACGTCCTGTTCGGCGTGGTGGCGGCGATCCTGGCGGGGCATTACTTCTTCCGCCGCATGATCGCCTTTCCCGGCACGCGCAGTTCCTCCTACATTGCGCCAATCTTCGCCAGCAGCTTCGTCACCGTCACGACGGTGCTGTTCTTCCTGCGCTTCGATTACAGCCGCCAGTTCTTCGTGACGAGCTTCGTCGCGTGCATCCTGTGGTATTTCGTCTGCCACTTCTTCGGCACGCGTGCGCGGCGCCGGCGGCTGGCGGTGATCCCGGTCGGCACCGCGCGCAAGGTCGATCGCATGCCGAGCGTCGACTGGATCTGGCTGCGCGACAACCATGCCGACCTGCCCGAATGCGACGGCGTGGTGGTCGATCTGCGCGCGAATCTGTCGGACGAGTGGGAACGCTTCATCGCCAATCTCGCGATCGCCGGGGTCCCGGTCTATCACGTCAAGCTGATCGAGGAATCGATCACCGGGCGCGTCGATATCGAGCATCTGTCGGAGAACAGCTTCGGCTCGCTGATTCCGGGGCTCGCCTATATCAAGATCAAGCAGTGGATCGACATGGCGGCGGCGCTGGTCGCCGGCATCGTGCTGCTGCCCGCGCTGGCGCTGATCGCGCTGGCAGTGAAGCTCGATTCGCCGGGGCCCGCTTTCTTCGTGCAGCGCCGCGTCGGGTATCGCGGGGTGCCGTTCCGCGTCTTCAAGTTCCGCACGATGCGCGACCGTGCCGCGACATCGCCCGAACAGGAGCGCCACCACGCCATCACCCGCGAAGGCGACGACCGCATCACCGCGCTGGGGCGCTATCTGCGGCGCAGCCGGATCGATGAACTGCCGCAGATCCTCAACATCCTGCGCGGCGAGATGAGCTGGATCGGCCCGCGCCCGGAAGCGACGACGCTGTCGGAATGGTATGCGACGGAAATCCCGTTCTACAGCTACCGCCATATCGTGCGCCCCGGCATCACCGGCTGGGCGCAAGTCAATCAGGGCCATGTCGCCGCGGTCGAGGACGTGCACGACAAGCTGCAATACGATTTCTACTACATCAAATATTTCACGCCCTGGCTCGATCTGCTGATCGTCTTCCGCACGGTCCGGACGATGCTCACCGGCTTCGGGTCGAAATAGTCCCCGCGAGGTAAGGGCCGGTGGCCGCCAGTATCGTCTTCGTCAATCGCTTCGCCCCGCCCGACACCTCGGCGACCGCGCAGATCCTCGGCGACGCCGCCGAGGATCTCGCCGCCGCGGGGTGGGAGGTCACGATCGTGACGAGCCGGGCGCTGTACAGCGACCCGGCGGTCGTGCTGCCGGCGGAGGAGCGCAGCGGCGGCGTGACGATCGTGCGGACGCCGACGCCGCGCTTCGCCCGCGCCAGCATCGCGCTGCGCACGCTGAGCTATGTCAGCTTCTACGTCACGGCGTTCTTCGCCTTGCTGTCGCGCTGCGACCGCGACACGGTGCTGGTGGTCAAGACCGACCCGCCCCTGCTCGCCGTGGTGGCGACGCTCGCCGCGGGCCTGCGCGGCGCGACGGTGGTCCATTGGGTGCAGGACCTCTATCCCGAGATCGCCGCCGCGTTCGGCATGCGGATTGCCGCCGGGCCGGTCGGCACGATGCTCGCCGCGATGCGCGACTGGTCGTTCCGCCGGTCGGCGCGCATCGTCGCGATCGGCGACCTGATGCGCGACAGGATTGCCGCGCGCGGCATCCCGCGCGACCGCATCGCGGTGATCGGCAATTGGAGCGACGACGTCGCGATCGTCGCGCGCGCCGACCGCTCGCCCGCGCTGCGGCGCGACCTGTCGATCCCGGCGGGCGCGTTCGTGCTCGAATATTCGGGCAATCTCGGGCGCGCGCACGAATATGACACGCTGCTCGATGCCGCCGAGCGGCTGCGCGCGCGCGGCGATATCGTGTTCCTGTTCATCGGCGGCGGCTATGCGCTCGACCAGCTGCGGCGGGCGGTCGCCGAACGCGGCCTGACGAGCTTCCGCTTCGCCGCCTATCAGCCGCGCGACCTGCTCTCGCAATCGCTCGGGCTCGGCGATGCGCACTGGCTGTCGCTGCTGCCCGGCTTCGAGGGGTTGATCGTGCCGAGCAAGATGTTCGGCATCTGCGCGGCGGGTCGCGCGGTGGTCGCGGTGTGCGATCCCGCGGGCGAAGTGCCGCGCATCCTGGGCGACGGCGACGCCTGCCTGGTCGTCCCGCCCGGCGACGGCGCACGGCTTGCCGCGACGATCGTCGCGTTGGCCGACGACCGCGCCCGCTGCGAAGCGATCGGGGCGCGCGCGCGCGCGGTGCTGGACCAGGGCCATCGCCGCGGCGACGCGCTCGCGAAATGGCGCGATCTGATCGCCGACATCGTGCACAAACGGGACGAATCCCGATCGCTGCGGAAATCGGCAAGCCGCGACGTCTACGATGAGTAGGCGTACAGATATGGTGTTCGGCCGCTTAACCCGGGTAACGGGCGGCGAGCGCGTACACGCGGTGTGATCGAGGCAATCAGGTTATGTGCGGGATAAACGGGCTATTTCGCTACGCTGGCCCGGTCTGCGCCACCGACCGCCGCGAACTGCTCGCAACCCGCGACCACATGACCGCGCGCGGGCCCGACGGCTTCGGCGATTATTGGAGCGACGACGGACGCGTGGGGCTGGCCCATCGCCGGCTCGCCATCCTCGACCTGTCCGAGCGCGGGCATCAGCCGATGGCCGGCCCCGACGGCGCGACCGTCATCAGCTATAATGGCGAGATCTACAATTTCCGCGCGTTGCGCGCGGGCCTGGAACAGGACGGCGTCGTCTTCCGCAGCGACAGCGACACCGAGGTGCTGATCCACCTCTACCGGCGCCACGGCGCGGCGATGCTGACACGGTTGCGCGGCATGTTCGCCTTCGCGATCTGGGACCAGGCCCGGCAGGGCATGCTGATCGCGCGCGACCCGTACGGCATCAAGCCGCTCTACACCAGCGACGCCGGCGGGGTGTTCCGCTTCGCCAGCCAGGTCAAGGCGCTGCTCGCCGGCGGCCACGTCTCGCGCGAGCCCGATCCGGCGGGCGTGACCGGCTTCTTCCTGTGGGGCAGCGTACCGGACCCCTTCACCCTCTATCGCGACGTGACCGCCCTCCCCGCCGGCACCAGCCAGTGGATCGACCAGCACGGGGCGGGCGAGCCGGTCCGCTATTGCAGCCTGCCCGCGATCCTCGCCGCGCCGGACGCACCGGCGGCATCGCGCGCGGCGATCCACGCCGAGGTCCGCGCCGCCGTCGCGGACAGCGTGCGCGCGCATCTCGTCGCCGATGTCGATGTCGGCCTGTTCCTGTCGGCGGGAATCGACTCGGCTGCTCTGCTCGGTTTGGTCCACGACACCGGACGCGCCGGGGTGAAGGCGGTGACGCTCGCCTTCGACGAATTCCGCGATACGCCGCGCGACGAAGCGCCGCTGGCCGCGGCGATGGCGGCACGATATGGCGCGGAGCATATCGTGCGCCGCGTCGACCGGGCGGAATTCGACGCACTCCTGCCGCACATCCTCGCGGCGATGGACCAGCCCTCGATCGACGGGGTCAACATGTGGCTGGTGTCGATGGCGGCGAAGGAAGCCGGGCTGAAGGTCGCCTTGTCGGGGGTGGGCGCCGACGAGATCCTGGCGGGTTATCACAGCTTCGCCGAAATCCCGCGCTGGGTGAGCATGATGCGCTTGCCGGCCAAGCTGCCCAGGCTCGGCGTGATGGCGCGCAAGCTGCTGTCGCTCGCCAGCAGGCTGATCGACCGGCCCAAGCTGATCGGCATGGCGGAATATGGCGGGTCGTACCCCGGCGCCTATCTGCTGCGGCGCGGGCTGTTCCTGCCGTTCGAGCTGGAAACGGTGATGGACGACGACATGATCACCGCGGGGCTCGCCCGGCTGATGCCGTTGCAGCGCCTGGAACGAGACGCGCTGACCCCGCTGCCGGCCGCCCCGATCGCGCGCGTCGCCGCGCTGGAAAGCTGCCAGTACATGCGCAACCAGCTTCTGCGCGATTCGGACTGGGCGGGGATGGCGCACGGCATCGAGATCCGCACGCCGTTCGTCGACATCGCCTTGCTCGAACGGCTCGCGCCGCTGGTCCCCGCGCTGGGCGGCGGCGTCGGCAAGGCCGCGCTCGCCGCCGCGCCCGCCGACCCGCTGCCGCTCGATATCGTGAATCGCCCGAAGACCGGTTTCTCGGTGCCGACCGAGCGCTGGCTGGCCAACGGCACGACAACCGCGATGGGGTCGGCATCGCGATCCTGGGCGGCACGCGTGCTGGCCGATGCCCTGGCGGCAGGGAACGACGTGGCGACAGCGGCACCACCGGGCTTCCAATCGCCGCCGCACGGTGCGATGGAGGCCGATACAAATGTGACCGGTTTGCGCGGGAACGCTCTCGCCGGTCTCTGACAAGCGGCGTTTTCTTCCGGCATGACAAAAATCCTGGCTCTGGTGACGGACGGCTATGGCGGCTATGGCGGCACCGCGCGCTACAATCAGGACCTTGCCGAGGCACTGGATCGCTGGGAGCGCGTCTCCAGCGTCGTGATGCTGCCGCGGATAGCGCCCGAACCGTTCCTCCCGCCAGGCGGCAAGATCGTGCAACTGCCCGCGATCCGCAGCCGCGTCCGCTACAGCCTGCGCGCCATGTGGATCGCGCTGCGGACGCGGCCCGACCTCATCTTCTGCGGGCATATCTATCACGGCGCGCTGGCGCATCACATCGCCCGACTGATCGGCGCGCGGGTCGTCGCGCAAGTCCACGGCGTCGAGGCGTGGGCACCGCTGCCGCGCCAGACGATCCGTTCGCTGGTCGCGACCGACCGCATCCTGTGCGTCAGCGCGAACACGCGACACCGGCTCATCGAGCAGGAAGCGGCGCTCGCATCGTCGACCGCCGTCGTTCCCAATACCGTCGGGGGTGCCTTCACCCCGGGCGACCGCCACGCCGCGCGCGCGCGGTTCGGGCTGGGCGACGATTTCGTCCTGCTCTCGGTCGCTCGGCTCGACGGCGGCAAGCCGTACAAGGGGCACGATCGCATCATTCCGCTGCTGCGCGGGCTCGACACGGGCGACCGGCGCTTGCGCTATATCATCGCCGGCAAGGGGCCGGGCCGCCAGCATCTCGAACGGCTCGGTGTCGAGTGTGGCGTGGGCGATATCGTGCAGTTCCTGGAAGACGTCTCCGCCGAAGCCCTGCCGGACCTGTATCGCGCGGCCGACCTGTTCGCCCTGCCCTCCACGGGCGAGGGCTTCGGCATCGTGTTCATCGAGGCGATGGCGTGCGGCACGATGGCGATCGGCCTCGATGTCGGCGGCGCGGGCGATGCCTTGTGCGATGGCGAACTCGGCATCGCGGTGGCGGCCGACGCCTTTCCCGAGGCCCTGGAGCGCGCGGTGCGTGTTACCGGTCGCCAATCCGACGCAGATCGGCTAGCGCTCGCCGCGCGCGTGCGGTCGAGGTTCGGCCACGCCGCCTTCGAAACCAAGCTGAGAGCCGTCCTGGAGCCCGTTCTTGACCGAATCTCGTGATATGACGGCCGATGACACGCAAACGGCGCATGCCTGGGACCCCGCGCAGCACGTCCTCACGCTGGAACATGGCGCGGCGAACGGCAATTACTGGCGCGACCTGTGGCTGTTCCGCGAATTGTTCATCGTGTTCGCCTGGCGCGATCTGTCGATCCGCTACAAGCAGTCCGTCATCGGCGTCGGCTGGGCGCTGATCCGGCCGCTGCTGACGATGATCATCTTCACCATCGTGTTCGGCCGGATCGCGCATCTGCCGACGCAAGGGTCGGTGCCGTATCCGATCATGGTGCTGGCCGGCACGCTGCCGTGGTTCCTGTTCGCCACCGCGCTGACCGATGCGTCGCAGAGCCTGATCGGCAATGCCAACCTCATCCAGAAGATCTATTTTCCGCGGCTGATGACGCCGGCCGCCAGCACGGTGGTGGCGCTGGTCGATTTCCTGATCTCGCTGCTGATCCTGATCGCCTTCATGATCGGCTATCGCTTCATGCCCGACGTCCGCATCCTCGCGCTGCCGCTGATCGTGCTGCTCGCGGTCGCCGCGAGCCTGGGGCCGGCGTTGCTGTTCTCCGCGCTGAACGTGCAGTATCGCGACTTCCGCTTCATCGTGCCGTTCATCGTGCAATTCGGCCTGTACCTGTCGCCGGTCGGCTATGCGAGCACGGTGGTGCCGGATAAATGGCGGCTGCTCTACAGCCTCAACCCGATGGTCGGGGTGATCGACGGGTTCCGCTGGAGCCTGCTGGCGGGACAGGCCCCGCTCTACTGGCCGGGCATGGCGGTCAGCGTCGGGATGACGGCCGTCACGCTGGTGCTCGGCTTCGTCATCTTCCGGCGCACCGAGCGCGTCTTCGCGGACGTCGTGTGATGCGCGGCGATCTCGCGATCCAGGTCGAGAACCTGGGCAAGTCCTACATCATCGGCCACAAGAAGCGGTCGAGCGGCCGCGCCGACACGATGCGCGACGCGGTCGCCTCCGCCGGATCGAACTTCGTGCGGGCGCTGGGCGCGATGCTGCGCGGCCAGCCGATCTACGATGCCGACCGGCTCGAGGAATTCTGGGCGCTGCAGGACGTGTCGTTCGACATCGGGCAAGGCGAGGCGGTCGGCATCATCGGCCGCAACGGCGCCGGCAAATCGACGCTGCTCAAGGTCCTGTCGCGCATCACCGAGCCGTCGCGCGGACGCGTGCGGCTACGCGGCCGCGTCGCCAGCCTGCTCGAGGTCGGCACCGGGTTCCACCCCGAGCTTTCCGGGCGCGAGAACATCTTCCTCAACGGCGCGATCCTCGGCATGAGCCGCGCGGAAGTGTCGCGCAAGTTCGACGAGATCATCGATTTCGCCGGGGTCGAACGTTTCCTCGACACGCCGGTGAAGCGCTATTCGTCGGGCATGTACGTGCGCCTCGCCTTTGCCGTGGCGGCGCATCTGGAGCCGGAGATCCTGGTCGTCGACGAGGTGCTGGCGGTGGGCGACGCCGAATTCCAGAAGAAATGCCTCGGCAAGATGAACGACGTGGCGGCGCACGGGCGCACCGTGCTGTTCGTCAGCCACAATCTCGATCTCATCCGGCAATTGTGCACCAGGGGCATCTATCTGAAGCAGGGCCGGCTGATCCATCAGGGGCCGGTGCAGGAAACGATGATCGCCTATCTCGATCGCCAGGACGCCGGCGCGGCGCTCACCTTCCACGCGGACCCGACGCGCCCGTGCTTCACCGGCCTGTCGATCGACGAGCAGGCGCTGCAGGACGGGACGCTCGACATCCGGGCGGACATCGCCGTGCCGCCGGGCTTCGGCAAGAGCAATTTCTACGGCGGCATCATCCTGAAGTCGCTGACCGGCATTCCGGTATGGGGATCGAACTCGCAGATCCATCCGTCGCCCGACGCGGCAAGCAGCAGTACCGGCACGTTCACTTGCCGCGCGCGCGACTTGCCGCTGATCGCCGGCGAGTATCTGGTATCGGCGTGGCTCTCCAACGATGACGAAGCGTTCGATTCGCAGATCGACGTGACCAACATCTTCCTCAGCCACAATCCGCAGCAGCCGCGCCGCCCGTCGCCGGACGTGATGGGCTATATCGAGCATGCCCCGTCCTGGTCGTTCGAGCCGAAATGACACTGCCGACGATCCGCCTCGCGGCGTGATCGCGCCTTTTGCAGGGAGATGACGTTTGCGTGTTCTGGTGACCGGCGGCGCAGGCTATATCGGCTCGCATGCGTGCAAGGCGCTGGCCGCCGCCGGGCATGTGCCGGTGACGTTCGACAATCTGCGATCGGGCCATCGCTCGGCGGTCAGGTGGGGCCCGTTCGAACATGGCGACATCGCCGACACGCCGCGACTGGTCGAAGCGCTGCGCCAGCACGAGATCGCGGCGGTGATGCATTTCGCGGCGCTCGCCTATGTCGGCGAATCGGTCGCGCGGCCCGATCTCTATTATCGTAGCAATGTCGGCGGCACGATCTCGCTGCTCGACGCGATGAAGGCGTGCGACGTGACGACGCTCGTCTTCTCCTCGACCTGCGCGACCTTCGGCGTCGCGTCCGCGGGCGCCATCGCCGAGGATATGCCGCAGCGGCCGGTCAACCCCTACGGCTCTTCCAAGCTGTTCGTCGAACAGGTGATCCGCGATTATTCGGCGGCGTTCGGCGTGTCCGCCGTCATGCTGCGCTATTTCAACGCGGCCGGAGCCGATGCCGAGCTGGAGACCGGCGAGGATCATGACCCCGAGACGCATCTCATCCCGCTGGTGCTGCACGCGGCGATCGACCCCGCCCGCCGCATCACGATCTTCGGCACGGATTACGACACGCCCGACGGGACGTGCGTGCGCGACTATATCCACGTCTCGGATCTCGCCGACGCGCATGTGCTGGCGCTGGCGAAGATCGCGCCGGGCACGGTGCGCGCCTATAATCTGGGCACCGGCGCGGGGACCAGCGTGCACGAGATCATCGCGCGCGCCAGGACCGTGACCGGCCGGCCGATCGGCGTGGACATCGCCGCGCGCCGCGCGGGCGACCCGCCCCGTCTCGTCGCCGACCCGGCGCTCGCCCACCGCGAACTGGGCTGGCGCGCGCGGCGGTCCGACCTCGACACCATCCTCGCCTCGGCCTGGGCCTGGACGACGCGGACGGCATCGTGACGACGACGTTCCTCGGACGGGTGTTCATCGCGCTCGCATCGCGCGTCGAACGGGTGCGCCGGCGCGCGCGACTGGGCGCAGCGCGCCTCGGCGGGGCGCAGGTCGATTCCACCGTCCGGCTCGAACGCAGCGTGGTCCTGCGCTTCTCGGCGCCGCCGGCCGCGCGCGGTTCGATCGTCCTGTCGCCGCGCGTGTGGATCGCGACGGGCGCGATCATCGACAGCTATGGCGGCGACGTGCGACTGGCGGAAAACTGCTATGTCGGGCCCTATAGCGTCATCTACGGGCATGGCGGCGTCACGATCGGCCGGGACACGCTGATCGCGTCGCATTGCCGTATCCTCTCGTCGGAACATGCGATATCGCCCGCCGGCATCCCGATCCGGTCGGTCGCGGATCAGGTCGCCGCGACGGCGATCGGCAAGGATTGCTGGCTGGGAACGGGGGTGACGGTGACGGCGGGCGTGACGATCGGCGACGAATGCGTGGTCGGCGCGGGCGCGGTCGTCACGCGTGATCTGCCGGCGCGGTCGATCGCGGTCGGCGTGCCCGCGCGCGTCATCGGGTCGCGCGACGACGCGCGCCTTTCGTGACCGAGACGGAGGGCAAGCCGATCGCCACGATCAGCATCATCATCTGCACGCACGATCCGGCGCACGCCGTGCTCGCGCAGACGCTGGCCGCGCTCGCGCAGCAGCGCGGCGTCGCGGTGCCGACCGAGCTGATCGTGATCGACAATCGCAGCGCCACGCCGTTCGACGATGTCGTCGCGAGGCAGCCGGGGCTGGACGCACGGGTCGTGCGCGAGGACAGGCTCGGCCTCACCCACGCCCGCATCCGCGGCCTGCGCGAAAGCACCGGCGAGATCATCGTCATGGTCGATGACGACAATGTGCTCGACCCGGACTATCTCGCCAATGTCGCCGCGATCCTGGGCGCGGACGCGGCGCTGGGGGCGATCGGCGGCAAGTCGATCCCGCGCTTCGCCGCGCCGCCGCCCTTGTGGTTCACGATCGAGGAATTCTCGCTCGGCTGCCGCGACCTCGGCGACGTGGACATGCGGGCGACGTGGCGCGGCTTGGCCCCGGGCGACCGCTTTTATCCGCCATGCGCCCCGATCGGCGGCGGCATGGCGATCCGCCGCGCCGCGTTCGAGGCCTATGTCGCGAAGCTGGAGGGCGATGCCAGCCGCAGCGCGCTCGACCGGCGCGGGCAGAGCCTGTCCTCGGGCGGCGACAACGACATGGTGCTATGCGCGCTGGAGGCGGGTTTCGACATCGGCTATTTCGCGCGCCTGACGCTGCACCATCTGATCCCGGCCGGCCGTGTGCAGCCCGACTATCTCGCGCGCTACCAGCACGATTCGACCAAGACCTGGGTCGAGGTGCTGGACCTGCACGGCATCTCGCCCTGGAGGCCGATCGCGCCGTGGACGCTGCCGCTGCGCCAGGCTCGCGCCTGGCTCAGGATGCGCGCCTGGGCGTCCGAGCTCGACCGCATCCGCTGGCGCGGGGCATGCGGCATCTTCGCCGGCCGGGCCGCGATCGCGCGGAACTCCGCGCGATGACGATCGCCCGCCGGCTGGGCCGCCGCCTGAATCTCGGCGAACTCGTGCTGCGCTATTTCCATCGCCCGCTAGGGCTGACCCGGCGGTCGATCGAGGAAGGCGGGCCGTTCGAGCAGCGCCGCACCGAAGCTGGGCGCCGGGCGATGATCGACGCCGCCGCGCGCCTGCCGGCGATCGACGACCCCGGCAACCCGCTGCCGATCGCCTGTTCCTACCTCAGCGGCGAGAAATACTGGTATCAGACGCTGTTCTGCGCGGTGTCGCTGCAACAGCAGCTCGATCGCCGCATGGACGTGGTCGTGTATGACGACGGCAGCTTCACCGCCGCGACGCAGGACAGGATGCGGCGCGTGCTGCCGTGGATCCGGTTCATCGACAAAGGTCAGGTGCAGGCCGCGCTGGACCGCCATCTGCCCGCGGATCGCTTTCCCACGCTGCGTCGGCGTCGGCTGGACTATCCGCACCTGCGCAAGCTCACCGACCTGCACTGCGCCGCCACCGGCTGGACGCTGGTGCTCGATTCGGACATGCTGTTCTTCCGCCGCCCCGACGCGCTGCTCGACTGGATCGAACGGCCCGACCGGCCCGTCTTCATGCAGGATGTCGCGACGTCCTATGGCTATAGCGACGCCTTGCTGAACGAGCTGACCGGCCGCGCCATGCCGGAGCGGATCAATGTCGGCCTCTACGCCCTCGACGGCGCGACGATCGACTGGGCGCGCACCGAAACGTGGTGCGCCGAACAATTGCGGCGCGAGGGGCCGCATTATCTACAGGAGCAAGCGCTGGTCGCGATGCTCCTGGCGCTGCGCGATCCCGTGGCGCTGCCGGACCGGGATTATGTCGTGATGCCGTCGCTGGCCGAAGGTCGCGATCCGACCGCCGCGCTGCATCACTATGTCGCGAGCGCCAAGCGATCCTACTTCCAGCGGTGCTGGCGTCGTGTCGTCGCGCGCGCCGGCCTGCTGCCCGATGCGACGGGCCGATGACGTCCGTGCCGCCTTGCGCGCCGCGTGAGTCGCCGGCGACACTTTCCCCCGCGCGATCGTCGGCGGCGCGCCGGCATGAACCGTGGATCGACTGGCTGCGCGCCGGGGCGTCGATCGCCGTCGTCTTCTTCCATCTGAACGAGATACGGCCCGATCACGGTGCCACGCTGTACGGGTCGATCGCGTCGCGCGGGCGGCTGGGCGTCGCCATTTTCTTCGTCGTCAGCGGCTATTGCGTGATGCTGTCGAGTCTCGACAGACCGAGCGCGCTCGGGTTCCTGTTCAAGCGATACGTGCGCGTACTGCCGCCTTATTGGGCCAGCCTTCTGGTGGTGGCCGGCGTGGTCGTCGCGCGCAAGGTCGTTTCCGGATACAATGACGTGACGGTCCTGCCGCGCCGCCTGACCGAAATTCTGGCCACGCTCACCCTGACGACGACACCGGTCACGGCGATCCCGACGGTCAACTGGGTGTATTGGACCTTGTCTTACGAACTGGCCTTTTACGGGATGATGGCGCTGGCGCTGCTTCGTTGGGCGATCTTCGCCCCGGCGATGCTGACGCTGACGGTCGCGACGGCCGTCCTGGCGGTCTACCCGCTGGCCAAGCTTCCCGGGCTTTTCTTCCTCGATCAATGGCCGCTGTTCGCGCTCGGCGTCGGCCTGGCCGAAACGATCCATCGCCGCAGCGGCTTCGGCCTCGCGATGATGGTGGCCGCGACGATCATCCTGCCCCTGATCGCCCCCATCGCCGTCGTTCTGGCCGGCGGCCTGACCGCGGCGTCGATCTATCTGGTACGCGCCTTTCCCCGGGCCGAGGCCAGGCTTTATCGGCGACCGGTCGCGTTCCTCGGCACGATTTCGTACAGTCTCTACCTCATCCATGTGCCGATCGGGGTCTATGCACTCGGTCATCTGGTCCATTTGGGCAGCGAGACCGCACAGCCGGCCCGGCTGCTGACCGATGCCCTGGTCATCGCCGGCTGTATTCTGGCCGCCTATGCCTTCCACCGTGCAGTCGAACGACCGACGCAGCGGCTTGCGAAATCGATCCACGCACGGCGGCGAGCCAGGCGCGCCGCCGCCGTTTCACCGTTTCCGCGCCGCGACCGGGCCGAACCGCGATGACCGCATTGCCCCGCGTCTCCATCATCATCCCGAGCCATGATGCGGAACGCCTGGTCGGCGAGACGATCGCCGCCGCGCTCGCCCAGAGGCACGACGCGTTCGAGGTGATCGTGGTGGATGACGGATCGACCGACGCCACGGTCGCCTGCATCGCGGGTTTCGCCGACCCTCGCCTGCGGCTGGTCGAGCAAGCGAATGCCGGCGCCGCGGCGGCGCGGAACCACGGCCTGGCGGTTGCGCGGGGCCGCTACGTGCTGTTCCTCGATGCCGACGATCTGATCCCGCCCGGGCACCTCTCGGCGTTGGAGACCGCGATGGCCGGATCGGACGCCCATGTCGCCTTCGGGCAATGGGACCGCTTCCGCGACGATCCCGCCGAGGGCGCCTTCCCGCCCCGCCCCGGCTATCGCGACGCGGCCCCGGCCGACTGGCTGGTCGAGGACTGGCGCTACGGCAACCCGATGACGCAGTGCGGCACGTTCCTGATCCCGCGCGCGCTGCTCGACCGCCTCGGCGGCTGGAACGAGCAACTGTCGCTGATCGACGATTTCGAGTTCTTCGCGCGCATCCTGTGCGGCAGCGCCGGGCTGCGCCACGCGCCCGCCGCGCGCGTCTTCTATCGTTCCGGCGTGTCCGGCAGCCTGTCGACGTTCCACAGCGCGCGCGGCGTCCGCTCCGCCTTCGATTCGTACCGGCTCGGCACCGGCCATCTGCTCGCGCTGGAGGACACCCCCCGCACCCGCCGCGCCGCCGCCAATATCCTCCAGCATTTCGACCATGCCTATTACCCGGGCCATCCGGCGTTGCGCGCGGCGATGCGCACGCGCGTTGCCGACCTTGGCGGCGCCGATATCGCGCCGGAAGGCCCGCCATGGTTCCACCGCTTGCGCCACATCGTCGGATGGCGCGCGGCGCGGCGTGTGCAATTGCTGGCGACCCGGTTGCGGGGGCAGTCCGATTACCGGCAAGGTGCGATCACATGATCGCGGCGGACCATGCGAAGACGGCATCGTCGGCGACCGACGCTTGCCGTCTTGGCATGATCGAAGCCGGCCGTGCGCTTGCGGCACTGGCGGTGGTGCTGTTCCATACGGACACCATTGTCACGACCAACATCGTTGGGGCGAAGGCGCTGCCGCTGCTCGGCCTGGGGGAGCGCGGCGTCGACTTCTTCTTCGTGCTGTCGGGCTTCATCATCACGCTCGTGCATGCCGACGATATCGGCCGGCCCGACCGCCTGAAGTATTTCGCTTGGCGCCGCTGGTCGCGACTCTATCCGATCCTGTGGCTGGTCGTGGCCGGCACCACGGCGATGAACGTCATCGTGGACGGGGAACTCTACGGCGCCGCGAAGCTATGGACGAGCTTACGCTATGGCCCAGCACCGTCTGGCCGACGCCTTCCGTCGCGTGGACGTTGCGGCACGAGATGATCTTCTACACGCTGTTCGGCCTGCTGGTGCTGTCGCGGCGCTGGGGCGGCGTCGCCGCGGCGTGCTGGCTCGGCATGACGGTATTGCAAACCGCGCTGCTGCTGTCCGGCACGTCGCTGCACGGTCTGCCGGCGATGCTGTTCAGCCCGCTTAATCTGCAATTCGCGGTCGGCTGCGGCGTTGCGCTCGCCTATCGCCGCTGCGGGGCGAGTTATTGGCGATGGACGTTGCTGCTGGGCCTGGCGCTGCTCGTCGTCGGGGCGTGGGCGAAAATCGACTTCGTGCTGCCGGGACGTACCGCCATGGCCTATGAGTCACCGATCGGAGTGGCGGCTGACCTCGTCGCGGGCGTCCTGTTCGGCCTCGTCGTCTATGGTCTGGCCGGGGCGAGCGGCGTCATCCGCACGCCACGTTTCATGTTGCTGCTCGGCGCGGCGAGCTACGCGGTCTATCTTGTACACACCCCGGTGCTGGGTATGGTCGGCCGTTTCCTGCCCAGGATATTTCCGCACGGCTTCCTGCTGTTCGGAGGAGCCCATGCCCTCCTCGCGGTCATGGCGGTTGCGGCCGGCATTCTGACACACCTGGTTTTTGAAAAGCCGATCGCCCGCTGGCTGGCCCGACGGCTCGCGCCATCGTCACCCGTGGCCGCAGCGCCGCTCCAGCGAGGTGCCCCGTCATGAAGATCGCCCTCACCGCCGACCCCGAACTCCCGGTTCCGCCCCGGCTGTATGGCGGGATCGAGCGGATCGTCGACATGCTGGCGATCGGGCTGATCGAGCGCGGACACGACGTGACGCTGTTCGCCCACCCCGACAGCACGACCGCCGGGCGGCTGGTGCCGTGGCCGGGCGGCAACTCGCAATCCAAGGCGGATGCGCTGCGCAATGCCGCGACGCTGTGGCGCGGCGTCGCGGGCGGCGGCTACGATGTCGTGCACAGCTTCTCGCGGATCGCCTATCTCACGCCGATCCTGCCGCTCGCCGTGCCCAAGCTGATGACGTACCAGCGCGCGATCTCGCCGCGCACGGTGCGGATGGGGCACGCGCTGTCGCGCGGCAGCCTGCATTTCTCCGCGATCAGCGATTGGATGATGCAGGACGTGGCCCGTATCGGCGACTGGACGATGATCCCCAACGGCGTGCCGCTGGCCAGCTATACCTTCCGGCCGGCCGTCGCGCCCGATGCGCCGCTCGTGTTCCTCGGTCGGATCGAGGAGATCAAGGGACCGCATCTCGCGATCGAGCTTGCCCGGCGCACCGGCCGCCGGCTGGTGATCGCCGGGAACATCCCGCCGGAAAAGCAGGCATGGGTCGACGAGCATGTCCTGCCGCATGTCGACGGCACGCGGATCAGCCATGTCGGCCCGGTCGACGACGCGCAGAAAAACGCGCTGCTCGGCCAGGCCGCCGCGTTCCTGATGCCGATCCTGTGGGACGAGCCGTTCGGCATCGTGATGGCCGAGGCGCTGGCATGCGGCACGCCGGTGATCGGCATGCGGCGCGGCGCGGTGCCGGAGGTGGTGGTCGACGGCGTGAGCGGGTTCCTCGGCGACACGATCGACGAGCTGGAGGCGGCGATCCACCGCATCGGCGAGATCGACCGCGCCGCTTGCCGCAAGCACGTCGAGACGACCTATTCCGCCGGCGTGGTCGTCGACCGCTATCTCGAAACCTATCGCCGCATCGCGCGCAAACCCTGATGCGCACGCTCGTCGCCTTTCCCTCGACCGCGATCTTCGGGCAGCAGGCGGCGCTCGCCTTTGCCGAGCGCGACTCGCTCGCCGGCTACGCCACGACCTTTGCCTGGCGTAACGACACGCCGATTGCGCGCGCGCTCGCGGCGGCGGGGCCGGTCGGGCGGAAGGTGCTGCGCGAACTGGGGCGGCGCGACATCTCGATCCTGCCCGCCGATCTGGTCGAGACGCATCCGCTCTGGGAAGTGCTGCACACGCTGTCGGCCAAGGCGGGCGCCGGGGCGGTCACGGTCGACCGCATCTGGGACCATATGTCGCACGATTTCACGCGCCGCGTCGGCAAGCGGCTGCGGCACGGGGTCGATGCGGTCTATGCCTATGAATATACCGCGCTCGAAGCGTTCGCGGCGGCCAGGCAGCGCGGCGTGGCGCGCATCCTCGACTTTCCCTCGCTCAACAGCCGCCAGTATCAGGCGTTGCAACATGCGCAGAAGGCGCTGCACCCGGAGCTGCGCGGGGCGGACGATGCCTATTTCGACCGCGTGTTCGAAGGGCGGCAGGCACGCCGCGACGCGGAGCTGCATGCCGCCGACATCGTCATCACCAATTCGAGCGTCACGCGCGCCTCGCACATCGCCGGCGGGGCCGATCCCGACCGTACCTTCGCCGTGCCCTATGGCGCGCCGCCGACGATCGCGGCGGTCGCGCCCGGCCGCGGCGTGGACGGGCCGCTGCGCGTCGTATGGGCGGGGACCTTCTCGATCCGCAAGGCGGCGCACCTGTTCGTCGATGCGTGGCGCGACAGCGGCGTGGCGCGCGACGCGGTCGCCGACATTTACGGCGCGGTGACGCTGCCGGCGCGCATGGTCGACCCGCTGCCGCCGGGTATCGCGTTCCACGGATCGGTGGTGCGTTCGACCTTGTTCGACGCGTTCGAGGCCGCCGACGTACTGATGTTCCCGACGCTGTCCGACGGGTTCGGCATGGTGGTGACCGAGGCGTTCGCGCGCGGCCTGCCGGTGATCACCACCAACCAGGCCGGCGCGTCCGATTTCGTGCGGCACGGCGAGAACGGGCTGGTCATCTCGGCGGGCGACACCGCGGCGATCGGCGACGCCCTGCGCTGGTGCCTGGACCATCGCCCCGCGCTGGCGGCGATGCGCGGCGCGGCGCTGGAGACCGCGAAGACATGGCAATGGTCGGATTACCGCGCGGCGCTGTTCGACACGGTGCAAGGCGGGCTGGCCAAAGCGGGCTATCGGGAGCGCTGAGGAACGATGGCGCGGCTCTGCATCATCACGCCCGGGCAATTGGGCTCCAACCCGCGTACGGTGAAGGAAGCGGACGCGTTGAGCGCGGCGGGGCACGACGTGACGGTGATCGCCACGCGCGTGCTGGATGCGGTCGAGCCGCGCGACCGGGCGGTGATGGCGGCGGCGCGCTGGCGCGTGCGACGGCTCGACTTCAGCCGGCCGTGGCGGCGGCGCGCGGACCGTCTGCTGCAACTGGCGGCGCAGCGGCTGCACGGATGGACCGGGATCGCCGCTTTCGCGCCCTTCGCGCACAGCGAGATGAGCCGACGGCTGATCCGCGCGGCGCGGCGGACGCCCGCCGATCTCTATATCGCCCATTATCCCGCCGCGCTGCCCGCCGCCGCGCTGGCGGCACGCCAGCACGGCGCACGATATGCCTTCGATGCGGAGGATTTCCATACCGGCGACTTGCCCGACGCACCCGCGTTCGACCCGCCGCGCCGCGCCGTCGCCGCGATCGAGCGTCGGTTCCTGCCCGCCGCCGCTTATGTCAGCGCCGCCTCCCCCGGCATCGCGCAGGCCTATCGCGAGGAATATGGGATTGCGCTACCCGAGACGATCCTCAACGTCTTCCCACGCGCCAGTGCCCCCGCAGCGCTAGCGCCGGTGGAAGTGCAGCTTGCCGCGCCGAGCCTCTACTGGTTCTCGCAGACGATCGGCCCGGATCGCGGTCTGGAGAGCGCGATCGCGGCGCTCGCCCTGACCAGGACCAGGCCGCAACTGGTGCTGCGCGGCATGGTGACGCCCGCCATCGCCGGCACCCTGCGAGGCATCGCCGCCGCCGCGGGCGTCGCCGACCGGCTCACGCTGCTGCCGCCCGATGCGCCCGGCGAGATGGAACGGCTCGCCGCGCGACACACGCTCGGCCTTGCCGGCGAGATCGGCAACACGCGCAACCGCCGCATCGCACTGACCAACAAGCAGTTCACCTATCTGCTCGCCGGCCTGCCGGTGCTGATGTCGGACATTCCGGCGCACCGTGCCTTTGCGAAGGATGCGCCGGGCGCGGTGTTCCTGTACCGCGCGGGCGATGCCGCCTCGCTGGCCGCGTCGATCGATGCTCTGCTCGGCGACCCGGCGGCACTGCGACACGCCCGCGTCGCGGCCTTCCGGCTGGGACAGGAGCGCTTCAACTGGGAGGCCGAACACCGAAAACTGGTGGCGCTGGTCGCGAACGCGCTTGCTAACCATGCCGATCGAGCCGCAGACACGCGCCGGTGAAGATCGTGACGACACCGCCAGACGCCGGAACGTGCCCGCAGTGACTCCACCGCGCAGCGCCCTTCGACCCGTCGTGATCGTCTCGCCGCACTTCCCGCCCTCGACGCTGGCGGGGGTGCACCGCGCGCGGCACCTGGCCGCGCATTTGCCGAGCCATGGCTGGGACCCGGTGATCGTGCGCGTCGATGAGCGGCACTATACCGAAACCGCCGATCCCGGTCTTGCCGGGCTCGTGCGCGCCGACCTGAAGCAAGTGCGTACCGGGGCGCTGCCGATCGGCCTGACGCGCCCGTTCGGCATCGGCGATATCGGCCTTAGAGCCTATCGTGCCTTGGGAGCAGCGACGATCGCGGCGGTCCGCGAGCAGGAGGCCAAGGTGGTGATGCTGACCGGATCGCCTTTCTATCCGTTGCTGCTGGCCGGTGCGATCAAGCGGGCGACCGGCGCGAAGATCCTGCTCGATTTCCAGGATCCGTGGGTATCGGCGCAAGGGCAAGCACGGCCGCTGCTGTCCAAGGGCCGCGCCGCGCACGAACTCTCGCGCCTGCTCGAACCGCGCGCGGTGCGGCATGCCGATTTCATCTCCGCGGTGTCGGACACGCAAAATGCCGAGATGGCGGCGCGTTACCCCATGCTCGACCCGGCCGCGATGGCGGCGATCCCGATCGGCGGCGATCCCGGCGATTTCGCGGCGCTGCGCCGATCGCCGCCGCCCGGGGCGACGCACGTCCTCGACCCGGACGCGATCAATTTCAGCTATGTCGGCACCTTCATGCCGCGCTCCGGTGCCCTGATGGAGGCGATGCTGGCGGGCCTGCGCGCGCTGCGCGAGCGCCAGCCCGCGCTCGGCAACCGTATCCGGCTGAACTTCGTCGGCACCAGCAACCAACCGAGTGCAGGTGCCCCGGCCAGGGTGATGCCGATCGCCGAGCGGGTCGGTGTCGCCGATCTGGTGCGCGAGACGCCGCGGCGCGTCGCGTTTCTGGAGGCGCTGGCGTTGCTCGCCACGTCCGACGGGCTGATGCTGATCGGATCGGACGAACCGCATTATACGGCATCCAAGATCTACCCCAATCTGATGGCCGATCGCCCGTACATCTCGCTGTTCCACGCCGCCTCCAGCGCGCACCGCATCCTGACCGAGGCCGCCGGCGGCGCGAGCTTCGCGTTCGACTCGATCGATCAACTGGAGGGCATGACCGACGACATCGCCGCCGCCTTCGCCCGCATCGCCGAGCATCCCGCATCGTTCGCGTCCCCCCGCCCCGCCGCCTTCGCCCCCTTCACCGCCGACGCCGTCGCGGCACGCTATGCCGCGATCTTCGACCGGCTGGCGAGATGAAGCGTGGTCGCGAACATGTCGACGTCGTCGATTACCTGCGCGGCATGGCGGCGGTGATGGTGACGTGGTTTCACCTGACGAACGGCTATGGAGCGACATGGCCCGCTTATACAGGGTGCTACGGTTGGCTCGGTGTCGAACTCTTCTTCGTCATCTCGGGATTCGTGATCACTCTGTCGCTGTCGACCCATGACGGGCCACGACGCGTCACCTCCTATCTGGAATTCATGACGAAGCGCATCGTTCGGCTCGAACCGCCCTACATCGCCAGCATCTTGTTATCGCTGGCGCTTCTTTTCATATCGTCGCACGTTCCGGGCTTTCAGGGGCAGCAGCCCAGTTTCTACTTGCCCCAGTTACTTTTCCACTTGGCATATCTTATCCCGTTCACCTCCTACGAGTGGCTGCAACCGGTCTATTGGACGCTCACCTACGAATTCTTTTTCTATCTGATCGGCGGCATCGTGATACCGCTGATCATGAGACCGCAGCGAACCCTCACGTTCGTCGGTGCGGCGCTAGCGGTCATTGTCGCGGGCTGGCTCGACATCATGCCGTTGCTGGTGCTTCTTTTCATCATCGGCATCGCCGCCTGCCGCGTGCATCTTCGGCGTGGTGCGGTCTGGGTAAACGTCGTCGTGGCGATCTCGGCCGCGACCACGATGGCGCTCAAGGGCATGGGCGTGGAAGCCGGGAGCGGACTGTTCTGTGGCGCCCTTCTCGCGGGCAATCACATGTTGCCCTCGCCACCGCCCCAACTCGGGCGGGTGCTGACGGGCTTCGGGACGATTTCATATTCATTGTATCTCATCCATGTCCCGGTAGGTGGCCGGATCGTCAATCTGGGCGGGCGTTGGCTGCACACGCCGATCGAGCATTTCGGCCTGTCGATCGTGGCCTTTGCCGTCAGTTGCCTATTCGCGACGGCGTTCTGGTGGGGGATCGAGCGGCCATCCATGGCCGCGGCCGCCCGCTATGCTCGTCGAGTCCGCAAACGATAAGCGCATGCGTCTCGCCGTCATCACCTCGCACCCGGTGCAATATTACGCGCCGCTGTTCCGCGAACTGGCGCGTGATGTGGATCTCCACGTTTTCTTCGCACACGACGCGACGCCGCAGCAGCAGGCCGCCGCCGGGTTCGGCGCAGCATTCCGTTGGGATGTCGATTTGCTGTCAGGCTACGCGCACAGCTTCCTGCGCAACGTCGCCGCCGAACCGGACGCCGGTCGCTTCAACGGCTGCGACACGCCGGAGATCGGCGCGCGCTTGCGCGACGGGCGCTTCGATGCCGTGCTGGCGCTCGGCTGGCACCTGAAATCGCAACTGCAAGGCATCGTCGCGGCGAAACGGCAGGGCCTTGCGGTGATGATCCGCGGCGACAGTCAGCTCGGCATTTCGCGCTCGCTATCCAAGCGCGTCGCGAAGATAGCGGCATACCCGCTGCTGCTGCGGACGTTCGATGCGGCGCTCTATGTCGGCGCGCGCAATCGCGATTATTATCGCCATTACGGCTATCCGGACAAGCGCCTGTTCCACTCCCCGCACGCGATCGATACCGACTGGTTCGCCGCCCGCGCCGGGCCGGCGGTGCGCGGGGCGAAACGGGCGCAGCTCGGGCTGGGCGATGCCGACCGGGCGGTGCTGTTCGCGGGCAAGCTGTTGCCGTTCAAGCGGCCGCTCGATGCGGTCGGCGCGGTGGCGGGGTTGCGCGAAAGTGGTTCGCCGGCGCGCTTGCTGGTCGCCGGCTCGGGCGACTTGTCCGCTGCGCTGCACGCCGAGGCACGGCGCCGCGCAGTGCCGGTGCTGGACCTCGGTTTCCTCAACCAGAGCGAGATGCCCGCCGCCTATGCCGCCGCCGATGCGCTGATCCTGCCGTCCACCGGACGCGAGACCTGGGGGCTGGTGTGCAACGAGGCGCTCGCCTGCGGCACGCCGATCGTCGTCAGCGGCGAGGCCGGCTGCGCGCCCGATCTGTGCCGCGGCGACGGGGTCGGGATCGACTATCCGGGCGGCGACGTGCCCGCCGCGACCGCCGCCCTGGCCGAACTGTTCCGCCGGCCGCCCGCCCCGTCCGCCATCGCCGCCCTGTCCGAACGATTCGGCCTGCGCCGCGCCGCCGCGGGCGTGATCGAGGCGATGCACGCGGTTCGCGGAGCGGTTCCGCCGGGTTAGGACCCTTGCAGTTTTTGCCCGATCCGACCATCAGCGGGGGTGGCCGGCATCGGCGGCAAGGACCGAACCCATGCAATCCTCCTACATCGCCTCGATCATCGTTGCAGCGCTCACGCTGCTCGGCTGCCTGGCCGCGCCCGATCCGCTCGTGATGTTCATGACCGGCGCGACGCTCATCGCGGGCTTGCTGCTGTTATGGTCGAAATCCAGCATTCCGGTGCTGCTGCTGCCGTTTCTGCTGCAATGGATTTCGGTGGCGACCAAGCCGATCCAATCCGCCATCATCGGCACGCCGTTGCCCGATCTCTCGGACTTTGGCGGCGATCTTAGCGCAGCCGCGATTTTCGCGCTGCTCGCGCTCGTGGCGCTTGCCTTCGGTATGCGCGCCGGCATGCTGGGTGGCGATCGCAACGTCCTGACGCGCTTGCAAGCCGATGTCGCCGACTGGTCGGACCGCGGCATGTTGATCGCCGGACTCGGGCTGATCGGCGGGGGCCATGTCGCGACCGCTTGTGCCTATTTCGTCGCCGGCCTGTCCGAGATCATGCTGGCGCTCGCCAACGTCACGTTCTGCGGCCTGTTCATGCTGGTGTACTGGACGTTGCGCACGCGCAAGCATGGCGGGATCGTGTTCGCGGTCGCCATCGTCGAGATCGTGCTCGGCATGACCGGCTTTTTCGGCGTGTTCAGGACCACGCTGTTCACCATCGCGCTCGCCGTCATGTGCGCGCAGCATCGCTTCAAGCCGCAGACGGTGATCGCCACGACACTGATCGTGATACCGGCGCTGTTCCTCACGATCTTCTGGTCCAGCGTGAAGGGCGATTATCGCCTGTTCCTCAACAATGGCAGCGAGACGCAAACGGTGCAGCAGCCCATGTCCGCGCGCCTCGACTTCCTCAACGACCGCGCGCAGCATTTCGACCGCGAGCAATTCGACGATGGCTTCACCGCCTTGGTCGACCGTGTCAGCTATATCGACTTTCTGTCGATGACGCTGGAATATGTGCCGTCGAACGTGCCGCACGAAAATGGCGACCGCACGTTCCGTGCCGTCACCCACATCTTCACGCCGCGCATCATCTTCACCGACAAGCCGGCGCTGGAATCCGATACCGAGGTGACCGCGAAATATACCGGCCTGAGCTTCACCAACTACACCTACGCGTCGATCAGCATCGGGTATCTCGGCGAGGCGTATATTGATTTCGGCTGGTACGGCGCGATCGCCTTCGCCTTCGTCTACGGGGCGGTGATGGGGCTGTTCGTGCGGCTGCTGCTGCAATACAAGAGAATTTCGATGATCCTGAACGCGGGCCTCGCGCTGATGGTGGTCATCCCGATCTGCTATTTCGAACAGGCGCTGATTAAAACCATCGGCGGCGCCACCGCCACGCTGATCGCGGCGTTCCTGCTTCAGCGTCTGGCCTTCCCGGCGATCCTGCAGAATTTCGCGGGACGCGCCGGGGCACGAAGCGTGCCCGCGCGTGCCGAACAGCGCTATCGTTGAGTGCCGTGACGGGTCTATCCGGCGATCCGGTCAGCAACGATCAGCTTCTCGCCACGCTCGCCGATGCGAGCGCCGGGCCGACCTACAGCGTCTCGTCGCTGGCCGGCGCGCTCGCGGCGCGCGGCTGTCCGACGGCGGCGCTGACGCTGGCGCACTGGCGCGCGGACGATCCGCTGCCGGCCATGCCCGGGGTCGAGCTGCTGCACTTTCCGTTCAGCCGGCTGCCGCTGGCGTCGGCGCTCGGCGTGTCGCGACCGCTCCGCGCCGCGCTCGCCCGGCGAATGCGGGAACGCGACATCGTGCACACCCACGGGCTGTGGCTGATGCCCAACATCTATCCCGGGGTAATCGCGCGCAGTGCGGGGGCCAGGGCCGCGATCGTCCATTCGCCGCGCGGCATGCTGGGGGCGGATGCGCTGCTTTATTCGGGCTGGAAGAAGACCGCGCTGTGGCACGCCGCCCAACGCCGCGCGCTCGCGCGGGCCGGATGCATCCATGCCACCGCCGAATCGGAATATCACGAGATACGCGCCGCCGGGCTGACCAGTCCGGTGGCGATCATCCCCAATGGCATCGACCTTCCGGCCGAGGCGAGCGCCCGCGACTGGGACACGACCCGAACGGTCCTGTCGCTCGGCCGGCTGCACCCGAAAAAGGGCCTTGATATGCTGATCGCCGCCTGGGCCGGGCTGGAAGCGCGGTTTCCCGACTGGACGCTGCGCATCGTCGGGCATGACGAGGACGGCCATGCCGATACGCTTCGCGCGCTATGCGCCGCGACCGGCGCCCGGCGCGTGTCGATCGAGCCGCCGCTGCACGGGGCAGACAAGGCCGAGGCTTTCGCACAGGCCGGCCTGTTCGTGCTGCCGAGCCGCAACGAGAATTTCGCGATGACCGTCGCGGAGGCGCTGGCGCACGGCGTGCCGGTGATCTCGAGCAAGGGCGCGCCATGGGCGGGGCTCGCCAAGCAGCGCTGCGGCTGGTGGATCGACCGGACGGTCGAGGCGCTTCGCGCTACCCTTGAAGAGGCGCTGCTGTTACCGGCGGCGGAACGTGCGGCCATGGGTGCGCGCGGGCACGCCTGGATGGCAAGGGATTTTTCATGGGCAAGTATCGGGGAGCGCATGGAGCAGGTCTATCGGTGGCTCGCCCGCGGCGAACCGGCGCCCGACACGATACGGTTCGCGTGACGCGCCATGCCGCCTGATATCGCCGCCAATCGCCGGGCGTCGAAATGGAGCGCGCGCGCGCAGGCCGGGCGCGTGCTGTGGGCGCTGGCGCGTCCGTTCTTCGCGTTCAGCCCGCGGCCATTATGGGGCTGGCGGCGGTTCCTCCTGCGGTCGTTCGGCGCGCGGATCGGCCGGGATGTCCATCTGTATCCGAGCGTGCGCATCACCATCCCGTGGAACATCGCGATCGGCGACGAAACGGCGATCGGCGACGGGGCCATTCTCTACGCGCTGGGGCCGATCACGATCGGCCGGCAAGTGACGGTCTCGCACTATGCGCACCTCTGCGCCGGCTCGCACGACTATCGCGATCCGGCGATGTCGCTGCTCAAGCCGCCGATCGCGATCGGCGACGGGGCGTGGATCTGCGCGGACGCGTTCGTCGGGCCGGGCATATCAATCGGTGCGGGCGCGATTGCCGGCGCGCGCGCGGTGGTCGTCGCCGACGTGCCCGCCAACGCCATCGTCGCGGGCAATCCGGCTCGATCGATCGGGCGGCGCGCGTGACGTCGAACGTGGTGCCGATCCCGATCACCGTGGCCATCCCGGTCAAGGACGAGGAGCGCAATCTCGCACGCTGTCTGTCGCGGCTGGGTCAGTTCGCGCACGTCGTCGTGATCGATTCGAACAGCACCGATCGCACGGTCGCGATCGCCGTGGAACATGGTGCCGAGGTGGTGCAGTTCGCTTGGGACGGCCGCTATCCCAAGAAGCGCAACTGGTTTCTGGCGACTTGCCCGATCTATACCGGCTGGGTGCTGTTCCTCGACGCCGACGAGTTGATCAACGACACGTTCTGCGATGCCGTGCGCGCGGCGATCGTCGATACGCCGCATCGGGGCTTCTGGCTCAACTACACCAATTATTTCCTCGGCAAGCCGATCCGCCACGGCGTCGCACAGCGCAAGCTCGCCTTGTTTCGCGTCGGCGGTATCTTCTACGAACGGATCGAGGAGCAGGCGTGGAGCGCGCTCGACATGGAAATCCACGAGCATCCGATCGTCGACGGGTCGGTCGGCGAGATCGCCGTGCGGATCGACCATGACGATTATCGCGGCATCGCCAAGTTTATCGACCGGCACCGCAACTATGCGATGTGGGAAGCGAAGCGGTATCGCACGCTCGCGGGGCTCGGGAGCGGGAACGTAACCGGAAACGTGATCGGGAATGGCGATTTCTCCCCGCGCCAGCGCCGGAAGTATCGCCACCTCGCTGCGTGGTGGTTCCCCGCGGCGTATTTCGTGATGACCTATATCGTGAAACTGGGCTTCCTCGACGGACGCGCCGGGTTCCTGCTAGCGTTCTACAAGGCGTGGTACTTCACCTCGATCGGCGTGCTGATCCGCGAGGAACGCTCGGAGGCCGGTTGAACAGGCGCCTCGGCGCCTGTTCAACCGAGCGCTCAGGCGGATAGATGCTTGCCGGCGACCGGTGCCTCGGGCGGCACGACGGTGCGCTCGCTCGACCGGGGCGGGCGTGCCACCAGCGCGCAGCACAGGCCGAACACCGCCGCCATCGCCGCGGTGCGCAGCGGATAGTCCACCAAGCTGTGCAGCAGCATCGCGCCGATCGCCAGCGATGCGGCCTTGCCCAGCGCGTCGTCGCCGTCCCGCCACACCGCATGGCAACGCCACGCGAACCATGTCGGGAACAGCCCGAGCAGCACGATCGCCGGCACCCCGCCCTCGAGGATAAATTCGAGCAGGTCGTTATGCGCGTGGTTGGCGTAGATCGCGGTCACGGCGGCGCGATCCTCGAACAGATGGAACACCTGGACGAAGCTGCCATACCCGCTGCCGACCGGCAGGAAGTGCCACAGCGCCTCGAGCGTGACGCGCCACATATAGGGCCGTCCCAGGCCATCGTCGGCAACGGCGCCGGATTTGACCATGGTATAGCCGACGACCGCGACCAGCACGATCGCCGCGCCGAAAAAGCCGATCCAGTAGAGCGGGCGGCCGAGCTTCGGGAAGAGGATCGGCGCGCTTCCCAGCAGCATCATGACCAGCAGCCCCGCCCCGGCCATCGATCCGCTGGCCGCGACGCCCAGCGCCGCCAGCACGGTGACGCCGCCCGCGGCGATCAGCGCAAAGGACGATCGCCGCAGCGAGTTGGTGCGCAAGCGCAGCGCCGCTGCGAAGCCGACCGCGAGCGGCACGCTGACCACCATCAACGTCGACAGATGATTCGCATTGGCGAAGAAACCGACCGCCTGGCCGAAATTGGTGTTCTGATAGAGATAGGCAAGCCCGCCGCGCCCGCCCGACACCTGGAACAACCCGACGATCGCCGAGAGCGCCGCCATGCCGAGAACGGTACAGACCGCCGCATCCACTGCGGAGCGGCTGCATTTGGGCAGGATCACGATCAGCGCGAGCGCCGGCAACAGCCCGAGCAGCGTGCCGAAGGTGCGATGCGGGAACAGGCTGAGCGGCATCGCCCCGTCCGTCACGCCGGCGAGGTAGAACCCCGCCACGACCGGGCCGCGACCGGGCAAGGCCGTCCAGACCGCGTAGGGCAAGGGCAACAGATGCAGTAATATGAGACCGGCAAAGGCCATGCCGAGATAGCCTAAAGTGCGCTCGGGCGGAGAGAATTCGCGCCTGCCGCGCTTCACCAGCGCCCAACCGAGCACGCACAGACCCGCGATCTCGACCACGGCATTGGCGACGACGCCGCCATTGCTCGCGCCGCCGAGGACGAGGCAGGCGCACAGAAAGGCGGCAAGCGGAAGCACCTCGCCCAGGTCGAACGGCAAGCCGAACCGTTGCTTGACGCGCCGGTGCTTCACGGGACCTTCCTGATCGCGATCGACTTGATCGCGACGACCGTCCGCGTCGGATAGATTTGCGGCTTGGCGCGCAGCTCGATGGTTTGCGCGGCGCAGGTAGCCGGCACGTCGAACGCGGCGCTGGCGAACTTGCTGTCCGCCTTGGTCGGCGGAAACGCTGCTTCCATGATGAGTTGCGCCTGGTCGACGCATTTGACTTGCCATACGAACGGCGACGCCGTGTCGGCACCGGCCGCCGTCGCGTTGCCGAGCGTGGTCACCAGCCGATAGCGTCCGGGCGGCAGCAGGATCGTCTGCGTCGCAGGCACGACTTCGACCGTCCCGTCGACATTGACCGAGAGCCCGGTGCCGGGCTCGATGCTCGTCGTGACCTTGTCCGAATTGTCGAACCGCCAATTGAACGGCAACGCGCCCGGCGCACCCGTGAAGGCGCCGTCATAGACGTAACCGATCGACGACAGCGCCTCGGCCGGAAGCCAGCTCACCCAAGCGGTATAGGCACGGTCGTAATCGTGCAGCTTGATGAGATCGGCCAGCAGCGCGGCACGCTCGCCGGCGAGGTTAATCGCGACGGGATTGCCGATCTGGATCGCCTCGTAGACGAACGACGTCTTGCCGTATGTCGCGCTCAACGCGTTGATATAGCCGCTGCGCCAGCCGGGATTGCGTTCGAGCGCGGCGAAGATCCGCGCGCGCGCTTGCGGGATGCCGGACAAATACACGACGAAATCGAGCGCGCGCGGGTCTTCGGGCCGGATCGCGAGCAGGCCGAGCGCATGGTCGGCGGTCTTGCCGAATTGCCGCGCCGCATAGGTTTCCTGCATCTTCAAGGCGAGTGCCGTCGCCGAGCGTGGATCGCGCAGCAGGGCGGCATCGACCAAGCCCGACGCCTGCGCCTTGTGGCCGGCCGCCGCCGCCGACGTCGCGAGCAGGAAATAGGGCAGCGCGGCGAGCGGCTCGCCTTTGGCGTCGGCGCGCAATCGCGCCGTCTCGGTTGGCGAAAAGGCATGAGGGTGCAGCAGCGCGCGCGGCACCAGCTTCTCGTCGTCGAGCGCTTGCGGTGCCACGCCCAAATGCTGCGCCAGCGCGGGCGAACCGTTCAGTGCCAGGCCGATTGCCGCCCACCACACGATCGCGGCCGCCCCGACCAATACGCCGAGACAAGCGACGATCGCGCGAGGAACCAAGGAAACCGGCAAGGATCAGTCCGTGTTCATTTCGATCAGGCGGGCGCTGCGCGCCACCTCGCGCTTCGGCTCGGACTGCTTTTCCGATCCGTAGCCGTAGCCATAACCGTATCCATAGCCATAACCGTAGCCCGTCCGGGTCATGTCGAACTTGGTCACGACCACGCCGATGAGATGGCCGCCGGTCTGGCGCAGGCGGTTGATGAGACGCAGGATCGCGGCACGGCGCACGCGTCCGGCCTCGACAACCATGATCGTGACGTCGCAGATCGATGCCAGCACCGGCGCATCCGCCATGCCCATCACCGGCGGCGAGTCGATCACGATGATGTCGAACAGATCCCCCGCCTGGCGCAGGATTTCCTTCATCCGGCTGCCGCTGAGCAGATCGGCCGGGTTCGGCGGGATGGGGCCGGCGAACAGGATATAGAGATTGTCGAAGTTCGTCGTCGTGACGTGATCGGCGACATGCTGTTCGGTCGACAGCAGCAGCGACAGGCCGCGCTCGGCATTCTTGTTGCCGCCGAAGGTCGGCTTGCGCATGTCGGCGTCGATCAGCAATACGCGCTTGCCGCCGCGCGCGAAACGGCGCGAGAGCGCGAAGCACGAACTGGACTTGCCTTCCGCCGCCTGCGCGCTGGTGACCGCGATCGATTTCGGAATGCCGCCGGACTTGGAAAAGGCGATGGCGGTCGCGATCGAGGCATAGGCCTCCGACGTCTGCGAGCGCGTATCGGCCAGTTCGCCGAGGAACGTCTGGTCCTTCTTGAGCGTCGGCACGACGCCGAGCAAGCTGAGGCCCAGCCGCTTGTGCACGTCGTCCGGGTTCTGGATCGTATCGTCGACGAATTCGATCAGGCAGGCGAGACCGCAGCCGACCAGCAAGCCGATGAACAGCGACAGGATCATCGATCGCACTACGTTGGGCGAGAAGGGGGCGCCCGGGACGAGCGCCTGATCGACCACCGAGACCATGCTGTTCGCGGTCCCGCCGGCGACGCCGACATCCTTGTAGCGTTGCAACAGCGCATCATATTGCGTGCGGTTGGTATCCACCTCGCGCGACAGGATATTGTATTGGATGCTGCGGTTGCGCAGCCCCATCACGTCGTTCTTGAGCTGATTGACCCGCGCCTGAAGCTGCCGCTCGCGGCCCAGCGCCGCGTCATAGTCGGCGCGTAGCGATCCCGAAATCGTCCCCGAAATCTCGCGCTGTTGCCCGGAGATCTGCCCTTCCAGTTCCCGAATCCGGCTCTGGATATTGACCATTTCCGGTGCGGTCGGCTTGAAGATGGTGAGCTTTTGCGAATATTCGGACCGCAACGTGCTGATGTCGGCCTTCAATTTCTGGATGCTGGCGTCATCGAGCGTGCGCGTGCGCTGCATCGAATTCGAACTCTGCCGATATTTCTGCTCGGCCACGATGCGATCGGCCTGTGCGGTCGCCAGTTGCGAGTTCAGTTCGAGCAGGGTCGTCGCGTCGAGCGACTTGCCGGCCCCCGATTTGTCGGTATCGCCAGCCGCCTCGACCAGCACGATCTTCTGCGCATCGGCATATTGCACCAGCGCCCGCTCGGACTTTTCGAGCGCCGCCTTCACCGAGGCGAGGCGCTGCTCGAGGAATTTGCGCGCGTAGGAGGAAGCCGCATATTTGCGTTCGAGATTGGAAGCGATGAACTGCGTCGCCGTGGTGTTGGCCACCGCCGCCGCCGCCTCGGGCGAGGGGCTGGAATATGCGATGTTGATCAACCGGCTGCCCGGCACCGGACTGATCGAGAGCGTGGCGGCGATCTGGCCGGTCGCGACCTTGATGCGCTGCTCCTGCGACAACGTGCCCGGCACCATCCTGGCGAGGATGGCGGGATCGAGGCTGCGCGCGGTACGCTCCGCGAGATCGCGGCTCTTGAGCAGCCCCAATTGGGTCGCCATGAACTGCGGGTCGCGTACCGGCATGGCGTCGACGCCGCCGCCCTTTTCGCCGGTGATGTTCAATTCCTGGAGCGCCAGCTCGAGCTGGGTCGAGGAACGATAGAGCTTGGTGCTGAGCAGCACCGACACCGCGCCGATGACGAGCGAGGCGGCGACGATGCCGCTGACCAGCCAGCGCCATTTGATCAAGCTGCGGATGACGTCGCGATAGCCGAACCGGCCCAGGCCGACGAAACCGTCGACGCCTTCTTCTTGCGGCACGGCAAAGCCGAGTTGCGTCCCCTGGGTCGCGGGCAACGCCGAGGCACCGCCGCCGTTCACATTAGCTACCTGGTTCATCGACCTGCAAACCCCTGGAAATACGTCAACGCTTCGCGGTCAGAACGGTTTGAAGATCGCGAGCAGCGGCAGCGTTTGCAACAGCGTCGTCAATTGCGGATTCACGCCGCCATTGTCGACCACGATGATATCGCGCGCATAGACTTCGGGGTCGGGACTCGCCCCGCGCCGGATGTCGAGCAGATCGAACGCCGCCGCCATGCGCTGGCCGCCGATGCGGCGGAACACCACGACGCGCCGCAGATTGGCCTCCTTGACCGTACCCTTGGCGATCGCGACCGCCTGCATCAGGGTCGTGCCCGGGGCGATCGGGTACAGGCCGGGGGAGGTGACGGCGCCGTCGATCGTGACCTGGTTGCTGACGGTCGATTTCAGGCTGACGTCGACCGAGGGCGACTGAAGATATTTGTCACCGAGCCGGGCGGTCAGTTCCTGCTTGAGGTCGGCGGTCGTGCGGCCATTGGCCTCGACCCGGCCGAGCGGCGGATATTCGAACCCGCCCTTGGCATCGATCTCGACCGTCCGCGTGAGATCGGGCACCTGATAGACGAAGACGTTGAGCATATCGCCCGGCGCGACATGATATTGCGTGGCTTCGGCCGAGAGCGGTATCGCCTCTGGCGCGCCGAACCCCTTGATATCGTAGGGAACGGGGCCGCCGCGCTTGTTCGTCGTGCAGGCACCGAGCGCCAGGGCGGTCACGGCGACGGCCATGATGGACTTCACCCGTATCGTGTTGAGCATGATCACGTTGCCCGCATACCTTTGCCTTGCCACACCCCAGTGCCTTCACGCCCCAGGCCTTCACGCCCCAGTGCCTTCCGACACTAGCAGCCCCACGCCGCGACCTTGTCGCGGTTGCGCCACCGAGCACCCATCGGCTGTCGGCACGCTTTAACAATCTGCCCGCAAACCGGAAATCAGCGTCGCGGCTATGCGATATCCGCTTTCAAAAGCATAGCCAAAAGTGCGCGCCGGCGGCGCTCATGCCCCCTTGTGGAGGAACGCACACGTCTCCTGCTCGACTCGCACCGCGGTCAGGCCGCCGCCCTTATAGGCGCCGGTGTCGATGCCGATCCGCCCCTCTTCCAGCACGGGCCGATCGGTGATGGTATGCCCGTGCACCACGACGAGACCGTCACCCCGCGAAACATCGAGGAAGCCCTCGCGGATCCAGCGCAGATCCTCCAGCGCCTGCCGGTCGATCGGCACGCCGGGGCGGATGCCGGCATGGACGAACAGGTAATCGCCGAACTTGAAGCTGTCGACGAAGCTCCGGAGGAAGTCGACATGCGCGCGCGGCACCGCGCTACGCAGCAGATCGACCACGTCGCGCGGCGCCATCGTCGGCATCGAGCCGATCTCCAGCCCGTAGCTCTGCGCGCACTGATAGCCGCCATAATACAGCCAGTCGTGGACGATGTCGGGCTCGTCGCCCAGCACGCGCAGCAGCATCTCCTCATGGTTGCCCATCAGGAACACCGGCTTGACATGGTCCCAGTCGGTCGTGCGCAGCCGCTCGATCACCTGGGCGGAATGCGGTCCGCGATCGATCAAGTCGCCAAGGAAGACGATATAGGTGTCGGCGCAGGGCGGCAGGCGATCCTCGTCGGCGGCGATCAGGTCGAGCAGCCCGTCGAGCAAGTCGTCGCACCCGTGCACGTCGCCGATCGCATAGGCACGCTTGCCGGGCGGCCCGCTCGGCCGGGCCGCCGCGCGGCTTTCCCTTCCCGTCAGTCGCTTGAAGATGCTCACCACGTCGCTCCGCCACCGGGTTCCGTCAGGACGCGCTCAACCGCGCGAAATAGTCGATCGTCTTACCCAGCCCCTCGCGCAACTGCACCGCCGGCTCCCACCCCAGCTCGCGCTTGGCGATCGCGATGTCGGGTCTGCGCTGCGTCGGGTCGTCGCTCGGCAACGGCAGATACGCGATGACGGAGCGGGAGCCGGTCAACTCGACGATCGTCTCGGCGAGCTGCTTGATCGTGAATTCGTTGGGGTTGCCGAGATTGACCGGGCCGGTGAACCCCTCGGCCGTGTCCATCATGCGCAGGAAGCCGTCGATGAGGTCCGAGTGGAAGCAGAAGGACCGCGTCTGCGACCCGTCGCCATAGATGGTGATCGGCTCGCCGCGCAGCGCCTGGAGGATGAAGTTCGATACGACGCGTCCGTCGGCGGGATGCATGCGCGGGCCATAGGTGTTGAAGATGCGCACGACCTTTACGTCGGTCTTGTGCTGCCGGAAATAGTCGAAGAACAGCGTTTCCGCGCAGCGCTTGCCCTCGTCATAGCACGAGCGGATGCCGATCGGGTTGACGTTGCCCCAATAATCCTCGGTCTGCGGGTGGACCGCCGGATCGCCATAGACTTCGCTGGTCGAGGCCTGGAAGATACGGCATTTCAGGCGCTTGGCGAGGCCCAGCATGTTGATCGCGCCGTGTACCGAGGTCTTGGTCGTCTGTACCGGATCGTGCTGGTAATGCACCGGCGAGGCCGGACAAGCGAGATTGTAGATCTCGTCCACCTCGACATAGAGCGGCATACAGATGTCGTGGCGCATGAATTCGAAACGCGGATTGCCGGCGAGATGATCGAGGTTGCGTTTGTCTCCGGTGAACAGATTGTCGACGCACAGCACCTCGTCGCCGCGGTCGAGCAGGCGATCGATCAGATGCGAGCCCAGGAACCCCGCCCCGCCGGTGACCAACACTCGCTTCCGACCATATTTCGCCCGTGCCATCTTGTGCTCCACCCCCGATATACCTGCCGAAGACCGCTTCAAGCGCGGTGTTCGGGATTAAAGACGTTGCGCGACACACGCTGCCGCTCGCGCCCCGCGCCGAATCGGGTCGCCCGACCTGATGACGGCGGAAAAACGCTTTCCCGACGCGTGCTTGCATCACCGGCCACGCCGACCCGACATCGCGCGGCTCCTATCGGCGCAATCGGCCCCGCACAACCCGCCGCTCGATCCGACCAGGGGCGGATGATCGTCGCATCTGCGGGAAAGTATCGCGGCATCCGGAATCGCCATTTGCAAACGTGCGGTTTCCTGCCACCTTTCAAACTGTCGTGGCGGATTTACACGCAATCCGCGCGACGAACGTGTTCAAGGATCCGTTAACCAGTTGTGGTGTTGCCGCAACACGTCGAAACGAACGGCCCGGAGCAGGAACATTGTGCATGTGCGAACGTTTTCCGGGTGGACAAAATGGGGGCCTTCCGCTACTCCAATTTTGTGAGCCTACTTCAATGCGGTTCAGGAGGAGATTATTATGAAGCTTTCGGGAGCAATTGCCGCCGTCGCCGCGGTCGGCTTGTGCGCTCCGGCGTTTGCCGGCGGCACTCAGTCGGTCGGCACGCTGACGGCTGCGACTCAGGGCACTTTCGTCTCGCGTGACGGCAAGCTGATCCCGGCGGTTTCGGGCCAGGCGCTGTATGCCGGCGACCGGGTCGTGACTCGCGGCAGCGCCAATGCCAAGGCGAGCTTCGCTGCCGGTTGCAGCTACACCATCGCACCGACATCGATGCTGTCGGTCGCTCCTTCGGCTTGCGCCTCGCATTCGGCTTCGTTCGCGAAGAAGACTGCCGCGCAGGAAGGGGCGGAAGGCGCCGGGAGCGGTGCTGGCACAGGCGGCGGCAGCGGTTATCTCATCGCCGCACTTGCGGTTGCTGCGGCTGCCGGTGGTGTCGTCGCTGCGACGAGCAACAGCGACACCAAGGCGGTCAGCCCCTAGTTCCGGGGTTACCGGGAAAGTTTCAGGGGCCGAGCGCAAGCTCGGCCCCTTTTTCTTGCCTGTTTCCCATCCCGATAATGCCCGATGAATTGGTCGCGACGCTACGCTTGAGCATTGGTGGAGACGCAAAGGCCGGGCACCGCGCAGACGTATCGAAAAGTCTGAGCATTTGCGACCCACTACAATTACGGCCACCCCTGCAAACGCAGTTTCGGGCATCGTAACGAGCGCAAGCATCTAACCTCCCGCTTGGTGAGGATTGTCCTTCTGTCTCAAGGATCGGCGCAGTTCGAAAACTGGATAACGCTCGCACCAACCAACCCGTCCTCCCCACGAAAGCGGAGATTTTCGCTGTCTTGCCTGCCCGAATCGACAGGTTGGTCGAAAACGCATAGCTCGACTGGCAACGCTACCGGCTTGGCACTGCGTCGCCAAGCTCGCCAAGCGCCTGTTGCCGGAGCTGGCGATAGTGCTCGACCGAGATAAAATCGAGCAGGTCGATATCGAACGCCAGCACCGATCCGGGCGGAATCGGGCCTGTGCGTTCATCACCATAACCGAGGCTCGGCTTGATCCACACGCGGTAGCGCGCGCCCTTGGGCATCAGCTTCAACGCCTCGGCAAAGCCCGGCACGACGCCCGCGACCGGCATCGGGGTCGCTTGCTTGCTCCGATCGAACACCGTGCCGTTGGTCAGCGTGCCGACATAGGTGACGAGCGCCACGTCCGAATCGGTTGGCCGGGCGGTTCCTTCGCCAGCTTCCAGCACGCGATATTGCAAGCCCGAAGCAGTATGCAGCACGCCGCGCACCCGCGCGTTGGCGGCAAGAAACGCATCGGCCGCCGTCTGCTTGACCACGGGCCTCGCCAGGCTTGCCCTTGGCGCCCGCGAGCGCGTCGGCGCATTGGCGAGCAACACCGCGCCCAGCAACGCCGCCATGACCGGCTTGCGCATCTCAGGGCCCGGTCGGCGGACCTTGGGGTGCCGCACCGCGCGGCGGCGCACCGGCACCACCCTGCTGCTGCATCATCTGCTGTTGCTGCATCTGGCGCAGCGTCGCCTCATCGACAAAGGCGACCATCTCGACGTCGAAGATCAGCATCGCCTTGTCGGGAATCTTGGACGGATCGGGCGAGCGGTCGCCATACGCCAGCGACGGCTTCAGCCAGAAGCGATAGCGCGCGCCCTTGCTCATCAGCTTCATGCCTTCGAGGAAGCCGGGGATCGCGCCGCCGGCGAGCGGGAACGGCACCGGCTGCTGCGAGGCATCGAACACCGTGCCGTCGCGCAGCTTGCCGACATACATCACGCCGGCGACATCGGTCGTCTTGGGCTTGACCCCGTCGACGCCGGGCTTGAGCACTTCATATTGCAGGCCCGACGCGGTCTCGACCACGCCGGGCTGCGTCCTGTTCCAGGCGAGAAACTGCTCGTCGCTGCCCTTGGCGGCAACCACTTCCGCCGTGCCGCGGAACGCCAGCGCCACCGCAAGGACCAGCGCCAGCGCGATGCCGATCCAGATATATGCCACGATGCTCCGCTTGACGGGCTTCAGCGGAACAGCGGTGATCGACATGATGTATACCCTGAGCTGGTTGCCAAGCGCCCATTCGTCCTGAGTAGCGGCTGAGCGCAGTCGAAGACGCGTATCGAAGGACAAGCCCCGGAGCGTGCGAGCGGTTCGATATGGCCTTCGACAAGCTCGGTCCCTACTCACCACGAACGGTGAATAAAGAAACTACCGGGCGCCGTCGCGCTCCATTCGCTTGCGCTCCAGCTTGCGGGCGCGGCGGACGGCGGCGGCGCGCTCGCGCGCGCGCTTCTCGCTCGGCTTCTCGTAATGCCGGCGCAGCTTCATCTCGCGATAGACGCCCTCGCGCTGCAGCTTCTTCTTGAGCGCGCGCAGCGCCTGGTCGACATTATTGTCGCGAACGATGATTTGCATAAACCCGAACAGCTCCGAATCGATAGAAAAGCGCCGCCGCGAACAAGATGCTCGCGTCGCAAGGCGTGCGCCCTACACGGCGAGCGGTCCAGTTTCAACCCTTACCGTCATGCCGGGCTCGATCCGGCGTCCATGCGCGATCAACCGCCCCGCGCCCGACGCAAGCAGTCGCGCCTGGCCCCGCATCAAGTCCAAGGTGAACGACCGAGGTTTGCGGCACGACGATCCCGTGGCTAAGGCAGCACGATGACCGGTGCCCTCCTCACCTTCTACAACAGCCTGACGCGCTCGCTCGAACCGTTCGTGCCGATCGATCCCGCGCTCGTCCGCCTCTACACCTGCGGGCCGACGGTCTATAATTACCAGCATATCGGCAACATGCGCGCGTTCCTGTTCGCCGATACGCTGGGCCGCGTGCTGCGCTGGAAAGGCTATGCGACCAGGCACGTCATCAACATCACCGATGTCGGGCATCTCACCTCGGACGCCGATGCGGGCGACGACAAGATGGAGAAAGCGGCGGCGGCGCAGGCCAGGTCGATCTGGGAGATCGCGGCGCATTACACCGCCGCGTTCAAGCACGACGTGGCACGGCTCAACATCGAGCCGCCGGCGGCGTGGACCGTCGCGACCGACCATATCCCGCAGATGATCGAGTTCGCGAAGCGAATCGAACAGGACTGCTACCTGATCGAGGGCGGACTGTATTTCGACACGACGCGCGTGCCGAATTACGGGTCGCTCGCCCGTGCTATATCGGACGAGGGCGAGAGCCGCATCGATCCCGTCTCCGGCAAGCGCCATCCGCAGGACTTCGCGATCTGGCGGCGGTCCCCGCCCGACGAACAGCGCCAGATGGAATGGGATTCGCCATGGGGCAAGGGCGCCCCGGGCTGGCACCTCGAATGCTCGGTGATGAGCCGCCAGCATCTCGGCCATCCGTTCGACATCCACACCGGCGGGATCGACCACCGCGAAATCCACCACCCCAACGAGATCGCGCAGAATCAGTCGCATTGCGGCTGCGCGGATACCGGCGCGCGGGTGTGGATGCACAACAATTTCCTGGTCGCCAAGAGTCCGGAAGGACGCGGCGGCAAGATGTCGAAATCGACCGGCGAGTTCTTGCGGCTCCAGACGCTGGTCGATGCCGGCTTTCACCCGCTGGCGTACCGCATGATGTGCCTGCAAGCGCATTACCGCAGCGAGCTGGAATTTACATGGGAAAATCTGGCGGCGGCGAGCACGCGGTTGAAGCGGCTGGTGATCGCGCGCGATGCGTTGCGCGCGCGCGACGACGGCACGGCGAAGGGCGAGGCCGAACCCTATTTGGCGTGCCTGGAAGAAGCGGTCAGCGACGACCTCAACACCGCCCGCGCGTTGCCCGCGCTCGACGACCTGCTCGCCGACAGACGCCTGTCGCCTGCGACGCGGCTGGGGGCGCTCGCGGATTTCGACGCCGTGCTCGGCCTGGATCTCGAGGCGATCACCCGAGCCGATCTCCGCGTCCGCCCCGCCACCGCGACCCTCACCGAAGCCGGGATCGAGGCGTGCCTCGCCGACCGCCGCGAGGCCCGCGCCGCGAAAGACTTTGCCCGCTCCGACGCGATCCGCGACGAACTCGCCGCCGCCGGGGTCGAGGTGATGGATGGCGACGCGCTTGGCTGGGACTGGAAATGAGCGGATGAAAGCCGGCCGACGGTGCGGTATCCGGGTCGTTGGGAGACCAGGGATTATTGATCTGACAATTACCCCGATCGGGAAAATCTGCTTGCTATATCTTACCCTGAAGGGGTAATACACCGTCCATGACGACGATGGCCGGCCTCAAGATCAAACGATTCCGCGAGGAGCGCACGCTTACCAGGGCAGCGTTCGGCGCGTGGTACGGTGCGCCGGGCAGCACCGTCCAGGGCTGGGAGGAAGACGGCAAGCGCGCCAGCGGCCCCGCCGTCAACCAGATCGCGGCAAACGGCATCGCCACCCATGCCGACTGGTACATTTCGATTCGCACGGAGCAGGACATGAGCAAATGGACGCCCGATAGCTGGACGCGGGCGGAGGCGCGGCAGATGCCGGCCTATCCCGATGCAACGGCGCTCGACGCCGCGACCGATACCTTGGCGAGCTTCCCGCCGCTGGTATTCGCGGGCGAAGCGCGCAACCTCACCGCCGACCTCGCGCGCGTCGCCGAGGGCAAGGCGTTCCTGCTGCAGGGCGGCGACTGCGCCGAGAGCTTCGCCGAGCATAGCGCCAACAACATCCGCGACACCTTCCGCGTCATCCTGCAAATGGCGGTGGTGCTCACTTTCGCATCCAAGCTGCCGACCGTGAAGCTGGGCCGCATGGCCGGGCAATTCGCCAAGCCGCGCTCGGCCGATACCGAGGTGCAGGGCGGTGTCGAGCTGCCCGCCTATCGCGGCGACATCGTCAACGATATCGACTTCACGCCCGAGGGCCGCCTGCCCGACCCGCAGCGGATGATCCGTGCCTACAGCCAGTCCGCCGCGACGCTCAACTTGCTGCGTGCCTTCGCCACCGGCGGCTATGCCAATCTGCACCAGGTCCACCGCTGGACGCACGATTATATGGGTCGCAGCCCGTGGGCGAAGAAGTATAGCGACGTCGCCGATCGCATCGGCGAAGCGCTCGATTTCATGGAAGCGTGCGGGATCAGCCCGGAAACGGTGCCGCAACTGGCGCAGACGCATTTCTATACCAGTCACGAGGCACTGCTGCTGCGCTACGAACAGGCGCTGACGCGGCAGGATTCGCTGACCGGCGACTGGTATGACACCAGCGCGCACTTCCTGTGGATCGGCGACCGCACCCGCTTCGAGGGATCGGCGCATGTCGAGTTCCTGCGCGGCATCGGCAACCCGATCGGTGTGAAATGCGGCCCGAGCCTGGAGCCCGACGCGCTGTTGCGCCTGCTCGACACGCTCAATCCCAATCGCGTGCCCGGCCGGATGACGCTCATCACGCGCTATGGCCATGACAAGATCGAGGCGGGGCTGCCCAAGCTGGTGCGCGCGGTGCTGCGCGAGGGGCATCCGGTGGTGTGGAGTTGCGATCCGATGCACGGCAACGTGGTCAAGGCCGCCAACGGCTACAAGACGCGGCCGTTCGACCGTATCCTGGCGGAAGTGCGCGGGTTCTTCGCGGTGCACCGGGCGGAGGGGTCGATCGCGGGTGGCATCCATGCCGAGATGACCGGGCAGAACGTCACCGAATGCACCGGCGGCGCGGTCGACGTGTCGGAACAGTCGCTGGCCGAACGCTATCACACGCATTGCGACCCGCGCCTGAATGCGGGGCAGTCGCTCGAACTAGCGTTCCTGCTCGCCGAGATGCTGAATGTAGAGATGCGGCAGAGGCGGTCCGAAGCAGCATAGCTGCCTCGGGACTCGCCGATAGCCCGTGTGTCGGGTCGACCCACACCGACCCGACCCACGGCGCAAACTTGGCCCGCGCCCAGAACCTATATCGCGCTGCGGCCCTGCAGCAGGCGCACGATCACGACGATGACGGCGATCACCAGCAGCAAATGGATCAACCCGCCGCCGACATGGACCGCGAACCCGAGTGCCCAGAGCACGAGCAAGATGACGACGATGGTCCAGAGCATCGGATTTCCCTTCCTGTCACCGGTCCGCCTGTCGAACCGCTTCTGTAACAAAACGTCGCTCGCCCCGGCAGGTTCCACTACGTCGACCACCGCCTCGCCTTGACGCACCCCCGGCCGATGCGTAATGCGCCCCTCTGCTCTACGCGGCCCCTTCGTCTAGCGGTCAGGACGTCGCCCTCTCACGGCGAAAGCACGGGTTCGATTCCCGTAGGGGTCACCATTCTAGATTAAACCCTAGGATTTCCGCCAAAAGCACGCATTTCCTCGACTTAGCAGCCGCTTGGTGATACAAAAAGGTGGCACAAAGATGAGATTGCGCGTGGCAGGGTTGTGGCGTCATCCCCGTTCAAAAATGTTCTGGTCCGCATGGGGGTCCCAGAAAAATACCGCGTGCGCGTTGGCAAGCGAGAGTGGAAGGAGACGCTTGGCACCGCCGACGCGGTGGAAGCGCGATTGCGGCACGCACGCAAACTCGTCGAGGTGCAGGATTTGATGCGGACGCTCGACGCTGCCGGTGCCATTGCAGTCGACGATCAGGCTGACAAGATCGTCGCGGACGGTTTCGAAGCGCTCGCCCGGGCGAACGTGAAGGCCCACGAGATCGTCGCGGACTACGACCTGGCGCGCGGTCTCGATCACGTGTGCTTCACCATGCTGCAGATGATGGGGTTTCGCGCAAGGCTGGACTGGGGCGGCACGTATGCCAGCAAGGCGCAGGAAGAGGCGCTGGGCGAGTCAGACGAGGATATCTGGCCGATCGAGCAACCGGATGGACTGGGGGCTTTCCCCAGCTTCGCGCATCGCGACGCCGTGGCGATTAACATCGAACTGTTCGAGACAAACCCACTCTTCAAAGGCGCCGCGTTCCGCGAAGTGGCGCGGGCGCACCTGTCTGCAAAGGACTGGAAGGCAGCCGAGTTCGAGGCGCAAATCGTCGCGCAGGCCGCAGGAATCGTGCTGAGGCCCAAAGGACCTCTTGACGTGACCCCCGCCTTTCATCCAGCGGCAACCAGAGACCGACCGGTGTTGTC
>CAXTJX010000013.1:0-54668 GCA_964244765.1 uncultured Sphingomonas sp. | reverse complement strand
GACGACGAAGACCTGATCGAGCGCGAGGACATGGTCGTCACCGTCACGGTCGAGGGCTATATCAAGCGCACCACGCTCGACACGTTCCGCGCGCAGAAGCGCGGCGGCAAGGGCCGCGCCGGCATGGCGACCAAGGAAGAGGACGTCGTCGTCGAACTGTTCGTGACGAGCACGCACACGCCCGTCCTGTTCTTCTCCAACCACGGCAAGGTCTATCGCCTGAAGGTCTGGCGCCTGCCCGAGGGCGGGGCCGCCACGCGCGGGCGGCCGATGGTCAATTTGCTGCCGCTGGCGGAGGGCGAGAAGATCACCACCGTCCTGCCGCTGCCGGAGGACGAGGACGAGTGGGGCGCGCTGCACGTCATGTTCGCGACGGCCAAGGGCTATGTCCGGCGCAACGCGATGGACGCCTTCGCCAACATCCGCACCGCCGGCAAGATCGCGATGAAGTTCGAGGGCGAGGATGCCGACGACCGGCTGATTGGCGTGCGCCTGCTGACCGGAGCCGACGACGTGCTGCTCGCGACGCGCCAGGGCAAGGCGATCCGTTTCGCCGCGACCGACGTGCGCGAGTTCCAGAGCCGCGATTCGACCGGCGTGCGCGGCGCGAAGCTGGGCAAGGGCGATGAGGTCATTTCGCTGTCGGTGCTGCGCGCGACGCCGTTCTCGGCCGAACAGCGCGAGGCCTATCTGCGCGCCGCGCCGTGGAAGGAAGGCGAACGCGAGAAAACGCTGGAGCAGGACGTCATCGACGCCATGCAGGCGGCCGAGGAGTTCATCCTCACCGTCTGCGCCAACGGCTATGGCAAGCGCTCCTCGGCGTACGAATATCGCAAGACCAATCGCGGCGGCCAGGGCATCACCAATATCGACAACCTCAGGCGCAACGGCGACGTGGTGGCGAGCTTCGCCGCGCATAAGGGCGAGCAATTGATGCTCGTCACCGACCAGGCCAAGCTGATCCGCATGTCGATCGGCGATACGCGCGTGATCGGCCGCAACTCGGCGGGCGTGAAGCTGTTCGACGTGTCCGACAACGAACACGTCGTCAGCGCCGCGCGGATCGAGGAGAACGAGGAGGAAGCCGAGGCCGATTACAGCGACGGCGCGGTGGCGGGCACACCGACGCCCGATGCCGATACCGGCGACGATCTCGCCGCCGGCCCGGAAGACGGCGAGTGAGCGGCGAGCGTCCGATCACCGCCTACAAGGTGCTGACCGCCGGGCAGATGGCGGCGCTGGAAGCGGACGGGACCTTCGCCGGCACGCCCGTGGATATGGCCGACGGCTACATCCACCTGTCCACCGCCGCGCAACTGACCGAGACGGTCGACAAACACTTCGCCGGGCAGGAGGATCTGCACCTCGCGACGGTAGATCTGGGCTCGTTCGGCGAGTCGCTCAGATGGGAAGAGTCGCGCGGCGGGCAGTTCTTTCCGCACCTCTACGGCGCGCTGCTGCTGGAAACGGTCATCGCCTATGGGCCGTTGAAACGGGATGATGCGGGTCGGGTGACGTTGCCGGTGGCGGGATAGCCCCCACGTCACCCCAGCGGAGGCTGTGGTCTCAAGCCGTTGGAGCAAATGGTTCGAGTCTCACCGAGAGATGCCATCCTGCGCTGGGCATGACGGGACGAGGGGCACTCCCTCAAACGAACAAATCCACCACTTCCGCCCCCTGCCCTTCCGCCGCCAGCAGCAGCGTGCGGTGGCAATGCGCCGGGTCGCGCTCGTAGCATAGCAATGCGCTCGGCTTTTCCGCCGCCAGTTCCAGCATCCGCGCGGCCTGCGCCTGCGCCTCGGGCAAGCCGAGCTGCCCGGCATAGACCGCCTCCAGCGTCGCGACGTCGCCTTTCTTCGCCGCGTCGCGCCCGGGCTTGGGCGTGCCGAGCGCCTTCAGATGCACATAGTCGATCCCGGCCTCGGCCAGCGACGCGGCGAGCGACGATTTGGAAAAACCCGGCCGGCGCGACAGCGGCAGCGCGCGGACGTCGATCACGCGCTCCACCCCCGCCGCCGTCAGCGCGGCGAGGAAATCGGCCATCGTCGCGGCTTCATAGCCGATCGTGAAGATCTTCATCGCGCGCGTTCCCCTACGGTCTCCGCCACGACGACGCCGTACGCGATCATCGCCTGCCCGGCGAGATAGAGCGGCCAGATCAGCAGTCCTGGCACGACCGATCCGGCGAGCGGGCCGATCCCGGCGAAGATCAGCAGGTCGGACGCGGCGAACAGCATCGCGCCCGCGCCGACCCACGCATGCGGGAAGCGGCTGAGCCACGCCGTCGCCGTCATCGCGGCGAGCCCGAAGCTGTAGAGCAGCACGCCGCCCTGTCCCGACAAGGCATAGGACAGCGCCGGGATGCCGAGCAGCGACAGCAGCGCGACGCGTGTTCCAATCCGATCCGCCCGGCGCTCCGTCCAATACACCCCTGCCGCCAGCATATGTCCGGCAAGGAACGCCACCGCCCCGACGCTCAATCCCGAGGTTTCGAGCAGCACGTCGCCTAGCGACCCGCACGCCAGCACCGCCGCGATCCAGCGCCCCGCGCGCGTCGGCGCGGCGAGCAGCGCCCACCCGGCGAGCAGCCCGACGCCCGCCCCCTTCCACACCGCCAGCACCGCCCCGTGCGTCAGGAAATGGCTTGCCGGCCAATAGCTCAGCCCCGCCAGCACGGCGGTCGCGAACAAGCCGGGCATGGGTGGTCGTGATGTCATGCCGCCGGCATGCTCGACGCACAGGGCTGCGGCAAGCCGCCATGTCCGTCAGCCGTTGCCGGGATCGGCCACCGCCCGTAGGGAACGGGCATGACACACGACGTCCACATCATCGGCGGCGGGCTCGCCGGATCGGAGGCGGCATGGCAGCTCGCCGAGGCCGGCTTCCGCGTGCGCCTGTCCGAAATGCGCGGTGCTCCTGCAGATAAAGGGGGGGAGATGACGCCGGCGCACCAGACCGATGGCCTGGCGGAACTGGTCTGTTCGAACAGCTTCCGCTCGGACGATGCGACGAGCAATGCGGTGGGGCTGATCCACCAGGAGATGCGCGCGCTCGGCTCGCTGATCCTGCGCGAGGCGGACGTGCACAAGGTGCCGGCGGGCTCGGCGCTGGCGGTCGATCGCGACGGTTTCTCGGCCGGGGTCACAGCGGCGCTGAGCGCGCACCCGAATGTCGAGATCGTGCGCGAGCGAGTCGACGTGCTGCCCGGAAACGGCCTCGCGATCGTCGCCACCGGGCCGCTCACCGCCCCCGCGCTCGCCGCCGATATCGGCGGCGCGACGGGCAAGGACGCGCTCGCCTTTTTCGATGCGATCGCGCCGATCGTGCATTTCGACAGCATCGACATGGAGACGGCGTGGTTCCAGTCGCGCTGGAACAAGTCGGCGGATGGGGGCGGCGGCAAGGATTACATCAACTGCGCCTTGTCGAAGGACGAGTATATCGCCTTCCACGCCGGGTTGCTCTCCGGCGAGAAGACCGAGTTCAAGGAGTGGGAGGACGTCCCCTATTTCGAGGGCTGCATGCCGATCGAGGTGGCGGCGGCGCGCGGCGTCGACACGCTGCGCTACGGGCCGATGAAGCCGGTCGGGCTGGACGATCCGCGCACCGGGCGCTGGCCCTATGCCGTAGTGCAATTGCGGCAGGACAATGCGTCGGGCACGCTGTGGAACATCGTCGGCTTCCAGACCAAGCTCAAGCATGCCGAGCAGATCCGCCTGTTCCGCACCATTCCCGGCTTGCGGAACGCGGCGTTCGCGCGGCTGGGCGGGCTGCACCGCAATACCTTCATCCGCGCGCCCGAATTGCTCGACGCGACGCTGCGGCTGAAGGGGCGCCCCGGCATCCGCTTCGCCGGGCAGATCACCGGGTGCGAGGGCTATGTCGAGAGCGCGGCGATCGGGCTGCTCGCCGGGCGCTTCGCGGCGGCGGAGCTGGGCGGGCGGGCGATGACCCCGCCCCCGGCGACGACCGCGCTCGGCGCGCTGCTCCACCACATTACCGGCGCGGCGGTGGCCGAGACGTATCAGCCGATGAACGTCAATTTCGGCCTGTTCCCGCCGATCGAAGGGCGCACGAAGAAGGCGGACCGCAAGAAGCTGTACACCGATCGCGCGCGCGTCGCGTTGGAAGCGTGGATGGCGACGACTCAGACCGGGCCAGTTACCAGTTGAGACCGATGCGGGCATAATAGAAGCCGCCATTGTAGCCGTATGGCGACGTAAGATTATACACTGGCTTGGCCGCCCACCACCCATAATATAGCTGTGCTTCGGCATTGAGCTGATCGGGATATCTGTTGAACAGATTGTTGGCACCGATCGTGAACTTGACGTTCTTCGTTACCTGATAACCGATGTCCAGATCCGTGATGAAAGCCGACCCGTTCCTGCTGTCGCGCGACGGGGTGGTTGGATCGATGAAGACGGTCGACGAATAGAAGCCTTCCCGCAAATTCACGTTCACCTTGCCCCATTGCCAGTTCGCGCCCAGCGTGGCCCTGAACTTGGGATAGGCCGCCGTCAGATCACCGATGCGGCTGCGATCGAACAGCGCCAGCCCCGAATTGCTCAGCACGGCGGGCGTGGAGGCCAAGCTGCGGATCCTGGTTTCGTTATAGGCACCGGCGAGCGACCAGCGGACGGTGCCGGCCGAGGCGAGCTCCTGCGTATAGTCGATGACGACATCGACGCCGCGAGTACGGGTGTTCGCCGCGTTGGTGAAATAGGTGAAGGTATCGGTCGGGTTGGCCCCGGCGCCGGCGAGCGCTAGCGCGAACGACGATGCCGGGTTGAACGAGACCAACTGCCCGGTCGCCAGGATGCGGTCGTCGATATCGATCTGATAGGCGTCCAGCGTGACGCTCAGCGCGCGCAACGGCTGCGCGACGAACCCGACGCTGACATCCCGCGACCGTTCCGGCTTCAGCGGAGTCGCGCCGATTGCCTGCGCGACACGGCTGGACGACGGAATGTACCGCACGATCGAGAGGTTCTGCGTCGTCCCCACCAGCACGTAATTCGGCAACAGCGACGTGTAGGTCTGCTGCTGGAGCGAGGGCGCGCGGAAGCCGTTGCTGAAGGAACCGCGCAGCGCGAAGCCCTTGAACAGTTGCAGCCGGCTGGAAATCTTGCCGCTCCAGGTCGAGCCGACATCGCTGTAATGCTCGTAACGCCCGGCCAGCCCGATTTCCCATGCCGTGCTGATCTTCTGCGACAGGTCGCCATAGACGGACACGTTGCTGCGGCTGGCATTGCCGAGCGCCGAGGGATCGAAACCGCCCAGGCCGGATGCACCGCCGCTCGGGCGCTTGCCGGCATTGGCGGCGGAATAATTGGGATCGGTCGGATCGGTCGGGAAGACGTAGCTGCCGATCTGATAGGAAGCGGGCTCGCCCGCCTGCTGCTCGAAATGGTCGCGGCGATATTCGAGGCCCACCGCGACGTTCAGCGGTGTCGCCAGCCCCAGGTCGATCTTGCGATCCACGTCGAGATTGCTCGTCCATTCCGTGAACAGCGTATTGCCGAGGAAGATGTCGCGCGGGCTCGTCGGCCCGAGCGAGGGATTGAGCGACTTGTTGTTCTCCAACCGCGCCTTGTTGCGCGCGAAGCTCGTGCTCAAATCCCAGTCCCAGCCCGCCAGGTCGGTGCCCTTCAGGCCGGCGACGGCCTGAAAGGCCCGGCTGTTCACGGTGAATTGCGGCAGATAGCCGTTGGGATACACTTGCGGCAGGTTCTGCAACGACGCGGCCGGGCGGAAAATGCCGAAGTTATAGCTGTTCTGGTCGGTCAACGTGCCGAACGAATAGAGGCTTATCCCCGGCGTGAGGGCAATCTCGCCATTATAGCCGATATTGGCGGTCTGCGTCTTGGGCAGGCCCTGCTTGCCGACATAGCGGTTCGCGGTCAGTTCGCGCGGGTCGCCGGCCGGATAAAGGCAGGTGCGCGCGCGCTGGGCGGGGTCGCACGGCAATGTCGGCCCCAGGCGGTTGGTATAGTCCTGCTTGTTGAAATTACCGGAGATGCGCAGAAAACCGGCCTCTCCCAGCTTGAAACCCTGGTCGAAATTGAACTGGACGTTCTGGCCGACCTTGTCGTCGATGCCGTCATGCTTGAGATACTGGCCATAGGTAAGCGAGGCCGAACCGCCTTGCCCGCCATCCTTCAGGATGATGTTGATCACCCCGGCGATGGCGTCGGAACCATATTGCGCCGCCGCGCCGTCGCGCAGGATCTCGATCCGGCCGATCGAACTGGACGGAATATAGTCGAGATCGACCGGCGACGCCCCCAGATTGCCGCGCGCCGTGACGAACAGGATGGAGTGACCGGCGCGACGCTTGCCGTTGACGAGAACAAGCGTCTGGTCGGAATTGAGGCCGCGCAGGCTGGCGGATTTGACCGCTTCCCCGGTGCCGCCGGTCCAGCCCGAGGCGTTGTTATAGGACGGTACGAGCTGCTGCAGGATATCGCGCACGTTGAGCCGGCCGGTCGCCTGCAACGCCTTTTCGCCGATCACGTCGATCGGCACCGAGCTGTCGGCGACGGTGCGCTGGGTACGGCTGCCGGTGACGACGATGTCGCTGCCGCTCTGGTCGGCCGCAGGCTCGTCGGCCGGCGCAGTCGCTGCCGGCTCCTCGGACGGGCCTTCCGCCGCCCGCGCGGTCGGGGCAAGCATCAGCAACGTCGCCAAGGCAGTGCCATAAGCGAGTGCCGAGCGTGTGCGATGTGCTGCAAGAGCAACCGGATGAGCCGTCATAAAATTCCCTTACGTCCGTCAGGATCGCCTCGCTCCAGAGAGGCTTCTTAATTCCTATAGAAATGATGGGGATTTTAGCGCAAGCGGTGTGTGGTGTAGATATTGTTTCAGATCATAAAGACGCCGGATGGGGCACGACTCTCACCGGCAACCGTGCCGGCGCGCCGCTGCGCACCGGCGCGGCTATGACGGTATCAGGCGGCGACCGTTTCGCGTGTGTCGGCGGCGATGGTGGTGCGCAGTGTGATGTCCTGCGCCAGCCGCAGCGGCTGCGGGTCGATCCAGGCGTCGAAATCGAAATCCCGGACGAACCCTTCCGCGACCAAAAAGTCCTTTTGCTGCCGCAACGCCTGTAGGTTGATCGGCGACAGCGCCACCTGGAAATGCTCGTGCAGCGCCGGCCCGAAGCCGCGGCGCACCGCCGCCTCGGTGGCGCCGGTTTCGGACGCGATCGCCGTCACCACCTCCGCCGGGTGCGTCCGTGCCCAGACCGCCGTTTCCTGGAGCACGGCGAGGTAACGGGCGACGATCTCCGGATGCTCCCGCGCCAGCGTCGCATCGACCGTGATCGGACGCGGCGTCCCGGCATTGACCCGCACCAGCGGATCGGCCTGCGCGTTGATATCGAGGATCGCGCGGAAGCCGTGCCGCTCGATCAGCGTCGCGCTGACCGCGCCCTTGGCATAGATCGCGTCGGCGACGCCGGCCAGCAACGCCCGCGCGCCGAGATGGACGCGGTCGCCGTCGCGGCGTTCGCGCAAGTCGAAGTCGCCGCCCTTCAGATCGACGAACGCGACCGCGTCGCGCGACAGCCCGGCGATCCGCAGCGCCGACAGCAGTCCGCGCAGATCCTGGCTGCGGCCGATATCGACGATCGCGCTGTCGTGCAGCGGCAGCCCGAGCCGCCGGCCGGCCAATTGCGCGGGCGAGGTGATGTCGCTGTCGCCGCGCACCAGGATCAACTGTTCCTCGTCCACCCAGGTTATCCCCACGACCGCCGTATCGCGGCCTAGCCCCCGCGCCCATAGCGGCGGGACGTTGCCGCCCTCGCGGAACATGTCGGGATGGCTATGGTCGAAATGCGATACCCGCACCGCCTTGTCGTCCGACGCGCGGATCGAGTTGAGCGCGATGCCGTCGACCGCGAATTCGGCGTGCAGCCAGCCGAAATGCTGGGCGATGCCCGAGGTCGTCGGCACGGGGCAGCGGGTGTACCAGAGGGCGTCGGGGGCGGTCATGACAAGTCTCCTGCGGGTGAACGGATCAGGCGGGCGCGAGCGACACGCCGGCGAAATTGTCGAGCGTGCCGTATGCCGTATCGGGGAAACCGCGCACGCGGCCGCTGGCGATCGTGACGACGGCCGCGGCGATGAGCGGAATGCGCGGCAGGTCGCGTTGAACGATCGCCTGGAAGGTGTCGTACAGCGCCTTGCGCCGCTTCGGATCGGGTTCGATCTGCGCTTGTTCGAGCAGGCGATCGACCTCGGCATCGTGATAATGCGCGCCGTTGGAGAAAGCGACGCCGGGCTGGAAATTCTTCGACCAGTAGAAGCGCTGCGTGCCGATCGCCGGGTCCGGGCCGGCGCTGGCCGCATATTGCAGCGTGTCGAAATCGCGGTCGGTATAGACGCGCTTGAGAAACCCGGCGAAATCCGAGGAGCGCAACTGCATCTGCACGCCGATGCGGGCGAGCGAATCGCGGATATAGCCGGCCGATCGCGCCAGCATGTCGCCGGTGGGGGCCGCATCGTGCGTTATCTTCAGGCGGATGCCGGCGGCATCGGGCGCAAAGCCCGCCGCATCGAGCAACGCCGCCGCCTTTTTCAGGTCGAACGGATAGAGCGGCACGTCGGGATTGCTGAAATCGCCCATTTCGCGCGGGATCGGCGACTCCGCCACGCTGCCGAACCCGTACCAGACATTGTCGAGGATGAACTTCTTGTCGATCGCATGGGCGAACGCCTGGCGCACGCGCGGATCGCGAAAGGCCGGGCGATCGAGGTTGAACTCGAACACCGCGACCCCCGCGGTGAAGCCGGACGGACGTTTGTAGACCCGGGTGCCGGGCGATTTCGCCAGCCGCCGGATATCGTTCAGCGGGATCTGCGTACTGGTGACGAGGTGCACCTCGCCCGTTTCCAGCGCGGCGCTGGCGGCATTCGCATCGGCGAAGATGCGGTAGACGATCCGGTCGAGCCCTGGCCGCCCCTTGTCCCAATAATCGGGATTGCGCGCGAGCGTGACGTGCTGGCCCCGCTCCCACGCGACGAATCGGAACGGGCCGGTGCCGACCGGTGCGAGGTTGGCGGGATTGGTCAGCACGTCCGTGCCGCGATAAAGATGCTGCGGGATGACCTGCGATTCGGCGGCGCCCAGCGCGCTGACGATATAGGGCACCGGCTCGGAAAAGCGCAGCACGGCGGTGAGCGGATCGGGTGTGTCCACCGCGACGACATTGGCGAAGGTCGAACGGCCGCGGCCGTGCAGCTTCTTCCACACTTCCAGCAGCGAATAAGCGACATCCGCCGAAGTGAAGGGCTTGCCGTCATGCCACTTGACGCCGGGCCGCAGCGTCAGCGTCAGGCTCAGATGATCCGGAGCCACGGTCCAGCCGGTGGCCAGTTGCGGCTGCGGCCGGAATGCCGCGTCGAACGTGACGAGGCCATCGAAGATCTTGGTCGAGATCGATTGCGTCGGCCCGGCGGTGGTCGTGGCGCTGGTCAGCGTCGCGGGTTCCGGGCTGAAGCCGACGATCAGCGTACCACGTCCCTCGGCCCCCGCGCCGGACCCGCCGCACCCGGCGAGCGTGCCGAGACCGATCAGCCCGGCACCGACCAGCATCTCGCGGCGCGACGCGACCGTCATGCCGCCACTTCCTGCCGGGCGATGGCGGGATAGTCGGTATAGCCGCGCGCGCCGCCGGCGTAGAAGGTCGATCGATCGGCCGGGGCGAGCGGCGCCGACCGGGCGAATCGCTCGGGCAGATCGGGATTGGCGACGAAGGCCTGTCCGAACGCGACGAGATCGGCCGTGCCATCGGCGATGCGGGCCTCGGCCGTCTCCTTGTCATACCCGGCGGCGAGCACCAGCGCCCCGCCGAAGCAACGGCGCAAATCCGGCGCCAGCGCGCGTGGCGACCGAGGCTCCTCGATCAGGTGGAGATAGCCGATGCCGATCTGGTCGAGCGTCTCGGCGGCGTGGAGACAGGTTTCGACCGGATCGTCGTCGTGCATACCGTTGAAATCGCTCCACGGCGAGAGGCGCACGCCGACGCGCTCGCCACCCCAGATGTGGACGATCGCCTCGGTCGCTTCGGCCAGGAAGCGCACGCGACCGTTGACCGGGCCGCCATAGGGATCGCTGCGGCGATTGGCGCCGGAGCGCAGGAACTGGTCGACCAGATAGCCATTGGCGCCATGCACCTCGACCCCGTCGAAGCCCGCGTCCCGCGCCAGTCGCGCCGCGCGCGCGAACTGCCCGACCAATGCGGGAATGTCTTCGAGATCGATCGCCCGGGGGACGGGAAACGGCTTCGGGCCGGCCGGGGTGAAGGCGTTTCCCGTCGCCGCGATGGCCGACGGCGCGAGCGGCTCGGCGCCGCCCGCCAGCAGCGACGCGTGCGTCGCGCGCCCGAGATGCGACAGTTGCACGAAGATGCGCCCGCCCGCGGCGTGCACGGCATCGACGACCGTCCGCCATCCTTCCGCCTGCGCGGCGGTGAAGAGACCGGGCCGGGTCGGGGCATCGCCCGCGCTGCGCGGATCGACCTCGGTCGATTCGCTGACGATCAGCCCCGCCCCCGCGCGCTGGGCATAATGCAGCGCCATCAGCTCGGTCGGGATCTTGCCCGCGCCGGCGCGGCGTCGCGTCATCGGCGCCATCAGCACCCGGTTGGGCAGCGTCAGCGGGCCAAGCGCGAACGGTTCGAGCAATCGCATAAAAGTCAGCTACCCCTTTCCCAGACTCGCAAGGCTAGTGCACCGAGGTCGACATGCGGATCAATATCTCCTATCGGATTAGTAGGAAATTCTTTTGCTGCGTCGGATCGGCGGTCCCCTAAAGGTGCCCGCGGATTCCGCCGGGAAGGTTCGATCATGGCAGGCACGCAGCGTTGGGACGTGATCGTCATCGGTGCCGGGGGCGCTGGCCTGACCGCCGCGCGCCATGCCCGATTGGCCGGCGCGGACGTGCTTGTCGTCAACAAGGGGCTGGTCGGACGAACCGGCGCGACGATCACCTCGGGCGGCGGCGTCTCGGCGGCGGGGAGCACGCTGGCGGCGCTGGGTTTCGACGTCGACGCCTCGGATACGGAACAGACCTTCATCGAGGATACGATTCGCGCCGGGCAGTTTCTCGGCGACCAGCGCCTGGTCCAGTCGATGGCGGAAGAGGTCGGGCAGGATATCGCGGACTTGCTCGCCATGGGCGTGCGACCGCGCTTCGCCAAGCGGCCGCCGGGCCATAGCAGCGGCCGCGGCGTTGGCGTGCCCGGCCCGGAGATGCAGAAGGCGGTCACCGCCGGGGCGGTCAGGGCGGGGGTGCGCTTCCGCGAGGATTTCCTCTCCGCCGGCCTGTTGCGCGATCATGACGGCGCGGTGGTCGGCGTCGCCGGCCTCGACCGGCGCAGCGGCGCGGTCGAGGCGATCGCCGGCCGCGCCGTGGTGATCGCGACCGGCGGCACCACCTCCAACTGGCGCCTGCGCACCGCGCCGGAGGAACTGACCGGCGAAGGCCAGGCGATGGCGCTGGAGGCCGGCGCCGAGCTGATCGAGCCGGAAATGCTACAATTCCTGCCGTGCTGCGTGATCGCCCCGGAAATCTGGCGCGGCATCCAGTTTCCCTGGACGATCGGGCCGCAGGCGGGCGTGCGGGCGTGGCTGCTCAATCGTTATGGCGAGCGTTTCCTGCAACGGTGGGATCCGGTCAATGTCGAGCTGGCGACGCGTGATGTCGTCTCCGCCGCCAGCGCCGCCGAGGTCGCGGCCGGCCGCGGATCGCCCAATGGCGGCGTCTATCTGTCCTGGGCGCACCTGCCGCGCGACATCATCGAGAACATGCCGCTCTGGTCCAAGAGCCTCGCCGCCGACGGACGCTATCAGGGGTTCGACTTCACCCCGCTGATCGAGCGGATCAAGGCTGGCTACGCGATCGAGGTCGCGCCCGCCGCGCATTTCTCGCTCGGCGGCATCCGCATCGATGTGGACGGCGATACCGGTATCCCGGGCCTGTACGCCTGCGGCGAGGCGACCGGCGGCCTGCACGGCGGCAACCGCCTGTCGGGCAATGCCGGTGCGCAGATGCTGGTGCAGGGCCGCCGCGCCGGGCTTGCGGCGGCACGCGCGGCGCGGCGCAACCACGGCATCGGGCCCGCCGCCAACTGGGCCGAGCTGCGCGACCGGATCGAAGCACCGTTCGCGCGCACCACCGGCGTGGCGCCGAGCGAGCTGGTCGATCGGCTGGCCGCGCTGACCGGGCGCGCGCTGGCGCCGATCCGCGACGGTGCCCGGATCGACGCCGCCGTGACGGAATTGAAGGACATCAGAGCCAATTTGTTGCCGACGCTCGCCGTGCGCCAGCGCGAACGGGCACAGAATCGCGACTGGAGCACCGCGCTCGAATGCCGCGCGGCGATCAATGTGCTCGACGCCGCGTTGCTCGGCGCACAGGCGCGGACGCGCTCGCTCGGCGCGCATCAGCGCGTCGATTCGCCGCCGGGTGACGATACGCGCCTGGAGCATGGCATCGTGTCGGCCGGCGCGGCCGGACTGGTGCATCGCCACCAGGCCGTCGCCTTCCCGTTGCTGACGCCGTGATGCAGATCAACATCCGCCGTGGCTCGTCGTCCGCCGATGCGCAAGGCGTGACGACCTATGCCCTGCCCGACGATGCCGGCGCGGACATCGCCGGCGGCTGGCGCGGGGCGAGCGTCAGCACCGCGCTGCACTATCTGCAACGTAGCGTCGATCCCTCGCTCGGCTACGCGCTGTCGTGCCGCCGGGGGCTGTGCGACGTCTGCGCGGTGCGCATCGACGGCGTCGTGCGCACCGCCTGCACCACCATGCTGACCGACGACATGCTGATCGAGCCGGCCAAGGAATCGATCCGGCTGCACGACACCGTCGTCGAACTCAGCCTGATCCGCAAACACCGCATCTGACCATCCACAGGAGTCTCTCCATGCCCGTTGAATTCGTAGGCCATGTCGGCAGCCAGTCGGGCTCCGACGTCGTCCGCCCGAGCGGCCCGATCGTCGACAAGGACTATATCCGTCGCATCGCGCGCAGCGCCGAGGACGGCGATTTCGATCGCCTGCTGATCGGCTCCTTCTCGACCATCGCCGACAATCAGCAGATCGCCGCGTTCGTGCTGCACGAGACCGAGCGGCTCGGCGTCATGCTGGCGCATCGTACCGGCTTCGTGCCCCCGACGATCGGCGCGCGCCAGCTCGCCACGCTCGACCATTTCAGCGACGGGCGGGTCGGCGTGCACATCATCACCGGCGGCACCGACGAGGACCAGCAGCGCGACGGCGACTTCCTCGACAAGGACGAGCGCTATGCCCGCACCGACGAATATCTCGACGTGCTGAAGCGCGTGTGGAGCTCGGCCGAGCCGTTCGATCACGAGGGGCGCTTCTACAAGTTCAAGGGCGCCTTCTCCTCGGTCAGGCCGTTCCAGCAGCCGCGCATCCCGATCTATTTCGGCGGCTCCTCCGATGCCGCGATCGAGGTGGCGGGCAAGCATGCCGACGTCTACGCCTTGTGGGGCGAGCCGCTCGACGGCACGCGCGAGACGATCGCCCGCGTCCGCGCCGCCGCCGCGAAACATGGCCGCGCCGACCATATCCGGTTCGTCCTCGCCTTCCGCCCGGTCGTCGCCGAGACCGAGGCCAAGGCGTGGGAACGCGCCGACGCCATCCTGGAAAAGGTCAAGGAAAACAAGAACAGGACCGGGCCGCATCTGCGCAACGACAAGGTGCCGATGAACGTCGGGTCGGTCCGCCTGCGCGACGCGGCGGCGCGCGGCAAGGTGCTCGACAAGCGCTTGTGGACCGAAGTGGCCGGCGTCTCCGGCGCGGCCGGCAATTCGACCGCGCTGGTCGGCACCGGCGAGCAAGTCGCCGAATCGCTGCTGGATTATTACGACATCGGCGTCAGCACCTTCCTCGTCCGCTGCTTCTATCCGGAAGAGGATACCGTGACCTATGGCCGGGAGGTAATCCCGCTGGTGCGCGCCGAGATCGCCCGGCGCGACGCGGCGGCGGCGACCACGGCGATCGCGGCGGAATGAAGCGCCAGGGCGGATCGACTTCGGTGTCGGCAGTTCCGCCCGCAAGAACCGTCACCCCGGGCTCGTTCCGGGGTCCACCGTGCCGCTAACTCGGCGATCACGTCACTATCCGGGTCGAAAGCCGTTTGGTGGACCCCGGAACGAGTCCGGGGTGACGGAACACTCCCGGAGTAAGGCCCCACCAAGGACGATGAATGTCGATTCGCTCTAAGGCGGGGATCAAGCTGCGGCCAGCGCTTGCGTCAGGAAGCGATCGTCCACCCAGGCGGCGACGTCCACGTCGCGCTCGATATAGCCCTCCGACAGCAGGAAATCCTTCTGCTCGGCGAGCGCGGCCAAGGTCGCGACGGACAGCGACGGGACGAGGTCGGTCCGCGCGACTTGCGCCGCGATGCCGGCGCGGTCGCCGCTTTGCAGCACCTTGCCGAACAGGTCCGCCGCGGCCGCGTGATTGTCCGCGATCCAGCGGCCGGCGCGCACGGCGGCGCGCAGCCACGCCACCACGATCTCGGGATGGCGCTCGGCAAAGGCGCGATTGACCGTCGTGGCGAACGGGCTGTTGGCGATGTGCAGCCGCCAGTCGGGATGCCGCGACAGGTCCTCGATCGCGACGAACGCCCCGCTCGCGACCAGCTTCGCCGCCCGCCCGCCACCGGCATACAGGGCGTCGACCGTACCGCTCGCCAGCGCGTCGCGCTCGTCGTCGCGCGCGCTGTCGAACGCCCGCCCCTGCGCGATATAGGCCGCCGGGTCCGCAGCCGGGCGGTAGAGCGGCGCTTCCGGATCGTCGATGTCGACCCACGTCACCTCGTCGCGGCCGACCCCGGCGATCTCCAGCGCCAGCAGCACTTGCCGCTGCGCCGTCGCGCGCCGGAAATCGACCTTGGCGCGGTTGAGGCTGCGATACAGGCCGATCGACCGGCCGCGCAGCTGCGCCACCGTCCGGATGTCGCTGTCGGCGCGCACCACTATCTTCCCGCCGACGCCGGCGCTGACCCAGGTCAGCGCGATCAGCACGGTATCGGCCCCGCCCGCCTTGGCGTGGATCGGCGGGATCGCCCCGCCGTCGCGGAACAGATTGTCGCGGCTGTGATTGAAATGCGGCAGCCAGCCGGCATTGTCCGCCAGCGAGCGCAGATAGGTCGGCCGCCCCCCGGCCCGCGTGATCTCCTCGTCGAACCAGCCGAGCGACTGCCCGATATGCGACGCGCTCAGCACGGGGCAGATGGTATAGTCGAAATCGACCGGCGAGGCGGTGTCGCCGGACTGTCGGATACGGGTTTGCAGGGTCATGCCGGGCGTCCTCAACTATGTGCCGCACAGGATAGGCATCGCCGCGAACCGGCTTAACCAGATTATCTTGTAGCGGAGAAACTATTTCCTATCGGAATGGTAGAGTATATAGGCTATTCGGGATCCGCCAGTTCGAGGAATCCCCATGACCGCTCTCCAGCTCGCGCGCGCCGCAGACATACCGTCGTCGCGCAAGCCGCTCTCGCCCGCCGATATCCCGGGCAGTCCGCTGGCCGAGGCGTTCAAGCAGCCGATGATGATCGGCCTGTTCCTCGATCTGCAGGATACGAAGCGTTCGGACCTCGCCACCAGCACGACCTGGGACTTCGACTATAACGCCGCGATCGTCCGGCGCGCCGACGCGCTCGGGTTCGAGCTGGCGTTCAGCCGGACGCAGTGGTTGCCCAAGGGCGGTTACGATGGCGAGGCGTCGCTCGATTCGTTCATCGCGCTGGGCGCGATGGCGCCGCTGACCAAGCGGATCATCCTGATCTCCACGCTGCATGTGCTGTACGGCCCGCTCCACCCGCTGCACATCGCCAAGTTCGGCGCGACGTTCGACCATATCGCCAAGGGGCGCTGGGGCATCAACATCGTCACCGGGCACCGCGCGATCGAGCATCAGATGTTCGGCTGGCAGCAGATCGAGCACGACCGGCGCTATGCCCTGGCGAGCGAACTGGTCGACGTGGTCGACCGGCTGTGGGTGGAGGACGAGAATTATTCCTATGACGGCATCTCGCCGTGGAAGCTCGACAACGCCTATATCACGCCGAAGCCGGTGTACGGCCGGCCGATCTGGGTCAACGCGACCGGCTCCGAGGCCGGCATCGCGTTTGCCGCGCGGCATTCCGACATCGTCTTCGTGACGAGCCCGGGCGGATCGCATATCGATGCCGCGATCGAGAGCTTGCCGGCGCATGTCGCCAAGATCCGCGCCGCCGCGGCGGCGGCCGGGCGGCAAGTGCGGGTCGTCATCAATCCCACGATCGTCTCCGGCCGAAACGATGCCGAGGCGCAGGCCTATGCCGCCGCGATCATCGCCGGCCAGCGCGGCTCCGCGCAGATCGGTCGGCAGGATTACGCCAGCGACGCCCATGCCTGGCGCGCCCGCAAGGACGGCACCGCGCGCGCCGGCCCGGGCGTCGGCGGCAATGTCGAGATCGTCGGCGGCCCGCGCCAGGTCGTCGACTGGCTGGTCAAGCTCAAGCAGGCCGGCGTGGACGGCATCCAGATCGGCTTCTACGATTTCGACAAGGACCTCGACCTGTTCGCCGACCGCATCCTCCCCTTGATGAAACAGGCGGGCCTGCGCTTATGACCCGCATTTCCTCGCCGCTGATCCTGACCCGGCGCGGCGTCCTGCTCTCTGCGGCGGCGGTCGGCCTTGCCGCGATGCTCGACGCGTGCGGCGCGGACGGCACGCAGGCGAACACCCTCGTCATCGGGCTGGAGGCGGAGCCGACCTCGCTGACCACCGCGATCACCTCGGCGGGCGGCCCGCAATTCGTGTCGACCAAGATTTTCGACGGGCTGCTCGGCTATGCCGCCGACCTGACGCCGCTGCCGCGCCTGGCGACCGCTTGGCACCTGGCCGGGGACAACCTGAGCCTGACGCTGACGCTGCGGCCCGGTGTCAAATGGCATGACGGCAAGCCCTTCACCTCGGCGGACGTCGCCTATTCCGTGCTGGAGGTGTGGAAGAAGTATCACAGCCGCGGCCGATCGACCTTCGCCAACGTCACCGCGGTCGATACGCCCGATCCGCTGACGGCGGTGCTGCAGCTCGCGCGGCCGGCGCCTTATCTGATCAGCGCGTTGGCCGCCAACGAATCGCAGGTCGTGCCGCGTCACCTCTATGCCGGCCGCGACGTGCTGGCCAATCCCGCCAACAACGCGCCCGTCGGCACCGGTCCGTTCCGCTTCCGGAAGTGGGAACGCGGCCAGTATATCGCGCTGGAACGCAATCCGGATTACTGGGACGCGGGCAAGCCGCATCTCGACGGCATCCTGTTCCGTCTGCTCGGTGCCGGCGCGGCGCAGGCGGCGGCGCTGGAGACCGGCGAGATCCAATTCACCGACATGATCGCGGCGGGCGACGTCAAGCGCGTCGCGGGCGAGTCCGGCCTCCAGCAGGATATCCGCGATTTCGCCCTGCAATCGTCCAGCTTGGGCCTGGAATTCAATCTCGATCTGCCCAAGCTGCGCGACGTGCGCCTGCGCCGGGCGATCGCCCACGCCATCGACGGCGACTTCGTGCGCAAGAACATCCTGTTCGGCAATGGCGAGATCGCCACCGGCCCGATCCCGTCGAACATCAAGGCCTTCTACAGCGCCGACGTGCCGCGTTATCCGTTCGACCGCGCGCGGGCCAGGGCGCTGCTCGACGAGGCGAGCCTCACGCCCGGCGCGAACGGCACGCGCCTGTCGTTCCTGCTCGACCCCGCGCCGATCGGCGATCGCGCCACGCGGCTCGGCGATTACGTGAAGGCCGCCCTGGCGGAGGTGGGTATCGCCGTGCACCTGCGCGCGCAGGATTTCGCCACGTTCGTCAAGCGCGCCTATACCGACCGCGATTTCGAGGTGCTGCTGGTCGGCGGCCAGATGGGTCCCGATCCGGTGATCGGCATGCAGCGTTTCTACTGGTCGAAAAGCTTCCGGAAGGGCGTCGCCTTCTCCAACGCCTCGCATTACGCCAGTGCCGAGGCCGATCGCCTGCTGGAGGCCGCGCAGGTCGAAACCGACTTGCCGCGCCGCCGGGCGCTCTATGCCGATTTCCAGCGGCTCGCGCAGACCGATCTGCCGCGCATCCCGCTGATCACCAACGGGCAGCCGGTATTGACCAGCAAGCGGTTGAGCGCCCTGCCCGACACCGCCGAGGGTATTTACGGCAACTTCGCGGACTTGAAACTCGCGCCTGCCTGAGCCGGCGCCGCTCGATCGGCTACGGCTTGCCTGCCCTTGCGATAGCGCGCCGCGACGTGCCGCGCATTAACCCGTGCGCCGCGCCCGGGGAACATCTTCTCGCGATACGTGCCGGGCGCATGGTCGGTCTGCACCATGCCGCGCCGTTGCAGCTCCGGCACCACGCCGTCGATGAAGTCGACGAAGCTGCCGGGCGTCGTCGCGTAGGACAGGTTCCAGCCGTCGACCCCGGCCTCCTGCCAGCGCGCGAACACGTTGGCGATCTGCTCCGGCGTGCCGATCACGCGCCGCGTCGCGCTCTTGCGCATCGCCTGCGCCAGCGTCAGGCCCTCGGCGCGGAACCTTTCGAACTTGGCGCGAAAATCGGCCGGCTGGCTCGAAAAGTCGAGCCCGTCCAGCCGGGCGTCGGGGTCGAGGCCCTTGAGATCGTATTTGAGCTGGTCGCTGCGCGACACCAGCAGCGCCTCGACCTGCAACTGCTCGTCGATGTCACGCGCCTTGCGCTGCGCTTCCTCCTCCGTCGCGCCGACGATGACCGCCGCGGCGGTGAAGAAGACGATGTCGTCGTCCTGCCTTCCCTGCGCGCGCGCCAAGGCGCGAACGTCGCCGACATGCGCCGCCGCCAGATCGGCAGTGGGTGCGCCGATGAACGCGCCCTCGGCATGGCGCGCGGTGAAATGCTTGCCGCGCTCGCTATGCCCGGCCTGGAACAGCAGGGGCGTGCGCTGCGGCGACGGTTCGGAGAAATGCGGCCCCGGCACGTCGTAGAAGCGCCCGTGATGGTCGATGTCATGCACCTTCGACGGATCGGCATAGATACCGGTCGCACGGTCGCGCACCACCGCCTCGTCCTCCCAGCTTCCCTCTAGCAGCTTGTACACCACTTCCGCATATTCGTCGGCGCGGGCGTAGCGTTCCTCATGCGGCGGAAAGCCGCCATGGCCGAGATTCTTCCACGACGTCTCGACCCAGCTCGACACGATGTTCCACCCGATCCTGCCCTTGGTCAGATGATCGAGCGTGGTCAGCCGCCGCGCGAAATTGAAGGGGTGTTCCTGCACGATCGAGCTGGTCACCGCGAAACACAGATGCTCGGTCGCCGCCGCCAGTGCCGAGACGAGCACCAGCGGATCGTTCTGCGGTACGTGCACGCCCCATTTGATCGCGGCGTCCCGGCTCGCGCCATAGACATCGTGAATGCCGAACGGATCGGCCAGGAAGAGCGCGTCGAAACACCCTTTCTCCAATATTCTCGCCAGTTCGATCCAGGCATCCAGCGTCGTATAATCGGCTTGCCGGTTGCCCGGCCGCACCCACAAGCCGTGCATCAGGTGCGAGATCGAATTCATGTGGAAGGCGTTGAGAACGATCCGCCGCTGCGCCGCCGGCCGGTCTCCGCTCACGCGGCGGTCGACAGGGCCGGGGTTGATAAGGCCGGGGTCGACAGGGCCGGGGTCGACAGGGCCGGGGTCGACAGGGCCGGGGTCGACAGGGCCGGAACGCGCGTTTCCGCGGCTTCCGCCGCGAAATCGTGTCGCAGGATGGCCAGTTCGAAGCCGCGCCGCGCGAGCCAGTGCGCCACGGTGGCGGCACGAATGCCGTCGAGATCGTCGATCAACACGACCCGCGCGCCGCGCACCGCCAGGGTGCGATGCGACACGGCCAGCAACTGCCCGCCTTCGGCCGACACCGTGCCGGGCAACGGATGGCGCGCGAAGGCATCGGGCAAGCGGACGTCGAGCAGATAGGTAGTGCGCGTGGCACTGTCGGCCCATCCGCGCGCGGTTTCCAGGTCGATCTGCTGCACCGGCGCCGCCGCGTCGAACGCATCGGCATGACGCCGCCCGGCGGCCCGGCCCGCCGCACTAAGCGCGATCGGCTCGCCTGCGCCGCTTTCAAGCGTCCAGCCCGCCCGGCGCCAGGCCGCGGTGCCGTCGTCGAGATAGGCGACCGGGTTCGGCACGCCCGCATCGATCAGCATCTGCGCGCCGAGAATGGCGCGGGGCAGACCGGCGCACGAGACGACCACCTGCGTCGCGGGCGACGGCACCGCATCGGCGAACAGGCGCAGCAATTCCGCGCCGGGAATGCCGATCGCGCCCGGCACATGCTCCTTGGCGAATTCGGGCGCGGTCCGCGTGTCGATGACGATCACGTCCTCCCCGGCCGCGCGCTTCGTCCGCACTTCCTCGACCGTCACGACCGGCGTATCCAGTTCGCGCCGCACCGCCAGCGAGAAGTTCAGACCGGACGTATCGAAGGTCGGCAAACCGGTCCCGCTCGCGGTCCATGCCGGGATGCCCCCCGCCAGGGCATGGACCCGGTCGCGTCCCCGTTCCGCCAGCACCGACGCGAACCCGGCCGCGCTGCCGTCGCCGTCATCGACCAGCACGGTCCGTACGTGCCGGCGCGGTACGTAGCGATCGATCGCCTCCAGCAGCGTTTCAGCCGGGACGTTGGTCGCGAACAGCGGCTCGCCCTTGGCGAACGCGTCGATGCTGCGCAGGTCGAGCACGGCGAGTTCCTCGCCATCCTCCAGCCAGCCCCGCAGTAGGGCGGCGTCGATCGTCCGGCCGGTCATCAGGCGACCGCCTGGCGCGCGGTGCGCTCGAACGGCAGCACATTGTCGCGGTCGCCGCCGGCCCGCGCGACTCGCCCCTCGACCGGGTGGCTCGGATCGTTGAAGCCGTGAGTCGAGGCGTGGCCGGTCGTCACCACGGAATCGATGAACGCCTCGTCCTCGGCGGTCAGCGTCACGTCGAGCGCGCCGATATAATTGGCCCAATGCGCCTCGGTCCGCGGGCCGGTGATGGTCGAGGTGATCAGCTTGTTGTTCAGCACCCACGCGATCGCGAAATGTACGGGGTCAAAACCGCGATCCCGCGCATAGGCCGCGATCTTGCGCGACAGGTCGATCGATTCCGGGCGGAATTCGGTTTCGAGGATGCGCTTGTCGTTGCGCCCCGCGCGCGTGTCGGCGGCCGGTGCCTGGTTGGGCTCGTACTTGCCGGTCAGAACGCCGCGCGCCAGCGGGCTGTACGACACCACGCCCAGCCCGTAGAAATTGGCGGCGGGCAGTTGCTCCGCTTCCGCAACGCGATTGACGATGTTGTACAAAGGCTGGCTCGCCACCGGACGATCGATGCCGAATTCGTCGGCGAGGCGCGACACCTCCGCGATGCGCCAGGCGCGGAAGTTGGACACGCCGAAATAGCGCAGCTTGCCTTGCTGGATCAGGTCGCCGAGCGCGCGCACCGCCTCGCCCAGCGGCGCGTCGAACACCGCGCGGTGGAAATAGAGGATGTCGATATAATCGGTGTCCAGCCGGCGCAGGCTGTTCTCGACGCTCTCGATGATCCACTTGCGCGACTGGCCGCGCTGGTTGGGCCCCGGCCCGCGCGGATTGGCGAACTTGGTCGCCAGCACCCAATGGTCGCGATGCGCCTTGATCCCGCTTCCCACGACCACTTCGGAATTGCCGCCGGTATAGCCGTCCGCGGTATCGATGAAGTTGATGCCCTGCTCGCGCGCGGTGTCGATGATGCGGTGCGAGGTCGCTTCGTCGGTCGGCCCGCCGAACATCATCGTGCCGAGGGTGAGCGGCGAGACCTTAAGACCCGAGCGTCCGAGATAGCGATAATCGACCATGATGATGTCCTTGGCGGTTGGAGGGTGTCGAAAGGTCAGGCGTAGTGGCAGGCGACGCTGTGGCCGCCGTCCAGCACGCGCAGGGCGGGGTCGTCGACCGCGCATCGTGCGGTCGCGATCGGGCAGCGCGGGTGGAAACGGCAGCCGCTCGGCATGTCCTGCGGGCTTGGCAGATCACCGTTCACCGGCGCGACATGGCGGCGCCGCGCGGGATCGGGCACGGCGTCCATCAGGCCGCGCGTGTAGGGATGCCGCGGCGTCGCCCACAACGCGCGGGTCGGCGCGCTTTCGACGACGCGTCCGAGATACATCACCAGCACCCGGTCGGTGAAATAGCGGATCACCGAAAGATCGTGCGAGATGAACAGATAGGACAGGCGATAGTCCGCCTTCATCCGGCTCAGCAGGTTCAGCGTCTGCGCCTGGATCGACACGTCTAGCGCGGACACCGGCTCGTCGCAGATCACCAGTTCCGGTTCGAGGATCAGCGCGCGCGCGATGCCGATGCGCTGGCGCTGGCCGCCCGAGAATTCGTGCGGATAGCGATCGAGCGCATCGGCGGGCAAGCCGACCTGCGCGGTGACCGCCGCGACGCGTTCGGCCCGTTCGGCGCGATCGCCGACGCCGTGGACGATCAGCGGGTCGGTCAGGATGCGGCGGATGCGATGCCGCGGATTGAGCGAGGCAAACGGGTCCTGGAACACCATCTGCGCCTTGCGCCGGAACGCGCGCAGGTCCTTGCGCGGCATCGTCCCGACATCACGCCCGTCGAACGAGATCGTGCCGCTGGTCGGCTCGACCAGCCGCAGGATGGTCTTGCCCAGCGTCGATTTGCCGCAGCCCGATTCCCCGACGACGCCCAGCGTCTCGCCGGACGCGATATCCAGCGACACGCCGTCCAGCGCGCGCAGCGCACCGCTCGGCAGCCGGAAATGCGTGCCGAGCTCAGCGACCGACAGCAATGGCACGGCGCTCTCCCGGAATGAGCTTCGGACAGGCGACTTGCCGGCCGGCTTCGGGCTCCAGCAGCGGCGGAACGGCGACGGTACAGGCCGGCCCGACATAGGGGCAGCGCGGCGCGAACGAACAACCGGGCTGGCTCGCGGCGGAACCGATCGTCCCAGGAATCTCGTGCAGCGGGCCGTCGCTGTAATGGTACGCGTCGTCCAGCCGGGGCGACGCGTTCAACAGCCCGAGCGTGTAGGGATGCAGCGGCTCGGCGAACAAGGCGTCGGGCAGCGCCTGCTCGACCTTGCGGCCGGCATACATCACCACTACCCGGTCGGCCCATTGCGCGACGATGCCGAGATCGTGGGTGATGAGCAGCACGCCCATCGACAGCTCGCGCCGCAGCTTGTCGATCAGGTCGAGCACTTGCGCCTGGATCGTCACGTCGAGCGCGGTGGTCGGCTCGTCCGCGATCAGCAGGCGCGGGCTGCACGCGACGGCGATGGCGATCATCACGCGCTGGCGCATCCCGCCCGACAGGCGGTGGGGATGATCGTCGATCCGACGGTGCGGATCGGGAATGCGCACCAGATCGAGCAGCTCGATCGCGCGGGCGCGCGCCGCCGTGCGCGACAGGCCTTGGTGCAGACGAACGGTCTCGGCGATCTGCGCCCCGATCGTCATCACCGGATTGAGCGAGGTCATCGGCTCCTGGAAGATCATGCCGACGCGCGCGCCGCGGATTTCGCGCAGGCGGGCCTCGGACAGGCCGACCAGCTCCTCGCCGGCGAAGCGGATCGAGCCGGCGGCGATCCGCGCGGCGGGGGGCAGCAGCCCGATCAGCGACAGCGCGGTCAGCGACTTGCCGCAGCCGGACTCGCCGACGATCGCGACCGTCTCGCCCTCGGCCACGTCGAAACTCAGATCGGCGACCGGGGTCGCGCGGGAAAAGGCGACGCTCAGGTCGCGCACCGCCAGCAACGGCGGCCGGGGGATGACGCTCATCGCCGCCCCTGCCCCATGCGCGGGTTGAGCGCATCGTTCAGCGCGTCGCCGATCAGGTTCAGCGCCAGCACCGTCAGCATGATCGCCACGCCGGGCAGTGCGCAGAGATACCAGGCGGTGCGCAGAAACTCGCGGCCGGATCCGATCATGCTGCCCCAGCTTACCACATTGGGGTCGCCCAGCCCCATGAAGGACAAAGCGGATTCGGTCAGGATGGCAGTGGCGACCATCACCGATGCCGTCACCACGATCGGCGGCAACGCGCTCGGCAGGATTTCCGAGACGATGATGCGGACGTGCCCGAAGCCGAGGCTGCGCGCCGCCATCACGAATTCCTTCTCCTTGATCGAGCGGAATTCGGCGCGGGTCAGGCGGGCGACCGTGGGCCAGGTGACGATCGCGATGCCGACCGACACCGTCGCGATCGACGGCTGCACGATCGCCACCAGGACGATCAGCATCACGAAGTTGGGCACCGTCTGGAAAATCTCGATCAGGCGCGACAGCAATGCATCGGTCCACCCGCCGAAATAACCTGCCGTCGCGCCGATCCCGATGCCCGCGACCAGCCCCATCCCGGTCGCCGACAGCCCGACCAGCAGCGAGACGCCGGCACCGTGCACGATCCCCGCCAGCACGTCGCGCCCGAGCGAATCGGTGCCGAGCGGATGCGCCCCGCTGGCGCCCGGCCACAGGAACGGCGGACCGACGATCGCCAGCGGATCGCCGGGCGACAGGAGTGGCGCGAACAGTCCGGCGAGCGCCACCACGCCGATGATGAACAGCCCCGCCAGCGCCAACGGATTGCGCAGCAGCACGCCGAGCGCGCCGGTGGCGTTGCGCGGTCGGCGGCGCACCGCATCCGGCGCGGCGGTCGGCGGCGTCAGGGACGTCGGGTGGATCGGCAGGGCGACGCTCGGCCGGGGACGGACATCGGAGACGAACCCCTCGCCGCGCACGCGGGCACGCCGCCGCTCCGACGCGCGCAAATGATCGAGATGCGGCATCAGCGTGCCCCGACGCGCGGATCGAGGACGCCGTGCAGCACGTCCACCGCGGCATTGACCGCGATCACCAGCAACGACGAGAGCAGCAGGATGCCGAGCAGGACGCCGAAGTCCCGCCCCATCACCGCCTCATAGGCCAGCCGGCCGAGCCCCGGCCAGCCATAGACCGTCTCGATGACGACCGCACCGCCGAGCATACCGCCGACATGCATGCCCGCTACCGTCGTCACCGGCAGCAGCGCGTTGCGCAGCACATGGCGCAGCGTGATCGCGCGCGCGCTCAACCCCTTGGCGCGCGCGGTGCGGACATAATCCTGCGCGCGCACCTCGATCATCGAGACCCGCGTCAGCCGCGCGTAGATCGCGACGTAGAACAAGGCGAGCGACGTCGCCGGCAAGATCATGTAGCGCGCCTTGTCAAGCAGCAGCGCGACGCCGGTCGCCGAGGTGCCGATCGTGCCGGAGCCGCCGCTGGGCAGCCAGCCGAGCTTGATCGAGAACAGGACGATCAGCATCAGCCCGATCCAGAAAGCCGGCAGCGAATAGAAGATCAATGAGACGATCGAGAGCAGCCGGTCGGGCAGCTTGCCCTCGAACGCCGCCATCGTCGCGCCCAGCGCGATCCCCATCGCCAGCGCGATCGCCAGCGCCAGCCCAGTCAGTAGCAGCGTCCCCGGCAGCCGGTCGCCGATCATCTCCATGACCGGCATGTTGTAGCGTACCGACCAGCCCAGACTGCCATGCGCCAGATGGTCCAGATACGACAGGAGCTGGACCCATAGCGGCTGGTCCAGCCCCATCTGCGCGCGCATCCGCGCCATGCCTTCCGCCGTCGACGAGCCCGCTTCGCCCGCCAGCACGTCGACCGCGTCGCCCGGGGCGAGGCGCAGCATGAAGAAGCTCAGGACGACGATGCCAAGCGCCGTCGGCACGGCGTGCGACGCTGTTCGGGCAACGACTTTGAGCATGGGCGGCAAGGCGATCATTCATCGTCCAGATGATCGTCACGCGGCGCACGGCCCATGACAGTGAAAGGATTTTCGAGCCCGCAGATACGATTTCTTAAAGTTGACTAAAATGATAGGAATTGTCAACAATGGTTGCTCGACCGCACGATAGAAGAAGTTGCTCCTGGGCAATTCCGGCTTCGTCGCCCCTGCCCGCACCAGCCCCGCTGTGAGACCCATGCCATCCGATCCCCCCTACGCCGCGGCGGCGCTCGCCCGCGCCGCGGTGCTCGCCAACCGCTTCCTCGCCGTCGCCGCGCACCATGACAGCAGCGGGGAATGCCCGCTCGACTTGCTCGACGCGGTTTTCGACGCCGGGCTGCTGGCCGTGCCGGTAGCGCGCGCGGCGGGCGGCTGCGGCGGCGGGCTGGCGCTGGCCGGGCAGATCGTCTCCGAAATCGCGCGGGGCGAGCCGGCGACCGCGCTGATCGTGGCGATGCACTATGCCAATCACGCCGCGATCGCGCGCGGCGCGATCTGGCCCGCCGCGCTGGGCGACCGTGTCGCGCGCGAGTCGCTGGGGCGCCGCATGCTCATCAACGCGGCGCAAGTCGAACCTGGCATCGGCTCGCCGTCGCACGGCGGCATTCCCGAAACGATCGCGCGCGCCGGCGGCGAACGTGGCGAGACATGGCGGCTCAGCGGCACCAAGCGCTATTGTACCGGCGCGCCGGCGCTGGCGTGGATCATCGTCTCCGCCACGACCGACGAGGCCGATCGCCGGATCGGCACGTTCCTCGTGCCCGCCGACGCCCCCGGTGTACGCATCGTCCGGCGCTGGAACGCGACGGGCATGCGCGCCACGGCCAGCGACGACATCGTGCTGGACGATGTCGTCATTCCCCGCGACCATCTCATCGGCGTCCGTCCGGCGGACGCGCCGCTGGTCCGCGACGAGATCGGATCGGCCTGGCATTTCTGCCTGGTGGCGGCGGTGTATCACGGCATCGCCCGCTCGGCGCGCGATTGGCTGGTGCAGTTCGCGCAAGGGCTTCATCTCGCCACGGTCGGCGCCACGCTCGCGGAGCAGCCGTTCTTTCGCAGCGCGCTGGGCGAGATCGAAGTGCGGCTGGAGACGAGCGCCCGCGTGCTGCGCTCGGTCGCGGAAGACGTCGACAACGGTGTGCCGGTCGGGCCGGGCGGCCCGATCGCGCGCCATATCGTCACCGACAACGCCATCGCCGTCACCCAGATCGCGCTGGAAGTGGCGGGCGCGGCGGGCTTGTCGCGCGACCATCCGCTGGAACGGCATCACCGCGATGCGCTGTGCGCGCGGGCGCACGCGCCCAATAACGGCCTCATCCGCGGCATGGCGGCGGACCGCGCGCTGCGACGGCGGGTTGAATAGCCGACGACATCGCCTATTAGGCGAGGCAGGGGCGCGCGCAGCATTTCACGCGAGGTGCCGGTAAGGGCCGTTTCCAATGCTGTCTCAGCAATCGCGCTATGCCTTGAAAGCGCTCATCCATCTCGCCGCCAGGGACCCGCTGAAACCCCATCCGATCGTGGAAATCGCCGCTTCCTGCACTATTCCGCGCAAATTCCTCGAAACGATCCTGCTCGACCTGAAATGGAGCGGGCTGGTGCACAGCACGCGCGGCAAGGCCGGCGGCTATTCGCTGTCGCGCCCGCCCGAAGAAATCACCATCGGCGAAATCGTCCGCGCCACCGACGGTCCGCTGGCGCTGCTGCACTGCGCGAGCCGGAAATTCTACCGCCGCTGCCTGGATTGCCCGGACGAACAAGCCTGCGCGTTGCGCCACATCATGTCGGACGCACGGGACCAGCTCGCCGCTGTGCTCGATCATCGCTCGCTGGCCGACGCGGCGAACTGGGAAGGCGCGGGGCCAGCCGCCGCCACGACAGCCACGACGTCGTAGCGGCGGTCATCTCGCAACCCAGTCCGAGATCGAGAAGTCGTTCGTCAGGATGTTCCAGTCGAGCAAGCGGCGCTTGTAGCGTTCCAGCAGGACCAGTTCCCCGTCCCCGAGCGAGACGCCCAGATGCTTGCCGATGTCCGGGCCGAGCGCCGCCCGCACCGCTTGCCGGCTCGACTGGTGGATCTCGGCCAGCGCATCGACCGCCGCCTCGGGATGCGCCGCCGCCCACGGCGCGATCTCCCCCAGCGTCGTCAGCAGCAGATCGACAAGGTCCGGCCGTTCCCGCGCGAACACCGTGCCGATCGTCAATGGTCGCGGATTACCCGCGCCGAGCCTGATCCACGGGTCTGGATGCGTGCCGAACTCCGACACGATCGACGCACGGATCGCATTGGCGACGCGCACGCCCTCGACACCCTTGACGTAGATCGCGTCGACCTCGCCGCGCAGCAGCGCGATCGCCTCCGCCGGCAGCGGCTGCAACGGCCCCAGCGCGAACCCGCCCAGCGGATTGCCGCCGTCGCGCCCGGCGCTGGCGACATCGACCAGCTCGACATCGGCGATGTCGAGATCCTCCGCCGCGCGCGCCGACAGCAATCCCTTCAGCGCGAACGGCGCGGCGAGATCGACGCCAAGCGGGCTGAAATGCGGCACGGCGTAGCGCCGGCCGCTCAAGTCCCGGGCCGAGCCGATCCCGGTCGAAAGCAGCGTGACGATCGCCTGGAATTCGTTGTTCCAGCTCAGCCCGATCAGCCGGGTCGCCGCGCCGTTCGACCGCGCCCATAAAGCCGGCAGGCTACCGCCCTGGCGGAACGACCAGGCGAGCGAATGATCGAAATAGGCCCGGCGGATGTCGGGATCGGGATGGTCGGTGGTCGACTGGGGCGTGATGCCGATACCGGCAAACGCATCCTGCAATCGCCCCGTCTGCACCGCCACGGCGAGCGGGGAAACGACTTGCGATCGGCTGAACCAGACCTGCGGCGTGGCTTGCGCCGTCAAAAGACGCGGCCTTCGTCGAAATCGGCCCGCGCGCCGTTCAGATAATAATCGCCGAGCACGCGCCCGCGCAGCTTCAGCGGATTATGGTTCAGGATCGTGCGCACGTTGCGCCAGTGGCGATCGAGCGCGAACTTGCGCGAGATCGTCGAGCCGCCGCCGATGTCGAACAGCGTTTCCGCCGCGCGGATCGCCAGTTGCCCGACGATGATCTGCGTCTTGGAATTGGCCAGCGCGCTGTTCATCAGCAGCGCGTCGATGTTCGGCGCATCGCAGACCAGCCCGGCGGCGGCGATATCCATGATGCGCGCGGTCTCGGCGATCGCGGTGTCGATGACATGCGAGGCGGCCGAGATGTCGCCGACGACCTGCTGCACGAAATGATCGCCGCGCGCCGTTTCCGAGGCGCTATGCTTGGCGGAGCGCGCACGCGTCGTGGTGAAGTCGATCGCGTCCGACAGGATGTTGCGGACGATGCCGCCGATCACCGCGACCAGATGAAGCTGCGCGCGCGTGGCATTGTGGCGGCGCCGGAACGGATCGCCGCTGTGCCGCGACCGCACTTCGTCCGGCATCACCTCGACCTCGTCCAGATCGACCCCGCCGCTCGCCGTCATCGATTGCCCGATGCCGTCCCAATCGTCGAGCACATGGACGCCCTTGCGGTCGGCCGGGATCAGCACGCCGGTCAGCTTGCCTTCCTCGTCGACCGCGCTGAACCCGTGATAATCGGCGAAGATCGCGCCGGTCGCGTAGAACTTCTTGCCGGACAGGATGTAGCGGTCGCCCTTCTTGACCAAAGTCGTGCGGATCATGTTGGGCCGCGGCGTGCCGACTTCCATATGCGCGCCGCCGAAGATCTTGCCGTTCAGCACTTCGCCGACATATTGCCGGCTGCTCTTGGAGTCCGGCTCGATCGCGATCGCTTCCAGGAAGCCGAAATGATTGCGCAGCGCATGCGCGACGTTGGAATCCGCCGCCGCCAGCGTGCTCGTCACTTCGACCTGATCGGCCAGCGTCCCACCCGGCCCGCCAAGCGACTGCGGCACGCGCAGCCAGGTAAGGCCGGTGGTGCGCAGCATGCGGAAAATGTCGAACGGCAATGCCCGCGCGTGCTCGCGCGCGACCGCGCCCTTGGCGATCTCCGCGGCGACATTCGGGAGATCCGCCAGAATCTGCTCGCGGCTCCAGCCGTGCCGCGCCGACGAGACCGCTTCGCGAACCGAAGCGAGCGCCAGACTTTGATAACGCGTCATTCAGCCTCCGAATGTCCCGGCATGGCCGAGCTGCGGCGGGCGCGTCGGCCGCGCCCTCGTTATTCTCCCTTTATCGTTCTTTCCCATTAAGTCGATAGGAATTACGCTGGCATAACGCCCGCGTATCGGCCGGCGCATTGCCTTCGCGCGACTTGATGTCGATAGTGGCGGTGCGGTGCAGCTCCTTATCGGCTTGTCGTCGCGGCTCGCGCGGGGGAACGAAAGCAGTCAGTCGGAAGGGCGGATCGATCGGTGGATACCCTGATGGCAGGACCTGAAGCTACGCTCGCGGACGAGCCCGGCCCGACCGTGCGCCGGCGCGTCTGTGTGCTCGGGGCGACCGGTACGATCGGCCGGGCGACGACCGCCACGCTGGTGCGGCGCGGGTATGAGGTGGTCTGTTTCGTTCGACCCCATGCCGGCGCCGGCGGGTCGCTTGCGCCGGGGGACGGTGGGGGGCTGCTCGAAGGCGCCACCGTCAAGCTCGTGAATGCCGCCGATCCGGTGTCGCTGGCGCGCGACGGGTTTGCCGGCGAGCGGTTCGATGCCATCGTGTCCTGCATGGCCTCGCGCACCGGCATGCCGAAGGATGCGTGGGCGATTGACCACCGTGCGCACCTTACTGCGCTGAAAGCGGCGCAGCGGGCCGGCGTGGGGCATTTCGTGCTGCTGTCGGCGATCTGCGTGCAGAAGCCGCTGCTCGCCTTTCAACACGCCAAGCTCGCGTTCGAGACGGCACTGATCCAGTCCGGCATGCGTTATTCGATCGTGCGGCCCACCGCCTTCTTCAAATCGCTGTCGGGCCAGATCGAGCGCGTTCGGGGCGGCCGGCCCTTCCTGATCTTCGGCGACGGCAATGCGACCGCCTGCAAGCCGATCGGCGACGCCGATCTGGCGGCGTACATCGCGGACTGTCTCGAGGATGCGAGCAGGTGGGACCGCATCCTCCCGATCGGCGGACCGGGCGAGGCGATCACGCCCCGCCAGCAAGGCGAAGCGCTGTTCGCGCTGCTCGGGCGCCCAACCGTATTCCGGTCCGTCCCGGTGGCGTTGCTCGACGGGATCGTCGCGACGCTCGGCACCCTCGGCCGCGTCGTGCCGGCGCTGTCGGCCAAGGCCGAACTGGCGCGGATCGGCCGTTATTACGCGACCGAATCCATGCTGGTGCTGGAGTCGCGAACGGGCCGCTACGATGCGGCGGCGACGCCGTCGACCGGGAGCGAGACGCTGTTCGATTTCTATCGCGCCGTCCTGGCCGGTGGCGTTCCGCTGCCGGAACGCGGCGACCATGCCGTCTTCTAGCGGCGAATCGACCATCATCCTTGCCCATATTTCCGTCACCCCGGACCCTTCGACAAGCTCAGGACAGGCTTGTTCCGGAGTCCACCGTGCCGCGACCTCGGCGATCATCATTATCGTGTTCAAGCCGCTTGGTGGACCCCGGAACGAGTCCGGGGTGACGGTTCTTGCAGCGAATCCGCCAGCCCCTAAAGGTCGCGCAGCGCCTCGGCGGGGCGGGCACGCAACGCCGGCCAGCTTCCTGCGGTCCCCGCCCCCAGCGTCGTCAGCATGGCAGTCGCCAGCGTCGCCGCGACCACGTCCCAGCGCGGCGCCCAGCCGATATCGAACACCTGCGTCACCACATACCACCCCGCCCCCGCGCCGATCGTCAGCGCGACGAGGGCGAGTACCGCCGACAGGATCGCATATTCGATCGCTTGCGCGCCGAGCACCTGGGCGCGGCTGCCGCCGAGCAGCTTGAGGATCACCGCATCGTAGCGCCGCGCGCGGCCCGACGCCGACACCGCGCCGATCAGCACCGCGATGCCCGCCGCGACCGTCACAGCCGCCGCCGCGCGGATCGCGACCGCGACCTGGCCCAGCACCGCGCCGATCTGCCCGATCACGTCGCCGACGCGGATCAGCGTCACCGAGGGGAGCGCCCGCGCCACCGCCAGCGCGATCGCGCCGTCACGATCGGGCGCGGCGTAGACGCTGGCGAGCAGGCCGTGCGGTGCCTCCTCGATATAGCCGGGCGAGAAGACGATGGCGAAGTTGAGCCCGAGCCCGCCCCAGTCGATCTTGCGCAGCGCCGCGATCCGCGCCGGCACCTCGACGCCAAGCACCGACACGGTGATGCCGTCGCCGACCTTGAGGCCGAGCGCGGCGGCGGCCTTGTCCTCCAGCGAGACCAGCGGCGGCCCGCGATAGTCCGCCGGCCACCAGCGGCCCGCCACGACGGCGTTGCGCGGCGGCAAGCGCGCCGACCAAGTGATCGTCCGGTCGCCGCGCAGCACCCAGGCGCCTTCGGGCAGCGCTTTCATGTCGGCGACGCGCCGCCCGCGCAGCGCGACGATCGATCCGCGCAGCGACGGCAGCGCCTCGATCGTCGCGCCGGGCGCCACGCCGTCGACCGCGCGTGCGAAGGCGGCGGCGTCCTCCGGCTGGAGATCGATCGCGAAGAAGCGCGGCGCCTTGGCCGGCGCGGCGGTGCGCAGTTCGGACGACAGGCTGGAATCGATCACCGCGAGCGCGACGAACAGCGAGAAGCCCAAGCCGAGCGCCACCACCAGCCGATCGCTCTGCGCGCCCGGCCGGTGGAGATTGGCGATCGCCAGCCGCAACAATGGCGTGCGCGCCCGCGGCAATCGGGAGGCAGCCAAACGGATGGCGATGCCAACGATCCACAACAACGCGATCAGCCCTGACACCGCGCCGACGAAGCCGAGCGCCAGCACCGCGTCCGACGCGGTCAGCACCGCCAGCGCGACCAGCGCCGCGATCAGCAGCGCCATCGCTGCCAGCACGAGCGGCGCGGGCCAACGGCGCGGCGCGAGCGCGTCGCGCAACAGCGTCGCCGCCGGCACATCGCGCGCCCGCGCCAGCGCCGGCACCGCGAACAGCAGCGCCACGAGCAGCGCGAGCGCCGCCGCGGTCGCCAGCGGCAGCGGATACAGCGCGAGACGCGGCGCCACGGGGAGCGCCGCCCCGACGATCGCGGTCACGATCCACGGCACCGCCGCCCCGACGACAAGGCCGCCGGCGATGCCGACCGCCGCGACCAGCCCGAGTTGCGCCAGGAACATCGCGGCGATCGTCCGCGACCGCGCGCCCAATACCTTCAGCGTCGCGATGATCCGGGTCTTGCACGCCAGATACGCCGCGACCCCGCTGCCGACCCCGACCCCCGCGATCGCCAGCGCGGCGAGGCCGACCAGCAGCAGGAACTGGCCGAACTGGTCGATGCCCCGGCGCAGGCCCGCCGCCGCGCGGTCGCTGGTCCTGGCCGACCATCCCGCGTCTGGGAAGCGCGCCAGCACAAGCGCGCTGACTGCGCGCGCGCTGGCAGGCCGTGCCAGCGCGATGCGGTAATGGCTTTCGTACAGGCTGCCCGGCTGCACCAGCGCGGTCGCCTCCAAGCCGGCTGGATCGACCAGCGCCGGCGGCCCGAGCGTGAAGCCCGCGCCGAGCCGGTCGGGTTCGTGGGCGATGATCCCGATCACGCGCAGCCGCGCCGAGCCCAGCCGCATGGTGTCGCCAGGTTTCACGCCCAGCCGTTCGGCCAGCGCGGGGGCGACCGCGATCTCGCGTCCCCGTGGACGTTCGGACAGCGCCCCCGCCGCCAGCCGGAAGCGGCCGACCAGCGGCCAAGCGCCGTCCGTGCCGCGCAGATCGACCAGCATGGCCGGCCCGCCGGCGTCCGCCATTGCGCGCATCGACACCGTCTCCGACAAGCGTCCGGCCTGTGCGAACACCCCCAGTTCCTCGACCGTGGCGCGGCGTTGCGACACGCTGAACTCGACATCGCCGCCGAGCATCTGCCGCCCGTTGGCATCAAGCGCGGCGACCATGCTGCCCGCGAGGCTGCCGATCCCGGCCAGCGCCGCGGTGCCGAGGAACAGGCACACCGCCAGCAACAGCAGTCCCCGGCCGCCGCGCCGCAAGTCGCGCAGCGCCAGCCGCCACGCGACGCTCAAGCGTCAGGCCGATCGAGGCGCCGGTCGGCGACGACGCGGCCGTCCGCCAGCTCGATCACGCGCGCGCACCGCGCCGCCAGCGCGGGATCGTGCGTGATGACGAACAGCGTCGTGCCGCTGGCCGCATGGCGCTCGAACAGCAGATCCATGATCGCCGCGCCCGTCGCCGTGTCGAGATTGCCGGTCGGTTCGTCGGCGAAGATCAGCGCAGGCCGCGCGACCAGCGCGCGCGCGATCGCCACGCGCTGCTGCTCGCCGCCCGACAGTTGCGCGGGGTAATGACCGGTGCGGCGGCCGAGCCCGACCGCCGCCAGCTCCGCCGCGGCCCGGGCGAACGCGTCGCGCTCGCCGGCAAGTTCCAGCGGCACCGCGACATTCTCCAGCGCCGTCATCGTCGGCAGCAAGTGAAAGGCCTGGAGCACGATCCCGATCCGCCCGCGCCGGGCGACGGCAAGCGCGTCCTCGTCGAGCGTGGTGAAATCCAGCCCCGCCACCGCGACCGTGCCGCCGCTCGGCCGCTCCAGCCCGGCCAGCACCGCCATCAGCGATGATTTGCCCGATCCCGACGGCCCCAGCAGCGCGACGCTTTCCCCGGCGGCGACCGTCAGGTCGATGCCGCGCAGGATATCGACGCGCGACGGCGCCCGGCCTAGCGACAGAGAGACGTTGCGCGCGTCGATCAGCGCGCTATCGAGGTGGGATGAACTGGTCACGCCTCATGCGATATGGATGGCGGCGGCGATTTGTCCATCTCGCATTGCTGCTGTCCGCCACAATCGCACCAACGGCCGACGCATCGCCGCGTGCGCCGCTGATCTGGGCGTTCGGCGACAGCCTGAGCGCGGGCTATGGCCTGCCGCCCGCTGCGGGTTTCACCGCGCGGCTGCAAGCCGCGCTGCGCCGCGCCGGCGTGGCGGCCACGGTGCGCAACGGCGGCGTGTCCGGGGACACCGCCGCGCAAGCCCGCGCGCGACTGCGCTGGGGCTTGCGCGGATTGGGCGCCACGCCCGATCTGGTGATCGTCGAACTCGGCGCGAACGACATGCTGCGCGGGCTTCCGGTCGCGCAGGCGAGAGCCAATCTCGATGCGATCCTGACCGAGTTGCACGACCGGCGCATTCCTGTGCTGCTGGCCGGCATGCGCGCGGCGCCCAATCTGGGCCCCGATTACGTACATGACTTCGACGGCATGTACCCGGCGCTGGCCAGGGCGCACGGCGTGCCGCGCTATCCGTTCTTCCTCGACGGGGTCGCCGGCAACCCGCGGCTGCTCCAGGCCGATGGCCTGCATCCCAACGCCCGCGGCGTCGAGATCATCGTCGCCCGCATGGTGCCCGGCGTGCGGCAGGCGCTGAACGCGCGATAGCCAGACGCCGGCCGACGCTCGGAGGTCAGACGATCCGCCGTTTCTCCAGCTTGCGCGCCAGCGTGCGCCGGTGCATGCCGAGCCGCCGCGCGGTTTCCGAGACGTTGAAGCCGGTGTCCGCCAGCACTTCGTTGATACGCTCCCATTCGATCGTCTTGATCGACGTCGGGCGCGCGGTGATCGGCACGTCGGCATCGCCCACGGTCATGCCGAAGGCGCGCTCGATATCGTCGGTGTTGGCCGGCTTGGCGAGGTACGACGTCGCGCCGAGCTTGATCGCCTGTACCGCCGTGGCGATGCTGGCATAGCCGGTCAGGACGATGATGACGGTGTCGGCGTCGTGCGCGTGCAGCGTCTCGACGCAGCCCAGCCCGGACGATTGCGCGAGCTTCAGGTCGACCACCGCGTAATCCGGCGTGCGGGCGTGCAACAGCGGATCGAGCTCGGCGGGGCCGGCGGCGACGATGACATCATAGCCGCGCCGTTCGAAGGAGCGCCGCAGCGTGCGGGCGAACACGGCATCGTCCTCGATGATCAACAGCAGCGGCTTATCGCCCATCGTCGTCGCCCCCCAGCCTGCCGGTCCCCAGCCTGATCGCGGCGAGCGGGAGGCGCAGCGTCACCTCGGCCCCCGCCCCCGCCCCCGTCGGATTGACCGCCGTCACCGTGCCGCCGAGCTTGCGCGCGACATTGCCGACCAGGAACAGGCCGAGCCCCCTGCCCAGCTCCGCCTTGGTGCTATTGTATGGCTTGCCGAGATTGGCGAGCTGCTCGGCGGCGAAGCCGGGGCCGTGGTCGCGCACCGCCAGCACCACATCGTCGCGCTCGCGGGCCAGCGCGATCTCGAACCCGGCGGGCGACACCTCGGCGGCATTGTCGAGCAAGTTGAACACCGCCTGTCGCAGCACGACGTCGGAGGCGATCGGCACGTCCGCGCCGAACAGGTCGGTGTAGCGTGCCTGGCGGAAGTCGCGCGCCGCCGACCAGTCGGCGATCACGCGGTCGAACAGCGCGCGCACCGTCGTCGCGGCCGATTGCTCGCCGCGCGCGTCGCCGGAGGAAAGGAGGATGCTCGTCACGATCGCCTTGCAGCGCTGCACTTCGGCCTGCATCTCCTCGACGTCGCGAACCAGATCGGGGTCGCGCGCGACCGTGCCGATCCGCCGCCAGTCGCCGAGGATCACCGACAGCGACGACAGCGGCGTGCCCAGTTCGTGCGCCGCGCCCGAGGCGAACAGGCCGATCCGCACGATATGCTCCTCCTCCGCCGCCTGTCGCCTGATGTCGGCGAGGTGCGCGTCCTGCGCGCGCAAATTGCCGTTGATGCGCGCGACGAACAGCACCAGCAGCACCGCGACCAGCGCGAAGCACACCCACATCCCCTGCACATGCAGCGCGAACAAGCTCCGGTCGAAGCCGGGCGGCAGTACGATCGGGCGATAGGCGAAGGTCAGCACGGCGAAGGCGACACTGCTCGCGACGACCAGCACCCAGCTCGACCAGCGCTTGAGCAGTACCGATCCGAGCACGACCTGCAACAGGAACAGCGACACGAACGGATTGGTCGCCCCGCCGCTGAGATAAAGCTGCGCCGACAGCGCCGCGACGTCGAGCAGCAGCGCGCCGAACAGCTCGCCATTGCTGATCGGGCGAGCGCGGCGCAGCACAAAAATGCTCGCTACGTTGAGCGCGACGAGCCCGGCCAGGACACCCAGCATCTCCGCGAGCGGCAGCGTGATGCCGAAGGCCCACCGCGTCAGCAGGATCGTCACCAACTGCCCCGCCACCGCCAGCCAGCGCAACTGGACGAGTTGCAGCATATTCTCGTGCCCTGCCGCTTTCGTCATCGGGCGATGCGGCGGATCGATCCTCACGCGGCGCTCCCGCGGCGGACGAGCGTGACCCAATAGAGGAAGCCGGCGGCGGTCATCATCGCCAATATGTACCATGTGATCGCATAAACGAGATGATTGTCGGGGAAATGCACGACGGTCAGGCCGCCGACCGGCTGGCCGGGGGCGTTGCCGCCGGCGTCCGCATCGATGAAATAAGGTGCCATTGCCAGGCCGCGCCGAGCGGCGATGGCGGCGACATCGCGCGAATACCAGCGGTCGGCGGGGGGATCATTGCCGCGCAGGAAGCCGCCGCCGGGTTCGGTCAGCCGCAGCAGGCCCGTCACCACGCACGCCGCTCCGCCGTCGCGGGAGCAGGAGGAAGCGGGAGGCGATCGTCGGTCGGCGACATAACCGCGATTGATCAGGATCGTTCGACCGGTAGCGGTGCGCAGCGGCGTCAGCACCCACCAGCCCGGGCCCCTGACGGTCGATGCCTGCACGAACGTGTCGCTATCCGCCAAGAACCGCCCCGACACGACGACGCGTCGATACGCGTCCCCCCGTCCCGCCGCGACCGGCGCGGGCACCGGCGACGCCCGTAACCGCGCCTCGACGCGCGCGATCAGGTCGCTCTTCCACGCGCGGCGCTCGACTTGCCATGTGCCGAGCGCGACCAGCCCGAGGGTCGCCGCGATCCACAGCATGGCCAACACCCCGCGCGCGGCGAGCATGCGCGTCACCCCATCTGGCTCATGTCTGGGGCGGGCATCATGTTGGTGTTCATATGATACATCACCCATAGCGACCCGCTGAACGCGATCAGCACGATCACGATGGTGAACAGCAGCGCCATCATCGACCAGCCGCCCTCCGCCCGCCGCGTCATGTGCAGGAAGAAGATCATGTGCACGACCATCTGCACCGCCGCGGACGCCATGACGATCAGCGTCGTCGCCTGGACCGTCAGCGGGCGCGTCATCACCAGCCAGAACGGGATAGCGGTCAGTACCGTCGACAGCGCGAAACCGATCCAATAGCCCTTGCGCGAACCGTGCGATTCCTCATGATCGGTAGCGTGGGTCCTCTGGCTCATCGCAGCATTCCCATCAGATAGACGAACGTGAACACGCCGATCCAGATCACGTCGAGGAAGTGCCAGAACAGGCTGAGGCACATCAGCCGGCGGCGGTTGGCGGGAATCAGCCCCGTTCGCGTCACCTGCACCATCAGCGTGACGAGCCAGACCAGCCCGAAAGTGACGTGCAGCCCATGCGTGCCGACCAGCGTGAAGAAGGACGAGAGGAACGCGCTGCGCTGCGGTCCCCACCCCTGGTGGACGAGGTGCGAGAACTCGTAGAGCTCGATGCCGAGGAACGCCGCGCCGAACAGCCCGGTCACCGCCAGCCAGCCGAGCGTGCCGCGCTGCCGCCCCTCGGTCATGCTCAGCATCGCGAAGCCGTAGGTGATCGACGAAAACAGCAGCATCGACGTATTGAGCGCGACCAGCGGCAAGTCGAACAATTGCTTCGGCCCCGGGCCGCCGGCATAGCTCGTCCCCAGCACGCCGTACGTCGCGAACAGCATCGCGAAGATCAGGCAATCGCTCATCAGGTAGATCCAGAAGCCGAGCATGGTGCTCGCCCCCTCGGGATGATGCGGTTCCTCGGCGAGGTGGAACAGGTCGCGGTCATACTCGGCGGGCGCGCTCATGCCGAGGCTCCCGCCAGTGCGCCAGTGCGCGCGTCCTCGATCGCCGTCACGGCGGCGGCGGGGATGTGGAAATCGCGCTTGTAGTTGAAGGTATGGCCGATCGCGACGGCGAGAATCGCGACAAAGCTCGCCCCCGCCAGCCACCACACGTACCAGATCATCCCCACCGCGAACGCCGTGCTGAGCGCGCCGAGGATCACGCCGGTGCCGGTGCTGCTCGGCATGTGAATGTCGCTATACCCGCTCACCGGACGCTCATAGCCGCGCGCCTTCATGTCCGCCCAGGCGTCGCCGTCATGCACCACCGGCGTGAAGGCGAAATTGTAATCGGGCGGCGGCGAGGACGTCGCCCATTCGAGCGTACGGCCGTTCCACGGGTCGCCCGTCATGTCGCGCAGTTTCTCGCGGTCGCGGATGCTGACAGCGAACTGCACGAGCATCGCGGCGATCCCGAGCGCGATCAGGCACGCCCCGAACCCGGCGATGACGAACCAGATCCGGTACGACGGATCGTCGAACGTGCGCAGCCGCCGCGTCACGCCCATCAGGCCGAGTACGTAGAGCGGCATGAACGCGAAGTAGAAGCCGATCACCCACAGCCAGAACGAGCGCACGCCCCAGGTCTTGTCGAGGCGGAAGCCGAACGCCTTGGGCCACCAGTAATTCACGCCCGCGAACGCCCCGAACAGCACGCCGCCGATGATGACGTTGTGGAAGTGCGCGACCAGGAACAGCGAATTGTGCAGCACGAAATCGGCCGGCGGCACCGCCAGCAACACGCCGGTCATCCCGCCGAGCGTGAAGGTGACCATGAATGCGATCGTCCACATCATCGGCAATTCGAAGCGGATGCGGCCGCGGTACATCGTGAACAGCCAGTTGAAGATCTTCGCGCCGGTCGGGATCGAGATGACCATCGTCGTGATCCCGAAGAACGAATTGACGCTCGCGCCCGAGCCCATCGTGAAGAAGTGGTGCAGCCACACGACATAGGCCAGCAGCGTGATGACCAGCGTCGCATAGACCATCGAGGTGTACCCGAACAGCCGCTTGCCGGAGAAGGTCGAGGTCACTTCGCTGAACACGCCGAACATCGGCAGGATCAGGATGTACACCTCCGGATGCCCCCAGATCCAGATGAGGTTGACGTACATCATCGGGTTGCCGCCAAGCGTGTTGGTGAAGAACGCGGTGTCGGCGTAGCGGTCGAGGCTGAGCAGGGCGAGCACCGCGGTCAGCACCGGGAAGGCGGCGACGATCAGGATGTTGGTGCACAGCGCCGTCCAGCAGAAGATCGGCATCTTCATCATCGACATGCCCGGCGCGCGCAGCTTGACGATCGTGCAGATGAGGTTGACGCCCGACAGCAGCGTGCCGATGCCCGCGATCTGCAACGACCAGATGTAATAATCGACGCCGACGCCGGGGCTGAACGCGATGCCCGACAGCGGCGGCATCGCCAGCCAGCCGGTCTGCGCGAATTCGCCGACGAACAGGCTCAGCATCACCGTCGCCGCGCCGCCCGCCGTCATCCAGAAGCTGAAATTGTTGAGGAACGGGAAGGACACGTCGCGCGCGCCGATCTGGAGCGGGACGACATAGTTCATCAGGCCGGTGACGATCGGCATCGCGACGAAGAAGATCATGATGACGCCGTGCGCGGTGAACACCTGGTCGTAATGATGCGCGTTGAGATAGCCTTCGGAGCCGTTGAACGCCATCGCCTGCTGCAAGCGCATCATGATCGCGTCGGAGAAGCCGCGCAGCAGCATGACGATGCCGAGCACCATGTACATGATGCCGATGCGCTTGTGGTCGACGGTGGTGAACCACTCTTTCCAGAGATAGCCCCACAGCTTAAACCAGGTCAGCGCGGCGAGCAGCGAGACGCCGCCCAGCGCCACCACCACGAACGTGGCGACCACGATCGGCTCGTGCAGCGGCAGCGACTCGAGCGTGAAGCGGCCGAAGACCGGGCTGACGTTCATCGGGGAGGCTTGCATCGGCGTGGCCATTCAGAGGGGTTTTTGCTTGGGCGTGCGCGACCGGTCGGGCGCGGAGGGGCTGCGTTGCTCGATATCGGCGGGCTTGGCCGGGGCCGGGCCACCCGCGCCGCTGGTGGTCAGCGGGGATTCGGCGCGCCTGGGTTCGGGCACGCCGCTGCCGGGCATGTGCGACATGCCGGCGGCATCGCCCTTGTCCATCTTCATCATCGCCGACATGCAGGTCGTGCCGGCGCGGACGCACTGGTTGACGACCGCGTCGAACAGCGTGGGGTCGACCATGCCGAAGCGCATCACCGGCACCGTCTCGCTCGGCTGTTCCAGCTTGAGGTACGTCGCCCGGGACAGGCCGAGGCCGCTCGCCTTGTTGCGTGCGATCCATCGGCCGAACGCGGCGTCGTCCATCCCGTGGAAGCGGAAGCGCATGCCGGAAAAGCCCGCGCCGCTATAGTTGGACGAGAAACCGGCATAATCGCCCGGCTTGTTGATGACCGCATTGAGCTTGGTCTCCATCGACGGCATCGCGTAGATCATGCCGGCGAGCGTCGGCACGTAGAAGGCGTTCATCACCGAGGAGGAGGTCAGCCGGAAGCGGATCGGGCGATCGACCGGCGCGGCGAGTTCGTTGACCGTGGCGACCCCGTATTCGGGATAGATGAACAGCCATTTCCAGTCGAGCGCGACGACCTGCACGTCGAGCGGCCTGGCCGTCGCCGGCACGGGCCGCCCCGCCGACAACCGCCCGAGCGGACGATACGGATCGAGCAGATGCGTCCCCGTCCACGTCGCCGCGCCGAGACAGATGACGATCAGCAGCGGCGCCGCCCAGATCACCAGTTCGAGCTGGGTCGAATGGTCCCAATCGGGCGCATAGTCCGCCGTCTCGTTGGTGGCGCGATATTTCCACGCGAACAGGCCGACCAAGGCGATCACCGGAAGCACGATCACCAGCATCAGCGCGGTTGCGAAGATGACGAGGTTGCGCTGTTGCAACGCGACGTCGCCCGCCGGGTTCATCACCACCATGTCGCAGCCGGCCAGAAGGGCGAGGATGGGGAGAAGGACGATACCCATCTTCGTCACCACGGACCTGTTTCGGGATCCATGTGGCGGCGCGCGGCGCGGCTTGTGATCGGAGCGTCGGCCACGCGGCGCAATAGATGCCGGAACAAGTCCGGGGTGACGGCAGTAGGGAAAACGAGTGCCGGGCATGCTTTGCTGCTACGCTCCGATACGGCCCATGCGACAGTGGACATTTTGTCCAATGCACCCGGATGGGGTTATGGTGCATTGAACGTGCAGTGGCCGTCGAAGGTCCAGGAACCGCAGCGATGACGACGCAGACCGCATCCCGTACCGCCGAGCGCGACGCCCGTGCGATCAACGCGCGCCATGGCGACATCGCACCGAGCGAGATCGCGATCGGCGTGGTGATCGGGCGGACGTCCGAATTCTTCGATTTCTTCGTCTACGCGATCGCCTCGGTGCTGGTCTTCCCGGCGCTCGTCTTTCCGTACGTCGACCGGCTGACCGGCACGCTCTTTTCGTTCGGGATCTTCGCGCTGGCGTTCCTCGCGCGGCCGATCGGCTCGCTTATCTTCCTGCGCGTGGACGAGATGCTGGGACGCGGCACCAAGCTGACCATCGCCTTGTTCCTGCTCGGCGGATCGACCGCGGCGGTGGCGTTCCTGCCGGGGTACGAGACGATCGGAAGCTGGTCGGCGATCCTGCTGGCGCTGTTCCGGCTGGGCCAGGGGGTGGCGCTGGGCGGGCAATGGGACGGGCTGTCCTCGCTGCTCGCGCTCAACGCGCCCGAGAACAAGCGCGGCTGGTACGCGATGATTCCGCAATTGGGGGCGCCGCTTGGCTTGATCGTGGCGAGCAGTCTGTTCGCGTTCTTCGTAGCGACGCTGTCGACCGCCGATTTCCTCGACTGGGGCTGGCGCTATCCGTTCTTCGTCGCCTTCGCGATCAACGTCGTCGCGTTGTTCGCGCGGCTGCGGATGGTTACCACGTCCAGCTATGTCGCCTTGTTCGAGAGCCGCGACCTGGAGCCGTCGCGCGTGCCGGACACGCTGCGCAGCGAATGGCGCACCATCGTGATCGGCGCGTTCGCCCCGCTGGCGAGCCTCGCCCTGTTCCACATGGTGACGGTGTTTCCCTTGTCCTGGGTCGTCCTGTTCACCGGCCAGAGCGCCGCGCGTTTCCTGGCGATCGAGATCGTCGGCGGCGGCGTCGGGCTGCTCGCGGTGGTGGCGTCGGGGATATTGGCCGACCGCTTCGGGCGGCGCTCGCTGCTCGGCGTGTCGGCGGCGGGGATCGCGATCTTCAGCGGGTTCGCGCCGCAATTGCTCGACGGCGGCGTCATCGGCGAAGGCGTGTTCATGATCGCCGGCTTCGCGTTGCTGGGGCTTTCGTTCGGGCAATCGTCCGGCGCGGTCGCCGCCAATTTCGCGAGCGCGCGGCGCTATACCGGCGCGGCGCTGACCTCCGATCTGGCGTGGCTGCTCGGCGCGGGGTTCGCGCCGCTGGTGGCGCTGGTGCTGGCGAGCGAGTTCGGGCTGCTCGCGGCGGGCGCGTATCTGCTGTCCGGCGCGCTCGGCACGCTGGTCGCGCTCGGGATCAACAAGGAGCTGGGGCAGCGCCTGTCGTGAGCGGAACGTCGTCGACCTTGGGCAAGGGGCTCGAATCGGGCCGATCGTCGATGTCGATCCGCCCTTAGGGCGCATCGACCGTCATCCTCCTTGGTGAGCCTCGTCCCCCAAGCTTTCCGTCACCCCGGACTCGTTCCGGGGTCCACCAAGCGGCTTTCGATCCGGATAATATGGTGATCGCCGAGGTCGCGGCGCGGTGGACCCCGGAACAAGTCGGAGGTGACGGCTTCGTGGGAAATCTGCGGGCAAAACCGCCGAAACTGAAGGTCGATCCGTCCTAGCGCCGCGCCAGCCGCACCAGCGCCTCGTCCAGCGCCGAAAGGAAGCGCGACCGGTCCGCCTTGGCGAACGGCGCCGGCCCGCCGATCGCGTCGCCGCCCGCGCGCAGATCGGCCATGATCGCGCGCACCGCGATCGCGTTGCCGATCGAGGCGGTGGTGAAGCGCTTGCCGTTGGCCGCGATCACCGTCGCGCCGGCTTTCAGGCAGCGGTCGGCGAGCAGGATGTCGCCCGTGACGACCACGCTGTCCGCCCCGGCGCGCTCGGCGATCCAGTCGTCGGCTTCGTCGAACCCCGCGCCCACGACGACGCGCGCGAGCAGGGGATGGATCGGGATGCGGATCGGGCTGTTGCTGACGATCGTCACCGCCACCGCGCGGCGCAGCGCGACCTTGTAGATTTCGTCCTTTACCGGGCAGGCGTCGGCATCGACATAGACGTGGAGCCCCAAGTCAACGCTCGACCGCGTCGCGCTTCATCGGGGCGAGCTTGGCGAGGAAGCGGTTCTGCGCGAAGAACGCGACGCCTTCCTGGCGCATCGCGGCCTGCAGATCCTCGACCAGCGCGCCGATATCGGCGGTCTGCAAGCCGAGATCCTTGTGCGCGGCCTTCATCGTGCGGCCGCTGTAATCGCACCCGCCGTTCAGGATGTAGCAGAACTGTTCCTTGAGCAGGCGGCGCAGGCGTACCTCGTCCTGGCCTTTCAGGATATCGGCGACCCGCGCGTCGCGCTTGATCCGCGCGACGAGATCGTCGGCGATCCGGTCGATGCCGGGGCGGCCGTGGAACGCCTTGAGCATCGCAGTGCCCGCGAACGGCGTCGCGCCGGCATTGGCGTTGCTCCGGGTATAGGGGTCGACCGGGTCTTCGCCCGGCGGAGTCGTCTGGAGCGCGAGCGCGAGGGCGATGAGGAACATGCCGACAGCCTAGCTTAGAAACCGGCCTGAAGCGACAGGAATGCGCCGCGTTGCCGCCTGACCGTCGCGATGTCGCCAAGATCGGCATAAGCCGCGGTCGCCGTCAAATGGCGGTGGAGCTGCCACGCGGCGAACAGGTCGTATGCCTTATGCTCGCGCGCGAAGCCGAGATTGTCCGGCCTGGTGCGGATTTCCGCGCCGAGCAGGATGCGCGGCGATACCAGCACCCCGGCCGACCCTTCGAATTCGGCGTGATAGGCGTCGCTCCTGTCGCCGCCGAAGCCGAGCAGGCCGAACTGGTTGGCCTTGGTGAAGCGCACCGTTCCGCCCAGGACCAGGCTTTTCGAGAGCACGACCTTGGTCGCGGAGACGAGGAAGTCGGTGCCCTGGGCATGCTTCGCGCCGACCGCCGACAGGATCGGGGCTTGCGCGGCACGGCGATATTGCACGCCGACCGAGATCTGCGGCAGCAGCTTGTCCTGGTCGTACACCGCGTCGCCGGCCACGCGGACCTTCACCCCGACGATATCCTGGCTGAACTTGAAGTGCGCACCCAGTCCCAGTGCCGCCCCGGCCCGGCGCGTGTCGAACACCTGATGCGCGTAGGAGATTTCGACGCGGTTGCGCAGGCCGACCGCGCCGCCGATGCTTTTCAGGTCGAAATCGGGCAAGGCCACCAGCGTGACATGCGCCGTGCCGCCGATGCCGGCGTCGGTCTCGTTGCCCGCGATCAGCGACCAGGTGGCGAGACCGCCGCCCGCCGATCCCTCGACCGTGGAGACACCGCCGGTCAGCAGCAGCTTGCCGCCCTGCCGCGCCTCGCGGGCGAGCGCGGGCGAGGTGGCGCATGTCGCCAGAACGAGCGCCGCGAACCAGCGGATAAGGTGCGTCATGATGTTCCCCGCGGCCATTCTGGTCTGGCCATTGCCGGCGGATACGCCGATTATGATGATTATTTGGTAAAGGACGGCTTCACGAATTCGCCACTTCTCCCGCGCTAGGCGAAGGCATGGTGAAGTCTCTCCCAAGCCTCGCGATCGTCTGCGCGCTGTTCCTGACGGCCGGCGCGGCGCGCGCCGCGACCGTCGCCATCGATGTGCGCGGGGCGGACGGCAAGCCGCTGGCCGGCGCCGTCGTCCTGGTCGATACGCCGCGCAAGGCGGTCGGCGGGCCGATCAAGTTCGACTATGCCTATCAGATGGCGCAGCAGAACATCGCGTTCGTACCGCATGTCCTGATCGTGCCGGTCGGCGCGACCGTCACCTTCCCCAATCGCGACAAGGTGCGGCACCACGTCTATTCCTTCTCCAAGGCGAAGAAGTTCGACCTGAAGCTCTACGGCAAGGACGAGACGCGCTCGGTCACGTTCGATACGCCCGGCGTCGTCGCGCTCGGCTGCAACATCCATGATGCGATGAGCGGCTTCCTGATCGTCGTCGATACGCCGTTCGCGGTGCAGACCGACGCCGCCGGCCACGCGACGATCACCGGCGTGCCGGCGGGAACGGCGGCGATACGGGTGTGGCATCCCTCGATCCGCGCGACGGACAACATGCTGTCGCAATCCGCGGCGGTGACCGCGGCGGGGTATTCGACGACCTATACGATCCGCGGCCGGTGATGGCGCGCGTCGCGCTTGCGGGGTGGCGCTTCCGCCATCTGAGAACGCGGCTCGCGGTGCTGTACGGCCTGCTGTTCGCGGCGTGCCTGCTGGTCGTCGCGGTGGTCGGGCAGATCGTCATCTGGAGCCATGCGCGCGATACCGTACGCGCCGAACTGAGCAGCAGCGGCAGCGTCTACGACCAGATCTGGGCGCTCCGCGCGAAATCGCTGGGGGATACAGCGACCGTGCTGGCGCGCGATTTCGGCTTCCGTTCGGCGATCGCCAGCGGCGACACGCCGACGATCCAGTCCGCGCTCGTCAATCTGCGCGAGCGGGCCGGCGTCGCGCAGACGTTCTTCGTCGATACCTCGGGCGAGGTGATCGGCGACGGCACGGCGGAAGTGCGGCAGGCGGTATCGGCCGTGCCCGATTCGCTCGCCAGCGGACGGATGGATGCCGTGATCGCGACCAGGCACGGCGTGTTCCGCCTGATCGTCTCGCCGGTGCTGGCACCGACCGAAATCGGCTGGGTGATCTTCGCGCTGCCGCTCGACGCGCGGGAGATGACCGCGTTGCAGCGGCTTTCCGCCATCCCGCTGACCGCCGCGATCCTGCGGCGTCACCCGGACGGACATTGGCGCGGCGTCGCCGGGCTCGATCGCGGCGATCCCGCGCTCGACCGCTTCGTGGCGGCTGCGATCGGGGGCGAGAGCGGCCCCGGGGCGCTGGCGCTGCCCTCCGGTTATGCCTCGGCGCTGGCCAAGCCGCTCGCCGGGCCCGACGGCAAGCCGGCCGCGGTGCTGCTGCTGAGCTATCCGTGGATGGCGGCGATGGCGGGCTATCGCACGATGCAGATCGGCGTCGCGCTGGCCGGGTTGCTGGGGCTGATCCTCGTGCTGCTCGGCAGCCGCCGGCTCGCCAACGGCATCGCCCGGCCGATCGCCGCGCTCGACGCCGCCGCGCGCGCGCTGGAGGAAGGCAACCGCACCGAACTGATCGTCCAGAGCGAGGACGAGGTCGGGCGCCTCGCCAACAGCTTCAACCTGATGTCGGCCGGGATCCTCGAGCGCGAGCATCGCATCACGCACCTGGCGTTCCACGATTCGCTGACCGCGCTGCCCAACCGCACCTATTTCCGCCAGCAGCTCGAGGCGGGGCTCGTCCGCGCGCACAAGCGCGGCGAGGCGATCACCATCCTGTGCCTCGATCTCGACGGGTTCAAGGGGGTGAACGACACGCTCGGCCATCCGGTCGGCGATGCGCTGCTGCGCCAGGTCGGCGACGTGCTGAGCGGCCTGTCGAGCGACGGCATCGTCTCGCGCCTCGGCGGCGACGAATTCGCCATCATCCTCGACCATCGCGGCGACGCCGACCGGCCACGCGCGCTGGCGCAGGCGATCCTCGACCAGTTGCGCCGGCCGCTCCAGGTCGACGGACACCAGATCGCGACCGGAGTCAGCATCGGCATCGCGGTCGGCCCGGCCGACGGGGCGGACGCCGACCTGCTGCTGAAGAACGCCGATCTCGCGCTGTATCGCGCCAAGCAGGACGGGCGCGGCGTGTTCCGTTTCTTCGAACCGGCGCTGGATGCCGCCGCGCGCAAGCGCCGCCAGCTCGAACTCGACTTGCGCGAGGCGTTGCAGGGCGGGCAGTTCCGGCTCAACTTCCAGCCGATCTTCGACTTGAAGAAGGATCGCATCGGCGGGTTCGAGGCGTTGCTGCGCTGGGAGCATCCGACCCGCGGCAACATCCCGCCGATCGACTTCATCTCGGTCGCGGAGGACACCGGCCTGATCATCGCGATCGGCGAATGGGTGATGCAGGACGCCTGCCGCCAGGCGACCGCCTGGCCCGAACACGTTCGCGTCGCGGTGAACGTCTCGCCGCTGCAATTCCGCAATTCCGGCTTTCAGAACGTCATCTTCCAGGCGCTGACGCGCAGCGGGCTGACACCCAACCGGCTGGAGGTCGAGATCACCGAATCGGTGTTCCTGGAAGGGGAAAGCAGCGTGGTGGACTTGCTCCACCAACTGCGCGCGATGGGCGTGCGCGTCGCGCTCGACGATTTCGGCACCGGCTATTCCTCGCTCAGCTATCTGCGCAGCTTTCCGTTCGACAAGATCAAGATCGACAAGAGCTTCGTCAACAACGTCGCCGAGGAGGAAAGCTCGGCCGCGATCGTCCGCGCGATCGTCGAGCTGGCGACCGCGTTGCACATGGAGACGACCGCCGAGGGCGTCGAGGACCGCGACCAGCTCGCCCGCCTGCGCGGCCAGGGGTGCGGCAGCATCCAGGGCTATCTGTTCAGCCGCCCGGTCGAGGGCGAGTCGGTGCTGGCGATGATCGAGGGGCCGATGTCGGCGGTAGCGTAAAGGCTCGCCTTGCGCCGCGGCCATGCTAGGGCGCATCGACCTTCATCCTCCTTGGCGGGCCTTGTCCCCTGAGCTTGCGTCACCCCGGACCTTTCGACCAGCTCGGGGCAGGCTTGCTCCGAAGTCCACCAAGCGGCTTTCGACCCGGATACCATTGTGGTCGCCGAGGTCGCGGCACGGTAGAGCCCGGAACGAGTCCGGGGTGACGGTTCTGGTGGGAAATCTGTGGACAAAACTGCCGAAACTGGATGTCGATCCGCCCTGGGCGGGCAGGAGGAGAGAGCGATGCCGCTATACGAAATCGACGGAAAACGTCCCACGCTCGGCCCCGGCGCGTGGGTTGCGCCCAGTGCCGAGCTGATCGGCGACGTGCGCCTGGGCGAGGATGCCAGCATCTGGTTCGGCGTGGTCATCCGCGGCGACAACACGCCGATGATCGTCGGTGATCGCAGCAACCTCCAGGAAGGCGCGATGTGCCATTCCGATGCCGGCGCGCCGCTCATCATCGGCGCGGACTGCACGATCGGCCACCACGCCGTGCTGCACGGCTGCACGCTCGGCGACCGCGTGCTGATCGGCATGGGCGCGATCGTGCTCAACCGCGCCGTCATCGGCGAAGGGTCGATCGTCGGCGCGGGCGCGCTCGTCACCGAGGGCAAGAGCTTCCCGCCGGGCAGCCTGATCGTCGGCAGCCCCGCGCGCGCCGTGCGCACGCTCGACGACAGCGCGCAGGCGCTGCTGCGCGCTTCGGCCGAGCATTATGTCGCCAACGGCCGGAAATATGCGGCGGGGTTGAAGCGCGTCGATTGGAGCGAGGTTTGAGCGAGCGGCCTCTCACCCCTTCGCTCCATGACCCTTCGACAGGCTCGGGACAGGCTTGATCCGGGGTTCACCAAGCGGCTTTCGACCCGGATAATATCGTGATCGCCGAGTTCGCGGCACGGTTGACCCCGGAACGAGTCCGGGGTGACGGTTCTGGTGGGAGAATCCGCGGGCAAAACTGCCGAAACTGCCGAAACTGCCGAACTGAAGGTCGATTCGCCCTCGGAACCGATCTTGGTCCCCGCCATCGCCCACGCCACCGTGTCCGCCCGGATCCGCGCATCGACCAGCCGCGCCGCGGCCATCGCCGCGATCGTCGTCTTCGCCACGCCCCGCGCCGCGGCCGGCCGATTGGCGGCGGCGAAGGCGGCGATCTTGCCGGGCATCGCCGGATCGTCCGACCCCGCGCCCAGGCCCGGGATGAACCCGGCGCCGGTACTGACCTCGACCAGCGTGTCGATCAGCGCGACGTGCGCGACGGCATAGTCGAACGCCAGGTCGGGATGGCCGTCGGACACCGCCTTGATCAGGGTAGCGCGTTGCGGCGCGCTGAAGTCGCCGCCCGGCAGCAGATCGAGCGCCCGCCGCGCCAGCGCATCGTCATTGGCGAGGCCGAGCAGCCGCACGTAATTGTTCTTCGCCACCGGATCCTGCTCGGTCAGCGCCAGGGCGTGGAGCCGGTCCCATTCGGCGGGCGTCGCGTGGCGGGCATAGGTGACGAGGAGCTGCTGGCGGATCGCCGCCGGGATCGCGTCGGGGTCGCGCGCGACATCCGCGCGCGCCCTGGCGACGATTGCCGGATCGCCGACATTGCCCAGCACCCCGATCAGCTTCTCGCGCAAGGTCGAGACGAGCGGCGATTCGTCCGGCGCCGCGGCGAACCCGACCCGCCGCATCGCCGGGGCGAGCGTCGCCACGATCCGCGCGCGCATCGCCGCCTTGGCCGGACCTTGGGGCAAGCGCCCTTCCAGATCGGAGAGTTGCGTGGCGATCGTCTCCCACAGCAGCGGATTGGCATCCGCCGCGACCGCGCCGACATCGGCGAAGTAACGGTCGAGCCGCTGGTTGCCGCCCTTGGCCAGCGCGAAATCGTCACCGAGCGTGCCAAGCTGGTCGGTCAGCGCGAGCGCGCCAAAATCGCGCACGATCGCGGCATGGCCGGCCGCGTCGTACAGCATCCGCGCATAGCTCTGCTTGTCGCGGTTGAGCACCAGCGTGCCGCAGCCCGGCACCGTCACCGGCGCGGCATTGCCCCGCACGGTCACGCTGATCACCGGCCGGCCGGCCACGCCGAGCGTCAAAGGCACGCGCCAGCGCAGTTTCCGCGCAGCGCTCGCATCATAGCCGAAGCGCCCCTGCACCAGCGTGACCCGCGTGTTGCCGCCGACGCAGCGCGCGCCGGTCAGCGTCACCAGCGGGACGCCGGGTTGCAGCGTGAAGTCGTGCGCGACATCGGCCACCGGCTTGCCCGCCGCCGCCGACAGCTCCGCCCATAATTGCTCGGTCACGGTGTTCGACGAGCGATATCTCGCCATGTAGCGGCGGATGCCGTCGCGGAACACGTCCGGGCCGAGCGTCGCCTCCATCATGCCGATCACGGCCTGGCCCTTGGCATAGGTGATTCCGTCGAACGCCGCGCCGATCTGGTCGACCGTCTCGACATGGCGGATGATCGGGTGGGTCGCCGCCGTCGCATCGACTTGCAGCGCGCCCTCGCGGTCCTGCGCCACGGCGGCCGCCGCGGCCTGCCAGCCGGGGTTGAGATCGACGCTCGACCTGTTCTCCATCCACGAGGCGAAGCCTTCGTTGAGCCACAGATCGTCCCACCACCGCATCGTGACGAGATCGCCGAACCACTGGTGCGCCATTTCGTGCGCGACGACGGTGAAGATGCGCTGCCTGCCGCTTTGCGTCGTGCGCTTGGGGTCGACCAGCACCTCCGGCTCGAAATAGAAGATCGCGCCCCAATTCTCCATCGCGCTGAAGAACTGGCTCGATCCCGGCGCGGCGATCATGTCGAGCTTGGGCAGCGGATAGGGCTGGCCGAAATAGTCGTTATAGTAAGCCAGCAGGCGCTTCGCCTCGGCCAGCGCATAATCACCGCGATCGACCACGCCGCGCCGCGTGATGATGCCGATCTCGGTCTTGCCGGCCATCACCGTCTTGCGCTCGACATCGCCGATGCCGAGGAACAGCAGGTAGCTCGACATCCTCGGCGTCGCGGCGAAGCGGTACAGCGTGGTGCCGTCGCCCTGCTTCGCCGCCGTCGCGGCGGGCATGTTGGAAAAGGCGGTCTGGCCCCCCGGCGCGACGGTGCTCAGCGTGAAGGTCGCCTTATAGGCCGGCTCGTCCCACATCGGCGCGAAGCGGCGCGCGTCGGGCGCCTCGAACTGCGTCGCGAGCATCCGCGCCTGCGATCCGTCGCGATCGGTGTAATCGACTGCGAACAGACCGGCGGCGGACGTATTGATCTTGCCCGTCCACGCGAAGTGCAGGCTGTGGCGGCCCGCCGGCACGGGCGTCGGCGGCGTCACCGTCAGTTGCTGCGTCGCGGCATCGAGCGTGAACGGCACCGCCTTGCCGTCCAGCGTGGCGGCGGCGATCTTCAGGTCGGCGGCGTTGAGCACGATCTTCGCGGTCGGCCTGGCGACCTCGATCGCGACCGTTTCCTCGCCCGAAAAGGTCATCGCCCTGGCATCCGGGCGCACCGCGATGTCGTACGATACCGGCGCCACGCCCGCCGGCAACCGCCCCGCGGCGACGGCGGGGGTCGAGACGCCGGACAGCAGCGCGGCGGCGAGGGAAAGCTTCACTTGGTCACTCCGGTAACGATCATGCCACCCCTTAGGCCGTTCGGGCGGCCTGGCAAAGCGGCGGCGGCTGGACAGGTTTTTACGTTGCGCTATGAAACCGGCATGACCGTCCCACCGCTGTTCGATCGCCTCCGGCTCCCCGTCATCAGCTCGCCGCTGTTCATCATCTCGGTGCCCGATCTCGTCATCGCGCAGTGCAAGGCCGGCATCGTCGGCTCCTTCCCGGCGCTCAACGCGCGGCCGCAGGCGCTGCTCGACGAATGGCTGCACCGCATCACCGAGGAGCTGGCCGCGCACGATCGCGAGCATCCCGGGCGCCCCGCCGCGCCGTTCGCGGTCAACCAGATCGTGCACAGGTCCAACGAACGGCTCGACGCCGATCTGGCGACCTGCGCCAAGTGGCGAGTGCCGATCGTCATCACCTCGCTCGGCGCGCGCGAGGAGCTGAACACCGCCGTCCATGGCTGGGGCGGCATCACGCTGCACGACGTGATCGACGACCGTTTCGCGCGGAAAGCGGTGGAGAAAGGCGCGGACGGGCTGATCGCGGTCGCCGCCGGCGCGGGCGGCCATGCCGGTCGGCTGTCGCCCTTCGCCATCGTCCAGGAAATCCGCCAGTGGTTCGCCGGCCCGCTTGCGCTCTCCGGCGCGATCGCGACCGGCGACGCGGTGCTCGCGGCGCAGGCGATGGGCGCGGACTTCGCCTATATCGGCTCGCCCTTCATCGCCGCCACCGAGGCCAATGCCGATGCCGCCTACAAGCGGGGCATCGTCGAGGGCAAGGCGGCCGACATCGTCTATTCCGACCTGTTCACCGGCGTGCACGGCAATTACCTGCGCGGGTCGATCGTCGCGGCGGGGATGGACCCGGACGATCTGCCCGCGGGCGACCTCAAGACGATGGACTTCGGCGGCACGACGGCGAAGGCGTGGAAGGACATCTGGGGATCGGGCCAGGGCATCGGCGCGGTCGACCGGGTCGAGCCGGTGGCGGCGATGGTCGACCGGCTGGAGGCGCAATATCGCGCGGCGCGGGCGCGGTTGACGCCGTAGCCGCTCAGAACGCCGTCGCCAGCCGGTGCTGCATCGCATGGACCGGGCTGGCGGCGGCAACCGGCACGATGCTCGCTTGCGTGTCGTCGAGCCGCGCCACGCGGCGGTGCAGGTCGGCGCTCGCCGCGATCAGGGCGCGCGCGGCGTCGGGCATCACCGCCAGCGCCGCCGCGTCGCTCACCGGCGCCGCCCCCAGCCGCCGCGACGGATCGAGCGCGTCGCGCGCCACCATCTCGCCGGCATCGACGGCGCGCTGCGTCAGCAGCCAGGCGATGACATGCATCAGCCGCGTCGTCACCTTCAGCGATTCGCAACTGAACGTCACGCGCGCCATCGGATCGAGTTTTTCGCGATCGGCCCGCCCGCCCTCATCGAAATAACCGCGGGCCTCGTCGGCCAGCACCATCGCGTCGACATACAGCGTATCGATCACACGGCGATGCATTCGCGAGTCGTACGTCGTTCCCGTCATGCCCCGACACGTCTCATAACCAGGCCGTCGACGGTATAGGATGCCGTCGCCTTTTCAGGTACTTCGTCCCAAAGCGGAGCATCCGGAGGGCGTCACGCGATAATGTCGGGAATGAGCTGGTCCTCCAGCATCGCGATCTCGTCGCGCAGCCGCAACTTGCGCTTCTTGAAGCGCGCGAGCTGTAACTGGTCGACCGATCCGGCCTCGATCAGCGCGGCGATCGCCGCATCGAGATCGCGATGTTCCACCCGCAGCACGTCCAGGCGCTTGGCGATCAGGCTGTCGTCCATCGAGTCCCCATTTCACCGCCATGCTAGCAAATCAACGCGGGCCGGCACGGATAAAATCGACCCGTCGCACGAATCGGTGGAGACGTCGCGACCGGCGCAATCATGGGGAGACAAGGGGCCGGATGCGTGTTCTACTCGCTCCCCCAATGCAGCATATGAAGGAGGTACGCATCCCATGCAGACCGCGCATCACTCGGCCCTGAGCGCCAAGCATGCAGTCCTCGACCGGCGGATCCTCGCCGAGACCCAGCGCCCGTTGCCCGACACGACGACGCTTGCCGCGCTGAAGAAGCAGAAGCTCCTGATCAAGCAGGAACTGGCGCAGATCTAGGGGGGAGCCCTTCTCGGTGAACCTGCCTCCCGGCGTTCTCCGTCACTCCGGACTCGTTCCGGGGTCCGCCAAGCGGCTTTCGACGCGAGTAGTCGTGATCGCCGAGGTCGCGGCACGGTGGACCCCGGAACAAGCCTGTCCTGAGCTTGCCGAAGGG
>CAXTJX010000012.1:0-55014 GCA_964244765.1 uncultured Sphingomonas sp. | reverse complement strand
GTTCGCCGAATTCGGCATCATCCTGCTGCTGTTCTCGATCGGGCTGGAGCTGTCGATCAAGCGGCTGTGGGACATGCGGCAGCTCGTCTTCGGGACGGGCGCGGCGCAACTGATCGGCGCGGGCGTGATCCTCGGACTGGGCGTGCATCTGCTGGCGGGCGTGCCGTGGAGCGGGTCGATGGCGCTGGGCATCGCGCTCGCTCTGTCCTCGACCGCGCTGGTGCTGCCGATCGCGGGGACGACGAGCGCGGTCGGGCGGACGGCGTTCGCGATGCTGCTGTTCGAGGATCTGGCGCTGGTGCCGATCATCTTCGTGCTCGGCGCGCTCGGCCCGATCGCGGCGGATGCCGGCTGGGCCGGTTTCGCCAGGGTGGCGGGAACGGCGGCGCTGACCATCCTCGTGCTGTTCGTCGGCGGGCGCCTGGTCCTGCCGCGCCTGTTCGCCCAGGCGGCGCGGACCAAGAGCCCGGAGCTGTTCCTCGCCGCCTCGCTGCTGGTCGTCATCGTCGCCAGCCTCGCGACGACGGCGGCGGGGCTGTCGCCGATCGTCGGCGCGCTGCTCGCCGGGTTGCTGATCGCCGAGACGGATTATCACAGCGAAGTCGAGGTGATGACCGCCCCGTTCAAGGGGCTCGCGCTCGGCGTGTTCCTCATCACGGTGGGGATGAGCGTCGATCTGCGCGCGATCCTCGCCGACTGGACGGGCTTCGTCCTCGCGATCGTCGCAGTCGTGGCGGTCAAGGCGGTCGTGACCTTCCTGCTGCTGCGGCTCGCGAGCATCCGCGGCGGCGTCGCGGTCGAGACCGGCGTGCTGATGGGCAGCCCGTCCGAGACGACGCTGATCGTGCTCGGCGCGGCGGCGCAGGCGCAACTGATCGCGCCCGCCACCGCCAGCTTCTGGCAGACCGTCACCGCGATCGGCCTGACGATCACGCCGCTGCTGGCGATGCTGGGCCAGCGCTGGGCCAGGCGGATCGAACTGCACGGCGACGGCGATGCCGAGCTGGAAGTGCCGGAGGACGGCCCCGGCACCGTGGTCATCGGCTTCGGCCGCGTCGGGCGGATGGTGTGCGACATGCTCAAGGTCCACGACAAGCCGTACATCGCGGTCGAGGCCGATATCGACGCGGTCAAGGCGGCGCGGGCCGAGGGCTATGCGGTGATCTTCGGCGACGTGGTACGGCCCGAACTGGTCGACCGGCTCAACCTCGGCCGCGCCGACGCGCTGATCCTGACGATGAACGACCCGGTGCTGAGCGTGTCGCTGACCAGGCGGGTGCGGGGCTGGGTGCCGGGCCTGACGATCGTCGCGCGCGCCCGCGACACGGCGCACGCCGCCGAACTCTACAAGGCCGGCGCGAGCGACGCGGTGCCCGAGACGCTGGAAAGCTCGCTGCAACTGGCCGAGGCGGTGCTGACCGATCTCGGCGTCGCGGTCGGCCCGGTGATCGCCTCGATCCACGAAAAACGCGACGAATTGCGGCAGGAGATCAAGGCGGCGGCGGAGATGGTGGCGGTGCCTCGGTTAAGGCGGGTGCGGAAGGGGGTTTGAGAAAATCCGGAAGGTTAGGCTAAGGTTAGGGCAAAAACGGCTTGAATGCGTGGTTCTTGCCAGGCTGTGGCTGAGCGCAAACAGCTCAAGCCAAATGGCCCGTGCGCATTGGCGCAGCGCCGTTGGGGACGAGACTGACGATCTGAAAGAGCAGCAGACGGTATCGCCCGATCGGCCTCCGTAGGACAGCCGAAAGACGCGGTGTCGGTGAAAGCGGAGGGCGGACTGCGGCTGCGTCAGGGATTTTTGCGCTTCGCGGGGTGACGATGACCGGTTCGACCCGATGCCATCCGCTCGGGCAGTCACTATTTTGCCAACACGAACTCGCTGCTGCCGATATCTTTCCCGGGAACGGTTCCGGTAATGAAGTCATGGACTTCCACGCCGAGCTTACCGTCCTGGAAGCGTGCAGCGAGGATACATTGCCGGCTTCCAAACTGCTCCACCATCGCTCGTGCGCCTTCGGGAACATATATCCTGCGAACCGGCGGGCGATATTCCCGTCCTTTGAATATCCTTTTCTTCTCGGCTGCGATGTCGATCACGAACGCGTTGGGAACAGATGGAGAGAACAGGATCGACACGCCGCCAGCCCGCTTCTCGACGCGTTCGACCTCGCAGAAATGGCGAACGTCATTGCCCACAGCGCCTGCCAAAAGAACCGTTGCCGCCATCATCGACATGGCTGATCTCCCTGGGGATCGCGACCCGGCGAAGCCGGGTCGTCGGACGGCGCCTTGGCGCCGCCGGGCGCGCTTGCGCGTCTCGGCACTGGCGCAGCCAGCACCGTGCGCGCCGCGCGGTGGGAGCCGGAACGACCCGGGGCGGAATCGTTGTGGCTGCTTCCTTCCGGATCTGACCAGATTGGCGACGACCCCGTCCGCCCGACTCCCGCATCGCCTATGGCGGGGCCGGGCGGCGGGATCAAGCCCGGTCAGCGGCGAACCGTGCGGCAGGTACGGATGCGCTTGTGGTGACGGTAGGTCACGCGGCACACGCGGCGCGTAGGCGCGCGATAGTCGCCGCGGCGCTGGGTATGGACGATGCGGGTCCGCTCGACGACACGGTCGTGGCGTTCGTGCGACTGCGCCGAGGCGGGCGCGGCGGCGGTGGCCGCGGCAATCAGGCCGATGGACATAAGGGCGATCAGTTTCATGGCGGTCATCCTCCTGCGTGCTCGTAAGCGGCACGGGAGCGTAATGATCAGCGGCCCTGCATGTTCCGCACTTCGCCCGGAATGCGCACCGTGAGCCGGTCGAGCTCGGCGATCAGCACGATCTGGCAGGCGAGCCGGCTGGTGCGGGTCGCGCCGGCGGCGAGATCGAGCATGTCCTCCTCGTCCTCGCTCGGCGGCGGCAGTTTCCCGGCATCCTCGGCCGCGACGATGACGTGGCAGGTCGAACACGCCATCTGTCCCTCGCAGGTGCCCTCCAACGGCTGGTCGTCGGCCTGGGCGACCTCGAGCAGGCGCTCGCCGGGGTTGGCGTTCACTTCGCTGATCGTGCCGTCGAGGCGGATGAAGCGCACCAGCGTCATGCGGCAAGTCCCCCGGCAATACGCTGCGCGTCGGCCGCCGCGACGATGCGGTCGATCGCCTCGGTCAGTTCGGCCTCGGTGGTGTAGCGCCCGAAGCCGAGCCGGATACTGGAGCGCGCCTGCGCCTCGCCAAGGCCGATCGCGCGCAGGACGTGGCTGGCGCGGCCCGATCCGCTGGCGCAGGCCGAGCCGGCGGAAAAGGCGATGTCGCGCAGATCGGACATCAGCCGCGCGACGTCGAGCCCGTCGCGGCGGAGGTTGAGGTTGCCGCGATAGCGGTGTCCGGTCGAGCCGTTGATGATCCAGTCGGGGCCGAGGCGATCGGTGGCGAGCGTCCAGAGGCGTTCGACATGCGCGGCGTCGGCGTCGTACCGCTCCGCCATCAGCGCGGCGGCCGTGCCGAACCCGGCGCACAGCGCGGGCGAGAGCGTACCGGAGCGGCCACCCTCCTGATCGCCACCGTGCAGCAACGGGTCGAGCGCGACGCCGGCGCGAATCCACAGCGCGCCGATGCCCTTGGGCCCGTGGATCTTGTGAGCGGAGATCGCGATCAGGTCGCAGCCCGCGGGGATCGATACGCGACCATAGCCCTGCACCGCGTCGCACAGGAACAGCGCGCCGGCGCCGTGCGCGATGTCGGCGATCGCCTGGACCGGTTGGACGATGCCGATCTCGTTGTTGACGAGCATGGCCGCGATGAGGCCGGTATCGGGCGACGCCGCGGCGCGCGCTTCCGACAGATCGACCAATCCATGTCGGTCGACCGGCAGGACCGTCCGGCTCCTCCCGTCCCGGCTTTCCGAAAGGACGGTATCCAGCACGGCGGCATGTTCGGTCGCGATCGTCACGATATCGCCGCCCGTGCCCTTGATCGCCCAGTTGAGCGCCTCGGTCGCGCCGCTGGTGAACACCACGCGGCCGTGCGGCGGCAGCAGCGCGGCGACTCGGGCGCGGGCATGCTCGACCGCCGCCTTCGCCTTACGGCCCGCCGTGTGCGAGGAATGCGGGTTGGCGTGCTGGTCGCGCAGCCAGGGCAGCATCGCGTCGAACGCCTCGGGCGCGAGCGGGGTGGTCGCTTGATAATCGAGGTAGATCATGCCGCGCCCCTCATGCCGCAAACGCCCGCGCCGAGCGCGCGATGTTGCGCCATTCGGCGATGAAACGGTCAACGTCCGCCGCGCTCGTCGAACGCCCGAAACTCACGCGCACGACCTCGCGCGACGCCGCGACGCTCCAGCCCATCGCGACGAGGACGTGGCTCGGTTTCATGCTGCCCGACGAGCAGGCGCTGCCCGCCGACACCGCGATGCCGGCCATGTCGAAGCGGATCAACTGCGTCGCGGCGGCGAGGCCGGGCATGCGGTACGCGCCGATTGCCGGGTGACGTGGCGCGGCGGCGGCGGCGACATGCCCGCCCGAACGCGCGATGGCGTCGTCGAGCGTCGCGCGCAGCGGCCGCATCGCCGCGACATCCTCCGGCGCGGCGAGCGCGGCGGCGAAGCCGAGCGCGGCGGGCATATTCTCGGTCCCGCCGCGATAGCCGCGCTCCTGCCCGCCGGTCGGGGTCAGCGTCGCGACGTCGCGCACCAGCAGCGCGCCGATGCCCGGCGGACCGCCGCGCTTGTGCGCCGAGATCGCGACGAAATCGGCATGGCGCGCGACATCGGGGTCCACGCCCGGCGGCATCTGCGCGGCATCGACCAGCAGCAGCGACCCCGCCGCGTGGACGATGTCGGCGATCGCCGCGATCGGCTGGCGCACGCCGGTCTCGCTGTTACACCATTGCACCGCGACGATCGCGCGCGCTTCAGCGCGCCCGCGCGCCAGCAGGCCGGCAAGCGCGGCAAGATCGAGCGCGCCCTGCCCGTCCACCGGCACCACGCCGGCATCGCCGCCGCCCTGGTTTGCGGCGCGAATCGCCGCGTCATGCTCCACCGCGGAGATCAGCCGCCGCGCCGCCCCAACGCGCCCGAGCGCGATTCCCAGCGCCTCGCTCGCGCCGCTCGTCAGGATCGTCTCGCCCCGCCATCCATAAGCGGCGGCGATCCGCCCGCGCGCCTCTTCCAGCGCCGCCCGCGCCGCGCGCCCCTCGGCATGCGGCGAGGACGGATTCGCCCAGGCGCGCATACCCCCCGCCACCGCCGCCACGGCGGCCGGCAGCAGCGGCGTCGTCGCGGCATGATCGAGGTAGAGGCGTTCCAGAGGCGATCTGGCGAGGGGCGATCCGGCGGTCGACAGCGGGGCAACTCCGTGATGATTGCGAAACAAGTCGTTCCGCCTATATAGCGCGCAGCGTCTTGCGCCCAACCATACAGGGCGCCACTCCCTATTCAAACGTCAGCAGGTCCGATGCCCGAAGTCATTTTTCCCGGCCCCGAAGGCCGCCTCGAAGGGCGTTTCGCCCCAGCCCCGCGCCCGCGTGCGCCGGTCGCGATGATCCTCCATCCGCATCCGCAGGCGGGCGGCACGATGAACAACCATATGGTGATGGAACTCTACAAGACGTTCCAGCGCCGCGGCTTTGCAACATTGCGCTTCAACTTCCGCGGCGTCGGCAAGAGCCAGGGAACGTTCGATAACGGCGTCGGCGAATTGAGCGACGCGGCGAGCGCGCTCGACTGGGTGCAGAGTTTCCACCCGGAAGCGTCGACCACCTGGATCGCGGGCGTCAGCTTCGGCGCGTGGATCGGCATGCAATTGCTGATGCGCCGCCCGGAGATTCGCGGCTTCATCTCGGTCGCTCCCCCCGCCAACATGTACGACTTCACCTTCCTCGCGCCGTGCCCGGCCAGCGGCATCATCATCCAGGGCGAGAATGACGAGGTCGCGACGCCGATCGCCACGCAGAAGCTGGTCGACAAGCTGCGTACGCAAAAGCACATCACGATCCACCACGACACGATCCCCAAGGCGAACCATTTCTTCCAGCACGAAATGCCGCAATTGATGGGCAGCGTGGACAAGTATCTCGACATGCGGCTCGATCCGAACTCGCCGATTCGCTAGGACGGGACGGCGTTTGCGGGACGAGTCGGTAGGAAGCGGGACATGACGACACTCAAGGCACGGCTGGCCGGCGCGACGCTTTCCCGCATCGGCGTGACGCGGCGGACGTTCGACATCGTGCGCAACGAAGTGCGCTCGCGCCGTACCACGCTGGGCAACGCGATCAGCCCGCGTTACCGGCGCGCGGTGCGCGCGCTGGGCGAGCGCCGCAACCTGTCGATCAACCTGAGCAGCGGCGGCAAGGGCAAGCAGGACTGGGTCAATACCGAGCTGATCCCGGCGCAGGACACCACGATCTGCCTCGATATCCGGCGGGAGCTGCCGTTCGCGGACGGCTCGGCCGACCGCGTGCTGGCCGAACATGTCGTCGAGCATCTCGATTTCAAGGAGGACGTGCCGCGCCTGTTCGGCGAGGTGTTCCGCGTGCTCGCGCCCGGCGGCACCTTCCGCGTCATCGTGCCGGATTGCGAGGCGTTCCTGAAAGCCTATGCCAGCGGCGACGCCGCCGCGTGGGAAAAGCTCGGCTGGCCGCTCGACAAGCTGCCCGACGACATCTCCACGCCGATGCACGTCATCAACCACATGTTCCACCAGGATGGCGAGCATCTGTTCGGCTACGATTTCCACACGCTCGACCGGCTGTTGCGCACGGCCGGGTTCGACCGGGTCGAAAAGCAGGCGTTCGGCCGGTCGCTCGATCCCGAACTGGCGATCGACCAGGCGAATCACCGGCTTTATTCGCTGTATGTCGACGCGGTGAAGTGATCGGCGTCACATCGTCCAGATCAGCACGTTGCCGACCAGGACGGCGGCCATGACCAGCATCAGCACGCCCTTGCGCACATCCCGACGCTTGGCGATCAGCATGCCGCCGCCGATCAGGCAGGCGAACGCCGCGAGCATGGCGATGGCGGGGGCGAGCGATTCGAGGGAGGTCATCGTAGATCCTTAGCCGTTCTCCCGCGAACGCAGGAGCCTTCGGGAAAGCCGCGACCGTCACCGGCTATCCTGTTTCCGCCAGCACCGCGCCATAGGCCGCCAGATCGACATTGCCACCGGACAGCAGCACGAGCATTCCCGGCTCGACCCTCACCTTGCCCGCGAGGATCGCCGCCAGCGCGACCGCGCCGCCGGGCTCGACCACCAGCCGCAGTTTCTCCGCCGCCCAGCGCTGTGCCGCGCGGATGTCGGCCTCGCCGACCGCCACGCCGGTCGCATCGCGTCGCGACAGGACGTCGAAGGTCAGCCCCGACACGCGCGTCGCCTGGAGCGCGTCGCACGCGGTATGCGGCGGGTTGGGGCCGACTTCCTCGATCCAGCCTGCCTCCAGCGACCGGCGCATGTCGTCCCAGCCCGCCGGTTCGACCACGGTCACGCGCGCGCCCGGCAAGGCCAGCGCGAGCCCCGCCGCCAGCCCCCCGCCGCCGCACGGCACGACCAGGCATGTCGGCTCCGGCAAGCCCCGCGCCGTCATCTGCGCGGCCGCCTCGATCCCCGCGCTCCCCTGCCCTTCGATCACCCACGGATCGTCGAAGCTCGGCACCAGCACCGCGCCGCGTGCCTCGGCGAGACGGGCGGCGATCTTCTCGCGGCTTTCGGATCCGCGGTCATAGCCGACGATCTCGGCCCCCAGCGCGAGCGTGCCGTCGCGCTTCGCTTTCGGCGCATCGATCGGCATCACGATCACCGCCGGCATGCCGAGCCGCCGCGCCGCCCAGGCCACCCCCTGCGCGTGATTGCCCGAGGAGAAGGCGACCACGCCCCTGCCGCGCAGTTCCGGCTCGATCGCGGTGAGCCGGTGCCATGCCCCGCGCAGCTTGAACGCGCCCATCGGTTGGAGGCACTCGGCCTTGAACGCGACATCAACCCCTTGTATTTCCACGACGAACAGCGGCGTGGGCGGCACGATCGCGGCGACCTTGGCGGCGGCGTCCCGCACTCCGGCGCGGGTCGGTTGTCGTAAAATCGTCACGTTGCGCCTCCGCCAGGAATTTTCGGGGTCCGAAACCGCTTTACATTGGAAAAGCGCGACCCTATTTCGCCCATCCGCTGCCCCATGGGACTTCCAACCGCAAGGCAGCTTTTCGTGTCTAGGCGCAAGCCACTTGGAGGTCCCTTGAGTTGCACAAGCATCATCGCGCGCTGGGGTTAGCGACCACCCCTTCGGTTTCCGGTCCGTCGGTTTTCGGGCAAGGCATCGATATCGCCAGGCAGCGGCCGGTTCAGCCGGTCACGCTGGTTCGTCCGCATGCGGCATCGCGTGCGGCCCGGTTCTTCGCGGAGAAGTTCCCGGGCCGTTCGATGTATGCGGTGAAGGCCAATCCGTCGCCGGCGTTGCTGCGCCTCCTGTGGGACGGGGGCATCACGCAGTACGACGTCGCCTCGATCGCCGAGGTGCGGCTGGTCGCGCAAACGCTGCCGGGGGCGACGCTGTGCTTCATGCACCCGGTCAAGGCGCCGGAGGCGATTCGCGCGGCTTATGTCGAATACGGCGTGCGGACCTTCTCGCTCGATTCGGTCGAGGAGCTGGACAAGATCGTCGAGGCGACCGGCCATGCCGAGGATTTGACGCTGTGCGTGCGCCTGCGCGTGTCGTCGGAACATTCCAAGCTGAGCCTCGCGTCGAAATTCGGCGCGGCACCGGGCGAGACCAGGGAGCTGCTGTTCCGCGCCCGCCAGGCGGCGGACGCGCTCGGCATCTGCTTCCATGTCGGATCGCAGGCGATGACGCCCGAAGCCTATGCCAATGCGATGGAACGCGTCCGCGCGGCGATCGTCGACGCGGCGGTGACGGTCGACGTGATCGATGTCGGCGGCGGTTTTCCGTCGACCTATCCCGGCATGGAGCCGCCCCCGCTGGAGCGCTATTTCGAGACGATCCACCGTGCGTTCGAATCGCTGCCGGTCAGCTATTCGTCGGAATTGTGGTGCGAGCCCGGTCGCGCGCTGTGCGCCGAATACAGCTCGATCGTGGTGCGCGTCGAGCGGCGGCGCGGCGACGAGCTGTACATCAACGACGGCGCCTATGGCGCGCTGTTCGACGCGGCGCATCTCGGCTGGCGCTTTCCGGTGGAATTGCTGCGCGAGCCCGACAGCCGTGCCCCCTCCAGACAGGTCAGGGAAATGCCGTTCAGCTTCTACGGCCCGACCTGTGACGATCTCGACCATATGGCGGGGCCATTCCTGCTGCCCGCCGATGTGCAGGCCGGCGACTATCTTGAGATCGGGATGCTCGGCGCCTATGGCTCGGCGATGCGGACCGCGTTCAACGGCTTCGGATCGGACGAGACGGTGATCGTCGCGGACGAGCCGATGGCGTCGCTGTACGTCGACGGAGACCGAGCAATCGCGTCGAACGTCGTCACGCTGTAACAAGCTCCCGCTAGTCCTTTTTCCTCCCCTTCCGCTCGCGGGAGGGGCCGGGGGGAGAGCAGTTTTTGACGGGGGAGCCGGCGGTGGCCGCCCTCCCCCGACCCCTCCCGCAAGCGTGAGGGGAATGAGGAAGAAGAATGACCGACACCGCCCTTACCAACCGCAAGGCCGAACTGCTCTCGACCGAAGTCGAGCATATCGACATCACGCAATTCGACGCGCGCCCGATCGTCGACGCGATGAAGAAGATGAGCTTCACCAGCCGCGATCTCGGCCGCGCGACCGACATCTACAACCAGATGCTGGCCGATCCCGACTGCTCGATCTTCCTGGTCATCGCCGGGTCGACCAGCGCGGGCGGGTGCATGGACCTGTATGCCGAACTGCTGCGCAACAACATGATCGACGGCGTCGTCGCGACGGGCGCGTCGATCGTCGACATGGATTTTTTCGAAGGGCTCGGCCACAAGCATTACCAGGCGCTGGAAGTGCCGGACGACGACACGCTGCGCTCGCTGCTGATCGACCGCATCTACGATACCTATATCGACGAGGAACAGCTCCAGGATTGCGACCATACGATCTACGAGATCGCCAACGGCCTCGAACCGCGCCCCTATTCCAGCCGCGAATTCATCCGCGCGATGGGCAAGTATCTGGTCGAGCATGGCAGGAAGGACAACAGCCTGGTCAAGCTCGCCTATGAGCATGACGTGCCGATCTTCTGCCCGGCGTTCGTCGATTCCTCGGCCGGCTTCGGGCTGGTCAAGCATCAGGTCGACCGCGCCGGGCAAGGCAAGCCATACATGGTGCTCGACGCGATCGCCGATTTCCGCGAGCTGACCGACATCAAGATCAAGGCCGGCACCACCGGCCTGCTGATGATCGGCGGCGGCGTGCCGAAGAACTTCATCCAGGATACGGTCGTCTGCGCCGAGATCCTCGGCCATGACGACGTGCAGGTGCACAAATACGCGGTGCAGATCACCGTCGCCGACGTCCGCGACGGGGCGTGCTCCTCCTCCACGCTGCAGGAGGCGGCGAGCTGGGGCAAGGTCAACACCGGCATCGAGCAGATGGTGTTCGCCGAAGCGGGCTCCGTGATGCCGCTGCTGGCGTCGGACGCGTATCATCGCGGGCTGTGGAAGAACCGCGCCAAGCGCCGCTGGGGCGCCAGCTTCGATTGAGGTCAGCCCAGCGCGACGATATAGTCCACCAGCGTCGCGTGCAGGCGCTGGTGCATGAACCGCTGGAAGTCACTGGTGTCCGCCGTCAGCGATGCCGTTTCCAAGGTATCCAGATAGCTCCGGTCCTCCGGGCGAACCGCCAGCGGTGGATAGCCGGTCCGGACGAGCATGAGGTTCATCAGCAGCCGCGCGGTCCGGCCGTTGCCGTCGGCGAACGGATGGATGGCGGTAAGACGGTAATGCGCGTCGAACGCCGTGCCCGGATCGCGTTCGCGGTCCCCAGCCAAGCGCCGAGGGCGGCCATCAACGCGGGAATCTTGGTGGGGTTCAAGATTGCCCGCGAACCGGCGATCCGGCGCGGATGGGTGCTGTAGCTTCCGGCGATCTCGGACACCGAGCGCGCCACGATGCGGCGGTGGATTTCCATTACCAACCCCTCGTCGATCGGCACGTCGCCGCCGGCGATGTCACGCACCCAGCCGATCGTGGCATGATGATCGACCGCCTCCAGGTGATCGCGCAGCGGCTTGCCGCCCACCGTGATGCCATGCTCGACGACTTCCGCGGTTTCGCGGTGCGTCAGCGTATTTCCCTCGATCGCGTTCGAGGTGTAGGTCAGCTCGATCGTAATATCGCTGTAGCTGGGCGATCGCACCGGCACGGAGCGGCCGCAACGCATCGAGTTCGCGCTTCAGCGCGGCGATGTCGCGTTCGATGTCCTCGGTCATGCCGCCGTTTCTATCCTCAGCCGAACAGCCGCGCCATCGATCGTTCGAGCATCACCAATTGCCACAGCGTGCGGCCATGGTCGGCGCGGCCGGCGCGGTGGTCTTCGGCGAGACGCGCGATCGTCGCGGGGTCGAACCAGCCCGTGCCGGCTAGCACGCGCGAGGTTGCCAGCGCCGCAGCCGCCCCCGCGAGCGGCCCGCGGAACCATGCGCCGATCGGGGTGACAAAGCCCATCTTCGGGCGATACAGGGTATCGTGCGGGAGGTAGCGTTCCATCGCCTTCTTGAGCAGCCACTTGCCTTGCCCGCCGCGTAGCCGCATCGTTATGGGCAGTCTCGCGGCGAATTCGACCAGGCGGTAGTCCAGCAACGGCTCGCGCGCCTCCAGGCCGACCGCCATGCTGGTGCGGTCCGCCTTGGTCAGGATGTCGCCGGGCAGCCAGTGCTGGAAATCGGCATATTGCGCGCGGTCGAGCGCGTCGCGCGCGGGCGCGTCGCGCATCGAGCGGACGTAGCGATCCTCGGCGCGGTGGCCGCCGAGCGCGGCGCGGGCGGTATCGGAGAACAACGCGGCACGCAGCGCCGGCGTGGTGACGCCGACCGAGCGGGCATAGCCTTCCGCGCCATCCTCGGCGAGCGCGAGCAAGGTCGTCTTCGCGCGCAACGGGCGCGGCGCCCAGTCGGCCTTGGGATACCAGCGGCCGAGCGTGCCGAACGCGCTCGCGCGGATCGAGGCCGGGACCAGGCCGCGCACCCGTTCCTCCGCCGCCTGGAACCGGTAGCGGCGATAGCCCGCGAACGCCTCGTCCGCGCCGTCGCCCGAGAGCGCGACGGTGACGTCCTCGCGCGCCAGTTCGCACACCCGGTAGGTGGCGAGCGCGGACGCGTCGGCGAACGGCTCGTCAAAGGCGTGGACCAGCGTGTCGATCAGGCCGAAATCGTCGGCCGCGACGACGCGCTCGCGGTGTGCGGTGGCGAAGCGCCGGGCGATCTCGCCGGCATAGCCGCGTTCGTCCAGGCCGCTCTCGTCGAAGCCGATCGTGCAGGTGCGCACCGCCCCGCGCGAGGCCTCCGCCATCAGGGCGACCACCGCCGAGCTGTCGACCCCGCCCGACAGGAACGCGCCGAGCGGCACGTCCGACACCATCCGCGAGGTGACGGCATCGCGTAGCAGGGCGATCAGTTCTTCCTCCAGGTCCCCAGCCGATCCGGTGGCGCGGGCGCTGAAATCCACGTCCCACCAGCGCGACGGCGCGGGCACCGGCTTGCCGCGCTCGATCAGCAGGAAGTGGCCGGCGGGCAGCTTCCTCACCCCCGCGACGAGGCAGGTATCGTCGGGCACATAGCCGAACGCGAGATAATCCTCGACCGCGCGGATATCGGGCGCGCGGCGCAGCAGCGGATGGGCGAGCAGGCCCTTCAACTCGGACGCGAACGCGACGCCGCCGTCCGACAGCTCGACATAATGCAGCGGCTTCACGCCGAGCCGGTCGCGCGCGAGGAACAGGCATTGCGCCCGCGCATCGTGCAGCGCGAAGGCGAACATGCCGTTGAGCCGGTCGAGCAGCGCCGGGCCCCACGCGGCCCAGCCGTGCAGCAGCACCTCGGTATCGCCCGCCGTGCGGAACACCGCGCCGCGCGCCTGCAACTCGGCGCGGAGGGCGGCGAAATTGTAGATTTCGCCATTGTAGCTGACGGTCAGCACACCATCCGCGCTCGCCATCGGTTGCGGCGATCCGGCGACATCGATGATCGAAAGGCGGCGGTGGCCGAGGCCGACGCCCGGCGCGGTCCACACGCCCGTGCCGTCCGGGCCGCGATGCGCCTGCGCGTCCGCCATCGCCGCGATGCGGGCGGGGTCCACGGGTTTGGGCGTGGACGGGTAATAGAGACCGGCGATGCCGCACATCGGACGGGCTTACCGATCCTTGCGCTATCCGTCACCCCCGGCCCGTTCGGCAAAGCTCACGACAGGCTGGTGGCGGGGTCTACCGTGCAAGGAAGATCGTGCTGCGTGTGGAAAGGTGGCCCACGGCACGAGACTGTCGTGAGCTTCGTTGAACGGGCCGGGGTGACGGACCTTTGGGAAGTTCATTCATTCATCCCCGCCGCCCGGTCCGCCAGCCGATCGATCGGCCCCAGCGCGGCGACGAACGCCGCCATCGCCGCGCGCGCATCGCGCCCCGGCGTCACTTGCGCCGAGACATGCACCGCGACCGCGCGCTGCGGCCCGCCGAGCAGCTTGGCCTTGAGCGTTTCGAGCTTCACCAGCGGCGCATCGTGCGTCACCACGTCGCCGACGCGATACCAGGTCGCGATCTGGCGCTCGACCGGGCCGGGCGCGGTGACGCGCATCACCGCGCCGCCGGCGAGATCGGGCAGGTCCTCGACGCGCAGCCAGATGTCGTCCTCGCGGATCGCGCCGACGCCGAACGCGACGAGTTCCTTGCCCTCGTGCTGGCTGCCATAGACCGCGATGGCGAGATCGACCGCGTTGCCGGCATCGTCGGCATAGCGGCCGAACAGGAAATGGTCCGCGCCGGGATAGGCCGGTGCCCATGCCGCGCGCGTGTCGATCGGGACGCGGTGCCAGCCGGGCACGTCGGGGAGCGCGATCCGCTCGGGCAGGGCTTGCGCGCGGCCTGCGATCGCGGCGCCCCACGCCGGAAACGCCGCCGCCGTCGCGAGCACCAGCGCCGCCGCGACCAGCGCATCGACACGGTGGCGCGGCACGCCCTGCAACGCCGCCGGATCGAACACCGGCGCATCGGGCGCGCGGTCGAACCAGCGCCAGCCGAGCGCCAGCGTCGCCGCCATCACCAACCCGAAGAACACCCAGCCATAGACGATATGATCCATGCCCGTCGCGCGCTCGACCGAGGTGAGATACGCCGCGTAGATCGTCGCGAAGGCGCGGAAGCCGTTGGCGACGACCGGCACCACGACCGCGACCACCATGAAGATCGCGCGCCGGCGCCACGACACGAAGCAGACGTTGGCGACGAGCGCGCCGTACGCGACCATCGCGATGACGAACTTCGCGCCGGAACAGGCCTCTGCCACTTCGAAATAGCCGTTCGGAATGGTGATGAGCACGCCGTCGACCTGCGCCGATACGCCGGACAGATGCAGCAACGGCATCGTCATCGCGACCGTCACGCCCTGGAGCGGCCCCTCCAGCCCTTCGCCGAACGGCACGAGGAAGAAGGCGTAGGCGAGCGGGAACAGCACGGCGCGGGCGACATTGGGGCCGAGGATGGTCACCACCGCGCCTTGCAGCAGCATGACGATGCCGAGATGCCGGGCGAGCGCCACGCCGCCGGCATCGCCGACCAGCCAGCCGGCTCCGCCGGCCGCGACCAGCGCCAGCCCGGGTGCCCAGCCGACCGGCGCGACCTGGGCGAGGCCGGCGCGGCGCTGCCACACCAGCCACGCCAGGACAGGCGTGATGAACAGGCAATGCCCGAAGGTCGTGCTGGTCCACCAGATCGTAGCGAGTGCGGAGACGTCGGCGCGGAACAACGCGACCAGCGCCGCCGCGACCGCCGCGAGGATCGCCGCATGTCGCCGCCACGACGCGCCGAACCGGCCCTGCCCGCCCGAGGCGAACGTCCCAAAACGGCTTGGCGCCGGGACCGGGATCGTCATCGGATCAGGCCGCGCTGCGGCGCGGCGGGGCCTTCACGCCGATGCCGAGGATCGCGTCGAGCGGGGCGAGCCGCGCCGCCCAGCCATAGCGTGCCTGCACTTGGGCGCGCGCCTCGCGGCCCATCTGCGCGGCGCCCGCGGGATCGTCGAGCACGGCGATCACTTGCTCGGCGATCTCGCCGACCGTCTCGCCGACATGGATCGTGCGGGCGTGATCGATACCCTCGGCGGCGGCGCGCGAGGCGACGACGGGACGCGCCATCGCCATCGCCTCGAGCACCTTGTTCTGGATGCCGCGCGCGAGTTTCAACGGCGCGACGACGACCGAGGCGGCGGCGACCCAGCCGCGCACGTCGGCCACTTCGCCCGTCACGATCACGCCCGGCTGCCTGGCGAGCGCCCTGACGGCATCCGTCGGGTTGCGCCCGACGATGGCGAAGCGTGCCTGCGGGTGTCGCACGCGGATGTGCGGCAGGATCGTCTCGACGAACCATGTCACCGCCTCGATATTGGGGCGGTAATCCATCTGGCCGGTGAACACGATCAGCGAGGCCGTGGTATCGATCCGCTTGAATTGCGCGGTCGGGTCGAAGAAGTCGGTGTCGATGCCGTTCTCGACGACATGGACACGCTCCGCCCCGGTCCTGTCGCGGAACAGTTGCGCCTCGGCTTCGCTGACGAACAGGCTCGCGTCGGCGCGGTGCGCGACGGCGCGTTCATGCTGGAACAGCATCTTCGCCTCGCGCTTCATGAACCAGGCGACCGGGCCGCCCGATTGCTTGGCATAGGCGGCGAACTTGGCCGAATCCATGTCGACGAAATCCATGACGACGCGCTGGCGCGGGCGGGCCGGCAGATATTGTGCCATCTGGCTGGAAAAGACGTAGATCGTGTCGATCGAATGGCGTGCGAGGATATTGTCGACCGCTTCGCGCAGCGATTTGTTGTCGAACGCCGTCAGTGACACGGGCTTGCGCGAAAACAGCGCTTCCATCGCCGACGCGGCGCGCGATTTCGAGCGCCAGATGATCGACCGGTTGCCCGCCAGCTTGGTCAGGTCATTGTCCTTGCGGCGCATGTCGCGCGTGTCGTCGGCGAACGCGATCAGATGCACGCGCTTGCGCGCCGACAGGAACTTGAGGATGTGGAACCCGCGTATCTTGTCGCCCCGGTCGGGCGGATACGGCACGCGGTGCCCGAGGAAGAGGATGTCGCCCATCATCCGAGGCCTTTGGAAAGATGCGGACCGATCTGGTTTGCGACCCAAAGCGGCAGCTTTTTCCACAGCCCGACCTTGTTGGCGTAGCGTGGGTCGGTTGGATTGATCTCGCGCAGCGCCCCTCCCGCTACTGCGCGCTCAAGATACATCAGCGAGACCGGCTGGAAACCCCAGTTCTTCTTGAAGGCGGCAGGGCCAGTTCCGGCTTTCGACCGGCCGAAGTCGAAGCGCGTGCAGCCGCGCGACCGGGCGTGGCCCATCAGCGCGAAATACATCGCGTCGTTGGCGCGGAGCGCGCGCGCGGCCGGCGTGCCGCCGCCCCAATAGGGATAGACGGTGCCGTTGAAATAGAGGTTGAGCACGCTCGCCGCCGCGCGGCCGTGCGCGCGCACGGTGAGGATGTCGGCATCGTCGCCGAACTGCTCCAGCACCGCGCGGAACAGCCCGGCCGGGAACACCGGCGTGCCGAGGTTGCGCACCGATTCGGCATAGACCGCATAGTGCGCCTTCACATCGCCCGGGCCACTGCCGACCGCGATGTCGAACCCCTGGTCGAGCGCCTTGCGCACCTCGGCGCGTTGCTTGCGCGGGATGGCGAGCAGTTCGGCCTCGTCGCCGCCGGCGAGCGGGCGCGCGAAGCCGAGATAGCTGTGCGTGTCGACCTGCCAGTCGCCGGCGGGCACCGCGCCGCCGCGCAGCTCCAGCGTCGGACAGCCGAGCCGCTCGGCCAGCGCCAGCGCGGCGTCGGCCAGCGGCTGGATCGCCGCGTCGTGCTCGACGAGGATGCCGCCGCCCACCGCGAAACCGTTCGAGACGAGCGCCTTGCCGAACAAAAGCGAGCGGATCTCGGTCAGCGGGAGCATGCCCGCCAGCGAGCCGTCGGCACGCTCGGCGACGAGCGTGTGGCTGGTCTGGCCACAGCCTTGCGCGACCGCGATGCTCCAGGCCGGCAGATGGAACGGCGTGCCCTCGGGATGCGCGCGCACGAACCCGTCGATCCGCGCGCGTTCGGCAGGGTCGCGCAAGTCGATCGCGCGGACCGCGATCAGGGTCGAGCGCGGCTGCATCGTCACGCGGCGCGTTTCGCGGGCATATCGAGCCGTAACGTTTGCACGATCTCGTCCATGCGGCCCCAGTCGTGGCGCGACAGCAGCCCGCGCAGCTTGCCCGCCATCGCGCCCAGGCGGCTATAGTGGCGTAGCCTCGACCTGGCCGGGGCGTCGGCGACGCGCGGCTGGCCCGGGTCGATTTCCCAGGGATGGAAATAGAAGATCGCCGGTTGCCCCGCCCCCGCCACCTGGCGCACCGCATAATCGGTGAGGGCGGCCGGAAACAGGCGGAAGAAACCACCGCCCGTCGCCATCCGCCGCGCGCCGAATTCGGCCACGGTGACGGGCATTTCGACCAGCGCGGCATCGGCCAGCGGGCGGAACGCGTAGCGCGGTGCATCGGGCCAGCCGTAATGATCGTGCTTCAGCGGCGCGACGCTGGAGGAATAGGCATAGCCCTCCTCCGCCAGCACCCGATGCGCCCACGGCGTGCGCGCGTCGATCGAGAAGCTCGGCGCGCGGTAGCCGGTGACGGCGACGCCCGCCGCGTCCTCCAGGACCTTGCGCGCGCGCCGTGTGTCGGCACGGAAGGTCGCGGCGTCCATCGCGAAGACGCGGTCGTGATCCCAGCCGTGGCTGGCCAGTTCGTGCCCCTGTTCGACGATCCGGCGGATCAGCGCGGGATAACGCCGGGCGACCCAGCCGAGCGTGAAGAACGTCGCCTTCGTCCCGTTTTCGGCAAGCAAGGCGAGCACGGCGTCGGTGTTGCGCTCGACGCGCGGCGTCAGCGTGTCCCAGTCGCCCTTGTCGATGACCTTTTCGAAGGCGCCGACCTGGAACCAGTCCTCGACATCGACCGACATGGCGTGGCGCATCGCATCAGGCTCCCGCGCCGTGCCCGGCGACGTTGGGCAGGCGTCCGTCCTCGGCCCAATCGACCAGCAGCGTCAGCACGCGGCTGAGCGCCTGGTTCTGATCGTCCAGCCGCGCCTCCAGCGCGGCGAGACGGGCCGTCAGGTCGGGCTCGGCCCGCGCGGCGACCGGCTCCTCGCGCGGTGCCAGGATGGGGCGGGGCTCGGCGGGTGGCGGGATGTTGGATATCGGGAGCGGACGCGGTGCTTCCGCCACGCTCTCGCTCTCGCGCGCCGGCGCGACCGGTTCGGGCGGGGCGGCGGCCTTCATGCCGGGCATGTCGCCCGAGATATCGGCGAGCACGGCGGCGACCGCGCGGCCGTCGATCAAGTCGATCTGCTCGATCGCGCCGAACAGCAGCACGCGACCGGCAAGCTGGTTCAACCGGCGCGGCACGCCGTCCGATCCGTCATACAGCGCGGCATAGGCGTCGGGCGTGAAATGCGGGCGGCCTTGCCATCCCACCACGCCGAGACGGTGACGCATGTACGGCTCGACCTCTTCCGCCGCCATCGGATCGAGATGATGCATCGCGATGACGCGCTGGCGCAACTGTTCGAGCCGGTCGGATCCGTGCAGCCGCTCGCGGAATTCGGGCTGGCCGAGCAGGAAGATCTGCAACAGCGCATGGCCGCCGGTCTGGAAATTGGAGAGCATGCGCAATTCTTCGAGGCTCGACACCGGTAGCGCCTGCGCTTCGTCGACGATCAGCAGCGTGCGCCGCCCGGCTCGCGCCGTCGCGTGCAGGCCGCGTTCGATCGCGACGAGCAGTTGCGCCTTGGTCAGACCGTCGCTGTCCAGCCCCAGCCCGCCCGCGACGATGCGCAGCAGATCCTCCGCTTCGATCTGCGTCGAGACGATCTTGATGACGTGCAGCCGGGTCGGGTCGACCGTGTCCATCAGATGGCCGACCAGCGTCGTCTTGCCCGCGCCGACATCGCCGGTAATGACGATGAAGCCCTCGCCCTGCGCCAGGCCATAGCCGAGATAGGCCATCGCCTTGCGGTGGGTCGCCGTGTCGAACCAGAAGCGCGGATCCGGCGTCAACTGGAACGGGCGGCCGCTCAATCCGTAATGGTCGTCGTACATAGTCACCACCTCGCGCCCGGCTCGCTCCCTGTGGATACTCGCCGATGCGTTTCAGAATTGATACCGCACCGCCACTTGGCCCTGCGCCGAAAGCTGGTCGTTCCGGCCCTGCTGCGTGAAGGAATAGAGGCCGGCGGTGGCACTCGTCACGACGCGGCCAAAATTGTGATAATATTGGCCGGTCGCGCCGGTGCTGTAGACGCCCGCCGCCGTCGCGATACCGCTATCGTAGTAATTGAAGAAGACGTTGCCGTTGACGCCGGAATTGCGGTCGATCGGCGCGGCGACATAGGCTTGCGCGTAATAACTCTCGTCGGTCAGGCCGTCGACGCTGAAGCCGGCACCGACGGCCGGCGCGGAGAAGCGCCGCGTGGCATAGCCGCCGCCCACGCCGAAGCTGAGCGGGCCGCGCCTGGCGGCGAGCACCGCATCGACGCCGCGCGCGCGGTATGCCGAGGTCGAGATCGACTGGAATACCCCGTTGAGGCATCCGCCCGCCCCGCCGCCATTTCCGGCGGCGCCGGGGTTGCCATAGGTGCAGCCGCTGAATTGCTGGCCGAACGCATCGCGCTGGTCGATGAAGCTGGTCGGCAGGTTCGACAGGCCGTTGCGCAATTGCCGCCCGAACGTGTCGACGCTGTCATACACGCCGACCTGCACGCCGAGCGAGCGCGACGCGGCATAGCTGAACGATCCGGTATAGGTGATGCCGCCATAGCGCTTGCCGCCGCGCGCGGTCAGCGTCGTGCGCGGGCTCGGCCGCCAGATGACGCCGGCATCGTAGATCAGCCCGTCGGTCTGGTACGCGATGCGCTTCGGCGAGGCGGGATCGATGACGAAGCGGCCACGGCCGTCGGTGACGGGCACGCCGCCCGCGCCGAGCAGGGGGTCTTTCTGCGTGACGGTGATCTTCTCATAGCCCGCGCCGCCCGTGACGGCGAGTGTCGGCGTCACCGGCAGCACGAGATCGCCGCGCGCGACCTCGCTTTCGTATTTCTGGTCGAGCTGCCCGGCCTTGTCGCGCTCGTATCCGGCCGATACGTTGACGCCGACCGGCAGCACCGCGCCGGCCTTCACGCCCGCGCTGACGTTGACGACATGGCTGGTCGACTGGTCGAACGCGTCGAGCTTGGGGCTGCCGGCCGCTACGCCGGTCGTGCCCGGGGCCTCCGCCTTGGTGTAGCCGAAACGGTAGTTCGCCTGGACGCCGACCGGGCCGACATGGCTGGCGAAGGTAGGGCCGACATAGGCCGAATAGACCTGGCTGATATTGTCGACATTGCCCGCGAGATTGCCGGGCGCGGCACCGCGAATGTCCGACCGGACGCGCGTCGCGATCGCGCCGCCCTCCAGGCTGACACCCGGCGCGAGACTGATCTGCACGCGCGCGAGGCCGCTATGGATATCGTCGTCGCCGACCTTCTTTTGGTACGAGAAGCGCCGTTCGTAGCGATAGCTGACCTGCACTTGCGTGCGCCTGGTCTGCACCGAGGCATCGATCCCGGCGGCGACCGTGGAATAGGTCAGCACGTCGTCGGCCTTGAGATCGGCGGTCACGACCTGGCCGATCTCTATATAAGGCGAGATCGACTTGTGGCGTTCCTGCGCCTGAGCCGGAACGGTGGCGAGCAGGGCGGCCCCTGCGGCGAAATACGGGATTACCGATGGCCGCGTCATGTCGCGTCCTCCTGTTGGCCGTAATAGCTGTCGTACCGACGCCCCCCCGGCGCATGGGCCACGGCATTGAGCAGGAGCTGGATGTGGTCGCAGCCGTCGAGCAGAGCGACCGCCTCGCGCAGGTCGCCCTCGCTGGTACGATCGGCGCGGACGACGAGCATCACTTGCCCGGCATGGTTGGCGAGCGCGGCGGCGGGCGACGCGGCGAGCACCGGCGGCGAATCGAAGATCAGGATGCGCCGCGGATCGGCGGCGAGCAGGTGCGCGATCACCGTGCCGGTGCGCGCGCTGGCGACCAGTTCGGTGTCGGCGGTGGTCCTTGTACCGCACGGCAACAAGCTGAGCTGCGGGATGTCGGTGCGCACGACGCAGCGTTCGACATCGACCGCGGCATCGGCGAGCGCATCGAGCAGGCCGGGCCCTTCGACCAGGCCGAGCCGGTGCATCACGTCGGGCTTGGCGAAGTCGGCGTCGATCAGCAATATGTCCACGTCGCGCTCCGCCGCCAGCGAGATGGCGAGGTTGACCGCGCAATAGGTCTTGCCGTCATTGGGCTGGGCCGAGCAGACCAGGATGGTGCGCGACAAGTCCGCGTCATCCGCGCGGACGGCGCGCGCGGTGGTCAGCAACTGGCGCTTCACCAGGCGGAATTCCTCGGTCAGCGCCCCGATCGCCGCGCCGGGCACTAGCAGGCCGCGTTCGGCCAGCATATCGCGGTCGATCACGGCGACGCCACCCGCGACCGGGCGCGACGCGGGACCAAGGGGCAATCCCAAGCCGTTCGTGTCGAGCGAAGTCGAGACACCGTCCCCGGCATCGACCTCTCGACTGCGCTCGGGGCGAACGGAAACAGGGGTGTTTGCGTCTCCACGCGCACGATATGCTTCAAAATCATAGACGTCGGCGGCACGTTCGAGCAGCGACGACCCGGCGATCTTGCGTGCTTCGGTCATGCCGCCAACCCCCGCTGGAGCATCTCGACCCCGAGCAGGGCGATATACGCCACGCCCAGCGCCGCCACCCCGCCGCCATAATAAGCCAGCTTGCGCCGCCGCGCCGCTTCCTGCGCCTTGCTGACGACTTCGCCGATCGAGCCGATCACCGGCATGCCGGTGGCTTTTTCGAGGCGCCCGGCGGTTGCGAAGGTCGTCTTCACCTGTGCCAGCGCGAACGCCGCCGCGACGCCTGCCCCGAGCGCCGCGACCAGCACGCCGGTAAGCAGCAGCGGACGGTTGGGCGCGGCCGGAACGCGCGGGGCGGTCGGCGGGTCGATGACGCTGAACTTGATCGAATCGGTCTGGCTCTGTGCCTGCCCGCGCAGGCGGATCGCCTCGCGGTCGGCCAGCAACTTGGCGTAGCCGTCCTTGAGCACCTGATAGTCGTTGTCGATCTGCGACTGTTGCGCCGCGACCGCCGGATCGCCCGCGAGCTTTGACGTGATCGTGTCGAGATCGCTTTGCAGTTGGGCCTTGCGCGCGCTCAGCGAAGCGACCTGCGCCTGCTTGTCGGCCTGGATGGAGCGCAGCGAGACATAGGCCGGATTGGACGCCGCCCCTGCCCCGCCGCCGCCGACCAGCGGCTCGCCGCGCGCCGCGCCTTGCGCGGCGGCAAGCTGGCCGCGCAGCGCGATCACGTCGGGATGGTTCTCGGTATAGCCCTTCGCGCGGGCATCGGCGAGCTGGCCCTGGATGGCGTTGAGGCGCGCGCGCGCCGGTCCGGCGGTCACGCTGCCGGCCATGCCGGGGACGTTCGCGGGCGTGCCCGCCAACTGCCCGTTGACCGCGGCGAGGCCGGATTGCGCGGCGGCGAGATCGCCATCGACCTGCGCCATCGCGGAGCGCGCCGTGCCCATCCGGTCGGTGAGCGAGCCGGTGCCCGGCAAGCTGCCGAGGTAGCGGTTCTGGAAGTCGGCGCGCTTGGCGTCCGCGTCGGCGAGCTGCTTCTGGCGTTCCTCCAATTGCGCATCGAGGAACTTGAGGCTGGAGGAAGTCTCGTCGCGGTCGCCCGACAGATTCTGCTCGACGAAGATGTCGATCAGCTTCTGCACGACCTGGCGCGTGACCCTGGGGCTGGCGCCGGTCGCGACGATCTCGAACAGATTGTCCTGCTGCGCGGTGATCTTGATCGCCTTGGCGAGCCCCGCCACGCGGTCCGCCACGTCGCGATCGGTCTTCACCGTGTTGGCGAGATCGGTGCCGCGCACGACCTTTTCCAGGTTGGTCGCCGACGTCAGCGTCTGGCGGATCGTGTCGACGTCCTTCTGCTGGTCGGCGGCGGTGATGCCGACCGCGCCCGGCAGCACGGTGTTCATCTGCACGAACACGCGCGCGCGCGATTCATAACTGTTGGGAATTTGCGCGACCACCGCCCAGCCGACTACGGCCAGCCCCCATGCGACCGCGAGCGCGACCCAGTGGCGCAGCCAGATGGCGTGGCAGGCGAGCCTGAGTTCGTCGTAAAGGCCGTTCATCCCCCGCGCCGCTCCTTAGAACATGCTCTCGGGGATGATGATGACATCGCCCGGTTCGAGGCGGACGTTGGCGCTGCTGTCGCCGTCCTTGAGCAGTTTCGACAGCTTGATGGCATATTCCTGCTGCTTGCCGGTCTCGCGATCGTAGCGAACGAGCTTGGCGCGGTTGCCCGCCGCATATTCGCTGAGGCCCCCGACCGAGATCATCGCGTCGAGCAGCGTCATGTTGGCGCGGTACGGGATCGAGGCGGGCTTGGCGGTCGCGCCGACGATGCGCACCTGCTGGCTGAACGTGCCCGAGAAATTCTCGACGATGACCGAGACGATCGGGTCCTTGATATATTCGCCCAGCGCGATCTTCATGTCGTCGGCGAGCATGCGCGGCGTCTTGCCGACCGCGGGCATGTCGCTGATCAGCGGCGTGGTGATGCGGCCGTCGGGGCGCACCTGCACCTTGGTCGACAATTCCGGGTTGCGCCACACGAAGATGTTGAGCTGGTCGAGCGGGCCGATGACATATTCCTCGCCCGGCTGTTCCTGCTTCGCCACGAACGATGCCTGGGGCAGTTCGGACCGGCCGCCGCTTACGCAGCCGGCCAGCGCCAGCGCGCCGCCGCCGGCGGACAGGAACCCACGGAAAACCTTTGAAAAACGCGCCATGAACACCTCCCACCGCGAGGTGCTGCCGGTGACGTCACGTCTGACGTGGTTGGGCAGGTCCGCGGATATGCCGTGGCTATGGCGCGCGAGGGGTAAAGATTGCGTTAGGAATGCCTGCCCGACCGTGCCGATCGTTCGTCGCACATCTCTCGACTGCACTCGGGACGATCGGGCGAAAGCGTGCTAGCCGACCAGAAGTTCGCGCGGGGCGGGGTGGCCGAGAAAGGCGGCCGGGCTGGCGGTGAGGCCATAGGCGCCGGCCATGAACACCGCGATCAGGTCGCCAGGCCGCGCGACGGGCAGCGTGACGCGGTCGGCGAGGCGGTCGAGCGGGGTGCACAACGGGCCGACGACGCTGATGGTTTCGGTCGGCGCGTCCGGGGCGGCGCCGGCGACCGCGACGGGATAGTTGCGCTTCACCACCGTGCCGAGATTGCCGGTGGCGGCGAGTTGATGATGCAGGCCGCCATCGACGACGAGGAAGGTCTCGCCGCGGCTTTCCTTGCGATCGACGACGCGCGTCAGGTACACGCCCGCTTCGCCGACCAGCCAGCGGCCCAGTTCGATCGCGAAACGCGTGTCGCGCAGGCCGGCGGGGCGGACCGCGAGTTGCTCGCCTAGCGCCGCGCCGATCGCGTCGACGTCGAGCGGCCCTTCCCCCGGGAAATACGGGATGCCGAATCCGCCGCCGAGATTGACCAGCGGCGGCATGACGCCGATCTCATCCGCCAGCCGCGCCGCCAGCGCCAGCGTCGCCGCTTGCGTCTCGACGATCGCCGCCGGATCGAGCGCTTGCGACCCCGCGAAGAGGTGCAGCCCGCGCCAGTCGGCCCCGGCGTCGATGACGTTCCGCGCAACGGCGGCGGCCCGGTCCGCGTCCACGCCGAACGGCGAGGCACGTCCGCCCATGCGCATGCCCGAACCGCGCAGCTCGATATCGGGATTGACGCGGATCGCGAGGCGCGGCGTCATGCCGGTGCGGTCGGCGATGGCCAGCGCGCGGGTCGCCTCGCCGGCGGATTCGAGGTTGATCGTGACCCCGGCGCGGATCGCCGCCGCGAGTTCGTCGTCGCGCTTGCCTGGCCCCGCGAAACTGATCGTCGCGGCGGGTTTCGCCGCCAGCGCCACGGCGAGTTCGCCCTTCGACGCGATGTCGAAGCCGTCGACCAGCGGCGCCATCGCCGCGAGCAACGGGGCGAAGGGATTGGCCTTGATCGCATAATGCAGGTCGACGCCCGCGAACGCCGCCCGGAACCGCGCGATCCGTGCCGCCACCACCGCCAGATCGTAGACGAACAGCGGCGTATCGCCCGCGACCGCCGCCCAATGCTCGGCACCTTCGCCCGCGATCGTCAGCGGCGTACGCGCAAAGTCGGCGGGGATGGTGCCCATCGGCTTCATGACGTCATCATCCTCACCGCCGCCCTTCCCCGGCGAACGCCAGGGGCCAGTCGTGGATCGATCGTAAAAAGCTGAACGTCATGGCGTGGGTTCGTCCGACTGGGCCCCGGCCTCCGCCGGGGAAGGAAGTGTGGGCGAGGGCGTCAGCACCTCCACCTTGAGCGCCGCCCGGTCGAGCTTGCCGTTGGCGTTGCGCGGCAGATCGTCGCGCCATTCGTAGCGCGCCGGTTGCTGGAAACCCGGCAGGTCGCGCCGCAGCCGCGCGCGCAAGTCCGCCTCGCGCGACCCGTCGCCGCGTGCCACCACGATGATCGCCTGGCCGAGCCGCATATCGGGCACGCCGAGCGCGACCGCCTCCACCGTCTCCCCGCCCGCGACGACCGCTTCCTCGATCTCGGTCGGGCTGATGCGGTTGCCCGCGCTCTTGATCATTTCGTCGTCGCGCCCGACGAAACGCAGCAGCCCGGCCGCGTCGCGCACCACCGTGTCGCCGGACCACACCGCCATGCCGCCCGCCGCCGACCAGACGGGCGCGGGCCGGAAGCGCTGCGCCGTCCGCGCCGCATCGCGCCAATAGCCCTGGGCGACCAGCGGCCCGGCATGGACGAGTTCGCCCGCCTCGCCCGCCGCCGCCGGCGCTCCGTCGGGCCGCACCACCATCACCTCGGCGAACGGGATCGCGCGGCCGATCGAGTCGGGATGCGCGGCGACCAGATCGGGCGCGAGATACGTCGACCGAAACGCCTCGGTCAGGCCATACATCGGATAGAGATCGGCCAGCGGGAAGCGCGCGCGCAGGCCGGCGATGAGCGGTGCCGTCAAGGCGCCGCCGGAATTGGTCAGCCGTTTCAGGCGGTTCGCGGTTTCCGCCGGCCAGTCCGCGTCGAGCAACTGTACCCACAAGGGCGGCACCCCGGCCAGCGTCGTCGCCGCCACGCGCTCTACCGCTTTCACCACGTCGCGCGCGGTGAGATAGTCGAGCGAGGCATAGCGCGCGCCCGCCGCCCAGGTCGAGAAAAGCTGGTTCTGGCCGTAGTCGAAGCTCAGCGGCAACACGCCGAGCACGCGGTCCTGCGGCGTCAGCGCGAGGTAATGCGCCACCGCAATCGCGCCGAGCCACAGATTGGCATGGCTGAGCATCACGCCCTTCGGCCGCCCGGTCGAGCCCGAGGTGTAGAGGATCGCGGCGAGCGTATCGGTGTCGCCGGCGGATGGCGGCAGCGCGCTGTCAGAAGCTACATCGCTTTCGAGCAACGATTGACAATCCGCTGGGACATCGCCTTTTTCCAAGCTGCCGAGCCGCCCCGCCTGTGTCACCAGCGCCGCCGCGCCGCTGTCGGCGAGAATATGCGCGACCTGCGCGCGCTTGAGCATCGGGTTGATCGGCACATGCACCAGCCCGGCGCGGGGCGCCGCCATCGGCAGCACGCAGGCGAGGCGCGTCTTCGGCAGCCAGCTCGCGATGCGCGCGCCAGGCGCATTGCCCTGCGCCGCCAGCCATGCCGCCACTTGTCCGGTCAGGCGCTCCAGCCCGGCGAAATCGAGCGTGCCGTCGCGGTCGACCAGCGCGACGTCGCCCGCCCGTCCTAAGGCGGGCAACGTGTCGATGGGCCGTGGGACAGGGTCGAGCGCAACCATGCCCCTTGATAGCCGCCGCCGCCCGGCTGTGAAGGGGGTGTGGCGGCCCCGCTCTTGGCATCCCCGGCGTCTGCCTCTATCGCGGCGCACGATAACGGCGCTAACGGGGCTCGCGGTGCTTCCAGACGATTACGACCGGATCGACGCCACCGTTCGCGCGACGCTGCGCGACGTGCTGGGGCTCAGCGCGGCGCGGGCCGCGGCCTTCCGGTCGGAAACGCCGCTGTTCGGGGGGTTGCCGGAACTCGATTCGATGGCGGTGGCGGGCCTGCTCACCGAGATCGAGGAGCGGCTCGCCATCCTGATCGAGGATGACGAGGTCGATGGCGAGATGCTCGAGACGTTCGGTGCGCTGGTCCGCTTCGCCGCGAGCAAGGCGGCGCGCTGAGGTGCGCGCTTGATCGATCATTACGCGTGGAGCGGCGGCCGCGAGGCGATGCTCCGGTTCGGGCCGTCGACCGGGCCGGTCGCGGTGGTGGGGCTGCCGCTGTTCGAGGAAGCCAATCGCGTGCGCGCGTTCGCCGTGACGATCTGCCGCGCCTTGGCGAAGCGCGGCGTGGGGAGCGTGCTGCCGGACTTGCCGGGCCAGGGGGAAAGCATGGTCGCGGCGCAGGAAACGACCTTGGCAAATCTGCGGCACGCCTTCGCCGCGGTCAGCGAGCTTCTCTTCGATCAAGGACGACACGTCTATTCCACCTCCCTACGAAGCGGCGCTCTGGTCGATGCGGACTCGCCTGCCTCGGGCCGCTGGCACCTGTCGCCGACATCCGGCCGCGATGTACTGCAAGACCTCGGACGCATCTTGAAAACTGCCGGGCGCGACGAGGATGTCCGGCGGCTTCGCACCGTGTTCCAAGCCGAGGAACCGGCATTTCCAATGGAGATTGCGGGCAATCTTCTCGGGTCGGCGCTACTGGAAGAACTGACCACCGATCACGGCACCTATCCCCTGCGAGCTATCGGCATCCCGCGTCGGGTGGTGCGACTCGATACCGATCCTGCCCCCGCGCATCTTCACCTCCCCGGCATGCCGCTATGGCGTCGCGCCGAGCCGGACAACGACCCCGCGCTCGCCGCGCTGCTCGCCGACGACATCGCCGACTGGATCGCCGCATGCGACGGGTGATGACCTTTGCCTGCGCTGGCGAGACGCTGTTCGGGACGCTGGACACCCTCGACAATCGGGCCACCGGCAAGACCGGCTTGCTGATCGTCTCGGGCGGCAACGAAATCCGCATCGGCGCGCATCGCGGCATGGCGTCGCTGGCGCAACGGCTGGCCGCGCGCGGGATACCGGTGTTCCGCTACGATCGGCGCGGGATCGGCGATTCGACCGGCACCAACGGCGGCTTCCTGTCGTCCGGTCCGGACATCGGCTGCGCGGCGGCGACGTTCAGCGCGGAGACCGGGATCGAACGGCTGGTCGCGTTCGGCAATTGCGACGCGGCGACGGCGCTGGCGCTGTTCGGCGGGAGCGCCGGGATCGACCGGCTGATCCTCGCCAATCCATGGGTGATCGAACCGACCGACGATCTGCCCCCCGCCGCCGCGATCCGCGCGCGCTATGCCGAGAAACTGAAGGACCCGCGCGAGTGGGTGCGGCTGGCGCGGGGCGGGGTGAATTTACGCAAATTGGCCGGCGGATTGGCGAAGGTAGCTCACACCAGGTCCGAGCCGGCCGGCGGTCTGGCCGGTCGGATACGAAAAGCGCTGAGCGCAAGCAGGGTGCCGGCGACGTTCCTGCTGGCCGCGCGCGACAACACCGCCATCGCCTTTCGCGATGCGTGGGGGGCGGCGGACTTCGCGATCTGCGACACCGACAGCCACAGCTTCGCGCACGAGCGCGATGCGGCATGGCTGGAGCAGGCGATCGTCGAGGCGATGGCGCTTTAGCGGTCATTTCCGCGGAGGCGAGGCCTTTGCGAAGGTGTACCAGCGCTCCGTCCTATCGTCATGCCGGACTTGTTCCGGCATCCGCCGTTGTCCAACATCAGCGGCTGGGAGGGTGCGGCACGGTGGATCCCGGGACGATCCCGGGATGACGGCAGGGTTTCGCAAAAGCCTCGTGAAAGCGGGAGCCTCGCTTGCGCGAAGCTCCCGAGGCGTGCCACCAAGCCGTTATTCCGCCGCCGCGGCCAGTTCGAAATCAGCCTCCGCGAGGAAGCGTTCGGCATCCAGCGCCGCCATGCAGCCCGTTCCCGCGGCGGTCACGGCCTGGCGATAGATCTTGTCCATCACATCGCCGCAGGCGAACACGCCGGGCACGCTGGTGCGGGTCGAGCCGGTCTCGGTCCAGATGTAATGATCGTCGTCGAGCTTCAGATGCCCGCGGAACAGTTCGGTCGCCGGGTGATGCCCGATCGCGACGAAACCGCCGTCCGCCGCCAGCCGCGACTTCTCGCCCGTCACGGTATCGACCAGGTCGAGCGCGACCAGCCCGGCCATGCCGCCGCCGTCGACGAAGGTCTCGACCTCCTTGTTCCACAGCACGGTGATGCCCTTGTGCGCGAACAGCCGCTCCTGCAGGATCTTCTCGGCGCGGAAGGAATCGCGGCGGTGGATCAGCGTCACGTCGGGCGAATGATTGGTGAGGTACAGCGCCTCTTCCACCGCCGTGTTGCCGCCGCCGATCACTGCGACCTTCTTGCCGCGATAGAAGAAGCCGTCGCACGTCGCGCAGGCGCTGACGCCCTTGCCCTTGAGCGCTTCCTCGCTGTCCAGGCCCAACCACTTGGCCTGCGCGCCGGTGGCGATGACCAGCACGTCGCCCTCGTACACGTCGCCGCCGTCGCCGGTCAGGCGGAACGGACGCCGGGTCAGGTCGACTTCGACCACGGTATCGTAGATCAGGCGGGTGCCGACATGCTCGGCCTGCTTCTGCATCTGCTCCATCAGCCACGGGCCCTGGATGACATCGGCGAAGCCGGGATAGTTCTCGACATCGGTGGTGGTCATCAACTGGCCGCCGGGCTGGATGCCCTGGACGAGGATCGGCTTCATCCCCGCGCGCGCGCCGTAGATGGCGGCGGAGAGGCCGGCGGGGCCGGAGCCCAGGATCAACAGTCGAGTCTTGTGCGTGCTCATCATCGAATCCGTACTGTCTGCCCGCCGCTTCTAGGGGAGCGACGGGCAGGCTGGCAACATGGCGGGGACGCGGCGCCGGGGCGGCGAGCAGGTGAAGGCGGCGAGGGTCGCGAGTGGTAGCGAAGGAGGGACTTGAACCCCCGACCCCAGGATTATGATTCCCGTGCTCTAACCAACTGAGCTACTTCGCCATGCTTCCCGGCGGGAACGGCGATCCACTCGCGAGGCGCGGGCTATAGGAATGCGGGTCGGCACGGTCAAGCGAACATGTGACGGGACAGCGCCTCCCACGGTCCGCCGCGATACCACCAGCCAGCCAGCCCGACGATCTTCGCCGCGCGCGGGCGGAAATCGCGCTCGAGTTCGGCCTGCAACGCCTTGGCGACGGCAGGTTCGACCTTGTTCTGCACGGTGACGTGCGGCCGCCACCCGGCACGGTCCTGCGGGGTGAGCAAGGGCGCGAACGCCTCGGCGAGATCGTCGCGAATATCCTCCAGCCCGGCGCTGTCGATGCGATAGGCGACGCCGCCGCCCAACGACATCAGCCCGGCGATCCGCGCATCGGGTGCGCGCATGCCCTTGGTGGCGCGGGCCAGGCGTTGTTTCAGTTCCGCTTCGAGACTCGGCATCAAGTGGTGGAACATCGTCAGATGCGCCTTCAACCGGTTGCGCTCGGGCGGGAAATGCCGGGCGCGCAGATCGTCGAAGAACGCCGTGTCGGCCGGGCCGAACAGCGCCGTCACGATGATCGGCGCGGGCTGGGTCAAATCTCGAGCTGGCTGCCGAGTTCGACCACGCGGTTGGTCGGCAAGCGGAAGAATTCCATCGCGCTCTCGGCGTTGCGCAGCATCCACGCGAACAGCTTCTCGCGCCAGATCATCATCCCCGGCTTGGACGACGCCAGCAGCGTCTGCCGCGACAGGAAGAAGCTGGTGTCGATCATGCGGAATTCCGCGCCGCAGCGGTTCACCCCGGCGAGCGCGAACGGCACGTCGGGTTCCTCGATGAAGCCGTATTTGAGCACCATGCGGTGGAACCCCGCGCCGAGATCCTCGAGCTGGCAGCGATGCCCCTCGGACACGTACGGCACGTCGGCGATCTTGATCGTCAGCAGGATGATCCGCTCGTGCAGCACCTTGTTGTGCTTGAGGTTGTGGAGCAGCGCGTGCGGCACGCCTTCGGGCGACGAGGTCATGAACACCGCCGTGCCGGGCACGCGCGTGGCGGAGGTGGCGGCGGACTGGATGAAGATCTTGATCGGCATCGCGCCCTCGCGCATCCGGTCGATCATCAATTGCCGCCCCTTCGACCACGTCGTCAGCACCGCGAAGATGAGGAAGCCGACCAGCAGCGGGAACCATCCGCCCGACGGCACCTTGGTGAGGTTCGCCGCGAAATACGCGCCGTCGACCAGGAAGAACATCGCCAGCAGCGGCAGCGCGTAATATGCCGGCCAGTGCCACAGCCGGAACAGCACGACCGACAGCAGGCAGGTGTCGATCAGCATCGCCCCCGTCACCGCGATGCCGTACGCCGAGGTCAGGTTCGACGAGGTGCGGAAGAAGATGACGAGCAGCAGCACCATCGTCAGCAGCACCCAGTTGACCAGCGGGATGTAGATCTGCCCCGCCGTCGCGGCGCTGGTATGTTCGATTCGCAGCCGCGGGATGAAACCGAGCTGGATCGCCTGTTGCGTGACCGAGAACGCGCCCGAGATCACCGCCTGCGATGCGATCACCGCCGCCGCCGTCGCGAGGATGACCAGCGGCAGCCGCCAATGTTCGTCGGCGAGCATGTAGAACGGGCTTTCCAGCGCCGGATGCCCCATCCGCGACAGCAGCGCCCCCTGCCCCATATAGTTGAGCATCAGCGCCGGCAGCACGAAGAACAGCCACGACACGCGGATCGGGTTGCGGCCGAAATGCCCCATATCGGCGTACAGCGCCTCCGCGCCCGTCACCGCCAGCACGACCGAGCCGAGCGCGAGGAACGCGCGTACCGGATCGAGCAGGAAGAATTCGACCGCGTAATGCGGCGAGAAGGCCCAGAGGATTTCCGGCGTCTCGACGATGCTGAGGATGCCGAGCGTCGCGATCGTGAAGAAATAAGCGAGCATGACGGGGCCGAAGAACAGGCCCACGCGCGCCGTGCCGCTGCGCTGGATGTAGAACAAGGCGAAGATGATCGCCATCGCGATTGGCATGACCAGCCCGCCCAGGCCCGGCGCGGCGATGGCGAGACCCTCGACCGCCGACAGCACCGAGACCGCCGGGGTGATCATGCTGTCGCCGTAGAACAAGGCCGTCGCGAACACGCCGAGCAGGATGATGCCGCGCGACCAGCGGCGGTTCCTGGTGCGCCCGTTGACCAGCGCCAGCAGCGCGAGGCTGCCGCCCTCGCCCTTGTTGTCGGCGCGCATGATGATGGTGACGTATTTGAGCGTCACGACGATCATCATCGACCAGAACATCAGGCTGACCACGCCCATGATGTGCACGGGGTCGAGCGCCAGCTTGTGATGGCCGTTGAAGGTCTCGCGGAACGCGTAAAGCGGGCTGGTGCCGATATCGCCGAACACGATGCCGACCGCGCCGAGCGCGAGCTTGGCGAGTCCGTCCTTGCCGTGGGGTTGCCCGGCTTCGGCTTCGGATGCGGCGGGCGGGTCGCCCGCGCTTGCTTGTCCAATGCTCACGCGGCGGTAATTCTTGCCCGAATTTCAAACGGATGAATCATGGATGACGGCACTTGTTGAACGCCCCGATGGTGCGGTGCGATAGCACGCGCCGACGCGCCCCGCAACGCCGCGTACATCCGCCGTTCAGGCAAGCTCACTCCTCGCTCGCCAGCGTCCTGATCGTGAATTGCGTGACCAGGCGGTGCACACCGGGCAGCGCCGACAATATTTCGCGATGAATGCGCTCGTAACTGTCGTCCTCGCGGACCAGCACCTTGAGCAGATAATCGGATTCGCCGCTCATCAGATGCGCCTCGCTCACCTGGGCGGTGCGGGCCAGCGCCTGCTCGAACGCGCGCATGGTCGCCTGACGCTGGTCGGTGAGCGTGACCGAGACGAACATCGTCGAAGGGTTGCCGCGCGCCGCAGGGGAAAGGCGGGCACGGTAGCCGAGGATCATGCCCTGCTGTTCCAGGTTCTTCACGCGGCGGTGCGCCGCCGATGGCGAGAGGCCGACCCGCGCGCCGAGTTCCTCGCTGGTCCATCCCGACTCGCCGGCGAGTTGCGCGATGATCCTGTGGTCGATCGTATCCATACGGGATCGTATCGCGCTTGGCGGCTCTCTGATGCAACAGGATTGCACCAGTCATCGATGCCGGCGGAACGTTCGCACGCACTTGACGACGCGTATCCGGTACAAGGGCGCACATCAGCCAGGAGAGTTTCGATGCGTGTCGGTGTCCCCAGGGAAATCAAGAACCACGAATATCGCGTCGGCCTGACGCCGCCATCGGTCGCCGAACTGGTCGCCGCCGGGCACAGCGTCGCGGTGCAGACCGGCGCGGGCCGCGGTATCGATTTCGAGGATGCGGATTATGGCGCGGCGGGCGCGACGATCCTGCCCGACGCCGCCGCCGTGTTCGCGCGGAGCGACATGATCGTGAAGGTCAAGGAGCCGCAGGCGAGCGAGATCGCGCTGCTGGAGCCGCGCCATCTGCTGTTCACCTATCTCCATCTCGCCGCCGACAGGCCGCAAGCCGAGGGGCTGATGAAGTCGGGCGCGACGTGCATCGCCTATGAAACGGTGACGGCGCGCGACGGATCGCTGCCGCTGCTCAAGCCGATGTCGGAAGTCGCCGGGCGCATGTCGATCCAGGTCGGCGCGCATTATCTCGAAAAGGAACAAGGCGGGCGCGGCGTCCTGCTCGGCGGCGTGCCGGGCGTGGCGCCGGCGCGGGTCGCGATTCTCGGCGGTGGCGTGTCGGGCGTCAACGCCGCGCAGATGGCGGTCGGCATGCGCGCCGACGTGACGATCTACGACATCTCCAACGCGCGGCTGGCCGAGTTGGACATGGTGTTCGGCTCGCAAATCAAGACCGCCTATGCCTCCAGGGCGGCGATCGCGGCGGCGGTGAAGAACGCGCATCTCGTGATCGGCGCGGTGCTGGTGCCGGGCGCCGCCGCGCCCAAGCTGGTGACGCGCGCGATGCTCGCCACGATGAAGCGCGGGTCGGTGCTGGTCGACATCGCGATCGACCAGGGCGGCTGCTTCGAGACGAGCCACGCGACCACGCACGAGGACCCGGTGTTCGAGGTCGACGGCGTGATCCATTACTGCGTCGCCAACATGCCCGGCGCGGTCGCGCGCACCTCGGCCTTCGCGCTCAACAACGCGACGCTGCCGTTCGTGCTGAAGCTGGCGACGCACGGCGCGGAAAGCGCGATGGCGGCGGACCCGCACCTCGCCAACGGGCTGAACGTGTACAAGGGCAAGATCGCGTTCAAGGCGGTCGCCGACGATCTGGGGCTGCCGTACGAGGCTTGGGCGGGGTGAGGCGATCGGTACGCCGTCCCCGGTCTACAAGCACGTAATCCCGCCGTCATGCCGGACATGTTCCGGCATCCACCGTCATGCGCTATCTGCGGCCGGGAAGTATAGCACGGTGGATCCCGGAACGGGTCCGGATGACGGATGCAAAGTGGCGAGCGCGCAAGGTAGCTGCTAGGGCTTTGCCGTGCGCACCTTGATCTTCGCCGCCTTGCTCCTCGCGCCGGTCGCCGCTTCGGCGCAAGGCGTATCGCCGCCGGCCCCCTCGTCGGTCGTCACCGCGCCGCCTGCGCCGGCCGTGGCCCCGCCGTCGATCGAGACGCCCGTTCAGGCGCTCGCGCAGGACGCGGCGGACTATGCGCGGCAGTTCGGCGTTTCCCCGGCCGAGGCGCAGGCACGGCTGACGGCGCAGGACGCGAGCGTTGCCGTCACCGACGCGATCGCCGCGCGCTATCGCGACCGCATCGCCGGCATCGCGATCGAGCATAAGCCCGCCTACCGCATCCTCGTCTTCCTCGTCGGCGCCGAGCCGGTCCCGCCGCAGCGACTGACCGTCGGCACGCTGACCGTGCCGATCGTGTTCCGCACCGGCGCGAAGGTCACGCGCGACCGCGTCATCTGGGCGATGACCTATCATCAGGCGGCGATCCGCGCGTCGCTGCGGACGCCGCCCGGCATGGGGCTCGACCCGCGCACCGGCGAGCTGGTCGTCATCGTCGGCCGTGCGGACGCACCCGGGGGCACCGCCGCGCTCGACGCGCGGCTGGAGGCGATCGCCGGAGTGCCGGTGCAGGTGCGCGTGCTCGACCATGTCGACGTCAACCTCGCACCGGAGGGCGGCGCGCGCGTGGAGGGGCTGAACCCCGTCGACAACCGGCGCTACCTCTGCACCACCGGCTTCAACGTCACCGACGGCACGCGCAGCGCGGTGACGACGGCGGCGCACTGCGTCGACGACCTGACCTATCGCGATCCGCAAGCGGGCACGGTGCCGCTGGCGTTCGTCGGGCAGTGGGGCTGGGGCTATCACGACGTGCAGATCAACGCCGCGCCCGGCCCGCTGCCCCCGACCTTCTTCGCCGACACCGCCAAGACGCGGCTGCGTGCCGTCACCGGCCAGCGCAGCCGCGACAGTATGCGCGCCGGTGATTTCGTGTGCCATCGCGGCGAACGCACCGGCTATAGCTGCGCGACCGTGCAGCTCACCGACTTCGCGCCGGCGGGCGACCTGTGCGGCGGGCCGTGCCTGCCGACCTGGGTGACCGTCTCCGGCCCGACCTGCGGCGGCGGCGACAGCGGATCGCCGGTGTTTACCGGCACCACCGCGCTCGGCATCCTCAAGGGGGCGAGCTATCGCGGCGACGGGTCGTGCGCTTTCTATTTCTACATGTCGGTCGATTACCTGCCGCAGGGCTGGTCGCTGCTGACCGCTCCGTCAGCGCAGGCGCACGCCGACCCATAAAGTGCGCGGCGTGCCGAGGTCGATCGATCCGGCGGCGTTGCGCGTGACGACCGTCGCGTCGAGCAGGTTTTCCGCGCGCGCGACGATCGACAGGCGCCGCCCGACCGGGACCCTGACGACCCCGTCGACTGTCGTCGCGGCGGGCAGGACGTCGGTCTGGAGGTCGTCCTCATATTGCGTGCCGATATGGCGGGCGGTGAACGAGGCGCCGAGCCCGCGGCGGCTTTCCCACGCCAGCGTCGCGCTGCCGGCGTGGCGCGGGCTTTGCGCGGGGACGAACCCGTCGAGCTGCGCCGACGCGCCCGATGCCGCGACCCTGCTGTCGCTGAACGCATAGGACGCGTCGAGCGAGAAACTCCCGCGCGCGACATGCGCCGTCACCTCCACGCCTTTCGCGACGATCGCATCGACATTGCGGCGCTGGCGGAGGTCGGGCGCGATCGTGACGTTGGCGATCGCGCCGTCGAGCCGGTTGTAGAACGCCGTCACGCTGAGGCTCATGCCTCGCCTGGGCGTCAGGTCGATCCCGCCCTCCACGCCGCGCAGCCGCTCCAGCCCGAGCGCGGCGTTGGCCTGCGTCCTGACCGGGAACACCACGAACGGGCGGTACAGCTCGTTGAGCGTGGGCAAGCGGAAGCCGGTATATCCCGCCGCGCGGAACGCCACTGCATCCACCGCGTGGAACAGCACGCCCGCGCGGCCCGTCGCTTCGACCCCGGCGCGGTCGGCAAAGTGCTTGTCGGTCGTGACGGCGTCCGCGGCATCGGTCTCGCGGAGGAAGCCATGGGCGATCGTCCAGCGGTCGCCGCGCACGCCCGCCGTCAGCACCAGCCGCCCGAGCGTCCAGTCGTCCTCGACGAACAGCCCGGTCGTGCTGGTCGTGCCCCCGGCGGTGCGGCGCGTGGTGACGGTGCCGCTCGCCGCATAGGCATCCTCGTACAAGGTGCCGTCGCCGATCCGCGCGTCCACGCCCACGCGCAGCACATGGTCCGGCCCGACCGGCGGCCGCAGCTCGATCTTGCCGCCCAGGCCGGTCGCCGGTGTATCGCGCTGGTCGAGCGTCAGCTTGAAGCTGGTCGCGCTGATCACCCGGTTGGTGAAGTTGCGCGCCTGAACATAGGCCAGCGCGTCGATCGCCCAGGCGCCGCGATGGATCAGCCGGACGCTGGCATCTTCCCCGTCCGAACTGCTGTCCGCCCCCGCGAACCGCAGCGTGCGGTTGTCGCGGAACAACAGCGCACGCGCCTGGATCTCGGTCGCCGCATCGACCGGCACGACCGCGCGAAGCCCGCCCGACCAGTCGCGATAACGCGCGCGGACGGTGGCCGGGGTGAATTGGCTGGCGGGCGTGGTGTAGAAACCGTCGCCGCGCTCGACCTTGCCCGACAGGCTGACGAAGCCGCCGCCGACATCGGGCGAAACGCTGGCCGACGCCTCGACCGCATCGTCGCTGCCGTAGAAGATCTCGCCCGCGACCGGCGGCAGGTCGCGCCGCGTCGCGCTGGCCAGCTCGATCGTGCCCGCCACCGCGCCCGCGCCGAACGCCCCTGCACCGCCGCCGCGCGTCACCCGCACTTCCGCCAGCCGATCCGCCGCCAGCGCGTTGAACGGGATATAACCGAAGAACGGGTCGGCCAGCGGCACGCCGTCGAGCAGCACCAGCGCACGGCTCGACGCATTGCCGCCGAGCGCGCGCAGCGTCACGCCCTGTGCCGACGGGTTGGCCGATCGGCTGTCCGACCGGCGGAATTGCTGGAACCCGGCGACGTCGCCCAGCACATCCTCGACCCGGCCCGATGCGTCGCCGGTCAGCCGATCGCGATCGATCGTCACCGCGCCGTACGCTGGCACGCCCGGCGGCAAGGGCAGTGGCCGGCCGAGCACGACGATGTCGGCTTCGTCGGACGCCGGCGTCGCGGTGTCCTGCGCGCGCGCGGCCAGCGGGACAGTCAGCGCCAGCAGGGACAATAGCGACAGCGGGCGCATGGCGAGCGGCGGAACTTTCGGCGGAGCAAGCGGCGGAAGCGGCCACTCCAAGTACGAGCGCGTTTCCTAGAAGTCTACCGAGGCCGAGAGCTTGAACGTGCGCGGCGCGCCTTGCAGCAGGGCCGCGCCGAAGGTGTCGAACGCCGACGCCCAGTACCGCCGGTTGGCGACGTTGTCGACGTTGGCGCGGAACGTGACCGGCCTGCCCGCGATCGGCGTGACGTAGCGCGCGCCGAGATCGACGCGAGTCCATTCCGGAATCCGCAAGGTGTTGGCGACGTCGACATACTGCTTGCCGGTCTGGACCACGCGCCCCGTCAGCGTCGCGCCGCGCAGGACGGGAATGTCCCATTCGACATTGGCGTTGACGAGATAGTCGGGCACGCCGACCGCGGTCCTGCCGTCATTGGTGCCGCCCTGTGTCGCGCTCAGCTTGGCGTCGTTGATCGATCCGCCGGCGATGATCCGCAGGCCCCTGACCGGCTCGCCGTCCACGCTGAATTCGATCCCGCGATTGGTCTGCTCGCCGAACACGCCGTAGCGCAGCAGGCCCGAGCCGCCGGGATCGGCGATCGAATAGGCGCTCGGTTGCCTGATCTGGTAGAGCGCGGCGCTGGCGTTGAACCGCCCGAGCGCGAGCTTGCCGCCGACTTCATATTGCGTGGATTTGTACGGCGCGAACACTTCGCCGGGGTTGACCAGCGTCGCGTCGACCGGCGCGGTGCCGCCCTGCACCAGCCCCTCAATGCGGTTGGCGAACAGCGACAGGCCGGCCGCGGGCTTCACCACCACGCCGATCACGGGCGTCACCGCATCCTTGGCATAGCGCGTGTCGAGCGATCCGCCATTGTAGTAATTGTACGCCCGCGTCTCGATCCGTTGCAGGCGCAGGCCGCCCGTCACCAGCACCCGGTCGCCGAACAGGCCGACCGTGTCCGACGCGAACGCGCTGCCGAGGCGCGACCGGCTTACCGGGAACGGGTCGGCGAGATCGCCGCCGACGAAGCTCGAACTCGGCAAGGCGGCGGTCGGGGTCGTGTACAGGTTGGTGGCGAAGCCCGCGAAACCCGGACCGTAGCGGAAGTCGAAGGCGTTGCGGTTGACTTGCCAGATATAGCTGCCACCGAAATTGACCTCGTGCGTGACGCCGCCCGCCGCCAGCTTGACGCGGATGCCCGCCTGCGCCGCCTCGTTATTGTCGGTGCGCGGCACGAACAGCGCATTGCCGGTGGCTGCGCCGGTGATGGCATCGGTGACGGTGATGCCGTCATAGATGCCGCGTTCCGATCCGTCGCGCGCGCCGAACGCGGCGTAGAGCATGGCGTTGTCGGTCAGGTCGTATTCCGCGCGTGCCTCCCCGAAGATGTCGCGTAAATTGGTGTAGGTGAAGGCCTGGCCGTAATTGTGGCTGGCGTCGGGCACCGCCGGAATGGTCGCGGTGGCGATCGTAACCTTGGGGCGGAGATGGTCGATATGCACGCGTTGATACGCGACATCGAGCGACAGCCGCAGCCGCTCGCCGCGATAGTCGACCGCGCCGCCGAGCACGTAAGAGCTGCGGAATTCGTCGTCGATCGCGACATCGCCGCTGCGCGCCGCGCCGTTGATCCGTATGCCCCATTCGCCGTTCGCGCCGAACCGCCGCGACACGTCCACGCTGCCGCCGACATGCGACGAGGAGGCATAGTTGGCGGTGAGCCGGGTCAGGTCGCGGTCGCCGGCGCGCTTGGGCACGAGGTTGACGCTGCCGCCGATGCCGGATCCGCCCGGGGCCGCACCGTTGAGGAAGGCGCTCGCGCCGTTGAGCACCTGCACCTGCTCGTACAGTTCGGGCGCGACCAATTGGCGCGGGACGATGCCGTAGAGACCGTCGAACCCGATATCGTCGCCATACAGCGTATAGCCGCGGATGACGAACTGCTCGGCGGCGTTGCCGAAGCCGTAGGTGGTGCGTACCGACGGATCGTTCTCCAGTACCTGCCCCAGCGTCTGCGGCTGCTGGTTGAGGATCAGCGCGGCATTGTAGCTCTTGATGCTGAACGGCACGTCGGCCGCGTCCTTGTCGCCGAGCAGGCCGACCTGGCCGGCGCGGCGCACCTGCGTCCGGTTCTCGCGCTGCGCGGTGACGACGATGTCCTCGCCCCCGCCCTCACGAGCGCCGGGCGCGGGATCGTCCTGCGCGAGGGCGGGCGTCGCGACGGCGAGCGCGAGGCAGGAGGTGGCGATGCGGAAACGGACGGTCACTCGGTATTCCCCTTCAAGGTGTTTGCTGAAAAGTCAGGTTCGGCGAAAGCGCAGCGCCCACAGTACGGCGGCGACCGGCAGGCCGAGCGCGAGCCACGACGCCGCGTCGCGCCAGCCGTCGCCGGTCAGCGCGACGACGAGGCCGGTCAGGCCGGCGACGGCGATCAGCACGGGCATGGCGAAGGTCGCGCGGATCATGCCGGCGTGACCGGCGCGATGCGCCCGCCGCTCTCGACCTCGCGCAGCCGCGCGTCGAGCGGGCTGCGGCGCTTGCCGAGCCACAGATAGACGCCGGAGCCGAGCACGACGATGGCGAACAGGTCGAGCACCGCCCACAGCAGCTTCAGCGGCAGTCCGCCATAATCGCCGAAATGCAGCGGCTGGGCGAGCGACAAGGCGTGGCTGTACCACGGCATCGGCCGCACGGCGGTGAGCCGGCCGGTCTCCGCGTCGATCAGGGCGGGGGTCAGCATCCGCTCGGTCAGCGGCGTGTCGCCTTGCAGGAACACCGCGAAATGATGCATGCTGCTGAATGCGCCGCCTGGAAAGGCAATGAACTGCGGGTTGCTGCCGGGGCGTGCGCGGCGCGCCTGCGCCATCGCCGTATCGAGCGAGCCGTAGCGCGACGGCGGCACCGCCGGCTTGCCGGCATAGACGCGGGTCATGTCGGCCAGGTCGTTCGCCTGCCAGATCCGCGTGATCGGCGTGGCGAGCGCGTTGATGATGCCGGTCACGCCGACGACGCTCATCCACGCCAGCGCGACGATGCCGAGCAGATTGTGATGGTCGAGCCATTTCACGCGACGGCTGCGCGTCGTGCGCAGCGTGCCGAAGTCGAGCTTGCGCATGAACGGCGCGTAAAGGACCACGCCCGAGACGATCGCGGCGACGAACAGCACGCCCATCGCGCCGAGGAACAGTTCCCCCGGTAAGCCGAGGAACAGGTCGGTATGAAGCTGGAGCAGGAACCGCATCACGCCGCCGCGATCTTCCGCACCGATCGCCGCGCCGGTGGCGCGGTCGAACCGCTGGATCGTCATTTGCGCGGGTGCCGCGTCCGGGCGCGGGCCGGTGGTGATCGTCAGCAGCGGCGACGCGTTGTCGAACGCCATGAACAGCGGCACCTCGCCCGGGCGCGCCGTCAGCGCCTTGGCCAGCATCGTGTCCAGCGGCAACAGCCCCGCGCCCGATCCCGAAGAACCGACGCCGCGCAACGCGCCCTCAGGCGATGCGCCGGTAATGGCATCGATCTCGTCGTGAAACACCAGCGGCAGGCCGGTGAGGCACAGCATCAGCAGGAACAGCGTGGAGACGAGGCTGCTCCATTTGTGCACGAGATACCAGCCGCAGATCGTCCTGCGCGTCACTGCTTCCTCACATCGTCATGGCACCGCATGACCTCGCCATAAGCCAACGTATTATTGCGAGCAAGTCGCAATATCAATTGTCGCCGATGATGATCAGGCAGGATGTTGTGGCGGATCGGCGTTCGCCGCTGGTCGACCTTACCTTCGAACTTTTCGTCACCCCGGACCCTTCGACAGGCTCAGGACAGGCTTGTTCCGGGGTGACGGTTTGGTGTGAGATCTGCGGCAAACTGCCTACACTGGAGGTCGATTCCCCCTGATGCCGTGATCCGGATCAAAAAGCGCGCGCGACTTGCATGGTCGCGCCGCCCGCCGCCATGACCGGACCGGCTGGCCGCGTTGCCGATGCCGGGCTAGGGCTTGGCATTGCCCCGCGATTCAAGCGAGTCGGGGGGCGGCCATATCCAGAGTGACCGTCCAGCCATGTCTTCCCTGCTCGAACCCTCGTCCAGCCTGACCGTGGAAACGGTGCGCGCGGTGCGGCACTGGAACGAGCATCTGTTCAGCTTCTCGATCACGCGCCCGCCGAGCTTCCGCTTCCGCTCGGGCGAATTCGTGATGCTCGGCCTGCCCGGCTCACCGCGTCCGCTGCTGCGCGCTTATTCGATCGCCAGCCCGGCTTATGCCGAGGAACTGGAATTCCTGTCGATCAAGGTGCCCGGCGGCCCGCTCACGTCGCAGCTCGCCGAGATAAAGCCGGGCGACCAGTTGTTCCTCGGGCGCAAGCCGACCGGCACGCTGGTCGCCGACGCGCTGCTGCCGGGCAGCCGGCTGTTCCTGCTGTCGACCGGGACCGGGCTCGCGCCGTTCCTCAGCATCGTGCGCGATCCGGATATCTACGATCGCTTCGGGCAGATCCAGATCGTCCATTGCGTCCGGCGGGTCGGCGATCTCGCTTGCCGCGACGTGCTGGAGGCGCAACTCGCGGGCGATCCGCTGGTGCAGGACCAGGCGCTGATCCAGCTTTCCTATCTGCCGACCGTGACGCGCGAAGCGTTCCGCACGACGGGCCGCATCGACCGGCTGATCGACAGCGGCGAGCTGTTCGCCGGGATGACCGGCCCGCCCCGGCTTGACCCGGAGACCGACCGCATCATGCTGTGCGGCAGCATGGCGATGATCCGCGATCTCTCGGCGCGGTTCGACGCGACGGGATTCAGCGAAGGCTCGAACGCCAACCCGGGGCATTATGTGATCGAACGCGCCTTTGTCGGGTAGGCACCGGCAGCCGGTGACCACGACGCGCCGCCGGCCGAGCGCGTCCGGGCATCAGAACGCCGCGATACCGGTGATCCCCCGGCCCAGGATCAGCGCGTGGACATCGTGCGCGCCTTCATAGGTGTTGACCGTCTCGAGATTCATCAGATGGCGCATGACGTGATATTCACCGCTGATGCCGTTGCCGCCATGCATGTCGCGGCTCATCCGGGCGATGTCGAGCGCCTTGCCGGCATTGTTGCGCTTGACGATCGAGATCATCTCGGGCGCGACCTTGCCGGTATCCATCAGGCGTCCGACGCGCAGGCTGGCCTGTAGCCCGAGCGCGATCTCGGTCTGCATGTCGGCGAGCTTTTTCTGGTAGAGCTGGGTAGCGGCGAGCGGCCGGCCGAACTGGTTGCGGTCAAGCCCATATCGCCGCGCCGCGTGGAAGCAGAATTCCGCCGCGCCGAGCGCACCCCAGCTAATCCCGTAGCGCGCGCGGTTGAGGCAGCCGAACGGACCTTTCAGGCCTTGGACATCGGGCAGCAGCGCCGTTTCATCCGCTTCGACCCCGTCGAGCATGATCATGCCGGTGACCGAGGCGCGCAGCGAGAGCTTGCCCGCTATCTTCGGCGCCGACAGGCCTTTCAGGCCCTTGTCCAGCACGAACCCGCGGATTCCGCCGTCATGCGCATCCGATTTCGCCCAGACGACGAAGACATCGGCGATCGGCGCGTTGGAAATCCAGGTCTTGGCGCCGGTCAGCCGATAACCGCCGTCGATCTTCTCGGCGCGCATCCGCATCCCACCGGGGTCGGAGCCGGCGTCGGGCTCGGTCAAGCCGAAACAGCCGATCCACTCGCCGCTGGCGAGCCGGGGCAAATATCTTTGCTTCTGCGCGTCCGAACCATAAGCATGGATCGGATACATCACCAGGCTCGACTGGACGCTCATCATCGACCGATAGCCGGAATCGATCCGCTCCACCTCGCGCGCGATCAGGCCGTAGGACACATAGGAGGCACCGACGCCGCCATATCGTTCCGGAACGGTGGGACCGAGCAGGCCGAGCGCACCCATCTCGCGGAAGATCGCCGGATCGGTCGTCTCCTGCGCGAAGGCGTCGACAATACGCGGCGCGAGTTTCTCCTGCGCATAGGCGCGCGCCGTATCGCGGATCATCCGCTCCTCCTCGTCGAGCTGGTCGTCGAGGAAGAAAGGGTCTTCCCAATCAAATCCATGCCTGCCGGTCATCGGGTTTCCTTATTTGGTGAAGTCGGGTCGGTTATCGGCACGCGGCGTCCAACCATCGTGCCGATGCGCACGACGTCGGCCCCGGCGGCGAGCGCGCGAACCTGCGTCTGGCAGGCGCCGGTCGCGAGATCGATCGCCATCGACCGCTTGCCGCGATGGCAGCTATGGAAATAGGCCGCACCGATATTTGTCCCGTCCGCCGCCGTGAAGAAGGGCGGCCCCCAGTGGCGGGTGTCGTCGCCGCCGTCCGGCCGCTCGACCTTGATCACCTCGGCGCCGAGATCGGCAAGCGATTGCCCCGCCCACGGGCCGGCGAGAATAGGCGCGAGCTCAACGACGCGCAGACCGGCGAGCGACAACCTGTCGGTGCCGTTTCCGGTCACGACAAACCCTTTTCCGCGGCAACGCCAAGGCCATCCCCTTGCCGCCCCCCTCGCTGTCCTGACCATCGAGCCGGGCATTGCGCGCCTTCACCGTATCATGTTGACCGAGTCCGCCCATCATGGCTGAGACGGCATGCGTCTTTATCTTTAACGACAACTTCCCGACCGCACACGGCGGTTCCGCAAATGACGTCATGCCCCGGCTGTGCTCGTGCCGGCACGGACGGCGGATCGGTGTCCTGTCGCTTCTATAATCTAAATCTGTCGTTGGACGTCAAGAAGATGAGCGGTCGCACCATCTATCCCTTGCAGGTGCGTGGCGCTGACCTGGGCATCGTCGTGGTGCCCGAGGCGAACGCGGCGGCGGCGCTGGAGGTCGTAAGTCGGCATGCCGTCGATCCACGCTGGCCGATCCACTTGCCGCCCACGATGTCACCGGTAGAGACCAGCCCGATCGACGGCTGGCTCGAACGGCCGGAGGAGACGTTCGCCTATTACGCGACCAAGGGCGTCACCTCGGTCGTGGTCGAGGAAAAGCATATGGGATCGCGCGCGTTGGTGGTGCTCGCGCGCACGCAGGCTGTGGCTGAACGCCGGTTCGGCATCGCCGACGGCAGCCGCGGCGTCGTGACGACACGCACGGGGCGTCGCTTCTTCACCGACCCGGAGATCGAGGCAGCGGTGCTCCACCGGCTCGACACCGCGATGGCGTCGAGTGGGCTGTAGGACGAAGTCGCGAGCGACTGCAGGCGCTCGCTGCGGCACGGATCAGATGTGTACGAGCGACAGCAATGGCCGAGCGGTGGATGGGCGCGCCGATCGCTTCGAGGCGTTTCACGATCACGTCCATCGGTCAGGAAATCACGCATCTGCCGCGCATAATCCTCGATCGGGCCAATGTCGTCGCCGAGCCCCCGCGCGACCAGCTCGGCGCGATCCATATCAGTCAGGCCGAGCTGTCGGTCGGGACGGCGGATGATCTTGTAGGCTTCGGCTTCCTGCGCGGCCACCTCAAGCACTGACGATGACCATGGCGCGTCTTCATAGGCGCTGTGGACGTAAAATTTGAGTTCGCCTTCGAGTTCGGCGCGGAACAGCGCCTCAATCTCGGATCCGGTCAGCAGTAGCCCGTCTTCCGGCATCGCATCCACGTTCGACTTTACCAGCGTGAAGCGCGCCGACAGAATCGACGCACGGGAGCGCGCGACCTTCGGGTCGGCGGTGCCCAGCGCGATCGATAGCGGGGTTGAGATAAGATTTCGGAAATGGACGCGGCGCCGAAAGGTGTAGCGGCCGGCACGTCGATGGGCATGGGGGATGTTGCACACAGGAGGTCTTCGCCTTTTTCCGCGCGTGCCTACGGTGTGTGCTACAGCTCTGTGCACAGACCGGAATAAAACACACGCAAAGTGGCGGAAATCCGTCGCTTCGCGATAAAGTGGTCGGGGAGACAGGATTCGAACCTGCGACATCCTGCTCCCAAAGCAGGCGCGCTACCGGACTGCGCCACTCCCCGGTGCAGTGCGCCCATGAATAGCGACGCTATTCGAAAGACACACAAACCGGCCGGCGCGCGCCAGCGCGTCCGACGCCGCGGCTTTGCCGCGACGCTGCACGGATAGCAAGCGCTTTGGTGGGCCCGGCAGGACTTGAACCCGCAACCTATCCGTTATGAGCGGACAGCTCTAACCAGTTGAGCTACAGGCCCCCGCGCGATCGTTAGCGGGGTGCTCGCGCCGCCGCAATCACCTGATCGAGCGAGGCCGCCCGCACGCCGCGCCGCGCGAGGTCGGCCAGCACCGCATCCCACCACGCATGGAACGCGGCGAGATCGGCCGCGTCCCTGACATAGGGCGTGAAGCCGGGCGCGACCGAAGGCGAATGGAACGAGAAATTGAGTAGCCGCAGCCCCTCCCCGATCGCGACCGCGACCGCCTCCAGCGCATCGGCCAGCGGCATGTCCTCCGGCGTCAGCGCGACGCGCGACAGCAGCCCCGCGCGGGCGAACAGGCCGCGGCCCTTGGGGATCGACCCCAGCGCGCCGTACAGCCCCACCCCCGCGCTTCGCATCAAGCCGGTGTAGAGCGTCGTCAGGGGTAGCTCGACGATCGCGCCGTCCGGCCGGCAGCGGAACGCGTCGTTCCCGATCGCGGCGAAATCGGGGCCGCCGTCATAGGCGTAGCTGTAGCGCGCCCGCATCGAGCTATCCAGCGCGTAGCCGCGCGCCGCCAGCAGCCGCAGCGTGTTGGGGCCAATGCCGTAGCGCCCCGCCCGGTACGCGGTCGGCCGCGTGCCGAAGCCGGCGACGATGGCATCGGTCAGCGCGTCGATCTTCGCCGCCTCGATCGCCTCGGCAAGATTGCCGGCATAGCTGTTCGCCGGGGTCAGCGCCTCGTCGAACGGCGGGTTGACCCAAGGGTGCAACTGCGTCCCGATCGCCGACACGCCGTCCGCCACCGCGCCGCACAGCACGTCGACCGCGCGGGCGTCGGTCGCGATCGGATAATCGATCATATAGGTCAGCGGCACGCCGCGTTCGGCGAAGCGCGTGTGCGCCGCCGGGATCGCGGCGACATGCTCGACGGTGTGGCTGCCGCGGTCGAGCGGCGCGGTCCAGTCGAATTCCTCCTCGGTATCGACGAACACGGTGAAGCGCGTCCCGAAATCCGCCGGCCAGTCGATCAGATCGGCGGGCGCGGGGGCAGGCGGACGGTATCCCCCGGCCGTCCCGGGGGCGTGTGGCGTCGTTGCGGCCACGATCAACTGGTAGAAGCCTGCTCCATGTCGGCAGAGAAGGCGGCGGGCAGGCGCAAAGTCAAGGCCTTGTCGCCGATCGCGAGGCTGCCGTGCAGTTCGGCGGCGAGATTGCGCGCCAGCCGCAGCGCGAATCCGGTGCCGAGCAAGGGCGCTCCCGCGCGCTCGGATTCGGCCTCGGCGTCGATCGTCAGCAGCGTTTCCTCGGCATAGGCGGCGAGCGCGGCGGGGCGATCGAACACGATCGTCATGGTATTGTCCTCGCGCGTCGCGACGACGCCGATGCGCTCGCCTTTGGTGCCGGAGGCGACCAGCGTCGCCATCAGCCGCGCGATCAGCCGCTCGACCGCGCGATCGTCGCCGAGGATCGCGAGCGTCTCGTCGCAGATAAGGACGTCGAGCGTGGTGCCGCGCAGCGCGGCGAGCGGCGCGAGATCGGCGATCACGCGGTCGAGCAGCGGGGCGACCGGTACGTCGCCGGGGCGCAGGTCGAGCGCGTGCGTCTCGATCCGCGCGGCCATGTCGAGATCGTCGATCGCGGTGAGCAGGCCGCCGGTCTGGTCGCGGATCGCGGCGGCATGCGCGCGATAGGGCGCCGGCACCGGGCCGAGCATCTGCGATTCGATCATCTCGGCGAAGCCCGCGATCGCATTGGTCGGCGTGCGCAGTTCGTGGACGAGCTGGCGCAGCGCGTCGGCAGCGGGGTTGCGCGCCTCGCGCAAGGGCTCGGCCGTCTCGTCGGCGCGCGGGCGGCGGGCGGTGCCACGATAGCCGGTGAACCGGCCGGAGACGCGGTCGAACACCGGGATGCCGGTGATGCGCCACTGCCCCGCCGCGTCCGAGTAGCCGTCGACGACCAGCCGCGCATTGGCGAAGCCGGCACGCCGGCGGAACGCGCCCGCCGCCACGCCGTCGACGCGTGCGCCGTGCGGCACGGCGGAAAGGTCGAGCGACAGGCCGATCAGCGGGGCACGCGCCGCACCTTCGATCCAGCGGACGATGCCGCCGGCGTCGGTTTCGAAACGGAACGACTCGGCCTGTGGCGGCTCGTGGCTGAACAGTTCGGGCTGGATCTCGATCCGCGGCGCGGACGGCGCTTCCTCGCGCCGGCGCTGATAGGCATCGATCCGCGCGACCAGTTCGGAAATCTGGAACGGGCCAATTTCGGGCGCCGCGACCGGGGCGAGCAACGGCGCGACGGTATCGAGCAAGGCGGCCTGCCCGTCATCCCCGGCATCCTGCGCGTCGCGCTCGGCTTGGCGAAGCGCTTCGGCCACCACCGGCAACCCGGCCGCGACCACGGCGATCGAAACGAACGGGGAAACCGGGGCGATCGTCTCGGGGATGGCAGGTTCGGGGATGGCGGCGGTGTGGGCCACCGCCTCGGTTACCGGTACCGCTGGTGGCGCGGCAACGGGTTCGACGATCGGGTCGGACATGACCCCCTTGCCGACCACCTCGCTCCAGTCGACCGGCTGTTCGGGTTCGGGCTCCGCTTCCGGCGTTGCATCCGCAGCAAGATCGGTCTCGTCGATCGGCGGATTGCCAGGCTCGACAAGCTCCGTAACGGGCGCGACCGTGGCAACCGGCACCAAGTCGACGACAATTTCCGGCTCCGGCGAGGCGAGCACGAAATCGATGCTGCCGAAGCTCTCCAGCGCGCGCGTCACCGCCGGGTCGAGATCGCGCCGATGCCGCAGGATCGAGCGCGCGGCGGGCGACAGGCCGGGCAGCAGCGCCGTCCACTCGTCGACGCTCAGGCGCACGGCGCGGAGCACCGGCGCGGCGATCGAGATCTCGTCCTCGGCGAACAAGGCGACCAACGCGGCAGGCGGGGTCGCGGCGGCCAGCGTGCGCGCGCTGGCGCCGCGCACCGGCGGCGGCACGTCGCCGCGAATCGTCCGCAGCCGGGCGATCGCCGTCTCGCTCCCCGCGACCCGCCCGCGCCCGACCAGGTCGACCAGTTGCCGCCAGGTCGATTGCGCGCCGAACGGCGACGACATTTCCGCCGAAAGGACCGTCTCCAGGCTGTCGTCGAAACGCAAGATCGGTCACCCCCGGGGTACGCACGCGAACCGTGTGTAACAATTCCTTAACCGCGTGGGAGGCGCCGCGTAAGCGGTAGATTTTGGCACGTCGCAATGTGGGACAATTGCGTTCACCCGCAATTATCTTATGCTGGAAACAGACTGCGCATTGCGAAAATCGCGTGATCGGGAGTTGTGTTGTAATGGCGTTTGATTCGATCGACCGGCGAATCCTGGAATTGCTGCAGGATGACGGTCGCATGACCAATGTCGATCTGGCCGAACGGGTCGGGCTGACCGCCCCGCCCTGCCTGCGCCGCGTCCGCGCGCTCGAGGAAAACGGCGCGATCCGCGGCTATCATGCCGAGATCGACGCGTCGACGCTCGGCTATCCGATCACGGTGTTCGCGATGGTCTCGCTGCGCAGCCAAGCCGAGCACGATCTCGCCGCGTTCGAGGAGCATGTCGGAACCATCGCCGAGGTTCGCGAATGCCATATGCTCAACGGCGAGATCGACTTCATCCTCAAGATCGTCGCGAGCGACCTGAAGAGTTTCCAGGAGATCCTGATGACGCACCTGACCCCCGCGCCCAACGTGGCGAGCGTCAAGACCTCGCTGACGATCCGCACCGCGAAGGCGCTGCCGGGGATCCCGATACGGAGCGTGTGATGCGATTGGGGCGACTTCCTTCTTCGGAGGGGAGGGGCTGGTCGGTCGACCGAGGCGGTGCGAGACAGGACTACAAAGCCTGAGGCAAGATGCAGACATCGCGAACCTCGCTATCTGAAAAGCACCTCGGATTGCTCCGTCACCCCGGACATGTTCCGGGGTCTACCAAGCGGCTTTCGACCCGAATAGTAAGGTGATCGCAGAACTCGCGGCACGGTGGACCCCGGAACGAGTCCGGGGTGACGACTTTGGGGGGGAAATCTACCGGAACTGAAGGTCGATTCGCCCCAGGCTGTCGTTGCGCGATGCGAAAGAGCAACCACCCCTGGCACCTCCCATTCAACGAGGGGGGAATAGCCGGCCAATCGAAAGCGGATATCCCCCCCACAACCAAAAAGGGCGACCCGCAGGCCGCCCTTCTCCTGGTCCGTCCGCAAGGGTCACGCCGTCGGCGGGGCGACCACGAACGTGTTCCACAGGCGTGCGATCGCCTTGTTCGGTTCGGCGCCGACCTTGGCCAGCGCGGCCTTTGCCCCCTCGCGGTCGCCCGATAGCGCCAGCGCCATGCCGAGGTGGAGGTTGTTGCGGTCCGCGTCGGGCGCGCCCTTGGTGGCGCACAATTGGTACATCTCGATCGCCTTGGCGTAATTGCGCGTGCCGAAATAGGCGTCGCCGGCCTGCTGCGCGAGATCGCCCTTCGCGGCGGTCTTCGCCGCAGCTTCCTTGGCGGTCAGCGACGAACTGCCGGCAATGCCCTTCCTGGCGCTGGCGAGCAGTTCGTTCGCGGTGATGTTGCCGGCGGGGATCACGCTCTTGCTCGTGCCTTCCTCGATCACCGTCTTGGCCTCGGTCGGCAGGCCGATCGCGATCGCGGCGTCGGCATAATCGATATATTCCTTCTGCCCCGCCTGGCTCTTGGTCGCCCATAGCAGGCGGTAGAGATCGACCCGGTTCTTGCTGTACTTGACCGCCGCCGGGCCCTGGAAACCGAACGTGTAGATCGCGCCGCGCCAGTTCGGGCCGGTGCCGTAGTCGGTCAGCCATGCCGCCGTCCACTGGTCGCCCGCTTCGGTCTGGTTCGACTTGTAGAGGCGCGTGAAGGCATATTTGTACCAGGATTCGGGCACCTTGCGGCCCGCGGCCTTCTCGGCCTTCACCGCCGCGTCGAGATCGGCGATGCCGCCGGTCACGTCGCCGGCCTCGACCTTCGAGCGCGCGATGTTGAGCAGCAGGTCCTGGTCGGTATAGCCGAGGTCGCGGGCGCGCGTGTAATATTGCGCGGCTTGCGGATATTGCTTGGCGGCCATCGCGAACCCGCCGCGTTCGTTGTTGCGGATGCCCTGCTCTTCCCTGGATGTCGCCGGGTTGGCGATCAGCGCGTCGAGGATCGGTGCCATCGCGGCGATCCGCTGCGCCTCGGGCTGGCCCGCGGTCTGAGCGGAGATGAGCGACAGGCGAAAACCCTGCGCGAGATAGCGTTCGTAATCGCTCTTGGCGACCGAATCGAGCGTGTTGATCGCCGCCTCGGCCTTGACCAGGTCCTTGGGCGTGGCCTTCAACGCGGTCTGCGCGTCGAGCGCGGCGGCGCGCGCTTCCTTCGACAAGGACGGCGCGGCTGGGGCCTTTTCCTCCTTTTTGGCGAAGGCGGGGGCGACCAGCGCCGCGCCGTTCAGGCCAGCGACGAGCGTTGCGGCCAAAGCGATCCTGGAAACGATCTTCATCGGGAGACTCTCCTTATGCGTCTGCGGCGCGGCCCGCGCGGCGGAATGCTGTCGCCGCTCTAGCGCCGCCGGTCATAGCGTCAAGCGACGCCGAATAACGTACTTTCCGCTGAACGACGCTTGAACCGGAAGTATCCCCGGTGGAGACCCTTTGACGCCACCGCCCCCGGCGACTACCCGCGACGGCGATGATCGCCTTGCTCTCGCCCGCCAAGACGCTCGATTACGAGCGCCCCCTGCCCGCCCTCACGCCGACCGCGCCACGTTTCGCAGCGGAGGCCGAGGCGCTGGCGAGATCGGCGGCGAACCTGTCGCAGAAGAAGCTCGCCGCGCTGATGCACATCTCGCCCAGGCTGGCGAAGCTCAACGCGGACCGCTTCGCCGGGTTCGCCGACGCGCCCGAGCGTCCCGCGCTCTACGCCTTTGCCGGCGATGTCTATGCCGGGTTCGAGGCACAGTCGCTCGACGAGGCGGCGGTGGCGTTCGCGCAGGATCATGTGCGGATGCTGTCGGGGCTGTACGGACTGCTGCGCCCGCTCGACGCGATGCGGCCGTACCGGCTGGAGATGGGCACGCGCTGGGCGCCCCGCCGCAAGAGCCTGTACGATTATTGGGGCGACCGCATCGCCGCCGCGGTGCGCGACGACGTCGCGGCGGAGGGGTCTGGCCCGGAGTCTGGCGTCGTGCTCAACCTCGCCAGCCAGGAATATTTCCAGGCGGTGCTCGGCAAGCTCGGCGGCGTGCGCGTGATCGACGTGGATTTCCGCGAGCCGGGGCCGGACGGGCCACGCTTCGTCAGCTTCAACGCCAAGCGTGCGCGCGGGATGATGGCGCGCTGGCTGTGCGAACACCGCATCGCCGACGCCGACCACATGAAGGGCTTCGACAGCGACGGCTACCGCTTCGATGCGTCCGCAAGCGCGCCGGATCGCTGGCGCTTCTCGCGGACGTAACGCGCCCGCATGACGCATTTGTCATCTTCGCGTCCTTGATAGGTCAGCGTCCCGGCTGCATTCTCCGCACCATCGGCACCGCGCCGCAAGCTTCTGGAGAGGACCGCCCCGATGAGACTGATCGCCGCCGCCGTCTTGCTATACGGCACCGCCGCCGTCGCGCAGACGCCCGCCAATCCGGCCCCGAAGGCGACCGCCACCGCGAAGGTCAAGGTCGCGAAGAAGACGACCACCGCCAAGGTCGCTGCGGCGGCCCCGGCGGCGAAGGCTGCTTCCGCGCCGGCCGCGAAGCCCGCGTTCACCCTGGCGGCAAAACCGGTGCCGGTTGTCACGGCAAAACCCGTGCCCGCCGCTGCCCCAGCTCCCGTGGCCAAGCCCGCGCCCAAGCCGCGCGCGAAAGCCGCCCCGGCGCCGAGCGGCCGGATGGTCCAGGCCAAGCTGTCGAACGGCAAGACCGTCACCTACAATTGCTCGCTCGCCGGCAACAAGACCAAAAAGGCCTGCCAGTAAAGGTCCTGCATCCCCTTGTGCGCGTAGGCGCGTACATGCGCGAGGGGTGGCGTTCGTACGACCACTCGGCTAGGGATGTCGCATTCCCGTAACACAGCCGAAGGCACCGTAAATTGACCGACGAGACCGTCCTCGCCGACCCTTCCGATATTGCCCCGATCTCGATCGTCGACGAGATGAAGTCGAGCTATCTCGACTATGCGATGAGCGTCATCGTCGCGCGCGCCCTGCCCGACGTCCGCGACGGCCTGAAGCCCGTGCACCGCCGCATCCTGTGGTCGGCATCCGAGAGCGGATTCGTCTACAACCGGCCGTACCGCAAGTGCGCGCGCATCGTCGGCGACGCGATGGGCAAGTATCACCCGCACGGCGACAGCTCGATCTACGAAGCGCTGGTCCGCATGAGCCAGGACTGGTCGATGCGCGTGCCCTTGATCGACGGTCAGGGCAATTTCGGCTCGATGGACCCGGATAAAGCGGCGGCGATGCGCTATACCGAGGCGCGCCTCGCCAAGGTCGCGGGCTCGCTGCTCGAGGATATCGACAAGGACACGGTCGATTTTGTCCCCAACTATGACGGATCGGAGCGCGAGCCGTCGGTGCTGCCGGCGCGCTTCCCCAACCTGCTGGTCAACGGCGCGGGCGGCATCGCGGTGGGCATGGCGACCAACATCCCGCCGCACAATCTCGGCGAGGTGATCGACGCGACGCTCGCGCTGATCGACGCCAAGACCGGCGCGCGCGAGATGCCGAGCGACGAGGAACTGCTCGAGATCGTCCCCGGCCCGGATTTCCCGACCGGCGGCATCATCCTCGGCAAGGCCGGCGCGCGCTCCGCCTACGAGACCGGGCGCGGCTCGATCATCGTGCGCTCGCGCTACGTCATCGAGGAAGGGCGCGGCGATCGCCAGGCGATCGTGCTGACCGAAATCCCATACCAGACCGGCAAGAACGGCCTGGTCGAGCGCATCGCCGAGGCCGCCAAGGACAAGCGTATCGAGGGCATCAGCGACGTCCGCGACCTGTCCAATCGCGAAGGCGTGCGCATCGTCATCGACTTGAAGCGCGACGCGACGCCCGACGTGGTGCTCAACCAATTGTGGCGGCACACGCCGGCGCAATCCTCCTTCCCCGCCAACATGCTGGCGATTCGCGGCGGAAGGCCCGAACTGCTCAACCTGCGCGACATCCTGAGCGCGTTCGTCACCTTTCGCGAGGAAGTCATCACCCGCCGCTCCAAGTTCGAGCTGGCGAAGGCGCGCGAGCGGGCGCACCTGTTGCTCGGCCTGGTCATCGCCGTCACCAACCTCGACGAGGTCGTGCGGATGATCCGTGGCTCGTCCAGCCCGGCGGCGGCGCGCGAGGCGCTGCTGGCGCGCGACTGGCCGGTCGCCGAGATCGCGCCGTACATCAAGCTGGTCGAGGCGGTCGAAGCGGAGGTCACCGGCGACACCTATCGCCTGTCGGAACCGCAGGTCCGCGCGATCCTCGACCTGCGCCTGCACCGCCTCACCGCGCTCGGCCGCGACGAGATCGGCAACGAATTGCAGGGCCTGGCCGATTCGATCGAGCATCTGCTCGGCATCCTCGGCGACCGCGGCAAGCTCTATGCCGTGATGCGCGCGGAACTGGTCGCGGTGCGCGGCGAATTCGCCACCAAGCGCAGGACCGAGATCGCCGCCGCCGCCGACGGCATCGACGACGAAGACCTGATCGAGCGCGAGGACATGGTCGTCACCGTCACGGTCGAGG
>CAXTJX010000011.1:0-59695 GCA_964244765.1 uncultured Sphingomonas sp. | reverse complement strand
CGCGCTGCGCCATCTTTTCCTCGAGGATCAGCGCGCCTTCGTTGACCATGGTGTAGAGCGTCTTCTCGATGATCTCCTGGTCGGTGATCTCGCGCTTTTGCAGGTTCGATTTCGAGCGGAAATCCTCGATGATCTCGGCGACGCGGGGGGACGGCGTGGGATTCCGTTTTTCGTCGTAATCGTAGAATCCCTTTTGCGTCTTCTGGCCCCAGCGGCCCTCGGCGGCGAGCGCGTCGCGGATGTTTTCGATGCGGGTGGGATCGCGGTGCCAGCCGATGTCGACGCCGGCCAGATCGCTCATCTGGAACGGGCCCATCGGCATGCCGAAGGCGACGTGGACGCGATCGATCTGCTCGGGCGTGGCGCCCTCCATCAGCAATTTCATCGCTTCCAGTTGGCGCGGTTTGAGCATGCGGTTGCCGATGAAGCCGTCGCATACGCCCGCCACGACCGCGACCTTGCGGATCGTCTTCGCCAGCGCCATCACCGTCGCCAGCACCTCGCCCGCGGTCTTCGTGCCGCGCACGACTTCCAGCAATTTCATGACGTTGGCGGGCGAGAAGAAGTGCATGCCGACCACGTCCTGCGGGCGGCCGGTGGCGGCGGCGATCTCGTTGACGTCGAGGTACGAGGTGTTCGATGCGAGGATCGCGCCGGGCTTGGCGATGGCGTCGAGCTTTGCGAAGATCTCCTTCTTCACGGCCATATCCTCGTACACCGCCTCGATAATGAGGTCGCAATCGGCGAGCGCCGCGAAATCGAGCGTCGGGGTCAGCGCCCCCATCGCCGCCTCGACCTGCTCGGGCTTGAGGCGACCCTTGGCGGCGGAGGCTTCGTAATTCTTGCGGATCGTGCCCGTGCCGCGATCTAGCGCTTCCTGCGCCATCTCGACGATCGTGACGGGAATGCCTGCCGACAGAAAGTTCATCGAGATACCGCCGCCCATCGTGCCCGCGCCGATCACGCCGACCTTGTTGATCGGCCGGAGCGCGATCCTGGGGTCGATGCCGTCGATTTTCGCGGCCTGGCGCTCGGCGAAGAAGATGTGGCGTTGCGCGGCGGATTGCATGCCCATCATGAGTTTCATGAACTCGGCCCGCTCGAACGCGACGCCGTCCTCGAAACTCGATCCGTCGCTGGCTTTCTCGACGCAGGCGATGTTGGCGGCGGGCGCGTCGAAACCGCGGAACTTGCGGCCATTCTCCTTCTTGAACGCGGCGACTGCTTCGGGGTCGGCTTGCGCGACCTTGTCGCGGGCGCGGGGCAGTGGCGTCGCGCCAGCGACCTCGCGGGCGAAGGCGATGGCGTCTGCGACCAGGCTGTCCTCGCCGGCGATGCGGTCGATCAGCCCGGCGGCAAGCGCTGCCTTGGCCGAGATCGGATCGCCCTTGGCGGTCATTTCCAGCGCCAGTTTGATGCCGGCTATACGCGGAATGCGCTGCGTGCCGCCGGCACCGGGCAGCAGGCCAAGCTTGACCTCGGGCGTGCCGATCTTCGCGGACGGCACCGCGATGCGGTAATGGCAGCCGAGCGTAACCTCGCACCCGCCGCCCAGCGCGGTGCCGTGAATCGCGGCGATCACCGGCTTGTCCGACGCCTCGATCCGGTCGACCACGGTCAGCAGGCCCGGCTCGACGAACGGTTTGCCGAATTCGGTGATGTCGGCGCCGGCAAAGAAGGTGCGGCCGTCGCAGCGGATGACCATCGCCTTGATCGCCGGGTCGGCCAGCCCTTCCTTTATTCCGGCCTCCAGCCCCTGCCGCACCGCCGCGCCAAGCGCGTTGACCGGCGGATTGTTCGAAATGATGACGAGCACGTCGTCATGGCGTTCGGTGGTGATCGGGCCGGCCATCAACTTTCTCCTGCATTTTTCTCCTGCGAAAGTAGGAGACCAGAGCCGCCAGCGCGGCACCTGCGATTCCGGATTCCTGCGTTTGCAGGACACCGCGATTACGTCGACGCGCTGTAGATCAGCGTCTCTATTTGCACCTTGACGGACCCGCTCGGTCCATACCCCGTGTTCGAAAGCGTCAGCCTCCTATTGCCTCGAGTAGCGCGAGAATCAACACTAAAGCGCAACGAAACGGTCGATCGCGGCAAACCCGGGTTTCGACTTGTCGTCGATCCATTAAGGCAGAAGGCGTTTTGGATACCGAACCGCTCATCGCGCTCGATCCGGCTTGGCCGGCACTGTCGCTAGCCGACGCATCGGCGCTGCTCACCGCTACCGGTACGACGTTCGAAATGGCGACGGTTGAGACCGACGGCGTGGCGACGCGCGTGTGGAAAAATGCGCTGCCGACGCTCGCCTGGCTGATCGCTGCGTCGCGCGCGCATGGCGAGCGGGTGTTTACCGTCTATCAGGACAAACGCGTCAGCTACGACGCGACCTTCCGCGCGGTCGCCGCGCTCGCGCATCGGCTGGTCGCGATGGGCGTGGCCAAGGGCGACCGCGTCGGTTTCGCCATGCGCAATCTACCGAAATGGCCGGTGATCTCTTCGCCGCCGCCAGCATCGGTGCGATCGTCGTGACCCTCAATACGTGGTGGACGGCGGGCGAACTGCACTTGGCATCCGCGATTCGGGATGCCGTGTGTTGTTCGTCGATGACGAGCGTTACCAGCGGCTGGTCGCGCACAACGCGGCGTTTCCCGCGCTCGAACGAACGATCGTCGCGCGCGCTTCGGTGCCGCTCGCGGTCGGCGCCGAGCGGCTGGAGAATCTGATCGGCACGCCGCGCGACTATGCGCCTGCCCGCGCAGGAACTGCCGCCGGTCGATCTCGCGCCCGACGATGACGCGACGATCTTCTACACCAGCGGCACGACCAGTGATCCCAAGGGCGCGCTCGGTACGCACCAATCTGACGACCAACATCATGACCTCGGGGTTCGCTGCGGCGCGCGCCTATCTGCGGCGCGGCGCGGCGGTGCCCGATACGGAGCCCAAGGTGCTTACGGTCATCCCGATGTTCCATGTGACGGCTTGTAGCGCGACGATGATAGGATCGGTCGCGGCGGGCTACAAGTTGGTGTTGACGCGCAAATGGGAGACCGTCCGTGCGATGGAAATCATCCAAGCGGAGCAGGTGCATGTGACGGGCGGCGTGCCGACCATCGCGTGGCAAATCCTCGAGCATCCCGACCGCGCGCGCTACGATCTCTCCTCGCTTGAGGCGATCACCTAATGGCGGTACGCCCTCCGCGCCGGAACTTGTGCGGCGGATCCATGCCGAATTTGGCGCGCTGCCTGGCAATGGCTGGGGCATGACCGAGACGATGGCACCGTCACGAGCCACAGCGCGGAGGATTATCTCGCCCGCCCGACCAGCGCGGGGCCGCCGGTCGCAGTCGCCGATGTCAGAATCATGGACGAGGACGGCACGGTCGAGCTCTCGGTTGGCGAGGTCGGCGAATTGCGGGCGCGCGGGCCTCGCGCCCGGCAGGGCCGCGAGCGAGGCGGAGTTGCAGGCAGAGGTGAAAGCGCGGCTGGCGCTCTTCAAGAGGCCGGTGGCGATCCGCTTCGTCCCCGATACGCTGCCGCGGAATGCGAACGGAAAGATCCTGAAAAAGGATTTGAAGGTCTTGTTCGAGGATCGGATCGGGGTGGTGGCATAGGATATATCACCCCGGCCTTGTTCCAAGGTCCACCGCGCGGCAAGCCAGCGCCAGAAGCCTCAAGCGCTGCTTCAGCCGCTTGATGACCCCGGCACGGCGGGGTGGGCCAAGGGTGCGATCCCACCAGGAGACCTTAACCCAATCCGCTAACCACTCCGCTAGAATTTACCCGGCGTTAACCCTGTTCCCGGTGGTTAACCGCTGGAAACCATTCCCGCTTTGCGTCTTGCTGGCACCGTCAAACAGGCGGGAAGCGGGACATGGCGACTCAACGGCGAACGATGACGTATCGTATCGCGGCATTCGAGACGGCGCGGTGGGTGGTGCCGGCAATCTTTGCGCTGGCGCTGGGCCTGCGCATCGCGCTGCTGGTGCTGCTGCCGCAACAGGCGATGTCGGACGGCGAGTGGTACATGGTGCGCGCCGCCGAGATGGCGCGCGGCATGGGCTATCAGGAAGCCGGGCATCCGACCGCGTTCTGGCCGGTCGGCTATCCCGCACTGCTGGCGGGCAGCATGATGCTGTTCGGGCCCGGGCTGTTCGGGCCGCTGCTGGTCAATCTCGTCGCGGTCGCGGTGATCCTCGGCGCGATCCTTGTGCTCGGCCGCTCGCTCGGCGCGGGTTCGCTGGCGACGCGCATCGCGATACTGCTCTATGCACTGTACCCGGCGCACATTGCCTATGCCGGTCAGCCTTGTTCGGAAACCGCGTCCACTGCCGTCTGCATGGTGGCGTTCATGCTGCTGGTAGTCGGGCGCACGCACTGGGTCTGGCTGCTCGCGGCGGGCGTCATGTTCGGCGTCGCCACGCTGATGCGCGCGCAGATGATGCTGTTCCCGGCCGGGGTGATCGTCGCGCTGCTGCTAGTGTTCCGCGATTTTCGCTGGAAGGACGCGGCGCGCGCGGCGCTGCTCGTCCACCTCACGCTGGCCGCCACCGTGCTGCCGTGGACGATCCGCAACGTCCAGCAGATGCACGCCTTCGTGCCAGTCTCCACCAATGGCGGCGTCGCCTTGTTCTACGGCGCGAACGACCGCGCGACGGGCGACTGGTTCGCATGGGAGCGTACGCCCTATTGGGACGAAACGGTCGGCATCCCCTATCGCCAGCGCGTCGAGCAGCAGGTCGAGATCGACCGGCGTTTCAAGGCCAAGGCGACGCAGTGGATCAAGACGCATCCCGCCAAGTGGAGCGTGCTTGGTGTGAAGAAGATCGCGTTGCTGTGGCTCAAGGATTCGGACGCCTTCTGGTCGCTCGACAAGACCTACCCCGGGGGCAACCTCGCGGTGCGCGGCGTGCAGGCGGTCGACCAGCTCTATTACATGCTGCTGCTCGCGCTCGGCCTCGCGGCGCTGGCCATGGTGGCGCGGCAGCGGCTGCGCGGCGAGTGGCGCAATGCGCCGCTGCTGCTGCTCGGCTGCATGCCCGCCTTCGCGACGCTGACCGCGTTCGGCTTCACCGGGCAGACGCGCTATCACTATCCGGCGATGCCGCTGCTGATCCTCGCGGCGGGCTGGATGCTGGCGGTGGTGCTGCGCGCGCTTCCCGCCGGAGAGGCGAAACCGCTCGAACGGCGCTTCCGCCCGCGCTCCTCACCCCAGTCCTTCTAGGCGTCGAAGGCGTGGCGCGCTTGGGCAGCGTCTTGTGGATGATGAACATGGTCAGCAGCAGCGTCGGCACGACCAGCACGCTGCCCTCCCGGCCCGGTGTCGCCGCCCGAGAGCAACGGCCGGCCGGCGGGGCGCGACATCAGTAGACGCCCCTCCACCACCAATCCCGAATCGCGCACGCCGTCGACGAAGGACTGCGCCCAGTCCCACGTCGCGTGGAAGCCAATCGCCCACCACAGCGAGCCGGTGCGGTACAGCACATAGACGAAGGCCAGCCCGGCCAATGCCACGCTGACCAAGCCCATCACGGTCTCCCCCTTGTTGGCGAGATGGCCGGCTGCGAACTGGCCGACCGAAAAGACCGAGGCGGCGGCCCAGAAGCCGATCGTGCGGGCACGGGCATTGTCCGGCGCGACCGCCCGGACGATCCCGGCGACGCCGCGCGAGCGTGTATTGCAGGAAGCCGCGCGTGAGATATTCCTCGAACAGGCCAACCATGCCGCGCCGTACGCCAACACCGCGATGCCGCGTAGCGCGGCCCCGTCGACACCAGGACACCGGTCAGCAGATCGGGCAGGGCACGCTGCGCGGCGCAGGGCGTAGCGCTTGAAGGGATGGTGCTCGGCCAGCGAGACGAGCAACGAGGCGATACCGACGATGCCGAAGCCGATCAACTCGTAGCGGATCGTGTCGAGCGGCATGCCCGGCGTACCGGTGGCGAGGCGCAGGCCATACGGCAGGATCAGGGTCAGCCCCTTTCCCAGCAAGAAGGCGATCGCGATGAACAGCAACAGGCTCCACCCGGCACGCAGCCCGTCGTCGCCGATAACACGTAAGCAAGCCCGCTGCGGCGGAGCGGCGTGATGTCGGTTTCGGTCACTGCTTTACCCTGAAACGCTTCAAACCGTGGCGATCACGCGTTGCACCGCCCCGCGCCAGCCGTCGAGCCGGGCGGCGCGTGCGTCCTCGTCCAGCGCGGGCTCGAACGTCTCGACCTGTCCGCGCATCGCGCTCGCTTGCGCCAGATCGGCGAACAGGCCGCCGCCGATCCCGGCGAGCATCGCCGCCCCGAGCGCGGTCGTCTCGGCGAATTTCGGGCGTTCGACGCACAGGCCGAGCATGTCGGCCATGTCCTGCGCCATCCAGTCGTTGGCGACCATCCCGCCGTCGATCCGCACGCTCGCCCAGTCGACGCCGTCGGCGGCGAAGGCGGTCTTCAGGTCGTGCGCCTGATGCGCCATCGCCTCCAGCGCGGCGCGGACGATATGCGCCCGGGCGGTCGAGAAGCTCAGTCCCGAGAGCGTGCCGCGCGCTTCCGGCTCCCACCACGGCGCGCCCAGGCCGGAGAGGGCGGGGACGAGATACACGCCGCCGCTGTCGGGCACGCTGCGCGCGAGCGCTTCGGTCTCGGCGGCGGTGCCGATCAGCCCGATCTCGTCGCGCAGCCATTTGACGAGGCTGCCGGCGACGAACACCGACCCTTCGAGCGCATAGGAGCGCTTGCCGTTCAATTGCCACACCACTGTCGACAACAGGCGATTGCGCGAGGTCGGCGGGGTCGGCCCGGCCTGGCTGAGCACGAACGCGCCGGTGCCGAACGTCGCCTTGGTCGCGCCGATCGCCAGGCAGGCCTGGCCGATCGTCGCCGCCTGCTGGTCGCCGGCGATGCCGCAGATCGGGATCGGCGCGCCGAACAGCGTGGTCTCGCCGAACCGTCCCGCGCAATCGACGATCTCGGGCAGCGCCGAACGGGGCACGCCGAACAGGTCGATCAGCCCGTCGTCCCAGCGGCCCCCTCCGTCACCGTCCGCGCCGATCGCCATCAGCGCGGTGCGGCTGGCGTTGGTCGCGTCGGTGATGTGCAGCCCGCCCCGCCGTTCGGTGGCCGTCAGCTTCCAGATCAGCCAACTCTCGATCGTGCCGACCGCGAGCCGCTTGCCCGCCGCCCTGACCTCGGGAAGATGCTCCATCGCCCAACCGATCTTGGAGCCGGAGAAATACGGGTCGAGCAGCAGTCCGGTCCTCGCCTGCACCGCCGGCTCGTGCCCCGCGTCCTTCAGCGCGCGGCAGGCGGCGGCGGTGCGGCGGTCCTGCCACACGATCGCGGGTGCAAGCGGCTCGCCGGTCTCCCGATCCCAGAACACCACCGTCTCGCGCTGGTTGGCGATGCCGATCGCGGCGACCCTGTCGGCGCCGCCCGCCGCGCCGATCACGGCGCGCGTGACGGCGAGCGTCCTGTCCCAGACTTCGGCGGCGTCGTGCTCGACCCGCCCGGGCCGGGGATAATGCTGGGTGATGTCCTGCGCCTCGGTCGCGAGGCACGTTCCGTCCGGGCGGAACAGCATCGCGCGAGTCGATGTCGTGCCTTCGTCGATGACCAGGATAAGATCAGGGATCAGATCGGACATGCCCGCCGCGCTAGCGCCGTTTGCGCTGCGAGGGAATGGCGCTAGAGTCGCGCGCATGGCGGACCTGGACGACATCGACAGCGGCGCGTTCGACCTGCCGTCGGCGGCGGGCGCCGACGCCGAGGACGACCGGCGGGTTGCCCTCCGCCGCGACCGCTTGCTCGCCGCGCTGACGCTGATCGCCGGGGTCGGGCTGGCGCTGGCGCTGCCCTTCGCGCTCAAGGCCGGCGCGGAGTTCTTCCTGCCGACCACCGCCGCGCTCGTCATCGCCATCGCGCTGGTGCCGATCCTCGAATGGCTTGAGCGGCGGCGTGTGCCTTCGGCGCTGGCGGCGCTGACGTGTGTGCTGCTGTTCCTCGTCGCGGCGAACGTCGCGCTGGCGGCGATCATCGTGCCCGCGACCGAATTCTTCCGCCGCCTGCCCGAACGCATCGAGCGCATCCAGATGAATATCGCACCGCTGATCGACCTGTATGCGAGCTTCCAGAAATATCTCAACCGCACCGTCCAGCACCTCGCCGCGACGGGCCCGGTCAAGGCGCCGCAGACCACCGCCGTCGCGCCGCCGAGTTCGATCCTGGAACTGGCCGCGAGCGTGGCGCCGTCGGTCGTCATCCAGTTGTTCTTCGGCGTGCTGGTGGTGTTCTTCTTCCTGTCGGGCTGGACCCGGCTGCGGCGCAAGACGATCACCAGCCGGGCTAGCTTCGGCGGGGCGATGGCGACGGCGCGCGTCATCCAGGACGTGGTCGACGACACCTCGGCCTATCTCGGCACGATCACGGTCATCAACCTGGCGCTCGGGCTGTGCATGGCGGGCGTGTTGTGGGCGATGGGGATGCCGTTCCCGCTGATGTGGGGCGGGATCGTCGCGCTGCTCAACTACGTGCCGTATTTCGGACCGATCACCGCCGCGCTGCTGCTGGCGCTGGGCGGGCTGATGACGTTCCAGGACATCTGGGTCGCGCTGGTGCCGGCGTTCGCGATGATCGGCTGCCACCTGGTCGAGGCGAACGCGATCACGCCGCTGATCGTCGGGCACCGGCTGACGATCAACCCGATCCTGATTCTCGTATCGATCAGCTTCTGGAGCTGGGTGTGGGGCACGGCGGGGACGTTGCTGGCGGTGCCGCTCCTGATCATCCTGCAGACCGTGATCGGCGCGGCGGGCAAACCCGATATCGCGGGGTTCCTGTTCGAGCACGGCACGCTGACGCGGCGCGGCGCGGGCCGCTTCGGCGCGACGGCGGACGAACGCGAAGCGGCCGCCCATGCAGACGGTTGACAGGGTAGGGCACCTCGCATAGGTGCCGCGCCTCACGCTTTCCAAGCGGGTGTAGCTCAGTTGGTTAGAGCGCCGGCCTGTCACGCCGGAGGTCGCGGGTTCGAGCCCCGTCACTCGCGCCATTGCGCAACACGCATGGAAAAAGCGGAGCTTTCCACAAGACGCGCAAGCACGGCCGGCGGGGGCATAGCCCCGTCCGACGCCGCGGCTTTGCCGCGGCGTGCTTGCCGGACGTTCACCGCCACCGCCCCGTCTCCATCCACACCAGCATGCGCCTGAGCGGCAGCACCCAGATCCACGCGATCCCGGCGACCAGATAGAACGCCGCCTGCGCCAGACTGGGCCAGCCGCCGACCACGCCCGACAGGCTCGCGGCGAAAATGCACCATGCCGTAATCAGCAGGAGGATGCCGAGCATCCCGACGGGCTTGCGCCAGCTTGGGGTCATGGTCGCGTGATCCATCCGCGTTCGGTGATGACGGCGTGCAGCGGCATGTCCCACGCATCGGTCGGCAGCGCTTCCACCCGTTGCGCTTCCCACGCAACCCCGATGCGGCGCGCAGCGGGGAAGTGCGTGAAGGCGCGATCGTAATAGCCCGCGCCCTGGCCCAGCCGGTCGAGCTTCGCGTCGAAGGCTAATAGCGGGGTGAGGATGATGTCGGGGACGAGGGCGGCGGCGTCGTGCGCTGGCTGATGCAGCCCGAAGGGTCCGGCGACCAGCGCCGCCCTGGTATCCCAGGCGAGGAAGCGCATCGGCTCGGCGCGGGTGACGACATGGGGCAGGGCGATGACGCAGCCTGCCGCGACGGCCGCGCGGGCGAGCAAGGCGGGGTCGGCTTCGCTGCCGATGGCGACGTAGGACGTGACGGTCAGGCCCGGCGCGAGCAAGGCGAGGAAGGGCGGCGGCGGGGCGATCGCCGGCGGGTCGGTCGCGAAGAACCGGTCGCGCGCGGCGCGGACGCGGGCGCGGAGGGCGGGTTTGTCGGTCATCACCGGGCGCCGCGGCAAGGCCGCGTCGTCGAAGCTCGGCCAAAGCCGGGCCCGGCCGCGCTGGCGCTTCTCGGCGACAGCGTCGCTGTCGTCGTGCGCACGGCGCGGGTGGCGGGACCGCCGTGGCCGTGTGCCGGGTTATCCTCTGACGCACGGTACGTCAGGTGGGGACCATGTGCGTCGGGCCAGGGCCCGGGCAGGGACAGCCCCCTTGGATGATGAATAGCCTCAGGGATAATAAAGGCTCGTACCGGGCAGTGCCCGCCACCCGACGATATAGGCGTTGACGCGCTATTGCTCAAGGGCGGTAGCGAGCGCTTCGAGCTTGTCGGCGATGCCGGCGAGCAAGGCCCCCTTGTCGTCCTTGTCGTCCTTGTCGTCGACGTCCTCGACCTCGGACGGGCGGCGTTCGGCCTCGTCCAGCGCGTCGGCGAGCATCAGCGCGACGAACAGCATCGTGCGCTCCCCGCTCAACCCGCCCGAGGCGCGGGCGGCGGTCGACCAGTGCGCATCGAGCATCGTGCCGAGGCGGCGAAGCTGGTTCTCCTGTCCCGGCGGGCACGCGACGGCATGGCGGCGGTCGCCGATGGTGAGGGTGACATCGGCCATCAGCCGCCGTCCCCGCCTATGTTTTCTGCGGTCGCGCCGTCCCCGCCCGGCCGTGCGATCACCGCGTCGAGCGCGGCGATCGCCTCGGCCATGCTTGTGCGCAGCGCCTCGTGGCGCTGGGCCAGCGCCGCGTTGCCGGCGGTGCGCGCCGCCGCGGCAAGCTCGATCCGGGCGATCGCGCGGTCGATGCGGTCGAGCGTGCCGCCGTCCCGCGCATCCGCGCCGGTCTGGCGATAAGGTACGTCTGCCATCGACGGGAGATAGCATGCCGCGACGCCCGGGCAAGCCCGGATAGGGCCCATTCGTTACCGTTTCGGGTCGGCCGGCATGGTCTTCGGGCGGTTGACGTGCCCGCCCGTCACCCGCAAAGACGCGCGCATTCTTGAGATTCGGGGCCGCGTCGCCGCCGGGTCGATCCGCTTGAGGGAGCTATGGGCATGACGATCAAGGTTGCGATCAACGGTTTCGGGCGGATCGGCCGCCTCGTCGCGCGGGCCGTGCTGGAGCGCGGCGGCGCCGCCGACCTTGGGGGGCTCGAACTCGTCGCGATCAACGATCTCGCCGACGCCAAGTCCAACGCGTGGCTGTTCAGCCGCGATTCGGTCCATGGCAGATATCCCGGCCAGGTTTCGGCCGAGGGCGACGATCTGGTGGTCGACGGGAAGCGCATCCGCGTCACCGCCGAGCGCGACCCGGCCAAGTTGCCGCACGCCGAGCTGGGCGTCGACATCGTGCTTGAATGCACCGGCTTCTTCACCGACCGCGAGAGCGCGCAGAAGCACATCGATGCGGGCGCGAAGAAGGTGCTGATCTCCGCGCCGGCCAAGGGCGTCGACCTGACGGTCGTCTACGGCGTCAATCACGACAAGCTCGAGGCCGGGCATCACATCGTCTCGAACGCGTCGTGCACGACCAATTGCCTCGCGCCCGTCGCCAAGGTGCTGAACGACACGGTCGGCATCGAGCGCGGGTTGATGACGACGGTGCACGCCTATACCAACGACCAGAAGATCCTCGACCAGATCCACCCCGACCTGCGCCGCGCGCGCGCCGCCGGCATGTCGATGATCCCGACCACGACCGGCGCGGCGCGCGCGGTCGGCGAGGTGCTGCCCGAGCTGAAGGGCAGGCTCGACGGATCGGCGATCCGCGTGCCGGTGCCGGACGGCAGCCTGATCGACCTGACCTTCACGCCGAAGCGCGACACCAGCGTCGCGGAGGTCAACGCGATCCTCAAGGCGGCGAGCGAAAGCGGGCCGCTGGTCGGCGTGCTCGCTTTCTCCGACGAGCCGCTGGTGTCGATCGACATCGTGCATACCCCGGCGTCGTCGACGATCGACAGCCTGGAGACGGCGGTGCTCGACGGCAAGCTGGTCCGCGTGGTGAGCTGGTACGACAACGAATGGGGCTTCTCCAACCGCATGGTCGATACCGCGGGCGCGATGGGCGCGTTCCTCTGATGGATCATGCCGTCGTGCCGGCGCAGGCTGGCATCTCCGTGGGGGAGGCGGATCGCGCGCCTTCGGGAGACCCCGGCCTTTGCCGGGGTGACGGTCTGAGTGCCACCCTGGGCACGCTCGCCGGCATCGCCCGGCACGGCCGCCCGAAAGCGCCGATGGAAACGCTCGACCATGTCGCGGTCACCGTCGAGGGCGGCGTGCACGGCGACTTTCGGGGTATCGTCAAGCCCGGCGGCAGGGGGCGGCGGCAAGTCACGCTGATCGAACGCGGCGACTGGGACGATGCCATGGCCGAGGTCGGGCACAGCATCGCGTGGTTCGAACGGCGTGCGAACTTGCTGGTCGATGCCCTTGATCTGCCGAAGGTTCCCGGCACGAAGCTGCGGGTCGGCACGGACGTGCTGCTCGAAATCACGCGCCAGACCGATCCGTGCGAACGCATGGAGGCGCTCGCGCCCGGCCTCAAGGCGGCGTTGCTGCCCGATTGGCGCGGCGGCGCGTGTTCGCGCGTTCTGGCCGGCGGGCAGATCCGCGTCGGCGACACGATCAGGGTGGAAGAATGAGCGATATTTCCAAGGCGCGGGCGTTCGGGACGCTGGACGACATGGGCGACGTGCACGGCAAGCGCGTGCTGGTGCGCGAGGATCTCAACGTGCCGATGCGGGACGGCGTGGTGAGCGACGACACGCGCTTCCGCGCGACGCTGCCGACCGTGACCGAGCTGGCCGACCGGGGCGCGATCGTGCTGATCCTCGCGCATTTCGGGCGGCCCGAGGGGGTGCGTGAGCCGGACATGTCGCTGGCGCTGCTGACGCGGCCCTATGAGAGCGTGCTGGGCCGGCCGGTCCAGTTCGTCGATTGGGACGGCGCGGGCGAAGCGGTCGCCCTGCTGCGACCCGGCGATGTCGCGATCCTGGAGAATACGCGCTTCCACGCCGGCGAGGAAACGAACGATCCCGCGCTCGCCGCCGAGTGGGCCAGGCTCGGCGACCTGTACGTCAACGATGCCTTCTCCGCCGCGCACCGCGCGCATGTCTCGACCGAAGGCCTCGCCACGCTGCTCCCCGCGTTCGCCGGGCGCGCGATGGAGGCGGAACTCGACGCGCTCGACCAAGCGCTCGGCACGCCCGCGCATCCCGTCGCGGCGGTGGTCGGCGGGGCGAAGGTCTCGACCAAGCTCGACGTGCTGCAGCATCTGGTGACGCTGGTCGATCACCTCATCATCGGCGGCGGCATGGCCAACACGTTCCTCGCCGCGCGGGGCGTGGACGTCGGCAAGTCGCTGTGCGAGCACGACCTGACCGGCACCGCCGAGCAGATCTTCGCGGCGGCCGAGCGCGCGCATTGCACGATCCATCTGCCGTACGACGTGGTCGTCGCGACGGAATTCCGCGCCAACCCGCCGGTGCGCACCGTCAACGTGCACGAAGTCGCCGCCGACGAGATGATCCTCGACATCGGCCCCGCCGCGACCGAGGCGCTGGCCGACGTGCTCAAGAACTGCCGCACATTGGTGTGGAACGGCCCGCTCGGCGCGTTCGAGACGCCGCCGTTCGACACCGCGACCGTCGCGCTGGCCAGAACCGCCGCCGCCCTGACCAGGGACGGGTCGCTGGTCTCGGTCGCCGGCGGCGGCGATACCGTCGCCGCGCTCAACCAGGCCGGCGTGGCGGACGATTTCACCTTCGTCTCCACCGCGGGCGGGGCGTTTCTCGAATGGATGGAGGGCAAGGCGCTGCCGGGCGTCGCGGCGTTGACGACATGACCGGCCTTCTCCACGTTAAACATGGGAAGGCACCGTGCTCGGGATACGGGCGAGCAATCAGGCCGAGGAGCGATTGGCACGCCACGCGCGCGATGCCGGGCGCCCGAAGAGCGTGATCGCCCGCGATTGGATCATGGAGCGACTCGATCGTGAAGCTGTCGACGATGATTCGTCACGCTGCCGAACCCCACGCCGCTGATCGTGCGTCGGTCATCGAGCGGGCCGCGGCCGATGCCGGTGCGAAGCATCTTCGCTGGCTCGATGCCGAGGATGCGGGATATGATTGGGGCCGGAGGGGCCGCCGCGACCGCGATGAAGCGCGGCGACGTCATCCTGGTCAGGGAGCCGAACACGCCCGCGCGCAAACCACGGCCTCATGTGGTCATCCAGCGCGACAGCGCACTGGGCGATCCGGTCAAGGTAACGGCTTGCCCGCTCACGTCCCGCCTGAAAGGCGCGATCGGTCAGCGCCCGTTCGTCGCGCCAACCGCCGAAAACGGGCTGCGAACGCCGAGCGAAGTCGAGGCCGACTGGATTTATACCCACCCGATGGACTATGTCGGCGGCGTCATCGGACACATCGACCGTCCGACGATGGACACCGTGATATTGCCCTGCGACGCCGGCTTGATCTCTAGCGCCGCGCCGCGTGCTTCGCTAACAGCCGCGACGACATTCGACGAAAAGGATCCAGCATGACGCCGCAGGTCAAGGCCATTCTCGACAAATACGAGTCCGATACCCCGGCGACCAAGGCCAATCTCGGGCGCATCCTGATGCAGGGCAAGCTCGGCGGCACCGGCAAGCTCGTCATCCTGCCGGTCGATCAGGGGTTCGAGCATGGCCCGGCGCGCAGCTTCGCGGTCAATCCGGCGGGATACGATCCGCACTATCACTGGCAGCTCGCGGTCGATGCCGGGCTGAGCGCGTTCGCGGCGCCGCTCGGGATGATCGAGGCTGGGGCGGAGACGTTCGCGGGCCAGGTGCCGACGATCCTCAAGGTCAACAGCTCGAACAGTTGGGCGCAGGGCGCGAACCAGGCCGTCACCGGCGGCGTCGAGGATGCGGTGCGGCTCGGCTGCGCGGCGATTGGCTTCACCATCTATCCGGGATCGGACGACCTGTTCGAGATGATCGGCCAGATCCGCGACTTGTCGGCCGAGGCCAAATCGTACGGCATCGCGACCGTCATCTGGTCGTATCCGCGCGGCGGCATGCTGCCCAAGTCGGGCGAACTCGCGCTCGATGTCGGCGCCTACGCCGCGCACATGGCGGCGTTGCTGGGGGCGCACATCATCAAGGTCAAGCTGCCGAGCGACCATATCGAGCAGAAGGACGCCAAGCCGATGTACGAGGGCACCGACTGGTCGAAACAGTCGGACCGGGTGAAACACGTCGTGCAGGCGAGCTTCGCCGGGCGGCGGGTCGTGGTGTTCTCGGGCGGAGCGGCCAAGGGGGCCGACGCGGTCTATCAGGATGCGCGCGACATTCGCGACGGGGGCGGCAACGGCTCGATCATCGGGCGCAACACCTTCCAGCGTCCGCGCGAGGAAGCGCTGGAGATGCTCGCCAAGATCATCGCGATCTACAAGGGGGAGGAATAGCCGCGGTGGCCGAGCGGCTTTCCGATCCCGATGCGGGTCGGATCGCCGTCGACGACTGGATCGGATCGACGTTCCTTCTCCTTGGTGAGCCTTACTCCCGAGCTTTCCGTCACCCCGGACCCTTCGACCAGCTCGGGAAAGGCTCGTTCCGGGGTCTAACAAGCGGCTTTCGACCCGCATAGCGGTGAGCGCCGAGGTCGCGGCACGGTGGACCCCGGAACGAGTCCGGGGTGACGGTTCTTGGGGCGAACCTGCCGATCCTGAAGGTAGATCCGCTGGATCGGACAGCCCCTGCCGCGCCCGCGCGCAAGTCGGCTTTCCATGCCGCGATCGCGCGGCTATCGCCGCCGGATGAACAGTGAAGACCCGCTAGGCCCGCTCGATCCCGATTTCGCGGTGCCGTTCAAGCGCGACGAGCGGCGGCCGGCGTGCCAGCTCTATCTCGTCTCGCCGCCGGACGTCGGCGGGGCGTTCCCGGATCGGTTGAAGCGCGCGCTCGACGCCGGGCCGGTCGCGGCGTTCCAGTTCCGGGTGAAGGACGTGGATCAGCACGCCGCCGCCGCGCTGGCCGCGCCGTTGCAGCGGATGTGCGGCGATGCCGACGTCGCCTTCATCGTCAACGACAGCATCGCGCTGGCCAAGCGCCTCGGCGCGGACGGCGTGCATCTCGGGCAAGGCGATGGCGACCCGCGCGAGGCGCGCCTGGTGCTGGGCCCGGCGGCGCAGATCGGCGTGACGTGCCACGACAGCCGCCACCTCGCGATGGAAGCGGGCGAGGCGGGCGCCGATTACGTCGCGTTCGGCGCGTTCCATCCGACGACGACCAAGGCGACCGGGCATGTCGCCGATCCGGTGCTGCTGAGCTGGTGGTCGACACTGTTCGAGATACCGTGCGTCGCGATCGGCGGCATCACCCCCGCCAACGCGGCACCGCTGGTGGCGGCGGGGGCGGACTTCCTGGCCGTGTCGCAGGCGGTGTGGGGCGGTGACGAAACGGCGGCGGTGCGCGCGTTCGCGGCGGTGCTGGCGGGGTAGCGATTTCACTATTTTAGTGATAGCCTACGCGCATGGCCAAACTGTCCCCGATCGAGTCCGAATTCGCCACGACCGAAGAGGCCGAGGCGTATGACGTGTGGTTTCGCGCGAAGGTGGAACGCGCGCTCGCTTCGACCGAACCTAAAATTCCGCATGACGAAGCCATGAGGCGTGTAAAGCAGGTCATTGAAAAGAACCGTTTTGCTTCCCGTCGTCTGGAGCAGTGAAGCGCTCGACGATCTGGAAGGGATTGCCGATTACATTTCAGCCCGAAACCCCGCCGCTGCGGACTGCATTCAGGTCCTTGTCGAAAGTGCCGTCGAACGTCTCTCGGTACATCCTTACATTCATCGGCCCGGGCGAGTCGCGGGCACACGCGAAGCGATCGTCCACCCAAATTATATCGTCATCTATCGAGTCGAAAGCGACTTCATCGATATAGTCGCCGTCCTCCACGCCCGCCAGAACTACCCCTGACGCCTCACCCCTTATGCTTCACCACTGCCGCACGCGGCCGGTGTCGACATGGACGAAGCCGTCGCGCGGGTAATAGCCGACCCCGCCGCCGCCGAGCGCCAGCGCCGCGCCGTGCAGCCGCTCCAGCGTCACGCCCGGCACCATGATGTCGGTCGCCCGGCCCAGCATGTGCTGGCTCTGGGTCGCGACGCCGGTATGCGCGCCGCCGGACGCGCGCAGCGCCGCGTTGGTCCTGGGCGAGCGATAGCCCGAGATCAGGTCGATCCTGCGATTGCCGCTCACCTCCAGTTTCTCGCGTAGCCGCACCAGCAAGGCGAGCAGCTTGCGGTCCATCACCGTCGCCTCGCCGGTACGCCAGTCGCGCAGGCCGTGGTTCAGTTCGGCCAGACCCTCGGGCAGGAAAGCACCACCCCGGGCGAACAGCGCATCGACGCTTTCGTTGTTATGGACGTTGCGGATCGCCAGCCGCCATTCGGTGCCGATCGCGACCGCCGGCACCGGGAACGCCAGCGCCGCGCCGCCGGCCAGCGCGCCGCCGATCAGCGCACGGCGCGAACAGGTCATGTCGCTCGTGCCCTTTTGTCCGGACCCAAGCGGGCGATCCATCGTTGTCTGCATGATCCACCATGTAGGAGCTTGACGTGACACGGAAAACACTGGTCGGATCGGCTTGTCTCGCCCTTGTATCGCTTGGGCTGATCGGAGCCAAGGCACCGGGAACGAAGCCGACATCGGCATCGACGGCGCCCGCCGCGCTGGATCGCTCGATCCTGCATGTGCAGGTCATTCTCGACCATCTCGGTTTCTCGCCCGGCGTGCTCGACGGGCGGCAAGGCAAGTCGCTGGTCGCGGCGCTCAAGGGTTTTCAGGAGGCAAGCGGCTTGCCGAAAAGCGGTGCGATGGACCCGGCCACGTTGCGCGCGCTGTATCCCCATCGCGCGTGGCGTCCGACGCAGACGATCGCGCTCACCGCCGAGATGCTCGCCGGGCCGTATGTCAACCCGCTGCCCAAGGATCCGGCGGAACAGGCCAAGCTGTCCACGCTCGGCTATCGCTCGCCGATGGAGAAACTGGGCGAGATGTTCCACACCACGCCGGCCGTGCTGCTCGAGCTTAACAGCCCGGCGACGCGGCTTGTGCCGGGGAGCAGGATCGTCGTGCCCAATGCGATCGCGGCGTCGCTCGGTTATGACCCGAAGCTGCCGGCGCCATGGCGCCAGACGCTGGCGGGGCTCAACGTCGATGCACGGCAACCGCAGGGCGTGAAGGTCGTGGTCGACAAGTCCGACGAAGTGCTGCGCGTGCTCGACAAGGACGGCAAGCTCGTCGCGCAGTTCATGGCGACGATGGGCAGCGAGCACGATCCACTGCCGATCGGCACCTGGAAGATCGTCGGCCCGTCGTACAATCCGCCGTTCCATTACAACCCCAAGCTGTTCTGGGACGCCAAGGGCAGCGCCAAGGCGGCGACCCTGCCGCCCGGTCCCAACGGTCCGGTCGGTGTGGTGTGGCTCGATCTGTCGAAGCCGCATTACGGCATCCACGGCACGCCCGAGCCGAGCACGATCGGCCGCGCCGAAAGCCACGGCTGCATCCGCCTGACCAATTGGGACGCCGCGCGGCTCGCGCTGATGGTCAAGGCCGGAACGCCGGCGGTGTTCCAGCAGTGAGCGCGGTGCCGTGATCCTGCGGCGTATCGCGGTCGGCCTGCTGGTCGTGCTGCTGGCGCTGATCGGCTTGTGGATCGCGGCGCTCCGCCTGCCCGACGCGGCGGGCTCCCCGGACGTGATCGCGCGCCTGTCGCACGCCGTCCGGTGGCGGGCTCCGCCTGCGACCGGGACGATGGCCGGCGCCGTGCTCGCGGTCCCGGTCGCGGGCGTGCGGCGCGAGACGATCCGCGAGTCGTGGGGCGACCCGCGCGACAACGGGCTGCGCGTCCATCACGGGACCGATCTCGCCGCCCCGGCCGGCACGCCGGTGCTCGCCGCCGCGCCGGGGACGGTCGAGAAAGAGTGGACCAGCGCGGCGGGCGGGACGACGCTGTACATCCGCTCGCCGACCGGGACGTGGACCTATTATTACGCGCACCTCGCCGGCTATGCGCCGGGGCTGCACGAGGGGCAGGCGATCACCGCCGGGCAGACGATCGGCTATGTCGGCGATACCGGCAACGCCGGCGCGGGCAATTTCCACCTGCATTTCGGCCTGACCCGCACGACGCCGGCGCAGCATTGGTATCAGGGCGACGATGTCGACCCGTACCCCTATCTTGCCGGGAAGCCGCTGCCTCGTTAAAGGCCGCGCTCCGGGTCCCGGCAGAATATACTTTGCCGGGTGCCCGTCTCGCTCTTTCCAGCTACAGGCATCCCCATGAAGATCAACGCGGTCGAAATCCGTCCCGGCAACATCCTGGAATATGAAGGCGGCATCTGGAAGACCGTGAAGATCCAGCATACCCAGCCGGGCAAGGGCGGCGCCTATATGCAGGTCGAGATGAAGAACCTGATCGACGGCCGCAAGAACAACGTCCGTTTCCGCTCGGCCGAGAGCGTGGAGAAGGTGCGGCTCGACACGGTCGATTTCCAGTATCTGTTCCGCGAGGGCGACACGCTGACCTTCATGGACAAGGTCAATTACGAACAGATCACGCTCGACGCGGACATCCTGGGCGACGCCGCCGCCTTCCTGCAGGACGGCATGGATGTCGTGATGGAATTGTGGGACGAACGCCCGATCGCGGTGCAGTTGCCCGACACGATCGAGGCGATGATCGTCGAGGCCGACGCGGTGGTGAAGGGGCAGACCGCCTCGTCGAGTTACAAGCCCGCGATCCTGGAGAACGGCGTGCGCGTGATGGTGCCGCCGCATATCGGGGCGGGAACGCGGATCGTGGTGGATGTCTATGCGCAAGAATATGTGAGGCGGGCGGACTGACCTTAATCCCTCTCCCTGTGGGAGAGGGTGGCCGAGCGAAACGAGGTCGGGTGAGGGCGGTGCTCTTGCCGATCGACCCTTACCCTCCCACCGCCGTTGGCGGCGGGCCCCTCCCTCACCCAAAGGGAGAGGGGGTCTAGGAAAAATATAATGCCCTCCCATTCCGGCCTGATGACGATCATGGACCGCGCCGCGCGCAAGGCGGGGCCGCGGTTGCGGCGCGATTTCAACGAAGTCCAGCAGTTGCAGGTCAGCCGCAAGGGGCCGGCGGATTTCGTGTCGATGGCCGACCAGCGCGCCGAGCAGACGCTGTACGAGGAACTGTCGCGCGCACGGCCCGACTGGGGTTTCCTGATGGAGGAACGCGGCGCAGTCGCCGGCGACCCGAGCAAGCCGCGCTTCATCGTCGATCCGCTCGACGGGACGACCAACTTCCTCCACGGCATCCCGCATTTCGCCATCTCGATCGGCGTCGAGGAGCCGCTGCCCAACGGCAAGCGCGAGATCACCTCGGCGCTCGTCTATCAGCCGATCACCGACGAGGCGTTCTGGGCGGAGAAGGGCCGGGGGGCATGGGTGCAGGAGCAGCGCCTGCGCGTGTCGGCACGGCGCGACCTGGCGGACTCGCTGATCGCGACCGGCATCCCGTTCCTCGGACACGGCGATTTCGCGCAGTGGAGCCGCATCTTCGGCGCGGTCGCGCCCGAGGTGGCGGGCATCCGCCGGATGGGATCGGCCGCGCTCGATCTCGCCTGGGTCGCGGCGGGGCGCTACGACGGCTATTGGGAAAGCGACCTCCAGCCGTGGGACGTCGCGGCGGGCCTGCTGCTGGTCAGGGAAGCCGGCGGTTTCGTCAGCGATTTCCGCGGCGGCGACCGGATGATCGAGCGCAGCGAATTCCTCGCCGCGAACGACGCGCTGCAATCGCGCCTGCACAAATTGATCGCGAACGCGCTGCGCTGAACGCCCGCCGGCGGAGGGGACGGCGTGACGTGGCCGATGCGATGAGCTAGGGACCGCGCATGTCCAGTCTCCCCGTGGTCGCGATCATCGGCCGGCCCAATGTCGGCAAGTCGACCCTGTTCAACCGTCTCGTCGGCAAGAAACTCGCGCTCGTCGACGATCGCCCGGGCGTGACGCGCGACCGGCGCGAGGGCGACGCGACGCTGGTCGGGCTCGATTTCCGCGTGATCGATACCGCCGGTTACGAGGACCAGGACGCCGCCTCGCTGCCCGGCCGCATGCGCCGGCAGACCGAGGCCGCCGTCGCGCAGGCCGACGTCGCCTTGTTCCTGTTCGATTCGCGCGCCGGGCTGGTCCCGCTCGACGAGGAAATCGCGCGCTGGCTGCGCGGATCGACCACGCCCGTCATCCTCGTCGCCAACAAGGCGGAAGGGAAGGCCGGCGCGGACGGCATCCTCGAATCGCTGTCGCTCGGCTTCGGCGATCCGGTCGAACTGTCGGCCGAGCATGGCGAGGGGCTGGTCGAGCTGTTCGACGCGCTGCTGCCCTATATCGAGCCGGACAAGGATGCCGACGGCGCGGACATTCCCAATGCCGACGAGGATGCGGAGTACAGCCCCGACGCGCCGCTCAAGCTCGCGATCATCGGCCGGCCCAATGCCGGCAAGTCCACGCTGATCAACCGCATCCTTGGCGAGGAACGGCTGATCACCGGGCCGGAAGCGGGCATCACCCGCGATTCGATCGCGGTCGACTGGATCTGGCACGACCCGGAGCGCGAACCGGGCGAGGATTCGCGCAAGGTGCGGCTGATCGACACCGCCGGCATGCGCAAGCGGGCGAACGTACAGGATAGACTGGAAAAACTGTCGGTCGCCGATGCGCTCCACGCGATCGACTTCGCCGAGGTGGTGGTGCTGCTGCTCGATGCGACGCGCGGGCTGGAGTCGCAGGACCTCCGCATCGCCGACGCCGCGTTGCAGGAGGGCCGCGCGCTGATCGTCGCGATCAACAAATGGGACATCGCCGAGAACGGATCGAGCCTGTTCAACGGCATCAAGGGCGCGCTCGAGGAGGGGCTGAGCCAGATCAAGGGCATGCCGGTGCTGACCGTGTCGGGCGCGACCGGCAAGGGGATCGACGTGCTGCTCAAGGTCGCGTTCGAGACGCGCGACGCCTGGTCGCGCCGCGTCGGCACCGGCGAGCTCAACCGCTGGTTCGAAAAAGCGGTCGAGGCCAACCCGCCGCCCGCGCCCGGCGGCAAGCGCATCAAGCTGCGTTACCTGACCCAGGCCAAGACGCGCCCGCCGGGTTTCGTCCTGTTCGGGACGCGCGTCGATCACTTGCCGACCAGCTACCAGCGCTATCTCGTCAACGGCATCCGCCGCGACCTCGGCTTCGGCGCGGTGCCGGTGCGCCTGACGCTGCGCGCGCCGAAGAACCCGTTCGACCGGTAGCGGTCTTCATCCGCTCCAGAATGGACTTATCTCCCGCTCGCCAGATACTTATCGACTTTCCGAAATGTAAAATACCGCCTCGTCGTCAACCGCTCGTTTACTTGCGTGCGGTACAAGATGATCCACGCCTTGACGTGCCGTGGTGGCCCGTGACCGGGGGGAGACGATGGTGTCACTCGACGAGAGCAACCTGATCGACTGGACGGTGTTCGCACGCTCGCGTGCCGAACTCGGTGCCGGCTTCGTGCGCATTCTCGGCTATTTCCGGGAAGACGGGGTCAAGTCGGTCGCCGCGATCGAAGCGGCGATGCGCGCACAGAACGCGGCGGCGCTGGTCATTCCGGCGCACACGCTGAAGGGCGAGGCGCGGCAGTTCGGCGCCGAGCCGCTCGGCGAGATCGCCGAACGGATCGAGACGATCGCGCGCGATTGCGTGGAAAGCCGCGACACGCCGGATGCGGCGCTGGCCGATATCGTCGCGCTGCGCCCGCTGTTCGACAAGACGCTGGCGATGCTGGAACGCGAGGCCAATCCACTGGTCGAGCGGCGTCCGCAAGCCGGTGGGTTCGGGCGCCGCGCCCTGGGGTGAGCGGGGCGGTATCACCACCAATTTTCAGTTGACGTGATCTCCCGCGAAAGCAGGAGCCTAAGGCCGGATGACCTTCATTCTCCTTGTTGGGCTCTACCCCGGCGTTTTTCGTTACCTCAAATCCTTCGACAAGCTCAGGACAGGCTTGTGCCGGGTTCCACCGAGCGGCTTTCGACCCGATAGTAGTATGATCGCCGAGATCGCGGCACGGTAGACCCCGGAACGAGTCCGGGGTGACGGTTTTTGCGGGAAAACCGTAGGCAAAACTGCCGACACTAAAGGTCGATCCGCCCTAAGGGGCCGCGAGCGATGCGCTTGGAACCCTGGAGCCCCCGCCTCCGCAGGGGAACGGCATCATGCGCCGGGGGAGCGTCGCACCCTAGGTCCGCAGCCGTTCGATCGCTTGTGCCAGCGCGACGTACAGCTTGCCCATGTCCGACGACAGCAATGTCACGCCCAGCGGCGAGCCGTCGCGCTGCGACAGGATCTGGCGCAGCATCGCCTCGAAATCGTGGATGTAGCGGTTGACCTGCTCGCGAAAGGCCGGGTCCTCGTCGTGCAGCCGCGCGATCTCGCGCGCCTCGGTCGCATCGAGCAAGCGCACCGCCCGCCGCGTGAACACGCCGCGATCGCCCTTGAGATAGGCCGACCAGGCGCTGTCCGATACGTCGCTGGAAAAGGCCTTGGCGATGTCGATCGAGGATGAATTGAGCGTTTCGATCAGCAGCGAGACGCGGCGCGCGAGCGTATCCTGATCGGCATTCTCGCGTTCGATCCGGGCATCCTCCAGCCGGTTCTCGACGATCGCGGTCGAGTCGGCGATGGCCTGCATCTGGCGCGTCAGCCGTTCGGACGCGCGCGTGGCGGCGTCGGCCGCGGCCTCGGCGGCGGCGCCGATGCTGGCGATCTGGCGGTCGACCGCATGGGCGGTGGCGCGCTCCATCGCGGCGGCGCTTTGCCGTTCGAGCGCGGCGGCGGCCTCGGGAATGACGGTCGCCAGCGTCTCGCGCGCGCGGTCGGCGGCGGCGCTGGCGGTATCGCGCACGCGCAGCAGCGCCTCGACCAGCCGGGGTGCCGCTTCCTCGGCGAAGCGATGCGTCCGGCCGATCGTGTCGTCGACCATCTGGCCCAGCGCATCGGCCTTCACCTTGCCGTCGCTGAGCGTGTCGAGCAGCGTCCCCGCCAGCGTATCGACCGTCGCGCGCTGCCCGGCGATGACCTGCGCGATCGCCTCGATCGCGTCATGCGCGCTTTCCGCCGCCGTCACCAGCGCGAGCAGTTCGGGCTTGGCATGGCCGACCGCGCGGCGGCTGTCGGCGATGCGGGCGTCGAGCCGCGCCAGCGCCTCGGGTAGCGTCTCGTCGATTTCGCGCGCGGCCGAATCGAGCGCGAGCAGCAACCGCTCGGTCGTGTCGATCGCGGTGGTCGCCATCGTGTCGCCGGTCCTGAGCGCTTCGGTCATCGCGTCGGCCGATCCGCCGAGCGCGCCGATCGACCCCGCCAGTTCCTGCGCGCGCACCACGCCCTGCGCATGCAGCGCCTCGAAATGATCGGAGACGCGGATGATGCCGTCGTCGAGATCGGCCACGATCGCGTCGCTGCGCGTGTGTTGATCGTCAAGCCGGGCGGCGACGCGCTCGATCAGCACTTCGATGTCGGCGATTCGCGTGGCCAGCGCCTCCGCGCTGTCGCGCGCGGCGCGGTCGAGCGCGGCCTGGTTGGTGCCGAGCATCGCCAGCAGCGCGTCGCCCTGCGCGGCGATGCCCTTGCGCGCCTCGTCGATCGCGTCGGCGGTGCGGCCGAGCAAGCCGTCGACCGCGGTCGACATGTCGCCGGTGACTTGTTCCAGGCGCGCGCCGGCGGTCTCGCTGGTCGCCTCCATCCGCACGATATGCGCGGCGAGCTTCTGCGCCGCGCCGTTCGCCACGGCATCGGCCTCGCGCCCGCGCTCGGCCAGCGCGGTCAATTGCGCATCGAGCGCGGCGGCATGTTCGGTCGCGGCGACGCCGGTCGCCTTGAGCAGGCCGGCGAGCGATTCGGTCTCGCCATGCGCGCGCGGCAGCAAGGCGAGCAGGACTTCCAGCCGGGTATGCGCCATATCGGCGGCGGCCGCGAGCGTCGTCGCCTGCGCGTCCGCCGTGGCGACATGCCCGGCAAGCCCTTCGCCCACCGTCGCCAGCCGCGCGACGGCGCCGTCGCCCAGCGCCGTCAGGCTGGCGGTCTGCTCGGCGAGCTTCGCGCGATTGTCGTCGATCCCGCGCGTCAGGACGGCGATGCTGCGCTCCAGGCTGGCCGCTTCCGCGCGCATCGCCTGCGCCGTGCGCCCGAAACGCCGCGCCTCGGCCGAGCTGGTGCGCAGCGCGAGCAGCAGCAGCACGCCGATCAGGGCGGGGGGCACGCACAAGGCGGCGACGAACATGGCGAGACCGGGCGGCGCCAGATCGCCAAGCGCGAAGCGCGAGAGCCACAGCATCCCGCCGATCCAGCCGAGCGACACGAGCAGGCCGAGCCCCGCCAGCCACGGCCCGGCGCCGCGCGACGCCGGTTCGGCGGTCTCGTCGTCGAACGCCAGGGCGGACAGCGGGTCGGTAGCCTGCGTGGTCGCGACGGGGGGGGCGTCGTTATCGTCGTCCATCGAGTCGCCACCTCCGCCACGCTCGGCAGACGATGCGGCACCGTGCGGCCGCAGGTCGATGATACGCGAACCCCCGTTCATCGCGCACGTTTACCATGAATATGCCGCCTGCAAAGCGAATAGCGCAACAATGCCTTAAGGCCTTTGGTCGTAGCAATGCGACATGGCGTATGATCCCGGTGCAATCGATGCGACCTTGGCGGCGGCGGTGGGAGACGAACCCGCGCTGATCGCCGAGCTGCGCGAGGCTTTCCTCGACAGCGTGAAGCGCGGGCTGGCCGGCCTCGAAGCGGCGCGGGGCGACGAGGCGTGGCGCGCGGCGGCGCTGCGGCTGCGCGGGCTCGCCGCGAGCTTCGGCGCGATCCGCCTGATGGCAATCGCCAGCGAAGCAGCGGACGCGGTCGCGCACGACCCCGGCCTGATGCGGCGCCTGCACCGCGCGGTGGACCGGCTCTGAAGCTTGATCACCAGCGGGTGCGTGGAACCCGGATCCCGCTTTCGTCGGGCTTTGCGAAGATCTGCAAGTACTTCATCCTCCTGTCATGCCGGACCCTTCGACAAGCTCGGGACAGGCTTGTTCCTGCATCCGCCGTGGTGCAGCCATCGGCGGCCGGGAAGTGTGGCACGGTGGATCCCGGAACAGGTCCGGGATGACGGCAGGGGTTTGCAGCGGCCGCGCTTCGCGGGGGAGCGGGCCGACCGACACACGACCCCGATCCCGCGCCCTTTGCCTTAGCCACCCGAACGCCCTAACAGCCCGGCGATGCTGGCTGGACTGATTTTCGCGACCGAGGATGCCGATGACCGGGCCGGCGTGCTCGCCGCGACGCTGCCGTTCGGCGGGCTGACGCTGATCGAGTTCCAGGCGCGCTTGCTCGCCACCGCCGGCGCGGTGCAGATCGTGCTGGTGGTCGCGCGGATGACGCCGGAACTGCTCGGCGCGATCAGCCGGATCGGGCGGCGCGGCGTCTCGGTCGATGCGGTGCGGACGGCGCGGGAGGCGGTCGAGAAGCTCCACCCGCTCGCGCGCGTGCTGGTCGTCGCGGACGGCGTGGTGACCACCGGCGACATGGTGCGATCGCTCGCCGCCGCGCCGCGCGACACGCTGCTCGTCACCGACCAGGGCGATCCGCGCTACGAACGGGTCGGCGCGCATACCGCGTGGGCCGGGCTGGCGCTGCTCGACGGCAAGCGGCTGGCCGAGGCGGCGGCGATGCCGCGCGATTACGATTTCCAGTCGACCCTGCTGCGCGTCGCGGCGCAAGGGGGCGCCGATCAGCTCCGGCTCGATCCGCACGCCGCGCCCGGCCACACGATCGAACGCAGCGCGCAAGCGCTCGCCCGGCGCGGCAACGGCACGGTCGCGGCGCTGGTCGCGCGGCCGCTGCGCTGGGTCGATCGCTTCCTGGTCGCGCCGCTGGTGCGGCTCGCGCTGCCGCCGCTGATGGCGCGCGCGGTGCCGACCGTCGCGGTCGTCGCGGGGGCTGGCGCGATCGCGTCGGTCGCGTTCGTCGCGCTGTTCATGGGCTATCCGGCGCTCGGCATGGCAGTCGCCTGCCTGGGCATCGTGCTGGCCGGCATCGCGGCGGCGCTGGCCTGGGTGCGCGACGAGGGCGCGCTGGCGCAGGGCGCGGACCAGGTCGGCCCGGCCATCGCCGCAGTCGCCGCGGTGCTGGTCGGCCTCGGCGAGGATCGCCCGGCCGGGCCGATCCTCGCCGGGGCGCTGGTCATCGCCGCGGCCTTGCTCGAACGCGCCGCCTTGCCCGCGATGCAGCGCCGCTGGTGGGCGAGCCCCGCCGCCTATCCGCTGGCGATGCTTCCGCCGCTGATCGCGGGCGAGCCGCTGGTCGCGCTCGCCGCCGCCGCGCTTTACGCCGCCGCCACGCTGACGGCGGCGATTGAGGCGTTTCGCAAAAAGCCTTAGTCTCGCTTTAACGACAATCCCCTAGATGCAAGGACATGTCGATCGACCGTCGCGACATGGATGACGGCCCCCGTCGGGGGGCCACCGCGCTGCTCGCGCGTGCAGCGGTTGCGGACGTGCGCGCCGAAGACCGGCTGTCGACCGCGATCGACGACTTCTTCCTCGACGGGCAGGACCGGCTCGACGATCGCCTGCGCCTGGCGATGGCGACGTTGCTCGGCGACCTTGCGCGCGGGGTCGAGGGGGCGCTGCGCGGATACGCCGCGCGCCTGCTCGCCGCCCGCGCCGCGCCCGCGCTGGCGGACGCGCTCGCCGCCGATGCACCCGCGAGCCTCGATCGCCTGGTCGATGCCGGATTGATCCGCGATGCCGAGCTGATGCGCGACCTGTTCGGGCGGGTGCGGCAGGATCTGCTCGCCGATGCCTTGCCGAGCCAGGCGCCCGAGGATCCCGATCGCCCGAGCTTGCTGCCGCGCCTCGCCGCCAGCGCCGACACCGTCGTCGGCCCGAGCGCGATCGCCTTGCTCTCGGCCGAAAGCCGCCGCCGCGTGCCGCCCGGGCCGGGCCAGTCGATCCCGACCGATCTGCCCGCCGACCTGCACCACCGGCTCGTCTGGTGGATCACCGCCGTGCTGCGCGAGCGCTTCGGCGATGTCGCGGGCGATACGCTCCCCGCGCTCGACCGCGCGCTGGCCGAGGCGGCGCTGCGCAGCATCGCCGCGCATGACGAGGGCGACCGGCTCGAGGCGATCGCGCTGCGCCTCGCCGGCGCGATCGACGCGCAACCGAACGAACTGCCCGCCCTGCTGACCGAGGCGCTGGGCGATCGCCGGCTGTCGCTGTTTGTCGCGCTGCTCGCTTATGCGCTCGGCCTCGATTATGCCGATACGCGCGATGTCGTGCTAGATCCCGCGGGCGAGCGGCTGTGGCTGCTGCTGCGCGCGCTCGATCTCGACCGCGCGTCGATCGCGCGCATCGGGCTGGCGCTCAGCGATGCCGATCCGCGCCGCGATCTGGACGGTTTCGCCGAAGCGCTCGACGATATCGTCGCGATCCCGCCCGACACCGCGCGCCAAGCGCTTGCGCCGCTGTTGCTGCACCGCGATTACCGCGCCGCGCTGGTCGCGCTCGGGCGGCCCCCGAAACCGGGGAGGGCACGCCGATGAACGCGACCGAACCGATGCTGCCGCCGGTGCGCGGGCTGATCGACCGCGACGGGCGGCTGGTCGAGGCGGACCAGCGGCTGCACGATCTCAACGCGCGCGCGGGCGGTGCGATCGGGCTGCCGCTCGCCGTGCCGCAAGTGGCGACGCTGGGGCGGCTGGCGCAGCGGCTCGGCATCCTCGTCTCGCGCGGCGTGGTCGCGGCGGACGGCGACGACGACCTCGAACTGTGGGTGCGCGCGCAGCCCGATGCGCCGTCCGGCGGCGTGCGCCTGACCGTGACCGGCTGGCGCACGCGCGCGGCGTGGCATCCCACCGCCGCCGCCGCCGACCGTGCGGCCGATTTCCTGCGCAGCGGGGCCGACTGGCTGTGGGAAACCGACAGCGCGCTGCGGCTGACCTTCCTGTCGGTGTCGGCGGGCGTGCGCCACGGCTTCGACGCGAGCGCGATGCTCGGCCAGCCGCTCACCCGGCTGTTCGTGCTGGGCGAGCGCGAAGGCATGTTCCCGATCCTTGGCGGGCTCGCCTTGCAGCGGCGTTTCGACGATCAGCCCGCGACGATCCGCGACACCGGGCGCGGCGTGCGGCTCGCCGCCAACCCGCGCACCGATGCGAGCGGCGCGTTCGCCGGTTTCGTCGGCGCGGCGCACCTGCTCGACGACGCGGCGCCGGCGACGGACACGCGACCGGTGGCGGTGGCGGTGACGGCGGCGGCGAGCGAGGCGGCGACCGCCGCGTTCGCCGCGCGGCTCGACCAGGCGCTGCGCGCGCCGCTCGATCGCATCATCGCCAATGCCGACAGCATTCACGCGCAATCCGAAGGGCCGCTGCGGCAGGACTATGCCGATTACGCCGCCGACATCGCCAGTGCCGGGCGGCACCTGATGGGGCTGGTCGACGATCTGGTCGATCTGCAGGCGATCGAACGGCCCGATTTCGCGGTGGCCGGCGAAGCGCTCGACCTCGCCGATGTCGCGCGGCGTGCCGCGGGCCTGCTGCAAGTCCGCGCGGCCGAGGCGACGGTGCGGATCGACCGCCCGTCGCTCGGCGAATCGCTCGCCGCGACGGGGGAATTCCGCCGCGCGCTGCAAGTGCTGGTCAACCTCATCGGCAACGCGGTGCGCTATTCGCCCGGCGAAGGGATGGTCTGGGTCCGCGCCGAACGCGACGGCGAGATGGCCGCGATCATCGTCGCCGATCAGGGCAAGGGCATCGCGCTGGACGACCAGGCACGCATCTTCGACAAGTTCGAGCGAGTCGATCCGCGCGAGGCCGGCGGCTCGGGCCTCGGCCTCTATATCGCGCGGCGGCTGGCGCGGGCGATGGGCGGCGACGTCACGGTCGATTCGGCGCCGGGGCAGGGCGCGCGCTTCATCTTCACGCTGCCGGCCCGGGCGTAGCGGCCGCGCCGGTCCGGGATGGCGCAATCGTGCTTTGACGATCGCGCGACGCAGGGTATCCTCGGCACCAGCCCATGGGGGCGCAGGAGACGTATCATGCGTAAAGCCATTTTCGCGGCGACGATGTTCGCTTTCTCGATCAGCGCGGCACCATCGTTCGCGGCACCGTGCAAGGACAACAAGGGCAAGTTCATCAAATGCCCGCCAGCCAAGCCCGCCAAATGCCGCCTCAACGGCAAGTTCGCGAGCTGCTCGACCAAGGGTGCTAAACCGGTCTGACTTCGGGCTAGAGCATTTATCGGCTCGCCTGGATCACCCTCACCCTTCCGTCGCTGCGCTCCTGCCTGCCTCTCCCAGCGGGAGAGGGAAGGGGCCCGCTCGGCGCAGCCGGGCGGGAAGGGGAGGGTGATCCTGCGACAGCGAGAAATGCTCTAGCTCACCCGCTCCGCCAGCAGCGCGAACTGGTCGACCGAGGAAACGTCGTCCTGGTCGGTCAGGTGCGTCGGATAGTCGCCGGTGAAGCACGCATCGCAATGGCTCGGGCGGATGGCGTTGCGTTGCGGCTCGCCCAGCGCCTTGTACAGCCCGTCGATCGAGACGAACGCCAGGCTGTCGGCCTTGATGTACGCGGCCATCTCCGCGAGGTTCTTGGTCGCGGCGAGCAGCTTGGCGCGTTCGGGCGTATCGACGCCGTAGAAGCAGCTATGCCGCGTCGGCGGGCTGGCGATGCGCATGTGCACCTCGGCCGCGCCGGCATCGCGCATCATCTCGACGATCTTGAGGCTGGTCGTTCCGCGCACGATCGAATCGTCGATCAGCACGACCTTCTGCCCCTTGATCAGGGCGCGATTGGCATTGTGCTTCAACTTGACGCCAAGGTGGCGCACCTTGTCGCCCGGCTGGATGAAGGTGCGCCCGACATAATGCGAGCGGATGATGCCGAGTTCGAACGGAATGCCCGATTGCTGCGCGTAGCCGAGCGCGGCGGGCGTGCCCGAATCGGGGACGGGGATGACGAGATCGGCGTCGACCGGGCTTTCGATCGCCAGTTGCGCGCCGATCGCTTTTCGCACGGTATAGACGCTGCGGTCCTCCGAGATCGAATCGGGGCGCGAGAAATAGACATATTCGAAGATGCACGGGCGCGGCGCGACGGGAGCGAACGGGCGGTGCGAGGAAATCTCGGTGCCCTTGACCATGACCAGTTCGCCCGGGTCGATCGAGCGCACGAAGGTCGCGCCGACCACGTCGAGCGCCACCGTTTCCGAGGCGAAGATCACCGCGCCGCCATTGTCCTCAATGCCCTCGACGCCCTCGATCCGGCCCATCACGAGCGGACGGATGCCGAGCGGGTCGCGGCAGGCGATCATGCCTTCCGGCGTCATCACGATGAGCGAATAGGCGCCCTCGACTTGCTTGAGCGCGTCGATGAACTTGTCGACGACGGTGCGGTAATTGCTGGTCGCGACGAGATGGATGATCGTCTCGGTATCGCTGGTCGACTGGAAGATCGAGCCGCGCCGCACGAGATCGCGCCGCAGCCGCATCGCGTTGGAGAGGTTGCCGTTATGCGCGATCGCGAAGCCGCCGCTCGCCAGGTCGGCATAGAGCGGCTGGACGTTGCGCAGCGCGGTCTCGCCGGTGGTGGAATAGCGCACATGCCCGCACGCGACCGAGCCGCGCAGCGGGACCATCACGTCCTCGCGGTCGAAATTCCCGGCGACATGCCCCATCGCGCGGTGGGTGTGGAATTCGCCGCCGTCGAAACTGGTGATGCCGGCCGCCTCCTGCCCGCGATGCTGCAAGGCGTGCAGCCCGAGCGCGACCAGCCGGGCGGCATCGGCCGCACCGGAAATGCCGAAAATGCCGCATTCTTCATGCAGGCTATCGTCTTCATGGGGGTTCGTGGTCAGCATGTCGCCCTTCGGGGATAGGCATCGGCAGTGCTTGCTGGCGGGCATATAGGGGGCCGCGCCGGGTTTGTCGCGCTTTTGTCACAACATCGGGAGCGATTGATCGGCTGGCCCGTTTTTACGGGCGATGGCAGGAGGTTGCGGATGGCGAAGGATCATGGACCAAGCGTCAAGGACGACAAGCTGTACGAGGATCTGCGCAAGGACGGCGCGTCGAAACAGAAGGCTGCACGAATCGCCAATGCCAGGGCGGCGGGCACGCTCGACCATCGCGGAACCGAACTGGAGGACCGCACCAAGGCAGACTTGCTGAAGGAAGCGCGCAGGATCGGTGTGGCGGGGCGGTCGACCATGAACAAGGCGGACCTGGCGAAGGCGATCCGCAAGGGGTGAGGCGGCGCTTTGTCGACGGTGTATTCGGTGGTACACAAGGCCATGCCCCCGGACCCGGAATATCAGCCGATCACGGTCGAGCAATTTCTGTCGATAGATTTCGGCACCGACCGGAAGTTCGAGCTCGTCGATGGCGTGATCCGCGATGACCGGCGGGACGCGGGAACATGCGCGCGTCGCAGGAAACATTTTCGGGTTTCTCTGGACCGCTCTCAAGGGATCGGGGTGTCGTCCTTATGGGTCCGACATGGGCATACGGACCAGCGAGGGAAACGCGCGTTATCCCGATATTTCCGTTTTTTGCGGAAATTCCCTGTCGAAGGATCGTGACAAGGATCAGGTCGCCGAGGACCCGGTCGCGATTTTCGAAGTGCTGTCGCCGCCATCGACGGGTCGGCAAGACCAGGGCGAGAAACTGGATGAGTATCGGTTGTTGCCGACACTCGACACGATCGTGTGCGTCGATCCCGCCGGCGAACTGACTCGCGTCGTGCAACGGCTCGGGCCAAGCTCGTGGCGAGACGATCTGTTTGCGGTGCCGCACGATGTCGAAGTACCTCGCCTTGGCGTCATCATTCCGCACGATGCGATTTTCCTGCGGGACTGAAGCGTTGCCGACGGGGCTTTCGCTGCAATCGTCTCGCGCCTAATCGTCGTTTCATGGACAACACTCGCGAAACCGGCACCATGCTCGATCCGCGTTTCGACGCCGCCGGCCTCGTCACCGCCGTCGCCACCGATCGCGCGACCGGCGAGGTGCTCATGCTCGCCCACATGAATGCCGAGGCCTTGCGGCTTACCGCCGAGACCGGCGAGGCGCATTTCTGGTCGCGTAGCCGGGGCACGCTGTGGAAGAAGGGCGAGACCTCCGGCAACGTCCTCCACGTCGTCGAATTGCGGATCGATTGCGATCAGGACGCGGTGTGGCTGATCGTCGATCCCGCCGGCCCGGCCTGCCACACCGGCCGGCGCAGTTGCTTCTATCGCCGGATCGAGGGCGAGCGGCTGGTGCCGGTCGCGTGAGCGGATGTTCCAATGGAAATTTCCGTTCGTGTCGAGCGCAGTCGGGACACCGGGCCGGGCGCAGGTGTCTCGACTGCGCTCGACATGAACGGTGGGGGTGTCCCGTGGCGCTCGTGGCGGCGCTCCTGCTGCTGGGGGCGTGCCACCGCCCCCCCGCGTCCGCGCCGACCGGTACGACCACGCCGCAGGGGCTGGAGGCCGCCGCGATCCAGGCCGGGGTCATTCCCGATCCGGCCAATACCGACATCACCGGGCTCTACGCGCGCGAGGCCGACCGCGTGTGCATCGTGCCGAGCGCGACGGCGTACCGCATCGGCGTGTTCGTCGATGTCGACGAGCAGCAGAATTGCGGCGGCTCGGGCACGGTGACGCGCGTGGGGGAGACGCTCCACGTCACGCTCGACGAAGGCGATGGCGCGGAAGCGGCGTGCAGCTTCGACGCCCGGTTCGAGGGCGACCGCATCGTCTTTCCCGGGCGCTTGCCGGAGGCGTGCCAGAAGATCTGCTCGCGCCGCGCCTCGGCCGCCGCGCTCGACGTGACGCGGCTGAGCGAATCGGTTTCGGAAGCCTCGACGCTGCGCGACGCCAAGGGACGGCTGCTCTGCGCGAGCGGCGAGTGATGTTGACGTTCACGTAAAGGTAAAGTACTCCCACCGGCATGCCCAGCGCTGCCGCCTATGCCGCGATCGATCATCATCGCGAGCGCGATCGCTTCTCGATCTCCGATCTGTCGGCCGAGTTCGGCGTGACGGCACGCGCGCTGCGTTTCTATGAAGACGAAGGCCTGATCGCGCCCGAACGGTGCGGCACCGCGCGCATCTATGCGCAGCGCGACCGCGCGCGGCTCGCCTGGATCCTGCGCGGCAAGCGCGTCGGCTTCAGCCTCGGCGAAATCCGCGAGATGATCGACCTGTACGACATCGGCGACGGCCGCCGGGTGCAGAAGGCGACGACGATCGCGCGCTGCCGCGAGCGGATGGCGCTGCTCCAGGCGCAGAAGCACGACATCGACGCGGCGCTCGGCGAGCTTGCCGACTTCGTCACGCTCCTCGAAACCAATAGCGCGCAAGGTCGCCTCAAGGACTGAAATCCCCATGCCCCACTACACGCCCCCCGTGCGCGACACGCGCTTCATCCTCGACCATGTCATCGGCTTGCAGCGCCATGCGACGCTGCCCGGTTTCGCCAACGCGACGCCCGACATGGTCGATGCCGTGCTCGACCAAGGCGGCAAGTTCGTCGCCGAAGTGCTGTTCCCGCTCAACCATTCGGGCGATCAGGAGGGCTGCACGCGGCACGACGACGGCAGCGTGACGACGCCCAGGGGGTTCAGGGAAGCCTATGCCGCGTTCGTCGAATCGGGCTGGGGCACGCTCAGCGCGCCGGAGGAATTCGGGGGGCAAGGCATGCCGCACATCGTCTCGACCGCGTTCCAGGAATATATGATCTCCTCCAACATGGCGTTCGCCATGTATCCCGGCCTCAGCCACGGCGCGATCGCCGCGTTGCTGGTCAAGGGCTCGGACGAGCAGAAGGCCAAATACGTCCCCAACATGGTCAGCGGCAAATGGGGCGGCACGATGAACCTGACCGAGCCGCAATGCGGCACCGATCTCGGCCTGATCCGCACCCGCGCCGAGCCGCAGGCGGACGGATCGTATGCGATCACCGGCACCAAGATCTTCATCTCGTCGGGCGAGCACGACTTGACCGAGAACATCATCCATCTCGTGCTGGCCAAGACGCCGGGGGCGCCGGAAAGCTCGAAGGGCATTTCGCTGTTCGTCGTGCCGAAGTTCCTGGTCGGTGACGATGGCAGCCTCGGCGCGCGCAACGCGGTGTCGTGCGGCTCGATCGAGCACAAGATGGGTATCCACGCCAATTCGACCTGCGTGATGAACTATGACGGCGCGACCGGTTGGCTGGTCGGTGAGGAGATGAAGGGCCTCGCCGCGATGTTCATCATGATGAACGCGGCGCGGCTCGGCGTCGGGTTGCAGGGGCTCGCGGTGGCCGAAGTGGCCTTTCAGAACGCCGTCCAGTATGCGCGGGACCGCCGCCAGGGGCGCGCGCTGACGGGGCCGAAGGAGCCGAACGAGAAAGCCGATACGTTGTTCGTCCACCCCGACATCCGCCGCCTGCTGATGGAGGCCAAGGCGCTGACCGAGGGGTTGCGCGCGCTGTGCCTGTGGGGGGCGTTGCAGGCCGACCTCGAACAGGCCGCCGCCACCGAGGAGGAGCGCCAGCTCGCCGCCGACCTGCTCGGCTTGCTGACGCCGGTCATCAAGGGCTACGGCACCGACAAGGGCTATGACATCGCGACCAACGCGCAACAGGTTTACGGCGGCCACGGCTACATCGCCGAATGGGGCATGGAGCAGTACGTCCGCGATGCGCGGATCGCGATGATCTATGAAGGCACCAACGGCGTACAGGCGATGGACCTGGTCGGGCGCAAGCTCGCGCAGCATGGCGGGCGCGCGGTGCAGGCGCTGTTCAAGGTCGTCGCCGACGAGGTCGCGGCGGGCAAGGCCGATCCGGCGACCGCCGATTTCGCCGCCGCGCTGGAAAAGGCCAATGGCGAGTTGCAGCAGGCGACGATGTGGTTCCTGGCGAACGGCATGAAGAACCCCGACAATGTCGGCGCGGGGGCGCATGGCTACATGCATCTGATGGGCATCGTCGCGGTGGGGCTGATGTGGCTGCGGATGGCGTCAGCGGCCAGCAAGCTGAAGGCGGCGGGCGCCGAGGACTGGGGGGGCGATGCGGCGTTCCTCGACGCCAAGCTCGTCACTGCGCGGTATTTCGCCGAGCGCGTGATGCCCGAGGCGGGCGCGCTGCGCCGCAAGATCGAAGCGGGGGCCGAGGCGATGATGGCGCTGCCGCCGGAGATGTTCGCGGCGGCGTGACGCTCCTTTCCCTTGTCCGGGGGGATCGACCTTCGGTGTCGGCGGTTTTGTCCGCGGATTTTGCCACAAAACCGTCACCCCGGACTCTTCGACAAGCTCAGGGCAGGCTTGTTCCATGGTCTATCGTGCCGCGACCTCGGCTATTACATTACTATTCGAGTCGAAAGCGGCTTGGTGGACCCCTGAACAAGCCTGTCCTGAGCTTGTCGAAGGGTCCGGGATGACGGAAAAATCGGGGTAACGCCCACCAAGCAGGATGAAGGTCGATCCGCCCTTAGCAGAGCGGGGGTGGAAAGGCGGGCGGGGCGCGTCCTTGCGGAGCGACCCACCCCCGACCCTCCCGGCCGGGGAGGGGAGAGGGGGTTACCGTCCCTCCGATGCCGCCGCCATCGGCTTCGCGGCCGGAAGCGGCGTCGCCTTCGCCACCGGCACCTCCGCCCTGCGCCGCACGCCCGGCAGGCCGTCCGGCACGGCCGTCACCACCACCGCCGGCGCGCGGACGCCCCCGGCCAAGAGTTCCGGCTTGACGCTGTCCGCCAGCGGCCTGACCGCCGGAAGGTAGACTTGCTGCTTCATGCACTGCGCGGCGTCGGCGCGGTGGAATTCGTTGCAGTTCCACAGCGTCTTCTCGAACCCGCTATTGCGGTCGCGCAGGTAGCTGAACGACATCGCGGCCGATTGCGCCGGCAGCATCGGCATAAGCGCGGGAACCTTCGCCTTGTCGGTCCAGCCCATCACCTTGCAATAGGGGCGGTCGCCGCAAATCCGTGCGGCGAGCTGGGCGAAGCCGTCGGGCGTGAGTTTCCGGGCATCGAGCGGCAGCACGAAGCTGTTGCCGTCGCCGACCAGCGGCGTCGGGAGCGCGACGGCGGCGACAGCGGCCGCCGCCGCGGCGTCGACCGGCGCAGCCTCGCCGTCCGCCGCCAGCGCATCGGGCCCGTGATGCGCCGTGGAATAAGTATCGAGCGCCGCGATCACGGGCTCGTCCGCCGAGACATAGCGGTTGAACGCGGGCGGCGTACCCCACCAGCCGGTCCAGCGGAAGAACAGGTGCGTGTTCACCGCGGCGATCTTGTCGAGGCTCGATTGCCAGTATGGCACCACCCAGTCGGTATGGTAATGCGTGGCATAGCCGACCCGCGCGAACACCTTGCCGCTCAGCGCGGCGGTCGCGATCTGCCGCGCCCGCACCCATTGCGCATCGGCCCAGCGATGCCGCACCAGCGCGCCATCGCAGGTGAAGGTGAACTGGCACCCGGTCGATCGTTCCGATCCCTGGAACACCACGCCGCAGATCGTCTTGGGGAAGGCCGGATGGCGGGCGCGGTTGATGACGACTTGCGCGACGGCGCGCTGCCCGAGCGGATCGTCGCCCGCCTCGTACAGCACCGCCGCCGCCATGCAGTCGATCGCGCGGGCGCGTTGCGTCTCGTCGCCGGTCAGCCGGAACGGGCGCGCGGCGGGGTTCGGACCGTCGACGAACGGGACTTCCGCATTGAAGTCGCGCGCGTCGGCGGGGTCGAGATCCTGGAAGGCGACCGGCTCGACCGGGGGCAGCTCGGCCTTGGGGACGACGCGTTGCGGCAGCGGGCGCACGCGGGGGTGGCGCGCGATCGGCGGCGCGAGATGCACGACGAGCGCCGGCACCGCCAGCGCCAACGCGGCGATGGACACGAGGATGCCGTCGAGCACGCGGCGCTGTCGGAGAGGACGCGTCACGAGATCTGGCAGGCGGCGCGACAGCGCAAGAAGGAAGGCACGAACGGCTCCTGACCGGGGGTGGCGTGCGCCTGTAGCGCAGTCGGTCGCGAAAGCGAAATGCCGGGCGGTCGTTACGGGTGTATCTCGAATCCGGACGAGTGATTCGAGGGTGCCGGCGCGCGCGGGCTGCGCAGGTTCGCCGAGTCGCAAGTGCCGCTTGGTCCGCGTTTGCATTCCCTGGCGAAGGCCGGGGTTCAGCCGCCTATTGCGGCCACAGCCCCGTCGCCTCGCACAGGTCCCACTGGTCGGCCATCTTCGTGCGGCATGCCCGGTCGCTCGCGGGGCATTGCTGGAACTTCGCCCGATACTGGCGGTAGCAGCTTTTCAGGGCGGGAAGCGATACCGCCGCCGGTGTCATCCGCGGCAGCGTGTCGGTCATCGCGACCGCCTCGACTCGCTTCGGCACGACCTCGGCGATGGCCGCCGGCGCGGCATCCATCGGCGCTCGATGGCCGAACACCATCGGCCATAGCTGGAACAAGGCCAGCATGACGCTGACGCAGATCATCGCTTTTCGCATTCGACCACATGGCGGCCCCCGGCCGCCGGGACGCGCCATATCGCGAAAGAATGGTTACCGCGACATCAACTTTCGGGAAGGAAATCCGGGACCGACAGATAGCGTTCCCCGGTATCGTAATTGAAGCCGAGCACGCGGACGGTGTCGGGCAGGTCGGGCAGTTTCTGGAGGATCGCCGCCAGCGTCGCGCCGGAACTGATGCCGACGAGCATCCCTTCCTCGGCCGCCGCGCGGCGCGCCATGTCCTTGGCGACGGCGGCGTCGACCTTGATCGCGCCGTCGATCGCCTGTGTATGGAGGTTGGCCGGCACGAAGCCCGCGCCGATGCCCTGGATCGGGTGCGGCCCCGGCGACCCGCCGGAGATGACCGGCGATGCCTCGGGCTCGACCGCATAGACCTTGAGGTTCGGCCAGGATTTCTTGAGCGTCTCGGCCACCCCGGTGATGTGCCCGCCGGTGCCGACGCCGGTGATGATCACGTCGATCGGCGTCTCGGCGAAATCGTTCAAGATCTCGAGCGCGGTGGTGCGGGTGTGCACGTCGATATTGGCGGGGTTCTCGAATTGCTGCGGCATCCACGCGCCCGGCGTCTGCTCGACCAGTTCGATCGCGCGCTCGATCGCGCCCTTCATGCCCCGCTCGCGCGGCGTCAGGTCGAAGGTCGCGCCGTACGCCAGCATCAGGCGGCGGCGTTCGAGGCTCATGCTCTCGGGCATCACCAGCACCAGCCTGTAGCCCTTGACCGCCGCGACCATCGCCAGCCCGACGCCGGTATTGCCCGACGTCGGCTCGATGATCGTGCCGCCGGGCGTGAGGTGGCCGTCGCGCTCGGCCGCCTCGACCATGGCGAGCGCGATGCGGTCCTTGATCGATCCGCCGGGGTTGGAGCGTTCGGACTTGATCCATACCTCGGCGCCCGGAAACAGCTTCTGCAGGCGGATGTGCGGCGTGTTGCCGATCGTCTCGAGGATCGTGTTGGCTTTCATGGTCGTGCCTCCAGGTCGAGTGTCCGCGCGTCCTGCGCGGTGGCGGGGGGATCGAACGTCTTCGCGTTCTTCAGGCTGGGGAACAGATACGTCCACAAGAGCGTCACGACAATCGCCCCGCCGCCGCCGACCAGCACCGCGCCGACCGGACCGAGCGCGGCGGCGAGGAAGCCCGACTCGGCCTCGCCCAGTTCGTTCGAGGCGGAGATGGTGAGCTGCGACACCGCGCCGACCCGTCCGCGCATCGCATCGGGCGTGTGGAGCTGGATCAGCGACGAGCGGATATAGACCGAAAACATGTCGGCCGCGCCGGCGACCGCGAGCGCCGCGACGCCGAGGACGAACGCGTGCGCGGGCAGGATCAGATGAGCGACGCCGAACACGATCGTCGCGGTCCCGTAGATCAACACCGCGCCGAGCATGCGCGGGCCGACATTTCTCTCGAGCGGACGGATCGAGAAGATCACCGCGACGACCGATGCGCCGACGGCGGGCGCGGCGGCGAGCACGCTCAGCCCCTGCGGCCCCACCTTGAAGACATCGTGCGCGTAGATCGGCAGCAGCGCGCTGGTCCCGGCCAGGAACACCGCGAACAGATCGAGCGTGATCGCGCCCAGCACCAGCTTGTTCTGGCCGACATAGGCCATACCGTCGACGATCTGGCGGATCGGGTGCGCGGTCGAGCGTGGCGGCTGCGCGACACGAGGGATCGTCATCAGGCAAGCGAAGGAGACGCCGAACAGGGCGGTCGCCAGCCAATAGGCGCCGGACGGGGCTTGCGCATAGGCGAAGCCGCCGATCGCCGGGCCGATGATCGTGCCGACTTGCCACGAGATCGAGCTGAGCGCGATCGCGGTGGGCAGCACCGCGCGCGGCACGAGGTTGGGGGCGAGCGCGCCGAACGCCGGCCCGGAAAAGGCGCGCGCCAGGCCCAGCAGCACCGCGACCGCGAACAGCACCGGCAGCGACATCCACCCTTGATACGTCGCCAGCGCCAGCAGCAGCGCGGCGGCGAATTGCACGGACACGGTGATCCGGGCGATCCAGCGCCGGTCGAACCGGTCGGCGACGAGGCCGCTGACCGGCGTCGTCACGAACAGCGGCAGGAATTGCAGCAGCCCGATCAGCCCGAGCTGCGCCGCCGCCGCCGGTGGCGACATGGTGATGCGCGCGATCGTGTAGGTCTGCCACCCGATGACGATGATCATCGCGTTCTGCGCGATGGTCGCGGCGAAGCGCGCCGCCCAATAGGATCGGAACCGGGCGATGCGTAGCGGATGCGGGGATTCTGGCATGTTCCGCCGGCCTTATGCCGAGCCGCGCGCGCGGGGCAATCATGGACTTGCCCGGCAACGCGGAACGTCCGCCCAAAACGCACGCCGTGCAACTTCTCGCCGCGGCGGCGATTGATAAGCGCAAGGGATCGCGCCTATAGGCTGCGTTTCCTCTCCCCAGGACCAAGGTGGTTACCTCGTGGCCAAAGCCCCAGCCGCTCTCAAACCGGCCGCCCCCAACGTCGAACCGCCAGTGCCCAATCGCGAGCGCCCGCACGAACCCGGGCCGTACGAGGCATCGCAGGCGGAACTGCTCGATTTCTACAAGCAGATGCTGCTGATCCGCCGCTTCGAGGAAAAGGCGGGGCAACTCTACGGCCTCGGCCTGATCGGCGGGTTCTGCCACCTCTATATCGGCCAGGAAGCGGTCGCGGTCGGATTGCAGTCGGCGCTGACCGAGAAGGACAGCGTCATCACCGGCTACCGCGACCATGGCCACATGCTGTTGTGCGGCATCCCGCCGCAGGACGTGATGGCCGAGCTGACCGGCCGCGCCGCCGGCATCTCCAAGGGCAAGGGCGGCTCGATGCACATGTTCAGCGTGCGCCATAAATTCTACGGCGGGCACGGCATCGTCGGCGCGCAGGTGTCGCTGGGCACGGGGCTGGGGTTCAGCCACAAATATAAGGGCGACGGCGGCGTGTGCCTCGCCTATTTCGGCGACGGCGCATCGAACCAGGGGCAGGTCTACGAAAGCTTCAACATGGCCGAGCTGTGGAAGCTGCCGGTGATCTACGTCATCGAGAACAACCAATATGCGATGGGCACCAGCGTCAACCGCTCGTCGGCCGAGGACCAGCTCTATCGCCGCGGCGAGAGCTTCCGCATCCCCGGCATCCAGGTCGACGGCATGGACGTGCTGGCGTGCCGCGGCGCGGCCGAGGAAGCGCTGGCGTGGGTGCGCGCCGGCAAGGGGCCGATCATCCTCGAAATGAAGACCTATCGCTATCGCGGCCATTCCATGTCCGACCCGGCGAAATACCGCTCGCGCGACGAGGTGCAGGCGGTACGCGACAAGTCCGACCCGATCGACCATTGCCGGAAGCTGCTCGAAGCCGAAGGCGTCAAGGAAGACGAGCTGAAGAAGATCGAGCAGGAAATCCGCAAGATCGTCAACGAAGCCGCCGATTTCGCCGAACAGACGCCCGAGCCGGACGCGCGCGAACTGTATACCGACGTCCTGGTGGAAAACTACTGATGCCGCTCGAGATCAAGATGCCCGCGCTTTCCCCGACGATGGAGGAAGGCACGCTGGCGAAATGGCTGGTCAAGGAAGGCGACGTCGTCAAGTCGGGCGACATCATGGCCGAGATCGAGACCGACAAGGCGACGATGGAATTCGAAGCGGTCGACGAAGGCACGATCGGCAGGATCCTGGTGGCCGAGGGTACGGACGGCGTGAAGGTCGGCACCGTCATCGCGACGCTGGACGTCGAGGGGGAGGAACCTTCTCCCCCCCTCTCGGCGGGAGAGGGTTGCGCGCCGCAAGGCGCGACGGGTGAGGGCAGTGGCGACAAGGACAAGCTGCCCTCACCCCCCGCCGCCGAAGCGGCTCCCCCCTCTACCAAGGGGAGAGGTGAAGAGGCTCCCAAGCAGGTCGAAACCGGCACGCGCCAGATCTACGAAGCGGCTAGGCACGATGCCGAGGTCGGCGATCCCGCGATCCCGGCGGGAACCGAGATGGTCAAGCTGACGCTGCGCGAGGCGCTGCGCGATGCGATGGCGGAAGAAATGCGCGCCGACGACCGCGTGTTCGTGATCGGCGAGGAAGTCGCGCAATATCAGGGCGCGTACAAGGTGACGCAGGGGTTGCTCGACGAATTCGGCGACACGCGCGTGATCGACACGCCGATCACCGAATATGGCTTTGCCGGGGTCGGCACGGGCGCGGCGATGGGTGGCCTGCGCCCGATCGTCGAGTTCATGACCTTCAACTTCGCGATGCAGGCGATCGACCATATCGTCAATTCGGCGGCCAAGACCAATTACATGTCGGGCGGGCAGATGCGCTGCCCGATCGTGTTCCGCGGCCCCAATGCGGCCGCCAGCCGGGTCGGCGCGCAGCATTCGCAGAATTATGCGCCGTGGTATGCCAGCGTCCCCGGCCTGATCGTGATCGCGCCGTATGACGCGGCCGATGCCAAGGGCCTGCTCAAGGCCGCGATCCGCACCGACGACCCGGTGGTGTTCCTCGAAAACGAATTGCTCTACGGCCGCACGTTCGAGGTGCCCCGGCTCGACGATTACGTGTTGCCGATCGGCAAGGCGCGGATCATGCGCGACGGCACGGACGTGACGATCGTCAGCTATTCGATCGGCGTCGGCCTCGCGCTCGAAGCCGCCGAGAAGCTGGCGGGCGAGGGGATCGACGCCGAAGTGCTCGATTTGCGCACGCTGCGGCCGCTCGATACGGCCGCGGTGCTGGCGAGCCTCAAGAAGACCAACCGCCTCGTCGTCGCCGAGGAAGGCTGGCCAACCTGTTCGATCGCCTCGGAAATCCAGGCGCTGTGCATGGAGCAGGGCTTCGACGACCTCGACGCGCCGGTGCTGCGCGTCACCAACGAGGACGTGCCGATGCCCTATGCGGCGAACCTCGAGAAACTGATGCTGATCACCGCCGACAAGATCGTCGCGGCGGTGAAGACGGTGACGAACCGGTAGCGACCCGGGCGCCTCGCCGCGGCGGGGCGCTCCGGCTGGCGCGGCACGATCACTGGATGATGCGGGCGTTCGAGACCGCGGCCATGAACAGCCTGTTCAGCGCGAGCGAGATATCGTCGTCGGTCGTGACCCGGTACATCAGGCCCGGCGACGCGCAGGCGGTGAGCGCGGGCTCGACCTGGGACAGATAGGGCACGACGTTGGACTGCGACCAGCTATCGCCGTCCATCGCGCTTTGCAGATATTCGGTATACAGGATGGCGATGCGGATGCCGCGTGCCTTTACGGCCGTGCACAACGTCTGGTCAACGCCGACTTCGGGCCGGCCGCCCGCGCGCGTTTCGTCGCGCATGCCGTCGGTCACGACGAACAGGATTTTCTGAGGCGTGTCGCCCACGACGTTGGTGCCGTTGCCGGGACTGGGCATCAGTAGGTTGATGCGGGTGAACGCATCGCTGGTCGCGGTGTCCGTGTCGTTGTTGCAGAAGCTCGAGGTCGGGCAGTTGTTGCTGTAGTATAGCGATGTCGACGCGCCGTTCGCCGCCGTCCCGACGCTGGCGAGGTCGGTCGTCAACGCCTTCAGCGTCCTGAAGCTGTTGTTGGCGAGCGGGCTCAGCGCGGCGAAGGACACCAATCCCGCGCGGTAGGTGGCATTGTTGTTGGCACTCGTGGTGGTCGCCAGCGACATCATGTTGGCGACGGCGCGCTTGGCCTCGTCGACGCGCAGCGGAATGTTGTACGACGTCGCCACGCCGTAATAATCGGTCAACCGATTACTGGCGTCGCGCGCTGTTTGGTCGTTGGTCGAATGGCAGGCAAAGGCGCAGCCCCCGGTCTTCGAACGCAACAGCGTTATCCCGGCCGACGTGGCGGGGAACGCCATCGAGCCCGACGTGTCCAGCATGACGTAGAAATCGATGTTCGGCGCGGTCTTGGCGTTGGTCGTGCTCGTCCCGCCGATCCCGATCGTGGGCGAACCGAGGATGTTGGTGTAGAGGTTGCTGGAGGCCGCGGTATAGCTCAACTGGATGGTGCGGTTCAGGCCGACCGTCGTATCGTCTTTCACCTTGATGGTGAGCGTCCCGTCGGAATAATCGTAGGTCGTGACGGTGCCGGCGGTGGTAATGTTGCTCGACCAGGTGCAGCCGTTAAAGATGACGCGGTTCACCATCCCGCCCTGGCATTGCGCCACGCCGGCCTGGGCATACCAATTGTTGTATACCGCGGTGATCGAGTCCAATTGCGTCTTCGACAGCATCTGCGGCGTGACGCCGGCTAGCGCCGCCGCGTCGGTGACGGTGTTCAACCGCGTCTGGGTGCGCGCCGCGCGAGAATAATCGATCGTCATGCCCGTCGCGAAGGTCAGCGGGATCAGCGAGAAGGCGAAGATCATCAGGACATTGCCGCGCCGGTCGCCGCGCAACCGATGCCACCGGGCGGCGAGACGATGAAGCAGAGCGGGCATGGCGACGGGCCTCATGACGTGGGGCATGAATTGCAGGCGACGAAGGAGGAATTGCGCGGCGACATGAAGATCGTCTGCGTCAGCGGGATGGTGCCGACCAGGGTGGAGGCGACGCGCGGGACGTAGGTGTAGTTGATCTCGCTGTAGATGTAATATTTGTTGGCGCTGGCCAGGCGGGTGGGCAAGGTGAACGACGCACCCGGCGCATAAGCGGTGCCGTTGAGCGACGACCGGCTCCAGCTTATTGTCGCCCGGCTGTTCGCGTCGGTCTGGATCTGGCTGATGCGCAGCGACGCATTGCCCGGGGAATAAGGCGCCATCACCTGTTGCGAGGCGGCAAGGATCTGGTCGGCCTGGGTCGGGGTGATCGTGGTGTTCTGCGTCGTCAGGTCGGCCAGCGTCTGTACCGTGCGGCCGACCTTGCGGTACGCCGAGATCGCATCCATGAGCTGAAACCCGCCGATGAACAGCAGGATCAGGAACGGCAGCACGAACGCGAATTCGATCAGCGCGAGACCGCGCTCGTCGCGCGCGAGCCGTGCCACCGGCGGCAAGCGGTGCGGTGCGCGCCGGATCATATATAGGGCTCCGTCTTGAACACCGAGGTCGAGACGAGCAGGCGCTGCCTGGTCGACAGGTTCGACAGGTCGAACCCCAGCGGCCCGGCCCGCGTGTTCCAGAGATACATGATCCGTGCGACCGTGATCTGGCCGGGCACCCCCGGCCGATAGACCCAGCTATTGGTGATGTTGCCGTCGGCGTCGTACGTCAGCGTCGGCATGCCGGTGACCGCCAGGGAAAAATCGTCCACGGTCTGCACGTCGACGATGACGTTCGCGCATTTCATGAAGGCGGGCAGCTTGGTGCAGACGAGCGACTTGAACTGCGCCTGCGTCATGTTGCTCGACTGCGCCGCGCCGGTACGCAGTTGCCGCACCGACTTTTCCGCCGTCGTTTCGAGATTCTGCTGCGCGAAGAAAACCAGACTCGTCTGAAGGGCGGCAATCATCAAGGCCATCATCGGCCCCACGACGAAGGCGAATTCGATCAGCGCCGAGCCGCGCGTGTCGCGGCCCAGCCCGGACCCCAGTTCGGACAGGCGGACATTGGCGAGGAAAGTCTTGATCGACATTGCGTGTCTTCCAGATTTCATTTTCTGTACCGGGGGCGGGGTTAACAATTTGCGAATGGGCCGGATCGGTAATGAAGACGGAAGTGCCTGGACCCGACCCGGAGCGCGCGCTTGCCGTGTCCTATGCGCCGACGCCATGGCGCGCGGGATTGGCGGCGCTGCTGGCGCTCGACGAGACGCTCGCGCAGGTGCTGCGCACGACGCGCGAGCCGCTGGTCGGGCAGATGCGGCTGACTTGGTGGCACGCGGCGCTGAATGCACTCGACACCGCCCCGCCGCCCGCGCAGCCGGTGTTGCGGGCGCTCGCCGCCGAGGTGCTGCCGCGCGGGGTGAGCGGTGCGCGGCTCGCCGGGACGATCGACGGGTGGGAGGCGCTGCTCGACCCCGATCCGCTCGACCGCGACCGGCTCGATGCCCATGCGACCGCGCGTGGGGCGGCGCTGTTCGAGATGGCCGGGCAGGTGCTGGGCGCCGGCGCGCGCGATCCGCTCGGCGCGGCGGGGGCGGGGTGGGCGCTGGCTGATCTCGCGGCCCATGCGCGCGACGCGGGCGAGGCGGCGCGCGCGCGCGCGCTGGCGGCGGCCGCGCTCGACGCGGCGATGCGCGCGCGCTGGAGCCGTGCCGGGCGTGCGCTCGGGGCCTTGGCGCTGGTCGCGCGGATGACCGTGACGTTGCCGAGCGACGTCATGCCGCCGGTCGGCGCGCCGCGCCGGGTCGCGCGGCTGGCGTGGCACCGCCTGACCGGACGATAGGCTTTCGCGCGCGGCCGGAACGGGTTAGCCTGTGCCCCGTAATGGGGGACAGGAACATGTGGCGATATCTGGTCGGCGGTCTGGCGGCACTGGCGCTCGCGGGGGCGGGGATGCTGCTGTTCAACCGCAACGCGCGTTCGATCGCCGCCTTGCCCGCCGCGCCGCTCGCTTTGGCGCAGACGGGAGAGGCCGGTGCGCTCCCCGATAGCGTGCCCGAAGCGAGCGACCGGACCCGCGAGCAGAAACGTTTCGACCGCTACGACAAGGATCGCGACGGATCGGTCACGCGCGACGAATATCTGATGGCACGCCACAAGGCCTATGCCAAGCTCGACGTGAACCATGACGGCGTGCTGTCGTTCGACGAATGGGCGGCGAAGGCGGAGACGAAGTTCGCGGCTGCCGACAAGGACAGATCGGGCGCGATGAACGCCGCCGAATTCGCCGCCACCGCCGTCAAGCGCAAGCCCCCGCGCGTCCGCCGCGATTGCCCGCCCGCCGCCGCGAAGCCCGCGGCGCCGGCGGAAAGCGACGACAGCTAGGCCATGACCACATCAGGTTGACCCCCGCCGGCGAGGCCTCCGCACAACGCTCGCCGTCATCCCGGATTCGTGCATGGAATCTACCGTGCCGCACCCTTCTGGCCGCCGATGGTGCGCGACGGTGAATGCCGGAACCCGGTTCGGCGGGACGCATCCGTCCGGCCATTCCTGTCCCGAATTCAGACGTCGCTAACCACAGGAAGTGCTGGCCCGCATCGTAAAGGCGGCGTTAACCTGGGTATCATGCACCGGACCCTACCGCTCGCCGCGCCAGGCGCTCGCCACCCGTTCCGCCGCGCGGTCGCGCGGGGCCGGATCGAGCGCGCCCGGGCGCGCGACGACGGGGATGTCAAGCTGTTCGCGCTGAGCTTCGCCGCGTTCTTCATCTGCTTCTACACCTTCATCTTCTGACGGGCGCGGCGCGCTAGTCGCAGGCGAGGTGCAGCTTCTGCGCGAGCCAGGCGGCGACCGGGCACATCGCCGCGACGATCAGCAGCATGTTTTCCGCGGTCACGCCGAGCAAGGTCAGCCCGGTGACGGCCAGCGCGGCAAAGGTCATCGCGCCGGAATTGACGACATTGTTCGCGGCGACGGTGCGAGCGGTCTGGTCCTTGGCCACGGTCGTGGTGAGAAACGCGTAGAGCGGCACGACGAACATCCCGCCGGCCACCGCGATGCCCATCAGCACGACGATGAGAACGGCCGCGCGCGGCATCTGGATGAACGTGCCGAGGTCGTACAGCGTGCCTGCCGGCGCCATCGGCCAGGTACGCACGACGATGGAGAACGCGACGATGAAACCACCCATGACCAGCACCGAGGCGGGGCCGAACTTCGCCGAGGTATGTCCCTTGAGCAGGGCGTTGATCAGCACGGAACCGACCGCGACGCCGATCGAGAACAAGGCGACCATCAGCGTATAGACTTGCTGGCTCGCGGTCAGCAGGTTCTTCGCGAGCGGGGTGAATTCGAGAATCAGCACGGCGCCCATCGCCCAGAAGAAGCTGATCGCGCAGATCGCCAGGAACAGGCGAGGGACGTGCATCGTCGCGCTGACCAGCCGCCAGGACGAGGTGAAGGGGTTATAGTCGATCTTCAATACCGGCCCCTCGCGCGGGGCGGGGGGGATGCGCTGCGCCACCAGCCAGCCGATCGCCGCGACGATCAGCACGGCGATCGCGGCATGCTGGGTCGCCATGATGCCGCCGGTGACCGTGCCGAGCAGGATCGCCAGATAGGTCGCCGCCTCGACCATGCCCGTACCGCCGAGCACTTCGTCGGGGTGCAGATGTTGCGGCAGGATGGCGTATTTGATCGGCCCGAAGAAGGTCGAATGGACGCCGAGGCTCAGCACGGCGGCGAGCATCAGGGCGATGCCGAGCGACGGGAACCCACCGCGCGCAAGCAGGATGCCGCTCGCGCCGAGCAGCATGATGGCGATCTCCACCGTCTTCACGATGCGGATGATCCTGGCCTTGTCATGCGTGTCGGCGAGCTGGCCGGCCAAAGCGGAAAGGAGGAAAAAGGGCAGTACGCCAAGCGCCGTCGCCAGCGCGTTGAAATTCTGCTCCTGCGCGGGGCCGTTGTAGATCTGGTAGGTCACGAAGATGACCATCGCGGTCTTGAACAGATTGTCGTTGAACGCACCCAGGAATTGCGTGACGAACAAGGGCAGGAAACGGCGCTCCTTCAGCAAGCCGAGCGCGTTGAGCATAGCGAAAACGAGGCCTCGAAAAATGGCACAAGGAAGGCCGCCCATAGCCAGCCGGGGCGGCACCAGCAACCCGCTTGTCCGCGCGCCCGTCTTGTCCGCGCGCCCGTCCGTCAACTTGTCCGCCAGCTTCTCCAATGCGCTCAACGTCATGGGTTTCGCGCGGCGGCCGCCCGGTCTAGAGCGGGCGGGTGCTGACCCTGCCCAACCTGCTCACCCTCTCGCGCATCGTCGCGGTGCCGTTGCTGGCTTGGTTCCTGTGGTGGCCGGGCTGGGCGGGCGGTTATGCCGCCGGCTTCGTGCTGTATTGCCTGATGGGGGTGACCGACTATTTCGACGGCTATCTCGCGCGGGCGAAAGGGGCGGTGTCGAAGCTCGGCGTGTTCCTCGATCCGATCGCCGACAAGATCATGGTCGCGGCCGTCATCCTGCTGCTGGTCGGCACGCGCGACGCCAATCCGGCGATGATCCAGGGCATCCACCAAGTCGCCGCGCTGATCATCCTGCTGCGCGAGATCGCGGTATCGGGCCTGCGCGAATTCCTCGCGCAGGTGCAGGTCTCGGTGCCGGTGAGCCGCCTGGCGAAGTGGAAGACGACGTTGCAGCTCGTCGCGCTGGGCGCGCTGATCCTGGGCGGGGCGGTGCCGTTCGCGCCGTGGGTTTCGCAGGTCGGGCTGATCGCCTTGTGGGCGGCGGCCGGGCTGACGGTGCTGACCGGGTGGGACTATCTGCGCGTCGGCCTGAAGCACATGGACTGAGCCGTCCGGTGGCGATCGAGATGTTGTATTTCGCTTGGGTGCGCGAACGGATCGGGCGGGGTAGCGAGACCGTCGATCCGCCGGGCGACGTCGCCACGGTCGACGCGCTGGTCGATTGGCTGGCGGCGGGCAGCGACGCGCATGCCGCCGCGTTCGCCGACCGCAGCCGGCTGCGCGCCGCCATCGATCAAATATTCGTCGCGCTCGATGCGCCGATCGGTGGCGCGCGCGAGATCGCGATCTTTCCGCCGGTGACGGGGGGATGATCACCGTCGGCCCCGAACCGATCGATGCCGGCGCGGAGTTCGCCGCCATCTCGCGCGGCGGGGCGGGGGGGATCGCGACGTTCGTCGGGCTGGTGCGCGCCGATGACGGTGTCGCGACGCTGGAACTGGAACATTATCCCGGCGCGACCGAGGCGGCGCTGGCGGCGCTGGTGGCGGAAGCGACGGCGCGCTGGCGGCTGCTCGGCGCGCGCGTCACGCACCGCGTCGGGCCGATGGCGCCGGGCGACATCGTCGTGTTCGTCGGCACGGCAGCGGCGCACCGCGCGCCCGCGCTGGAGGCCTGCGCCTTCCTGATCGACCGGCTCAAGACCGACGCGCCGTTCTGGAAGAAGGAAGTGCGCGGCGGTGCGCCACGCTGGGTAGAACCGCGCGACGGCGACGATGCCGCCGCCGCGCGGTGGCGGGGTTAGGGCGAAGCGGTTTTCGGTTTCGGCAGTATTGCCTGCGGATTTTCTACGAGAACCGTCACCCCGGACTCGTTCCGGGGGCCACCGTGCCGCAAACCCGGCTATCGCCACTATGCGGATCGAAAGCCGCTTGGTGGACCCCGGAACGAGTCCGGGGTGACGGAAGACCCGAAGACAAGGCCCGCCAACGGGAATGAAAGTCGATCCACCTGAAGAAGCGTCACCCCTGCTTTCGCGAGGATGACGGAAACGCCAGCTTAGCCTACCTTCGGCAGCACCACGCCATTGACGACATGGACGACGCCGTTCGATTGCTTCACGTCGGCGGTCTCGATGAAGCTCTTGTTGCCGTTGACGTCGGTCAATTGCACCGCGCCGTTGAGCACTTCGATCGTAAGCGGCTCGCCCTCGACCGTGGTCAGCACGGCCTTGCCGCCGCCCGCCTTCACCTTGGCCTCGATGTCGCCGAGCGTCAGCGTGCCGGGGACGACGTGATAGGTCAGCACCTTGGCCAGCGTCGCCTTGTTCTCGGGCTTGAGCAGCGTATCGACCGTGCCCGGCGCGAGGCGGGCGAACGCATCGTTGGTCGGCGCGAACACCGTGAACGGGCCGGGGCCGGACAGCGTGGTCGCCAGGCCCGCCGCCTTCACCGCCGCGACCAGCGTGGTCAGGTTCGGCGCGGCGGCGGCGTTGACGGCGATCGGCTTGGTCGCGTCCATCGCCGCGCCGCCGACGCTCGGGTTGGTGGTCGCCGCCGCCGGGGCCGGGGTCGATGCGGCCGCCGGAGCCCCCGTTGCCGCCGGCGCGGGAGCGGTCTGGGCGGTCGCCGCCGCGCCGAGCGCCAGTGCGCCGGCGATCGTGCCGAGGTACAGATTGGTCTTGAAGGTCATGATGGTCTCCCTCGATTCGGGCGCGCCCTGGACGGGCGACGCGGGGAAGATACGGTCGAGCAACGATTTGGTTGCCTCACGCCGCGTCGGCCAGCATGGCGGCGAGCAAGTGGAAGTCCTTTTCGCGCGGGGAACCGCGCCGCCAGACGAGCGCGATCCGGCGCGCCGGGCTGGCGGCGTCGAGCGGACGCGCGACCAGCCCGGTATGATCGAGGATGCCCGCCTTCAGCGCCATTTCCGGCAGCATGGTGAGGCCCAGGCCGTTGTCGATCATCTGCACGATGGTGTGGAGCGAGGTGCCCAGCATCGTCGCCTCGGCGCGCATCTCCGGCCGGGCGCAGGCGGACAGCGCATGGTCCTTCAGGCAATGCCCGTCCTCCAGCAGCAGCAGCCGCGTTTCGTCGATCTCGGCGGCGGGCATGGCATGGGCGACGTTGCCCATGTCGCCGGGTTGCCCGGCGACGAACAGGCGGTCGTCGAACAGGATGTGCGACGCCACGTCGCCGCAGGCGTAGGGAAGGGCGAGCAGCACGCAATCGGCGCGGCCATGGTGCAGGCCCTCGCACGCCGGCGCGCTCGGTTCCTCGCGCAGGAACAGCTTCAGGTCCGGATAGTCGCGGCGCAGGCGCGGCAGGATGCGCGGGAGCATGAACGGGGCGATCGTCGGGATGACGCTCATCCGCATTTCCCCCGACAGCGGCCGCCCGGCGGCGCGCGCCATGTCGCCCAGCTCCTCCGCCTCGCGCAGCACGCGGCGTGCCTTGTCGGCGATGCGGTCGCCCAGCGGCGTGAAGCGCACCACCCGGCGCGTGCGTTCGACCAGCGTCACGCCGATCAGCGTCTCCAGCTCGCGGATGCCCGCCGACAGCGTCGATTGCGTGACGAAGCACGCCTCCGCCGCGCGCCCGAAATGGCCGTGATCCTGTAGCGCCGCGAGATATTGCAATTGCTTGAGGGTCGGCAGGTACGTCGCCATTTATCGCTCCACTCGATCAGGAAACGGTAAATAAGCCATTGGAGCGATAAGAACAGGTTCTGTAAGGGGAGCACGACAAGACGGTGCCGCAACGCCGCACGAGGATGTCCGACAAGGCCCCATTCCTTCAGGAGGCCTACCATCATGTTGACCATCGGCGACAAGCTCCCCGACTTCACCATTCCCGTCCAGCAGGGCACCAGCGCGCTTCCGGCCGGCGAGACGCTCAGCCAGGACGCCTTTCCCGGTAAGTGGAAGGTGCTGTTCTACTGGCCGAAGGACTTCACCTTCGTCTGCCCGACCGAGATCGTCGGCTATGCCGGTCTCAAGCAGGATTTCGAGGATCGCGACGCCGTGCTGATCGGCGCGTCGACCGATACCGCGCACGTCCACCTCGCCTGGCGCAAGTCCGATCCCGATCTGGCGGCGGCCGATTTCCCGTGGCTGGCCGATAACGGCGCCACGCTGGCGGCGGCGCTCGGCATCCTCGACAAGGACGAACATGTCGCGTTCCGCGCGACCTTCATCGTCGATCCGGACAACGTCATCCAAGCGGTGCAGGTCAACGGCCTCAACGTCGGCCGCAACCCGGCCGAGACGTTGCGCGTGCTCGACGCGTTGCAGACCGACGAACTGTGCCCGTGCAACTGGAACAAGGGCGACGACGTCCTGAAGATCGCGGCGTAAGCACGACCCCCCTCCCGCTTGCGGGAGGGGTCGGGGGAGGGCGTGCCGTGATCGGTGCGCCCTTTTCTTATTCCAGGACCTCCCCCAGCCCCTCCTGCAAGCGGGAGGGGAGCAGAAGGACTTTCCATGTCGCTCAAGGATTTTGCCGGGACGCTCCCGGATTTCGCCAAGGACATCCGCCTGAACGTCGGTTCGCTGCTCAACGAAGCGCATTTGCCCGACCAGCAGAAGTTCGGCCTGCTGCTCGCCTGCGCGCATGCCACCGGGTACAAGCCGCTGGTCGATGCGACCGAGGCGGAGGCCGCGCCCCGGCTCTCGCCCGAGGCCGCCACCGCGGCGCGCGCGGCGGCGGCGGTGATGGCGATGAACAACGTCTATTACCGCTTCACCCACTTGGCCGGGAACGACGAATATCGGCGGATGCCGGCCAAGCTGCGCATGAACGTGATCGGCGCGCCAGGCATCGACAAGGTCGATTTCGAGCTGTTCAGCCTGGCGGTCAGCGCGATGAACGGCTGCGGCATGTGCATCGACAGCCATGAGCAGGTGCTGAAAAAGGCCGGCGTGACGGCCGAGGCGATCCAGACGTCGGTGCGGATCGGCGCGGTGATGAAGGCGGTCGCGACGGTGCATTCGGCGGTTAATTGAAGAAGAATTTTCTCGCACAAAGACACAAAGGCACGAAGAAAGTTTTGTAGCGGCCAAAGGCCGTAAAAGATGAGGACATAAGTGCGCCTTCCGAAGATCAGCACTTTCTTTGTGTCTTTGTGTCTTCGTGCGAGAAGCCTTTTAACTTCTTTACTTAACCAGCGCCGCCCAGATCGAATAGGCGCTCGTCACCGTCAGCAGCACGCCGACCAGCGCCATGAGCTGCCGCGTCGGTACGCGCTTGGCGAGGATGGCGCCGAATGGGGCGGCCAGCAGCCCCCCGATCAGCAGCCCCACCGTCTGCAAGGTGAAGGCAGCGAAGCCCATCGTCGCGATGAACGTCGCCGAAATCGTCGCGGTCAGGAAGAATTCCGACGTGTTGACCGTGCCGATCGTCTTGCGCGGCGACGCGCCCTGGACCAGCAGGTTGGACGTCACCACCGGCCCCCAGCCGCCGCCGCCCGCCGCATCGAGGAAGCCGCCGACCAGCCCGAGCGGCTCGATGATCTTCGGCTCGCGCGGCTCGACCTTGCCGCGCCACGCGCGGTACAGCAGGTACAGCCCGATCGCGGCGAGATACGTCATCACGAACGGCCGCGCGACCGCGGCATCGATGTTACTCAGCACGTACGCGCCGAGCGCCCCGCCGATCATGCCGGGGACGACCAGCCGCGCGAACAGCTTCCAGTCGACATTCTTGTGCAGGATATGGCTTAGCCCCGAGGCGGCGGTAGTGAACGTCTCCACCGCATGCACGCTGGCCGAGGCCATGCGCGGCGTGAGGCCGAGGAAAACGACCAGCAACGTATTGTTAATGATCCCGAACGCCATGCCGAGCGCGCCGTCGATCATCTGCGCCAGAAAACCGACCAGGATGAACGGCAGCATCGTCTCGACATCGATGAAGGAAAGGTCCGGCATCGTCGTTCGATTGTCCGTTTTGAAAAATCCTACAAGATAGATCGGGTTTAGTCGCTGGAAGGCCGCGATGGACGGTCCTTTGATTCGGCGGCGCGAAAGCCTAGATAGTCGCCCGGACAAGGGGGATGGCTACATGATGGGACGTCTGGTTTCCTATCTCGATTCGATCAAGGCGCGAGACCCGGCGCCGCGGTCGCGGCTCGAGATCCTGACCTATCCGGGCGTATGGGCGCTGGCCTGGCATCGGATCGCGCACCGCCTGTTCGACGCGCGGCTGTTCTTCCTGGCGCGTGCGGTCAACCATTTCGCGCGCGCGTGCACCGCGATCGACATTCATCCGGGCGCGAAAATCGGGCGCAACTTCTTCATCGACCACGGTTTCGTGGTGATCGGCGAGACGTCGGAGATCGGCGACAACGTCACGATCTATCAATGCGTCACGCTCGGCGGCACCAGTCCCGACAAGGGCGTGGCGGGCAAGCGGCACCCGACCTTGCAGGATAATGTCATCGTCGGGTCGGGCGCGCAGGTGCTCGGGCCGATCACGCTGGGCAAGGGATCGCGCGTCGGGGCCAATGCGGTGGTGACGAGAAACGTGGCCGAGGGCGCGGTGATGGTCGGCATCCCGGCGCGCGCGACGATGGTCGAGGGTGGGCAGAAACCGGGCGGTTTCCTCGCCTACGGCACGCCGTGCACCGAGATGGTCGATCCGCAGACCCAGCGAGTCGAGGTGTTGCGGTGCGAACTGGAGACGATGCGCAAACGGCTGGATGCGTTGCTGGCGGAGAATGAAGGGTTTCGCGATCGTGCCTGACCGCGGCGCGGTCGGCGCCTGATGGGGACGGTCACGCCCTTTCCCGCCCCGCGCGGCGTGCCGGCCCAGATCGGATTCGAGCGTGTCGAACTGACACGCATCCTCGATCTGTACGGGCGCATGGTGTCGGCCGGGCTGTGGCGCGATTATGCGATCGAGCTGGGGCAGGATGCGGCGGTGTTCGCCGCCTTCCGCCGTGCCGCCGAACGGCCCGAATTCCGCATCGAGAAGCGCCCGGCGCTGCGCAACAAGCAGGGCATGTGGGCGCTGGTCGGCGAACATGGCGTGGTGTTGAAGCGCGGGCAGGAGCTCGGCCCGGTACTCGCGCCGGTCGAGCGGCGGCTGATGAAGGTGGTGGATTGAACGCTTGAGTTCCCGCGCAAGAACGAACGCTTAGCCTCCCTGCAATTTCTTCAGAATGCTCATCGACTGTTCCCCGCCGTTCTGCGGCGTCATCTCGCCGGTGCGATCGGTGATCTCGGCCCAGTGTGCCGCAATGCCCTCGGGCGAAAGCGCGTCGCCGGTCAGCAATTTACCTTGCGTCAGCGTGACGTACGCCGCCTGGAACACACCCGCGCCGGCGCCGACGATCATGTTGGTCGGCGCATCCTCCGACACCAGATAGACCGCGGCGGGCACGACCTTGTCGGGCGAGAAGGCGGCGAACGCTTCGGCCGGGAAAATGTCCTCGGTCATCCGCGTGCCCGCCGTCGGCGCGATGGTGTTGACCTTGATGTTGTTCTTCGCGCCCTCGATCGCGAGCGTCTTGGTCAGGCCGGCGAGGCCGAGCTTGGCCGCGCCGTAATTCGCCTGGCCGAAATTGCCGTACAGGCCGGTCGAGGATGCGGTCATCAGGATGCGGCCGTAATTCTGCGCGCGCATCGTCTCCCACACCGCCTTGGTGACGCTGGCGGAGCCGTTCAGGTGGACGTCGATCACGAACCTGAAATCGGCCGGCTCCATCTTGGCGAAGCTCCTGTCGCGCAGCACGCCGGCATTGTTGATGAGAATGTGGACGCCACCCCATTTCTCCGTCGTCTTCGCGACGAGCTCGACCATATGATCGTATTCGGTGACGCTGCCGCCGTCCGCCATGGCGGTGCCGCCGGCCGCCTCGATCTCGTCGACGACCTTCAATGCCGCGTCGGAATGGCCGGTGCCATCGCGCGATGCCCCGAGATCGTTGACCACGACCTTGGCGCCGCGCTTCGCCAGTTCGAGCGCATAGGCGCGGCCGAGGCCGCCGCCCGCGCCGGTGACGATGGCGACCCGATCTTCGAAACGAAGGGACATGCGTGCGCTCCGGGAGGTTGGCCTGAAGTTTTGGCCTGAAAATATGGAGCGCGTCTAGGGGATACCGCAAAGACCAGAAAGCCGATACGCGCGGCGACTCGCGCATCGGCTTTGCCTAGTCGCAGGGGGCTTGCCCCGCGCGCCGCTTACTTTTTCGCGCGCCGCGTCGAATGCCGGCGCTCGCCCTTGGCGTTGGAACGCTCGGTGCACTGGTCGGTCACGGTCCTGGAACAGCGCGGATAGGTGCCGGTCGCGGGCGCCGGGGCGGCGGGGGCGGCATCCGATGCATTGGCGTCCGGCGTGGTGGCCGGGGCTGCCGGGGCATCCGCGGGCGGCGGCGGCGGTGTCGGATCGGCGGGCGTCGCCGGGGCAGGGGCAGTCGGGGCAGGCTGGGCCATGGCCGGGTCGGCGGCGGGCGCGGGGGGTGCGGTCTGCGCCAGAACCGGGGCGGCGACGGCGACGGCCAGCGCTGCGAACATCATGCGTTTCATGCGGGGTCTCCTGCGGACGAGCAGCAATCGCGGCTGCTCGCCGGTCAAACGCACGTCCTGCGGCATGGCTCCCAAGTTTCTTTACGCTCCCGAATCGAGTGCATAGCCGGCCGACCGGACGGTGCGGATGATGTCGGGCTTGTCGCCGATATTGATCGCCTTGCGCAACCGGCGGATGTGCACGTCGACCGTGCGGCTCTCGATATCGCTGTCATGGCCCCATACCGCGTCGAGCAGCCGCTCGCGCGAGAACACCCAGCCGGGATGTTCGAGGAAGTGCTTGAGCAGGCGGAATTCCGTGGGCCCGAGCGGGATCACCTCGCCCGAGCGGCGGACCTTGTGGCCGACCGTGTCCATCTCGATGTCGGAATAGGTCAACGCCTCGCCGGCCAGGGCCGGGCGCACGCGGCGCAGCACCGCGCCGACGCGCGCGACCAGCTCGCGCGGGGAAAAGGGCTTGGTCACGTAATCGTCCGCGCCCGTCTCCAGCCCGCGCACGCGGTCCTCTTCCTCGCCGCGCGCGGTGAGCATGATGATCGGCACGTTCGCCGTCTCCGGCATGCGTCGCAGGCGGCGGCACACCTCGATCCCCGACAGCCCCTCGACCATCCAGTCGAGCAGGACGATATCCGGTGTCTTCTCCTTGGCGAGCAGCAGCGCCTCTTCCCCGTCGGGGGTCTGCGCTATTTCGAAATCCTCGCGCTTGAAATGCCAGACGAGCAGCTCGGCGAGCGCCGCATCGTCTTCCACCAGCAACATCTTGGCCCGGGCCATGTCGATCACTCCTGTCAGGAAAGGGGGGTGGCACCACGGTCACGCTCGACCATGTGGGTGCCGGTAGCGGCGAAATAGACCATCTCGGCGACGTTGGTGGCATGGTCGCCGACGCGTTCGAGGTTCTTGGCGACGAACAGCAGTTGCGCGACCTGGCCGATCGTCCGCGGGTTTTCCATCATGTGCGTGACGAGCACCCTGAACAGGCTGTTGTAGAAATCGTCGACCTGGCGGTCGCGCTCGCATACCTCGACCGCCGCCTCGGCATCGCGCGCGGCGAAGGCGTCGAGCGCGTCGTGCACCATCCGCACCGCGAGCGCGGACATGGCGGGCAGGACCGACAGCGGCTCGATCTCGCTGTGACCGTCGATCAGCGGCACGCGCTTGGCGATGTTCTTGGCATAATCGCCGATCCGCTCGACCACGCCGGCGATCTTCAGCGCGGCGACGACTTCGCGGAGGTCGTTGGCGAGCGGCGCGCGCAGCGCGATGATACGCACGGCGAGCTGCTCGACCTGCATCTCCAGCGCGTCGATCTGCCTGTCGCCGGCGACGATCGCGCGCGCCCCGTCCAGGTCGTGCAGCCGCAACGCCTCCATCGCCGCGCCGATCGCTTGTTCCGCGAGGCCGCCCATCTGCGCGATCAGCCCGCGCAGCTCGCCGATGTCCTCGTCAAAGGCCTTTACCGTATGGTCGTTCATGTCTGGTCCGTCATCCGTAGCGGCCGGTGATGTAATCCTTGGTCCGCTCCTCGCGGGGATTGGTGAAGATGTCCGAGGTCGCGCCGTATTCGACCAGCGACCCGAGGTGGAAGAAGGCGGTGCGCTGCGACACGCGGGCGGCCTGCTGCATGTTGTGGGTGACGATGACGATCGCGTAGCGCCCCTTCAGATCGTGGATCAGCCCCTCGATCTTGGCGGTGGCGATCGGGTCGAGCGCGCTGCACGGTTCGTCCATCAGGATGACTTCCGGATCGACCGCGATGGCGCGCGCGATGCACAGCCGCTGTTGCTGCCCGCCGGACAAAGCGGTGCCGCTGTCGGAGAGGCGGTCCTTGACCTCGTCCCACAGCCCCGCGCGGCGCAGCGACTGCTCGACGATCTCGCCGAGCTGCGCGCGGTTCGCCGCCAGCCCGTGGATGCGCGGGCCGTAGGCGACGTTCTCGAAGATCGATTTCGGGAACGGGTTAGGCTTCTGGAACACCATGCCGACGCGCGCGCGCAACTGCACCACGTCCATGTCGCTGGCGTAGATGTCCTCGCCGTCGAGCGTGATGTCGCCTTGCACCCGCGCCGTGGGGATGGTGTCGTTCATGCGGTTAAGCGTGCGCAGGAAGGTCGATTTGCCGCAGCCGGACGGGCCGATCAGCGAGGTGACGTGATCCTGCCCGAAATCGAGCGACACGTCGTCGATCGCCCGGTTCGCTCCGTACCACACGGTAACGTGCCGGGCCGCGATCTTGGGTCGGTCGGCGATCACCAGCGCGTCTCGAACTTGTTGCGGAGATAGATCGCGAAGCCGTTCATCGCCAGCAGGAAGACGAGCAGCACGATGATCGCCGCGCTGGTCTTCTCGACGAAGCCGCGGTCGATCTGGTCGGACCACAGGAAGATCTGCACCGGCAGGACGGTCGCCGGGTCGCTCGCCCCGCCCGGTGGCGCGGCGATGAAGGCGCGCATGCCGATCATCAGCAGCGGCGCGGTCTCGCCCAGCGCGCGCGCCATGC
>CAXTJX010000010.1:0-61966 GCA_964244765.1 uncultured Sphingomonas sp. | reverse complement strand
GCCGGTCTCGACCTGCGTCCAGCTCACCTTGCTGTTCCGCCCCTGGCACAGCGCGCGCTTGGTGACGAAATTGTAGATGCCGCCCTTGCCGTCGGCGTCGCCGGGATACCAGTTCTGCACGGTCGAGTACTTGATCTCGGCATCGTCGAGCGCGACCAGTTCCACGACCGCCGCGTGCAGCTGGTTCTCGTCGCGCATCGGCGCGGTGCAGCCTTCGAGGTACGAGACGTACGCACCCTTGTCGGCGACGATCAGCGTGCGTTCGAACTGGCCGGTATTCTCGGCGTTGATGCGGAAATACGTGCTCAATTCCATCGGGCAGCGCACGCCCTCGGGAATGTAGACGAACGTCCCGTCGCTGAACACCGCGCAATTAAGCGCGGCGAAGTAATTGTCGTGGCTCGGCACGACCTTGCCGAGCCATTTGCGGACGAGATCGGGATATTCCCGGATCGCCTCGGAAATGCTGCGGAAGATCACCCCCGCCGCTTCCAGTTCCTTGCGGAACGTGGTCGCGACCGAGACCGAATCGAACACCGCGTCCACCGCCACGCGGCGGCGCGGCTGGCCATCGGCGTCGGTCTCCTCGACGCCGGCCAGCATCTTCTGTTCGGCGATCGGGATGCCGAGCTTTTCGTAGACGCGCAGGATTTCGGGATCGACCTCGTCGAGCGACCCGAGCTTCGGCTTGGCCCTGGGCTCGGCGTAATAATAGGCATCCTGATAATCGATCGGGTCGAGGCGCAGCTTGGCCCAGTCGGGCGCTTCCAGCGTCAGCCACAGCCGATACGCCTTCAGTCGCCAGTCCAGCATCCATTCCGGCTCGTTCTTCTTGGCCGAGATGAAGCGCACGGTATCCTCGCTCAGGCCCTTGGGCGCGAAGTCCTGCTCGATGTCGGAATGGAAACCCCATTCGTACGACTTGTTCGCCGCCTCATAAGCTTCGGCGTTCCTAGTGGCCATTTCAGTGAGCTTCCATCACGGTTTTCGCGCGAACGCGGGAATCCAGGGTTCCGGGCGCGACGCTTGCGGCCCCTGGGCTCCCGCTTTCGCGGGAGATCGAAGAGAGCGAGGCCAGCGACACGCCGTCGAGCGCGCCGCGCACCGCACCGTTGACGACGTTCCAGTGCGGCTTGACGCGGCAATCGCCTTCCAACGCGCAATCGTGGCGGCCCTCGTCGACGCAGGTGGTGAGCGCGATCGGTCCTTCGACCGCTTCGACGATGTCGGCCATGCTGATCGCCGCCGCCGGGCGCGACAGGCGGAAACCGCCGCCGGTGCCGCGCGTGCTCTCGATCAGCCCGGCCGACGACAGGCGGCTGACGAGCTTCTGCACAGTCGGCAGCGGCAGGCCGGTTTCCTCGGCCAACATCGTCGCGTTCAACCGGCGCGACGCGCCGCCCCCGGCCTTCCCGCAGTTTCGCGCGGCGGCGGACATCATCACGACGGCATAATCGGCAAGGCTGGAAAGACGCATGAGGTCCCTGAGGCTCCAATCGGATAGGATCGGTCCGATTGCAGATGGGCCTCGCACCCAGTCGGGTCAAGTCCCGCCGGTCATATCCCGCCGGTCACGTCCCGCTGATCAGCGGACCCACCTTGTCGCCCAGCGCGCTACGCTGGAACATCGTCAGGCGCGCGAGGATCGTCGGCTCGGCACGGATCTGCCCCGGCGTCAGGCCGACGAACTGCTTGATCTCGCGGATCATGTGCGACTGGTCGTAAAAGCCGCGCTCGACCGCGTCGCCCGGCGTCTCGTCGCCTGCGACCATCGCCACCGCCGCCCGTAGCGCACGATATTTGCGCGCGAGCAGCTTGGGCGGCGCGCCGTACAGCGCGTTGCACTTGCGCTCCACTTGCCGGCGCGACAGCCCGGTCGCGGCGATCAGCGCCGACATTTCCGGCGACGGGCTCGCCGCCAGCCACGCATCGACCTGGCGCACGAAGCCGGTCGCGTTCGACGCGCCGCGCCGCACCACGTCACGCACCAGCGCCGCGGCGATCGCCGCGCGCGCCTCCACGCCCGCCGCCGCACGCAGCGCCGTTGCCGCCGCCTGCACCCGCGCCGCGCCGAACAACCCGGTCGCGTCGATCACGCGGTTGAGCATGGTCGAGGCGTCCGCCCCGATCATCGCCGCCCAGCCCGCCGCCGTCACCCCCATGCCGAACACCGCGACCGGCCCGTGCGCCGACACCGCGAAGGCCCCGCTGGTCGGCCCGATCACATGGACATCGGTCGATTCCTGCACGACACCGTCAGGGAAGCGATAGGTCGCGCCGCCGGGCGACAGACGGAAGCGCACTTGCGCATGGTCGGCGCGCTCCATGTCCTCGAACAACGCGACGTCGGCATAAAAGTCATAGAATAAAGTGACATAGTCTGCGACGTCCGTCGCCGGAACAGCATAGTCCAGCCTGATTGCCCCCACGACGACGCGCCCTCGTTTTGCTTGGGCGCTACCTAACCTGTTCTGGCGGCGAAGAAAAGCGGCCCGGACAGGTAACTGCCCGGGCCTGAGTGAAGATGCCCCCGTTAGGAGCCTCTTGGGTCGCGGCGCCCTTTAACCGCAGGAAGATATACGGGTATTGTAAGGATTCGACACAATTGATGACAACGCCGTCATTGTTCGCACCGGAAAATGCCGTTTTGACGCGCGGCGCCGGCGCTGCCATCACGGCGGACGATGCTGTTCCCGTTGCTCCGCCCCGCTTTGTTCGCGCTCGATGCCGAGCGCGCGCACGACCTGACGATCCGCTTGCTGGCGGCCGCCCCGCGCCTGCCCTCCGGCGCGGGGCCGGCGCGACTGCGCACGACCGTCGCGGGCCTCGCCTTCGCCAACCCGGTCGGGCTTGCGGCGGGGGTCGACAAGGACGGGCGCGCGATCGCCGGTTTCTTCGGGCTCGGCTTCGGCAGCGTCGAGATCGGCACGCTGACGCCGGTGCCCCAGGCCGGCAACCCGCGCCCGCGCCTGTTCCGGCTGGTCGAGGACAAGGCCGTCATCAACCGCATGGGCTTCAACAACGGCGGCATCGACGCAGCCTTGCCACGCGCGCTGGCGGCGAAGCGAGGTGGCGTGCTCGGCATCAACGTCGGCGCGAACAAGGACACGGCCGACCGCATCGCCGATTACGCGCACGGCGTGGCGGCGGCGGCGGCCGTCGCGGATTACGTCACGATCAACATCAGCTCGCCCAACACGCCCGGCCTGCGCGACCTGCAGCATGGCAGCGAACTGACCGAGCTGCTTGCCGCCGCGGACGAAGCGCGCCGTGCGCCAATCGGCTGCCCGCCCCTGTTCCTGCCGCCTTTGTTCCTGCCGCCCCTGTTCCTGCCGCCCCTGTTCCTGAAGGTCGCGCCCGATCTGGACGGTGCCGCGATCGACGCCATCGCACGCGCCGCGCACGCCCACCACATCGACGCCCTGATCGTCAGCAACACGACGGTCTCGCGGCCGGCCCTGGCCTCGCCGCGGGCGGGCGAGGCGGGCGGCCTGTCGGGCGCCCCGCTCGCCCCGCTCGCCCGCCGGCGCCTCGCCGATTTCCGCCGCGCGACCGGCGGCGCCTTGCCGTTGATCTCGGTCGGCGGGATCGACAGCGCGGACGAGGCCTATGCCCGCATCCGCGCCGGGGCGAGCCTGGTGCAGCTCTATACCGCCTTGGTGTACCAGGGCCCCGGCCTCGCGCGTCGCATCGCACGCGGCATCGCGAAGAACCTCGCGCGCGACGGGTTCGCCGGCGTCGCGGAGGCGGTCGGCACCGGTTGACGTAGCGTCCTCGACCGCTACCGTTGCGGCCCATGAACAAACTGCTCGTCGCGTTCAGCATGCTCCTGCTCACGCCCGCCACCGCCGAGGCGAAGCGGGCGGGCTCGAAGGCGGAGACAGCGCTCGGCCCGAAAGAAATGGGCCCGAAAGAAATGGGCATGGTCAGCGCCGCCGATTCGCGCGCCGCGGCGGCCGGCGTCGCGATCCTGCGCAAGGGCGGCAGCGCGACCGACGCGGCGATCGCGACGATGCTCGCGCTCAACGTGGTCGAGCCGCAGAACAGCGGCATCGGCGGCGGCAGCTTCATGGTCCATCACGATGCGGCGACCGGGAAGATCGCGAGCTTGGACGGGCGCGAGACGGCCCCCGCCGCCGCCGCCGGCCGCTGGTTCTACGGCGCGGACGGCACGCCGCTGCCGATCATGTCGGCCATTCCCGGCGGGCGCAGCGTCGGCGTGCCGGGCAATTTGCGGATGATGGCGCTGGCGCATCGGCGCTACGGCAAGCTCCCCTGGGCTACGCTGTTCGGGCCGGCGATCAAGCTGGCGCAAGGCGGCTTCGCGATCACGCCGCGCCTGCATGACGGCCTGGGCAATTTCGGCGGCCATCTCGACGCGTGGGCGCGGGGCCATTTCCTGAACGCGGACGGCACGCCGCGCGCGGTCGGCACGATCCTGAAGAACCCCGCGCAGGCCGCCTTGTTCGCGCGGATCGCCAGGAACGGGCCCGACATTTTCTATACCGGGCCGATCGCGCGCAGGATCGTCGCCGCGGTCGACGGCGCCGCGCGGAACCCGTCGAAGATGACGCTCGCCGACCTCGCCGGCTACCGCGCGAAGGAACGCGCGCCGGTATGCGGCACATACCGCGCGTACAGAATCTGCGGCATGGGTCCGCCCTCGTCGGGGGGTATTGCGGTGCTGATGATCCTCAAGCAGCTCGAACGCTTCGACATGGCGGGGCTGGGCAAGGACAGCCCGCAAGCCTGGCACCTCTTCGCCGAATCCTCGCGCCTCGCTTATGCCGACCGAGACCGCTATCTCGGCGATCCCGATCATGTGTCGGTCCCGGTCGATGGCCTGCTCGACCCGGCCTATCTCGCGTCGCGCTCGGCGCTGATCACACTCGACAAGAGCATCGCCGTGATCGCCCCCGGCACCCCGCCGGGCGCGCCGGCGCGCGTGACCGCGCCCAATGCCGACGTACCCGGCACCAGCGATCTCGTCGCGGTCGACGCCCGCGGCAACGTCGCCGAAGTCACCACCACGATCGAAAGCTATTTCGGCTCGGGGCTCTCGGTCGACGGCGTTATGCTCAACAACGAGCTGACCGACTTCGATTTCGGGCCGGCCAGGGACGGCTATCTCGTCGCCAACCGGGTCGAGGGCGGCAAGCGCCCGCGCAGCTCGATGTCGCCGACGATCGTCTACGGCCCCGACGGCAAGGTCCGCATCGCGCTCGGCGCGGCCGGGGGCTCGACCATCATCGCGCAAGTCGCCAAGGCGCTGGTCGCGGTGCTCGACTGGAAGATGCCGGCGCAGGACGCGATCGGCCTCGGCCTGCTCTACGCGCCAAAGCGCGACGCGGTCGCCGAAAAGGGTACGCAGCTCGACGCGATGCTGCCGGCGTTGCAGGCGCTCGGCGAACATGTCGTCAGTGCGCCGCTCGGGCTCAAGGCCAATGCGATCGAACGCGTGAACGGCCAGTGGGTCGGCGCCGCCGATCCGCGCAGCGAGGGCGTCGCGATCCGCGAGGACGGGCAGACCACCCGGATCGTCCGCGCGGGCGCCGCACCCCGGCCGCCGGAATAACGTCGCTCGACACGAACGGAAAGGGGGGGCTAGGCTCCAGGTCGCGCCGCTTGAAGACTGCGTCCGGAGAGTCTCGTGCCCAACACCGTCCGCCGCCCCGATGTCCGCCGACTGGAACATTTTCCCAATCTCGTCGCGATGTTCCTCGCGCGTGCCGCCGAGAAGGGCGACGCGCCGTTCCTGTGGCACAAGCCTGTCCCGAACAAAGCCGAGGGGACGGGCGGCAAGTGGGTCTCGCGGAGCTGGACCGAGACCGCGCGGCAGGTCGCGAGCCTCGCCGCCGCGCTGAAGGCGATCGGCTTGGTGCCCGGCGACCGCGTGATGCTGGTCAGCGAGAACCGCCCCGAATGGTGCATCGCCGATCTCGCGATCATGGCGGCGGGGTGCATCACCGTGCCGACCTACACCACCAATACCGAGCGCGACCACACCCACATCATCGAGAATTCGGAAAGCAAGGCGGTGATCGTCTCGACCGCCAAGCTGGCGAAGACGCTGCTGCCCGCCGCGATCCGCGCGACCGCGGCGCAGCTCGTCATCGGCATCGAGGACATCCGCGCCGGCCAGTCGGGCGCGCTGGAATTCCATCAATGGGACCGATTGCTCGCCGATCACGCCGCCGACCCCGCGAGCATCGCCGCCACCGCGCGCCGCGAGGACACCGCCTGCATCATCTACACCAGCGGCACCGGCGGCTCCCCGCGCGGCGTGATGCAGCATCACGGCGCGATCCTGCACAACGTCGCCGGCTGCTGCACCGTCATCGCCGAGGATTTCGGCTGGGACGACGAGGTGTTCCTGTCCTTCCTGCCGCTGAGCCATGCCTATGAACATACCGGCGGGCAGCATTTCCCGATCGGGCTGGGCGCGCAGATCTATTACAGCGAGGGCCTCGACAAGCTCGCCGCCAATATCGAGGAGGTCCGCCCGACGCTGATGGTAGTGGTGCCGCGCCTGTTCGAGGTGCTGCGCACGCGCATTTCCAAGGCGGTCGAGAAGCAGGGCAAGCTCGCAACCTATCTGCTCGATCGGGCCGAGGCGCTGGGCGCGAAGAAGGCCGCCGGTAACGCGGGGCTGCTCGACAAGCCGATGGACTTGCTGCTCGCGATGACGCTGCGCCCGAAGATCGCCAGGCGCTTCGGCGGGCGGATCAAGGCGATGGTGTCGGGCGGCGCGCCGCTGACGCCGGAGGTCGGCACGTTCTTCGCGGGCGTCGGCGTCACCATGCTGCAAGGCTATGGCCAGACCGAGGCCGCGCCGGTCATCTCGTGCAACCGCCCCAAGGCCAGGATCAAGATGGACACGGTCGGCCCGCCGCTCGCCGATACCGAGGTGCGCATCGCCGAGGATGGCGAGATATTGGTGCGTGGCGAACTCGTCATGCACGGCTATTGGCGCAACGACGCCGAGACTGCGCGCGTGCTCAGGCCGGACCCGGTCGAACCCGGCAAGGGTGCGTGGCTGCACACCGGCGACATCGGGCTGATCGATGGCAAGGGCCGGATCAAGATCACCGATCGCAAGAAGGACATCATCGTCAACGACAAGGGCGAGAATGTCGCGCCGCAAAAGGTCGAGGGGATGCTGACGCTCCAGCCCGAGATCGCGCAGGCGATGATCTTCGGCGACCGGCGACCGTATATGGTCGCGGTGCTGGTGCCCGATCCCGACTGGATGCAGCAATGGTGCGCGCGGGGGGGCGATTCGTGCGATTTCAAGCGCCTGTCGGAGAATAGCGAGTTCCGCACCGCGCTCGGCCACGCGGTCGAGCGCGTGAACAGGGAGCTGTCGGTGACCGAACGCATCCGTCGCTTCTTGCTGGCCGACGGTCCGTTCGGGATCGAGAACGAGCAACTGACGCCCTCGCTGAAGATCCGGCGGCATGTGTTGAAGGATGTCTACGGCGCGCGGCTGGAGGGACTGTACAAGGGGTGACGACTTGGCCTTGGTGCCTATCCCTCCGGACCGAGCGCGGCCAAATCGGCCGCCGTGTTGACGTTGGCGAGTGACCCGATCTCGACCGGGCGCGCACCCACCGATATCGCCCAGCGGCGGATCGAACGATCCGAAGCGGTGGCCAGATGCCGATCCAGCGCGTCGGCCAGCGACGACGGCCACCAGCCGATCACCGGGATCGACGCGGCATAGCTGCCGCCGCCGCCAAGCCGCGCGACCAGATCGGCCGGCAGGAAAGGCGTGTCGCAGGGCACGCTGACGACCGCGTCGAAGCCGTGCGCGGCGGCATGATGGAGCGCGGCGTTCAACCCGCCGAGCGGGCCGAGATCGGGCCCGGGCCGGTCGGCGATGCCGGTCACGCCGGCGCCCTCGCGGCCGCACAGGACGAGCGCGTCGACTTGCGGCGTCAGGCCGGCGAGCACCCGGTCGATCAGCGTCCGCCCATCGAGCAGCGCGTGGGCCTTGTCGCTGCCGAAGCGGCGCGAGCGGCCCCCGGCCAGCACCGCGCCCAATAGGCGCGTCACGGCGCGACCGCCACCAGCAACGCATCGTCGCGCACCAGCACGCGCAGCGGCAGTCCAGCCTCGGCGGCGCGCTCGATCGCGAGGCTGGTGGGGGCGGACATCGTCGCCAGCAACGGACAACCCGACAGCACCGCCTTTTCCACCAGCTCGTACGAACAGCGCGAGGTCAGCAGCGCGAAGCCGCCGCCCCAGCCCCGGCCGCCGCGCAGCATCGCGCCGATCAGTTTGTCGAAGGCGTTGTGCCGCCCGACATCCTCGCGCACCAGCCATGGTTCGCCCGCGTCCGAACATGCGGCTGCCGCATGCACCGCGCGCGTCGCCCGGCCAAGCGGCTGTACGCCCTCCAGCGCCGCCAGCGCCCGGAAGATCGCGGCATCGTCGCCGTGCCAGTCGCGCGACGCCGGCGGCAGCGGCCGCAGCGCCTGTTCCAGATTCTCGATGCCGCACAGGCCGCAGGACGAGTCGGAGGCGCGGTGCCGCACGCGGTCGAGAATACGCCCGGCCACCGCCGGCGCAAGCGCGATCCGCACCACGCGCCCCGCCGGCGCGACGTGCACGTCGACGTCCACGATATGCCCGACATGGTCGATCAGCCGCTCGGCCAGCGCGAAGCCGACCGCCAGATCCTCGAGATCGGCCGGGGTCGCCATCAGCACGGCATAGCCGATGCCGTTGACTTCCAGCGCGACCGGCACTTCGAGCGCGACGGCGCGCGACAGCAGGTCGGTCGCGCCGCCCGCCGCGACGCGGCGAAAGCCGGTCGAGGTCGCGCCGATCATCACCGGTCAGGCCGCGATCCGCACCGGCACCGATTTCGCCGCCAGGACGTGGCTTTGTTCGGCGTGATGCTCGATCGGGATCAGCACGTTGGCCTCGGGATAATACGCACCGAGGCACCCGCGCGGAATGTCGTACGGCGTGACGATCAGCCCCTCGCGGCGGCGCGCGATGCCATCGCCCGCATCGCTCTCCAGCGCGACGACCTGATGCTCCGTCAGGCCCGCCGCCGCGATGTCGTCGGCATGCATGAACAGCACGTCGCGCGTGCCCTTCACCCCGCGGAAACGGTCGTGATAGCCATAGACGGTCGTGTTGAACTGGTCGTTCGAACGCAGCGTCATCAGCCGGTATCGGCCCGCCGCATCGTCGAACCCCGTCGCGCTCAACCCGCTCGGCGCCAGGAACTCCGCCTTCCCGCTCGGCGTCTGCCAGATGCGCTCGGACGCCTTGTTGCCCTTCCAGAAGCCGCCGGGCGTGAACAGCCGCTTGTTGAAATCGGGAAAGACCTCGGGATAGGTCTCCTCGATCGCGTCGCGGATGCGGCCGTAATCGGCGACCCATGCGTCCCAGTCGATTTTCGGATTGCCGGGCAGGATGTGCTTGGCCAGCGCGCCGACGATGGCCGGTTCGGACAGCAGATGCGGGCTGGCCGGGGCCGCCTTGCCGCGCGAGCCATGAATGCAACTGGTCGAATCCTCGACCGAGACGGCTTGCGGGCCGCTCGCCTGCATGTCCTGCTCGATCCGGCCGAGGCACGGCAGCAGATACGTCGCCTTGCCCGGGAACAGATGGTTGCGGTTGAGCTTGGTGGCGATCTGCACCGACAGATCGAGGCGGGGCCAGGCTTCCTCCATCGGCCCGGTTTCGGGCACCGCGCGCAGGAAATTGCCGCCGAGCGCGACGAACGCCCTGACCGATCCGTCGATCACCCCGCGGCATGCCGCGACCGTGTCGAGGCCTTTCTCGCGCGGTGCGGTGAAGCCGTATTGCGCCTCCAGTTGCCCGACCGGCACCAGTTCGGTCTTTTCGGTGATGCCGACGGTGCGCTGGCCCTGCACGTTGCTGTGCCCGCGCACCGGCATCGGCCCCGTACCGGGCCTGCCGATATTGCCGCGCAGCAGCAGCAGGTTGACGACCATGCGGACGTTCTCGACACCCTTCACATGCTGGGTCAGGCCCATGCCGTAGACGATCATGACGGCCTTGGCCCTGGCATAGACGCGCGCGGCATCCTCCAGCGCGGCCCGGGACAGGCCCGCTTCGCGCACGATCGCGTCCCAGTCCGCCGCGCGGACGGCGGCGACGAACTCCTCGAAACCATGCGTGTGCGCCGCGATGAAGGCATGGTCGAGCACCGCCGGCTCGCCCGCCGCCGCCGCCGCATCGTCCCATTCGACCAGTAACTTGGCGATTCCCGTCATCGCCGCGATGTCGCCGCCGGCGCGGACCTGATGGTATTGCGTCGAGATCCGCGTCTCCGCGAGGGTCGCCATCTCCACCGGATTCTGCGGATCGGTGAAACGCTCCAGCCCGCGTTCCATGAGCGGGTTGAACGTGACGATCTCGCACCCGCGCTTGCGCGCGCTGCGTAAAGGGTGGAGCATGCGCGGCGCGTTGGACCCGACATTCTGCCCGAAGAACAGGATCGCGTCGCATCGCTCGAAATCCTCGAGCCGGGTGGTCCCGACCGGCACGCCGATCGCCGCCTTCAGCCCGACCGAGGTCGATTCGTGACACATGTTGGAACTGTCGGGCAAGTTCTGGTTGCCGAACATCCGCGCCATCAGGCCGTACATGTACGACGCTTCCAGGCTGGTGCGGCCGGAGGAATAGAACACCACCGATGCGGGGTCGAGCGGGCGCAGCGCAGCGCCGATCTGCGCGAACGCCTCCTCCCAGGCGCAGGCGACGTAGCGGTCGGTCGCCGCGTCGTAGCGCAGCGGATGCGTCAGGCGGCCATGCTGTTCCAGCGCGTAGTCGCTCCATCCGCGCAGCTCGGTCAGCGTATGGTGCTGGAAGAAGTCCGGCGTCGTGCGCCGCGTGGTCAGCTCCCACGCGGTCGCCTTGGCGCCTTCCTCGCAAAATTCCGCCGGCAGCGGATGCGCGGACTTGGGCCAGGCGCAACTGACGCAGGCGAAGCCCTCGGGTTTGTTCTGCCGGGCGAGTTGCGCGACGCCGGCGGGGGTCATTCGCTCGCGCACGACGATTTCCGCGACCGAGCGCATCGATCCCCAACCGCCGGCGGGTCCGGTGAAGGGCGCTATTTCAGCATCGTCCGGCCGCTGCTTCATGATCTTTCCCGACAATCCCGCATCGCCGTGCCGCTCCATCACATCGCGGGCAGGCCGTCCAGCAGCTTGTATGCGGCACCGGAAATCCCGCACGCCTTCGCCCCGCCGCGACCTGCGCCAAATGCCCGGCTAACGCGCCGGCGCCTCGATCACGAACATCGGATAGACGCCGTAGCGCGCGGCGATCGGCTCGATCGCGGTCTCCAGCGGATAGACCGTCGCCGCCGCCAGCCGGCCGAACGCGGTATCGCGGAAGAACGCGCGGTTGAAGGTCGAGCTGACCATGCTCCACAGCCGCAGCTTCGCGTCGTGCCGCGCCCTCAACTGTGCGAACCACGCTCTGGGCTTGGGACTGAAATATAGGCCAGGCTGCGCGGGTGGCGCCTGCCCCTGCCCCTGCGGTGCGGTGGCCCCGCGCCGCGCGAGCAGTCCCCTGATGCGGCCAACCGCCATCGTCACCGACAGTATGCCCGCCATGATCGGCGAGGAGCGCCATTCGTAGACGATCACCGCCTTCCCCCCGGGCCTGACCGCGCGCACCAGTTCATCGACCGCGACCGACTGCTGGTCGTCGGGTACATGATAGATCGTGTGCAGCGAGATCGCGTCATCCACCTGGCCGTCGGCGATCGGAAGCCGCGTCAGGTCGCCTAGCAGGAACAGGCCGTGCGCCCCGATATTCGCCTTCGCCTCGAGCAGGGCGCGGTGCGAGAAATCGACGCAGATCCGCTTCTCGTAATGCTGCGAGAGCATTGCATAGGAAGCGCCGGGCACCGGGCCGGAGGCGGCGTCGAGCAGATATTTCCCGGACCCGAGCTGCGCGAGGACGCGGTCGTTGCACCGGGCGCTGTACGCGCTCGCGACATGCGTCGTGGCGGTGAACACGACATTGTCGTTATACGTCCCGTCGCCGTTTTTCATCCAGCCGAATTCCTCGTAGAAGCGGCGGACCACCTCGCTCTCGCCGATCACGCCGGTGGCGCCGACATGCTCGACGCCGACGACCGCCAGCACGGGCAGGAGCCAGGCGATGTCGTCCTCCACGCGGTAGACGTGCGTGCCGCCGGCATTCGACAAGGCGCCGTCGTGGAGCGGCGCGGCGACCGGGCTGCCGTCGGCATGGACTTTTTCGCCCGCCGCGATCCGCGCGTTCAGCGACGCCAGTTTGCTTGCCTCCAGCGGTCGCAACGCCTCGTCCGTATGCGGGCATTTCAGTATCGAGACATGGGGTAGCCAGTTGTTCATCTTATCTCCGTGCCGCCGTTTACCGCGCGGACGGTCGACTGTCGCCGGTTTTGTCGGGAGATGTCGAACGGTGGGTACGGCTTGCATGATATGTTCGGCACCTGCGCATGTCCGCGCAAATCATCTCATGGCGGATCGACCTTCATCCTCCTTGGTGGGGCTTATCACCGGAGCTTCCGTCATCCCGGACTCGTTGCGGGGTTCACCAAGCGGCTTTCGACCCGATAATATTGTAATCGCCAAGTTTGTGGCACGGTGGACCCTGGAACGAGTCCGGGGTGACGGTTTGGTGGGAAAATCTGCGGGAAAACTGCCGAAACTGAAGGTCGATTCGCCCTAACTCGGGACGATGGCGCGGTGGCCTTTCCACCTTCCACGGATTTTTCCGCGTTGCGGCGAAGCGGGCATGGCGCTCGCCGCGCGGGGCGGTTAGGCGGGCGCGATGGAAACCCACTCTCCCAACGATCCGATGGGACGCCGCGAGTTCGTGGCGTTCATCGCCGCGGTGATGGCGGTCAACGCGCTCGGCGTTGATCTCATGCTGCCGGCGCTCGCCGATATCGGCCGCGAGCTGTCGATCGCCAACGCCAATCACCGGCAATGGATCATCACCGCCTATCTCCTCGGCTTCGGCGTGGGGCAGATCCTGTACGGCCCGCTTACTGACCGACTCGGACGCAAGCCCGTGCTGGTGGCGACGCTGATCGGCTTCGTCGCGGCGAGCGTGTTCGCCGCGAGTTCGCCCTCGTTCGCGGGCTTGCTCGGCGCGCGCCTGTTGCAGGGGTTCATGTCGGCGTCGACGCGCGTGGTGGTCGTCGCGATCGTGCGCGATCGCTCGTCCGGGCGGCAGATGGCGCGCACCATGTCGATGGCGCAGATGATCTTCTTCCTGGTGCCGATCCTCGCCCCGACGCTGGGCCAGTTCCTGCTCGCCTTCGGGCCGTGGCGAATGATCTTCTACGCGCTCGCGGCGTTCGCGGCGGCGGTGCTCGCCTGGACCGCGACGCGACTGGCGGAATCGCTGCCGCGCGCGCGGCGCAGCCCGATCTCGCTCTCTGCCCTGCGGCAATCCTACCGGCTGACGCTCACCAACCGCTTTTCGATCGGCTACGCCGTCGCCACCGCGCTGACCTTCGGCGCGATCATCGCGTTCGTGTCCTCGTCGCAGCAAGTCTTTGTCGAGGAATTCCACGCCGGCGGCCGCTTCACGCAACTGTTCGCCTTGTGCGCGTTTTCGATGGGATGCGCGTCCTTCGCCAACAGCCGCCTGGTCGAGCGGCTCGGCACGCGGCTGATCTCGCAAAGCGCGGTGTTCGCCCTGATCGCGCTGTCGCTGCTGCACCTCGCGGTGATCGCCACCGGCGCGGAGTCGCTCGTCACCTACATGCTGTTCCAGGCGCTGAGCATGACCTGCATCGGGCTGTGCGGCTCCAATTTCGGCGCGATGGCGATGGAGCCGGTCGGGCACATCGCCGGGACGGCCTCGTCGATCCAGGGGTTCATCAGCAACATCGGCGCGGTGCTGGTCGGCTCGGCGATCGGCCAATCGTATAACGGGACGACCTATCCGCTGGCGATCGGCTATCTCTGCATCGGTCTGGCCGTGCTGGGCGTGGTCTATGTCGTCGAGGGCGGGAAACTGTTCACGGCGCGCATGGCCGACGGCTAGCTTTCAGTCGAAAGGAGCCAGCGGCAGCGCCAGCGTGAACGTCGCCCCCGCGCCCGGCACGCTCTCGCAGGCGATCGATCCGCCGTGCCGCTCCGCCGTCGCCTTGACGAAGGCGAGGCCCAGCCCGGCGCTCGGGCGGCCCGCGCCCAGCCGCGACGAGAAGCGCTCGAACAGCGTCGGCAGGCGCTCGGGCGCGATGCCCTCGCCTCGATCGGCGATGCGGCACTCGGCTTGCCCCTCGGCGAGCACCAGGGTACAAGTGACCGTTCCGCCCGCCGGGCTGAACGAGACCGCATTGTCGATCAGGTTGGTCAGCGCGCGGCGCAGCATCACCGGCTCGCCCGACACCAGCGGGGCATCGGCATCGGCCTCCAGCGCGATCCGCACGCCGCGCTGCCTGGCCTGCACCCACGCCTCGTCCACCGCCTCGGCCAGCAGGTCGGCCAGCGACACCGGCTCGGGCGCGAAGGGCGTCGCAGCGATGCGCGCGAGCTGGACGAAATTGTCGGCCAGCGCGAGCGTGCGCCGCGCATAGCGCACGATCCGCGCGGACATCTCCGAGTCGAGCGCCGCGCCGCGCGCCTGTTCGACCAGCGTGATGATCGAGGCTTGCGGCGAGCGCATGTCGTGGCTGAGCAATTGCAGCACCTCCTCGCGCGCCTGCTCGGCCTGCCGGATCGCGCTGATATCGGCGAGCCGTACGATCCAGCCGCGCTGCTGCCCGGCGGCATCGTGGAACGGCGCGCGCACGACCGTGAAGCACCGCCCGTCGCGTGCGACGAGGTCCGCGTCGCGGTCGGGCGCGGGGTCGTCCGACAGGTCGGCGAGCCAGCGATCCGCCGGCACGCCGACCGGATCGACCGCCGCCAGCGCGAGCGCCGCGCCGTTCGCCAGCGTCACCGTGTCCGCCAGATCGGTGACCAGCAACGGATCGGGCAGGCCCTGTATGGTGTCGCCGGCGAAGCGGCGCACGTCGCGGATGCGGTCGATCGCCGCCGCCAGCCGCGCGGTCTGCGCCGCGATCCGGTCGCCCGTGCCGCGCCCGGACCCGGCCGGGATGCCAAGATCGCGCTCGGCCGCGAAGCGCGCCAGCTCGCCGTCGACATAGCTGCTCGCCGCCTGCAGCCGCCGCCAGCCCCATAACGGATAGACCAGCAGCAAGCCCGCCATCGCCGCCCCCGGCCCGACCAGCGTGCCGGCGCAGACCAGCAGCACGGCGCTGACCGCCGGCACCGCGAACAGCGACGCGACCGACCAGCGCAGCGCCACCGCCGGGCTCCACCACCAGAAACCGAGCATCAGCGCCCATATCGGCACCAGCGACAGCAGGATCGCGGCCCGCCCGCCGACCGTCGCGACGAGGCGATCGGCGAGCAGGCCGTTGAGCAGATTGGCCTGGATCTCGACGCCCGGCATCGCCGCGCCGCCCGGCAGGGGCGTGGGATAGCGGTCGCCCATGCCCGCCGCCGTCCCGCCGACCAGCACGGTGCGGCCGCGCAGGAAGCCGCCCGGCACCTCGCCCGCCAGCACCGCCGCGAAAGACACCGTCGCGAACGTACCCAAGCTGCCGGCATACGGGATCAGCACCGGCCCTTGCGCGGCGTGCGTGAACCCCGGCGACGCGTGGCCCGTCGTCGCGCGATACGCCAGTTCCATCAGGTGCGGCACCGGGCGGCCGGTTCCTGCGGCTTCGCGCAGCGCCGCCCGGCGGATCAGCCCGTCGCCATCGGCCGCGAGGTCGACATGGCCGAGACCCGCCGCCCCGCGCGCGATGGGCGCCACCGGCGGGATCATGTCGACCGACGCGCCGTCGCGCCCCGGCGCCTCGAACAGGACCGGCAGGAAGGTCGGCGGCCCCGCCTTCATCGCCGCGCCCAGCGCCGCGTCGTCGGGCGACGGATCGACCAGCAGCACGTCATACGCCACCGCCTTCACCCCCGCCGCGCGCAAGCGCTCGATCATCCGCGCGTGCAGGCTGCGCGGCCACGGCCAGCGGCCGAGCCGGCGCAAGCTGTCATTGTCGATCGCGACGATCAGCAGGCGATCGTCGACCGGCGGCGCGTTCCAGCGCGACACCCGGTCGTAGAGCAGATTGTCGAACCGGCGGACCGGCTGCGATCCGGCCAGCGCCGCGACCACGCCCGTCGCGACGGCGAGGATGACGAGCCATTCGATCAGCAATCGGCGATGTTGGAAGATGCGCTGGAAGATGGCCTATTTCCCCGCCGCGGGAACGTCGACGCTGGCGAGCGGCGTCCACACCTCGCGCGGATCGTCGGGCAGGCCCGGCGATCCGACGCGCCAGCGATAGGTGCCGGGCGGCAGGTTGCGCACCTGCGCCTTGTAATGCGCGAGATCGGCGGCATCGACGATCGGCTTGTCGTCGGTCGCGGCGAAAAGCTGGAACCGTCCCTTGGGCGACCCGCCCCTCACCCGCCACGCGAAATGGAGCGTGCCGACCGGTTCATACGTCACCGTGGCGGTCACGGTATGCACGCGCCGCTGGAACGGATAGACCGCCGGCATCCCCTCGAACCCGGTCGCCGAAAACGCGGTCGCCCGCACGAACAGCGCGCCATCGGCGACTTGGTCGAAGGCGAGCGCGGGCGTGTCGCGTTCGGCATCGGCGAACACCTGGTCGAACCGCGCATCGCGCGCGAGTTGCACGCGGTAGCGCACCGCCCCCGCCACCGGCGCGAGCGCGATGTGCACCCGCTCCTCCGATGCGACCGCCATCGGTGCGGCGAGGCCCGGCGGCGGCAACAGTTGCTCGGTCGCGACGTCGCCGCGCGCGGAGACCGCCGCCCCCATACCCGGGGGAATGCTCGACGGCGCCGCCGCATCCGGCGCTCCGACCGCGACATGCCCGCCGAGCACTTCGGTCAGCGACGCGCCTTCGCTGTAAGCGACGCGAAATTCCGTCCCGCGCACCGCCGAGACGGCGATCGGCGTGCGCAGCCGGTAGTGGCTGGCGGGGTCGGTCTGCGGCATCACCCGGGTCTGCACGCGGCCGCGCTCGATCGCGAATTCCTGGTCGAAGCTGCCGGTCAGCAGCACGCGGCGCAGGCGCGCGATGCGCATCACGCTTTGCGACGGCATCGACACGCGCGAGCCGTCGGCGGCGGCGATCGTCAGGAAGGAATTGGCCCCGGTCTGCAACCGCGCGCCTTCGCCGAGCGGCATGCCGGGCCCCGCGCGCTTGCCGTCCGCCGACACCAGCACCGCGCCGCTGAACGACAGTATCGTCGCGCGCGCGGGCACGGTTTTCAGCAGCCTGACGGGGATGCGCAATGCGCTGTCGCGTGTCAGCCGGTCGGGCGCGGCGATCCGGTTGAGCGCCTGTACGAGGCGGTAGTCGCCCGCGTGCCGCAGGTAGCGCGCAGCGAGGCCCGACAGCGTGTCGCCGGGCTTGACGCGATACCGTATTTCCTCGCTCGCCACCGGAAGCGGCGCCGCCGACGCCGCGACCAGAGGGGAAAGCGCGATGATGATGGCGACCCTGCGAATCCTCATCCCCCGCCTCCGCCAGCGATTTCCAGGCGGTAGCCATAGCTGAAAATCGTGTGCAGCCGATATCCCGTTTCGGCGCTCAAGCGCAGCTTGGCGCGGACCCGGGACACATGCACGTCGAGCGTGCGCGTCGGCAGATCGGCCACGCTGTTCCACACCGCGTCGAGCAGATAGGCGCGCGACAGCGGCCGGTGCGGGTTCTGGAAGAACAGCAAGGCGAGCGCGAATTCCTTGGCGGTCAATTGTTCCTTGCGGCCATCGAAGGTGACCGCGTTGTCGACCCGGTCGAACCGGTAGCGGCCGACCTCCAGATAGCGTGCCGGCGGCGGCACGGGGGAGACGCGCCGCAGCACCGCCTCGACGCGCGCGAGGATCACTTCGCCCGCCTCGGGCTTGACGACATAATCGTCCGCGCCGGCGTTCAGCGCGTTGGCGACATCGTCCTTGTCGGCGCGGCTGGTCAGCATGATGACCGGCGGCGGCGTGCCCATGTTGCCGCGCATCCATTCGAGCACCGCCATGCCGTCCGCTTCGGGCATGTGCCAGTCGAGGATGACCAGGTCGAACGTGTCGCGTTGCAATTGTGTGATCATCGTGCGGCCATTGTCGAACGCCCGGACATGATGCCCGTGCCCTTCCAGCAACGCACGCAGGAACGCCGCGATCGTCTCGTCGTCATCGGCGACAGCAATCCGCATTCCGCCCCCCTTGCTGAGCCCTGCCGTACGGCATCGGACCTGTCGTCAGGGCCCATAGCGCGTCCGAGCGGCAATGCCCTCCCGCCCGCGCCACAATTTACAATCCTTTACATGGAGAACGGATCGCGCGCCGCTACACCGTCGGCCGAGGGCATCGCGGACAGGGATGATGGGGGCCATGACGATGGGCAGAAGGTCCGGTCGGAATTTCCTCCGGATGTGGGGATACCGTGAAATATCGGGCCTGGTTGTAACGTTCGGCGTGTCGTCGCTTCTGTGGCTGATCATCATTCTGACGGCGCTCTCTTTCCTTCCCGGCCGGTAAGACGGCCGGGGCGTACCGCGTCCGAAGGTTGGCAGGAGGCGTCTCCTCCATTTCGCCTCCTGCCAATTTTCGATTTGCGGTGCCGGCCCGCTCCCCCTCCCGGCCACCCACAGCGTATCCTGATTGAGTAGCCGGGAGGGGGAGCAGGCCGGCACCGCACGAAAAAACGCGCTCTTTCGTGCGTTTTCACCCAACGCAAATCACGCCCTGACAGATCGTGACCCGACAGGGTTGGCGGCCCCCTTCGCGTCGGGTAATGCCCGGCTCGTCCAGGGAGCTTCGTCATCCGCCAGATCGCCGCCTTGCCCTACCGCACCGACGGGTCGACGATCGACGCGCCGGTCAGGGTGCTGCTCGTCACGTCGCGCGAGAACAAGCGCTGGGTCATCCCCAAAGGCAACCCGACGAGCGGCATGGTGGCGCACCGCGCCGCCGCGCAGGAGGCCCGGGAAGAGGCCGGCGTGCTCGGCCTGGTCTGCCCCACGCCGCTGGGATCATACCGCTATCGCAAGCGCCGCACCAACGGCGCGTCGCTGATGGTCGACGTCGACGTCTTTCCGCTGGCGGTCAATCGTGAGCTCGACACCTGGAAGGAACAATCGCAGCGCGAACGGCGGTGGTTCTCGCTGCCGGAAGCCGCCAGAGCGGTCGACGAAAGCGACTTGCGCGATCTCATCCGGTCCTTCGGCCCCTCCGAATTCAAGACCGCCACGCAGCGCAGGGGCGTGCTGGCGGCGGTCGCGAAAAACACGAAAGTCAGCCCCATGTTCGCCTGGTTCCAGCGCCTCCTGCCCCGCACCGGCAATTTCTTCGACCTGTTCGAGGCGCATGCCGTGACGATCGCCGCCGCCGCCGACGCGATGTCGCGGCTGCTGCAGGACGGATCGGCCGCGCGCGACCATATCCGCGAGGTGATCGAGCGCGAGCAGGACGCCGACAACATCAACCGCGAGATGCTGCTGACCGTGCGGCGTACCTTCCTCACCCCGTTCGATCGCGGCGCGATCACCGGACTGATCGGCGCGATGGACGATTCGATCGACGAGATGCAGGCCGCCGCCCAGGCGATCGACCTGTACGAAGTCCATGAGTTCGAGCAGGAGATGAAGGACATGGCGGCGATCATCGTCGACGCCGCGCGCCTCACCGCCGAGGCGATGCCGCTGCTGCGCGACGTCGGCCGCAACGGCGGCCGCCTGCACGAACTGACCGAGCGGATCGTGCGCCTGGAGAGCCAGGCCGACGAGATCCATACCGCCGGCGTGAAACGCGCCTTCAAGGAACATGATGGAGGAAGCGGGGGCGGCGACACGATGCGCTTCATCGTCGCGCGCGAGGTCTACAAGCATCTCGAGCGCATCGTCGATGCGTTCGAACACGTCGCCACCGAAATCGATGGCATCGTCATCGACAACGCCTGACCTTAGGCGACACCTATGCACAGCCTGGCCTTGCCGCTGCTGATCGGCCTGATCGCCGTCGCGCTCGCTTTCGATTTCCTCAACGGGCTGCACGACGCCGCCAATTCGATCGCCACCGTCGTCTCGACGCGGCTGCTCAAGCCGGTCCACGCCGTCGCCTTCGCCGCCTTCTTCAACTTCGCCGCCTATTTCCTGACGATCACCTTCCCCAGCCTGCACAAGGTCGCCGCGACCATCGGGCAGGGGCTGATCGACAAGGACCTGATCACGCCGGGCGTGGTGTTCGGCGCGCTGGTCGGCGCGATGTTCTGGAACGTCGTGACCTGGCTCAAGGGCATTCCCTCCTCCTCCAGCCATGCGCTGGTCGGCGGCCTGATCGGCGCGGGCGTCGCGCATGCCGGGTTCACCGGCGTGCAATGGACCGGCCTCAACAAGACATTGATCGCGATCGTGCTGTCGCCGGTGCTGGGCATGATGCTGTCGATGCTGATCATGCTGATCACGAGCTGGCTGTTCCGCCGATCGAGCAACAAGGGCGCGGAGAAGACCTTTCGCGCGCTGCACCTCGTTTCGTCGGGCGCCTATTCGCTCAGCCACGGCCTGAACGACGCGCAGAAGACGATGGGCATCATCACCGTGCTGCTGTTCTCGACCGGCTATCTCCACGGCGACTTCGAGGTGCCGCACTGGGTCGCGATCAGTTGCTATGTCGCGATGGGGCTGGGCACGCTGTCGGGCGGGTGGAAGATCATCGAGACGATGGGCACCCGCATCACCAAATTGTCGCAGCACCAGGGGTTCAGCGCGTCGATGGGCGGGTCGATCATGGTGTTCGCCGCCTCGCTGCTCGGCATTCCGGTGTCGACCACGCACACCATCACCGGCTGCGTGATCGGCGCGGGCGTCGCGCGGCGCGCCTCGGCGGTGCGCTGGGGCGTGGCGCAGAACGTGCTGGTCGCGTGGATCATTACCATCCCCGCCTCGGCGGCGGTGGGCGCGGCGTTCTACCTGCTGACGACGGTCTTCTGACGCCGCGCTCCGCGCCAGGCGCGACAGGCCGGCGCGCGCCCGGATCATGTCGGCCGTGGCCGTCCAGCCGGGTCGCGCCGCGCGCCGGGGTTTTCGCATCGCTCTCCAGCCGCTAGAGGCTCGGCATGAGACCCGACGATCTGGACCAGCCCGCGCACGGGCGCATCGTGGGCGGCGAGCACCGCTTTGCGCTGCGCGTCTATTTCGAGGACACCGATCTGTCGGGCATCGTCTATCACGCCAATTACCTGCGCTACATGGAACGCGCGCGGTCGGACATGCTGCGGCTGGCGGGGATCGACCAGCGCGCGCACCAGGAAGCCGGCGGTGGCGCCTATGCGGTGACGGCGCTTGCCATCCGCTACCGCGCGCCGGCGAAGCTCGACGACGCGCTGGTCGTTGTGACCGGGATCAAACGAGTTGGCGCGGCCCCGGTCGATATTCAGCAGCGAGTCATGCGCGGGAACACGATAGTGACCGACGCCGACGTGACGGCGGCGCTGGTGGGCGCATCGGGTCGCCCGACGCGTCAGCCGAAGCAATGGATCGACGCTTTCGCGCGCGTCGTCACATCGGGGGATTGAGGTTCGTGGACCATCTGATGCTGAATACCGATGCGGCGACGCTGTCGCCGATCGCCTTGTTCCTCCAGGCCGACCTGGTGGTGAAGACGGTGATGATCGGGCTGCTGCTCGCCAGCATCTGGACCTGGGCGGTGATCCTGAGCTTCTTATTCCGGCTCGGCGGCACGCGGCGCAAGATCGCCGCGTTCGAGCGCGATTTCTGGAAGGCCGAGGATATCGACGCGTTCCACCGCCGCGAGGGCGAGAGCAGCTTGCCGATCGCCAGGGTGTTCGGCGCGGGCGTGGCGGAATGGCGACGCTCCACCGCGGGCGGCCAGGTCGATCGCGGCGGCACGCGCGAACGGCTGGCGACCGCGATGGGCGCCGCCGTGGCGAGCGAGATCGACGCGCTGTCGGATCGGCTGAACATCCTTGCGACGGTCGGCTCGGTCGCGCCGTTCGTCGGCCTGTTCGGCACCGTCTGGGGCATCATGCGCAGCTTCACCGGCATCGCCGCGGCGCAGAATACCTCGCTCGCGGTGGTCGCGCCGGGCATCGCCGAGGCGCTGTTCGCGACCGCGATCGGCCTGTTCGCGGCGATCCCGGCGGTGATCGCGTACAATCGCTTCAGCCACGGCATCAACCGCATCGAGGCGCGGCTCAACCGCTTCGCCGACGGCTTCCACGCGACCTTGAGCCGGCAGCTCGAAGCCGAGGTGCGGCGGTGAGGGTCGCTTCTGCCTTATTCCCCGCCCGCTTGCGGGTTCCGGGTCGGCCATGCCACCGGCATGGCCTGAACGACGCGGGGCGTCGTTCCCTCGGAACTGGGCCAGGGGAGGGCAGTGCCGCCAGTACGCGCTTGGCCTCGACTGCCCTCCCCCAGACCCTCCCGCACGCGGGAGGGAGGTTTTAAGCCATGTCGATCAACCTCCCTTCCCAACGCGGGCGCGGGCGGCGCGCGCCGATGGCGGAGATCAACGTCACGCCGCTGGTCGACGTGATGCTGGTGCTGCTGATCATCTTCATGGTCACCGCCCCGCTGCTGACCGCGGGCGTGCCGGTCACCCTGCCCGACAGCCGCGCCAAGCCGCTCGACCAGGACCAGCAGCCGATCACCATCTCGCTCGACGGCGCGGGCAAGATCTATGTCGACAAGGATGAGGTCAGCGCGGCGTTGCTGCCCGATGTGCTGTCGCAGCTCGCCGCCAGGAGCGTTTCGGGAGAGGGGCCGGCCAAGCCGCCGCAGATCTTCCTGCGCGCCGACACCAAGCTCGATTACGGCAAGGTGATGCGCGTGATGGGCGAGCTCAACCGCGCCGGGCTCAATCGCGTCGCGCTCGTCACGGTGGGTCAGGACGACAAGTGACGCGAAACGAGGGACTGGGACTCGGGCTGGCCGTGATCGGCCATGTCGTGTTGTTCGCCTTGCTCTCGCTCGCCTGGCTCGCGCCCAAGACACCGCCGGTGCCGTCCCAGCCGATCGAGGTGTCGCTGGTCGATGCGGTCGCGCTCGACCAGCATGCGCCCGCCGCGCCCGAGCCGCCGTCGCCATCGACCGCGCCCGAGCCCGGCCCGCCCGCGGACGCGCCGCCGCCGGCCAAGGCCGCCGAGGTCGCGCCCGATCCCGCGCCGCCCAAGCCGCAGCCGAAGGCGGTGCCGCCGCCCAAGCCTGCGCCGATGCCGGCCCCCGCTCCCAAAAAGCCGGTCGCGGAAAAGACCGACAAGCCCGACAGAAGCAAGGCCTCGCCCGCCAAAGTGGCGGCGCCGTCGACCAGGGCGGTGGCCGCCACCAAGGGCAACGGCAGCGATGCCAGGGCGACCAAGCCCAAGGCGACCGGCTCGCTGCTCGACGACGATTTCCGCAAAGGGCTGACGCAGGCGCCGTCCAGGGCCAAGCCGTCGGAGGCGGCACCCGGCGCGGTGATGAACGCGCAGGCGGCAGCCAATATCGGCTCGGCGATCCAGCGGCAGATCCAGCCGTGCGCCAACCGGCAAGTGATCCCCGGCCCCGGCGCGAACCGCATCGTCGCGACGGTGCGGCTGCAGATCAACCGCGATGGCTCGCTCGCCGCGCGCCCGACCATCGCCGACGATCATGGCGGCGTGGATGACGAGAACCGCCGCTATGTCGATGCCGTCGACCGTGCCGCGATCGCGACCTTCATGGGGTGCCAGCCGTTGCGTGGTCTGCCGCCGGACCTGTACGACGTGCCGCGCGGGTGGAAGGTGTTCAATCTGCGCTACAAGATGCCCGGGTGAGGAAAAGACGATGCTTTCGAAAATGACGATGGCCTTCGGGCTCGTGCTCGCCGTGGCGGGCACCGGCGTGGCACAAGCCCAGACTGCTCCAGTCCCGGCTACGGCTCCCGGCGCGTCTGGGCCTGTCGCGTCTGGGCCTGTCGCCCCCGCCCGGACCGGCGCCGCCGACCCGCAGCAGCAAGGCGAACTGGTCGTCGATGTCGTCGGCGGCGTGTCCGCGCCGCTCGGCATCGCGATCCCGGTGATGCCGACGTCGGTGGTCGCCGACACCCCGGCCGGGCGCACCGACGTGCTCGGGCAGCAGCTCGCCCGCATCGTCCAGAACGACTTGCGCAACTCCGGCCTGTTCAAGCCGCTCGACGGCGGCGTGAAAGCCGTCGCCTATCAGGAGGTCACCGCGCCGGCGTTCGATGATTGGGGCCCGGCCGGGGCGTCGGCTCTGGTGCAGGGGTTCATCCGTGCCAATGGCGACGGCACGCTGACGGTCGGCTGCTATCTCTACGACGTCACCTCGCGCGCCGAACTGGCGCGGCAGGGCTTCGTCGTCGCGCCCGGCGACTGGCGGCGGGCGGGGCACAAATGCGCCGACATGGTCTATTCCAAGCTGACCGGCGAAGGCCCGTATTTCGACAGCCGCGTCGCCTATGTCTCGGAGACCGGCCCCAAGCGCCGCCGCATCAAGCGGCTCGCGATCATGGATCAGGACGGCGAGAACCACCGCTTCCTGACCAACGGCCAGGCGATCGCGCTGACCCCGCGCTTCTCGCCCGACCAGAAATCGATCGTTTACATGAGCTATCTCGACGATCGCCCCGCCATCTATGTGTACGATATCGGGACGGAGCGGCAGCGTCTGCTGGTGCCCAACACCAATCTGACGTTTGCGCCGCGAGTCTCGCCGGACGGGCGCTGGGTGCTGTTCTCGATGGCGGTGGCGGGCAATACCGACATCTACCGCGTCGCCATCACCGGCGGCACGCCGCAGCGCCTGACCGACAGTCCCGCCATCGACACTGGCGGCACCTATTCGCCCGATGGCGGGCGGATCGTGTTCGAGAGCGACCGTTCGGGCACGCAGCAACTCTATGTGATGAACGCCGACGGCTCCCGACAACAGCGCATCAGCTTCGGAAACGGCCGCTACGCCACGCCGGTATGGAGCCCGCGCGGGAACCTCATCGCTTTCACCAAGCTCGCCGGCAGTTTCCGCATCGGCGTGATGAGCCCGGCCGGCGGCGGCGAGCAACTGCTCACCGACGGCGCGCAGGACGAAGCGCCGACCTGGTCGCCCAACGGCCGCGTGCTGATGTTCTTCCGCTCGACCGGGGGCGGGTCGGGGCGCGCCGATCTGTGGTCGGTGGACCTGACCGGCGTCAATCTGCGGCCGGTGCCGACGCAGCTCGATGGATCCGATCCCGCCTGGGGACCGTTACGTCCCTGATTGGAAAGGCCTGATTGGAAAGGCCTGATTGGAAAGGCCTGATCGAAGCGGCCGCGTTGACTCTCGTCCGGGCAGCGGCGATGCCTCGACCCGACTTGGTACGTGCTCGAAACAACTGATCATCAATGGGAGAAGCCGCCATGGCAAGACTGACCACCGCTTTGTTGCTCGCCACCACCTTGCTCGCCGCCGGCTGCGCGAAGAAGCGCCCGGAATACATCCCGCCCGCCCCCGGCAACGGCCCGGTGCAAGGCGGCATCGTGCCCGGCTCGCGCACCGATTTCGAACGGTCGGTGACCAGCGACACCGTCAATTTCGCGCTCGACAGCTACGATCTCGACCCGCGCGCGCGCGTCATCCTCGACAGCCAGGTGGCCTGGTTGTCGCGCTGGCCCAACGTGCCGGTCAGCCTGGAAGGGCATTGCGACGAACGCGGCACGCGCGAATACAATCTGGCGCTGGGCGATCGCCGCGCCAATTCGGCCAAGAACTATCTGGCGGCGCACGGCATCGCGCCGGGCCGCATCTCGACGATCAGCTACGGCAAGGAACGCCCGATCGCGCTCGGCTCGGACGAAGCGAGCCTGGCGCAGAACCGCCGCGCGGTGACGATCGTCCTCAACTGAGTGATCCGGTCGGCATCGCCGCAACGAAAGACGGACGATCGTGCGGAAAGGATGATCCTGTGCACCGCGCGCCGCGTGCGCGAGTGATGCTCGCCGCGCTGGCGCTTGCCGCCGCATCGCCGACGATCGCCGCCGCCGCGCCCGGGCCGGTCGAGCTGACCGCGCCCGGGCCGGAGGGGCCGCTGGCCGGGACGCTGCTCGATCCCGATCCGACCGGCCCGTTGATCGTCATCATCCCCGGATCGGGGCCGACCGACCGCGACGGCAACAATCCGCTGGGCGTGAAAGGCGGGGCGTACCGGCAGCTTGCCGAGGCGCTGGCGGCGAAGGGTATCGCCACCTTGCGCATCGACAAGCGCGGCATGTTCGGCAGCCGGGCGGCGTTTGCCGACGCCGATGCCGTGACGACGGCGGGCTATGCCGACGACGTGCAGGCGTGGAGCAAGGTCGCGCGCGACCGTACCGGGCGCAAGTGCGTGTGGCTGCTCGGCCATAGCGAGGGCGGCCTGGTCGCGTTGCAGGCGGCGCGGCAGCGCAAGGGCCTGTGCGGGCTGGTGCTGGTGTCGACGATGGGGCGGCCGTTCGGCGCGGTACTGCGCGAGCAGTTGCGCGCCGACCCGGCCTATGCGCCGATCCTCGACGTGGCGCTTGCGACGATCAATGCGCTCGAGACGGGCAAGCGCGTGGCGGCGGCGACCTTGCCCGTGCCCTTACGGGACCTGTTCCCCGACGCGGTGCAGGCATATCTGATCGATCTGTTCTCGCGCGATCCGGCGAAACTGATCGCGGGCGTCAGGCTGCCGATCCTGATCCTGCAAGGTACGCGCGACATCCAGGTGAGCGTTGTCGATGCCGCGGCGCTGGAAAAGGCGCAGCCGGGCGCGGTGCTGACGCTGCTGCCGGGGATCAACCACGTCCTGCGACCGGTGGCGAGCGACGACCGCGCGGCGAACGTCGCGACCTATGCGGACGCGACCTTGCCGATCTCGCCGCGCGTGACCGATGCGGTGGCGGGCTTCGTGCGGCGATAGTCATCGCCGCACGAAGCCATTCTCCCGTGACGGCGGGAGCCTAGGGTAGCAAGCGCAGCGCCGAGGCTCCGGACTCCTGCTTTCGCAGGGGCGGCGGGTGGAAACATCCGTAGGACCTATTCGTCGCCGAACACGGCGATCTCGCGCATGCCGTTGGACGAGGCGCGCGCGCGGTACATGTCGGGGGTGGTGAAGTGCCACACCGCCTCGCCGCGTGGCCCGGCGACGATCACGCCGCCGGTGCCGCCGAGCGCCGCGACCTCGGCCATCGCCGTCGCCGCCGCCGCGTCCAGCGTGGCGCCCGTCAGCCGCACCCGCGCGCAGATTTCATGGGCCACGCCCACGCGGATGAAGAATTCGCCCGAACCGGTGCATGACACCGCGCCGGCGCGGTCGTCGGCATAGGTGCCCGCGCCGATCAGCGGCGAATCGCCGACCCGGCCCAGCGTTGCCCGGTGATGCCGCCGGTCGAGGTCGCCGCGGCGACATGGCCGTCCGCGTCGCACGCCACCGCACCGACCGTGCCGTATTTCATGTCCTGGTCGAACGCCGCCCCGCCGACGCGCAGCTCGGCGAGTTGCGCGTCGGCGTTCGGGCAGCACGAACCAGTCCTGCGTCGCCTGCTCGCACCCTTGCTCGCGCGAGAAGGTGTCGGCCCCCGCGCCGCCGAGCAGGACGTGCGGGCTGTGCTCCATCACCGCGCGGGCGAGGCTGACCGGATGGCGCGTCGCGGTCACGCCGGTGACGGCGCCGGCGTCGCGGTCGCGTCCGTTCATCACCGCCGCGTCGAGTTCGGCCGCGCCGTCCTGCGTCAGTGCCGCGCCGCGCCCCGCGTTGAAGTGCGGATCGTCCTCCAGCACGCGCACCGCCGCTTCGACCGCGTCGAGCGCCGCGCCGCCGGTCGACAGGATCGCGATCCCGGCATCGAGCGCGCGGCCGAGCGCCGCGCGGGCGCCCGCGGCCTGCGCGGGTGTGACGGTCGCGCGGGTCATCTTCCCCGCGCCGCCGTGGAGGACGAGCGTCCAGGTCATGCGACAAGCTCCTTGGAGCGGGTCTGGCGATCGCGCGGGCGCAGGCCGATCAGCGGGCGCAGCCAGCCGATCCTGCGCCCGACCAGGTAGAACAGCCAGCATCCCGCCACCGTCGCCGCGACGAGGATGGCGAACTCCGCGATGGCCGGCAGGCGGAAGCGCAGCAACGCGCCCTCGACCCCGACGATGATGGTCTGGTGGATGATGTAGAAGGGAAACACCGCCTCGGTCAGCATGCGCCGCCACGGGCAGTCGCGGTTGAGCCAGGTGTCGGCGAGGCCGATCAACGCGACGATCATGCTCCACCCCTGCACCGCGCGCGCGGCGGCGAACAACATGCCCCACGGCCAGGTCGGCGTGGTGCTGCCCGGCCATTGCAGCTCAATCCCGGCGACCAGCGCATAGCTCGCCACGCCCGCCGCCAGCGCCCATGACCACCACCGGCGCATCGCCGCAAGGGCGGCGGGCGACCCCGCCAGCGCGAAGCCGAACAGGAAGCCCGGCAGATATTGCACATGGCTCACCGCGTCGGTGAAGAAGTCGTTGCTCGGCGCGACGCCGGGGAACAGCCATGTGCTGACCGCGACCAGCCAGGCGGCCGGCAGCAGCCACACCGCGACCGTGCCGAACAGCCGGTCGAACCCGCCTTGCAGGCTGCGCCGCCCGAACAAGGCGACGGCGAGCGCCAGGACGATGGTGTAGCACCACAGATAGCCGACGAACCACAGATGCTGCCACGTCGGCAGCACGATCCCGCGCACCTTGCCGAAGCGAAAATAGTCGTGGAGCAGGAAATAGCCGAAATCATGGCCGTAGCCGCGCTGCGTGGTCAGCTCGACCCAGGGCTGGACCGGCACGACGATGAGGACGCCGAACAGCAGCGGGACGATCAGCCGGACGGTGCGGTTGGCGGCGAACCTGCCCGTGCCCCGCCCCCGCGCCAGCCCCGTCGTCATCAGGGCCCGGCTGGCGTACCCCGACACCACGAACAGCAGCAGCAGCCGCCAGCTATTGACCGCGAGCATCGGCACGACGACCCAGTCGACCGGCCGCGCGGTCTTGGCATGGAATCCCCACGGCACGAACACCATGCCGACATGGTAGAGGATCAGCAGGGCGAACGCACCGATGCGCAGCCAGTCGAGTCCGTAATGCCGTTCCATCGCGCGGCCGTAATGCGATGCGTCGCCGCGGTCCAACGCTTGTGTGTCGCGGTGCCGACGCAAACAGTTTCGGTTGTCGCCCAACGTCGTTATAGGCGACCGGAAACCAGAGGAACTTCTCCATGTCCGTTCGCCCGTGGCGCGACATCCACCGTCGCCAGAGCCGCCAGATCATGGTCGGTGCCGTGCCGGTGGGGGGGGACGCGCCGATCACCGTGCAGACCATGACCAACACGCCGACCGGGGACGCGAAGGCGACGATCGACCAGATCCGCCGCTGCGAAGAGGCCGGCGTCGACATCATCCGCGTGTCGTGCCCCGACGTGGAGAGCACCGCCGCGCTGAAACAGATCGTCCGCGCCAGCCGCGTGCCGATCGTCGCCGACATCCATTTCCACTACAAGCGCGCGCTCGAAGCCGCCGATGCGGGTGCTGCCTGCCTGCGCATCAATCCCGGCAATATCGGCTCGGCCGAGCGCGTGAACGAAGTGGTCAACGCGGCCAAGGCCAATGGCTGCGCGATCCGCATCGGGGTGAATGCCGGGAGCCTGGAAAAGGACTTGCTCGAAAAATATGGCGAGCCGTGTCCCGAAGCGCTGGTCGAATCCGCGCTCGACCATATCAAGCTGTTGCAGGACCGCGATTTCCACGAGTTCAAGGTCGCGGTGAAGGCCAGCGACCTGTTCCTCGCGGTCGCCGCCTATCAGCAACTGGCGGAAGCGGTCGATTGCCCGCTGCATCTCGGCATCACCGAGGCGGGCGGGTTCGTCGGCGGGACGGTCAAGTCGGCGATCGGGATCGGCAGCCTGCTCTGGTACGGTATCGGCGATACGCTGCGCGTCTCGCTCTCGGCCGAACCGGAGGAAGAAGTGCGCGTCGGCTTCGAGATCCTGAAGGCGCTGGGCGTCCGCAATCGCGGCGTGCGCGTGGTGTCGTGCCCGTCCTGCGCGCGCCAGGGCTTCGACGTGATCCGCACGGTGCAGAAACTGGAGGAGCGCCTCCAGCACATCCGCACGCCGCTGTCGCTCTCCGTGCTCGGCTGCGTCGTCAACGGCCCCGGCGAAGCGCGCGAGACCGATATCGGCCTGACCGGCGGCGGCAACGGCAAGCATATGGTGTACCTGTCCGGCGTGACCGACCATACGGTCAACAGCGAGGACATGCTGGAACACATCGTCAAGCTGGTCGAAGCCAAGGCGGCGGCGATCGAAGCGGCGGAAGCGGAAGTCGCGGTCGCGGCGGAATGAACCCGGACGGTCGCATGCCGTGTCATGCCGAAACATCGTTACCATGGTCTTTGGCGCCGATCCAGGGCGGATCGACCTTCACCCTCCGTGGTTAGCCTTGTCCCCTGAGCTTCCGTCACCCCGGAACGAGCCTGTCCCGAGCTTGTCGAAGGGCCCGGGTGACGGTTTTGGCGGAAAATCCGCGGGCAAAACTGCCGAAACTGGATGTCGATCCGCCCTGGTGCTCGACGGCAAGCGCGCGAGCGACGTGCGCGCGGTGGTGATGGAAGGGAGCGACATGTCGCTGCTCGGCCAGCCCTTCCTGCGCCGGATCGACACGGTGAAGATCAGCAACGACGTGATGACGCCGGAACAGGCATCCGGCCGCCGGACGTGACGGCGCAGTTGCGGGCGGCTATGCGGCGCGCATGACGCGTCCGTCCTCCACCCTCGCTTTCGCCGTCGCCGCCGCCGGTATCGCCGTCTATTCGGCGATGGACGTGCTGATGAAGGGCCTGTCGATCACGTCGGGCGCCTATTCCGCGGTGCTGTGGCGCTCGCTGGTCGGCGTCGTGCTGCTGGGCACGGTGTTCGTCGCGCGGCGGCGGCCGTGGCCGGGGCGGGCGGCGCTGACGCTGCATGCCGTGCGCGGGGGCACCGCCGGGTTCTCGGTGCTGCTGTTCTTCTGGGGGCTGGTGCGCGTGCCGATGGCGCAGGGTGTCGCCCTCACCCTGGTCACGCCGCTGATCGCCTTGTATTTCGCCGCCGTGCTGCTCGGCGAATCGATCCGGCGCGGGGCGATCCTCGGGTCGGCGGGGGCGGCGCTCGGCGTGCTGACGATCGCGGCGGGCGAGGCGCAGGCGCAAGCCTCGACGAGCCATGTGCTCGGCTCGCTGGCGATTTTCGGGGCGTCGATCGTCTATGCCTACAGCCTGGTCCTGCTGCGCAAGCAGGCGCAGCTCGCCGACCCGCTGGAGGTCGCCTTGTTCACCAGCGTGGTGCTGGGCGGCGTGCTGCTGCTCGGGGCGCCGTGGTTCTCGGCGCTGCCGACGGTCGCGCAACTGCCGTCGATCGGGGTGGCGGCGGCGCTCGGCTCGGTCTCGGCGATGGCGCTGGCCTGGGCTTACGGCCGGGCCGAGGCGCAAGTGCTCGCGCCGGTCGAATATACCGCGTTCGCATGGGCGGCGCTGTTCGGCTGGTGGGTGTTCGACGAGCGCGTGTCGCTTTATACCGTGGCGGGCACGGCGATGATCATCGCGGGGTGCATCCTCGCGGTGCGCGGGTCGTCCGCCGCGCCCGCACCGCAAACCGAGGCCGCCGCATGACTGCCATGACCGTAACGATCCGCGCCGCCAATGCCGGCGACGTGCCGCTCATCCTGCGCCTGGTGCGCGATCTGGCCGAGTTCGAGCACGAGGCGGACAAGGTGATCGCGACCGAGCCGATGCTGTTCGAGGCGCTGTTCGGCCCGCACCCCGCCGCCGAGGCGGCGATCGCCGAGTTCGACGGCGCGCCGGTCGGCATGGCGCTGTTCTTCCACACGTTCTCGACCTGGACGGGGTGGCGCGGGATCTATCTCGAGGATTTGTACGTGATGCCGGAGGCGCGCAGGCAAGGCGCGGGCAGGGCGCTGCTCAAGCACCTTGCCGCGCTGGCGGTCGCGCGCGGATGCAAGCGCTTCGAATGGTCGGTGCTCGACTGGAACGAGAAGGCGATCCGCTTCTACCAGGCGATGGGCGCGGTGCCGATGGACGAATGGACCGTGTACCGCGTGACCGGCGACGCGCTGGCGACGCTGGCAAGCGGCGAGTGATGGCCATCGATCCGGGCTTGATCGCGCGCGGTCGAGGAAGCGACGGCGCCGCATCCCGGCCCTGTAATCCTGGCCCTATAATCCTGGCCCTGTCATCCCGACAACGTCATCCCGGCCCGTGCCGGGATGACGGCATCGCTCAGCCTTACGCGACTTCACCCGGTGCGGTAACGCCGGCCTGCTTCGCCGCGTCGTAGCGCTCGATCGCCTCGCGCGTGACGCGGCGCGCTTCGTCGGCGCCGCCCCATTTGCCGACGCGGACCCATTTCTTCTTTTCCAGGTCCTTATAGTGGGTGAAGAAATGCTCGATCTGTTCGAACACGATCTCGGGCATGTCGCCGCGTTCGTTGACGTTGGAATAATAAGGGAAGGTCGAATCGACGGGCACGCAGACGAGCTTCTCGTCGCCGCCGGCTTCGTCCTCCAGGTTGAGCACCGCGATCGGGCGGGCGCGCACGACGCAGCCCGGGATGAAGGGCGAGCGCGCGATGACCAGCGCGTCGAGCGGGTCGCCATCGGGCGAGAGCGTGTGCGGGATGAAGCCGTAATTGGCCGGATAGCGCATCGGCGTGTGCAGGATGCGGTCGACGAACAGCGCGCCCGACGCCTTGTCGAATTCATATTTCACCGGCTCGCCGCCGGTCGGCACTTCGATGATCACGTTGAGGTCGTCCGGCGGGCTCTTGCCGACCGGGATCATGTCGATACGCATGCTACGTCCTTGATTGCGTTGGCGGGTCAGTGCGGCGCCCCGAAAGCCGACGGGGCTCAGCGGGGTGCCAGCAACCGATCCAGGCCACCCTCTCCGGTGCCGATCTTTTCCAGGTGCGGATAGCGCAAGCCTGCGTGATAGTCGATGCTTGCCGGTACGATCGTCTCGTTCGCCTTGACCAGCAGCACGATCGGCTCCTTGCGGCCCCTGGCGGCGACGACCGCGGCCTTGAGCGACTCGCTCGAGAACGCGGTGCCGTCCGCCGCGACGATGCTGTCGCCGGGGGCGATGCCGGCCGCGAACGCCGCGCTGTCCCAGCGGACCGCGGTCACGCCGCCATCCTTGTTGATCGTCAGCCCGATCGAATAGTTCAGATCGGTGTTCTTGCGCGCGGCTTCGGCATTCTTGAAGGCCGGTGTCGGCGTGTCGGTATAGACGAGCCTGTAGCCGTTCGCCGCGAACCCGCCGAGCGGCGCCGGGGCGCCGGTCTCGGTCAGGCGCTGCTTGAACAGGCTCGCCCAGTCATACGGCTGGATCCGGTCGAGCGTCGCGACGACGTCGTCGAAGGTGTAGGTCACTTCGCCATAGTCGCCGTCGGTCAGGCCGAAGAACGCCCGCGCGAAATCGTCGATCGACCTGGTCCCGCCGGATTGCTTGCGGAGGATCGAATCGACCTCCATCCAGACCAGCAGACCCTCGTTGTAATAATCCTCCGAGCGCTGATAGCTGACCCAGCCGCGCGGGCGGCGTTGCGACAGGACGGGGTCGTTGGTGGTGTCGATCAGCGGCTTCCAGTCGCGCCCGGGCCGATTGTCGAGCGCGGCGAGGATCGAGGCGTACAGGTCGAGCGTGTCCTGCTTCGACACGATGCCGGAACGCGCTTGCAGCACATAGCCCCAGAATTGCGTCTGCCCTTCATAGACCCACAGCAGCGAATCGCGCATGGGGGTGCGGAAATCGGGCGTCCACAAGTCCGCGCCGCGGCGGAACTTGCCGTTCCAGCTATGGACATATTCGTGCGGCAGCAGGTTCCGCGAGCCGGGGCCGTCCGTCCATTTGGTGAAATAGCCCGGCGTCACGCCGTCTTCGGAACTGCGATGATGCTCCAGCCCCTGCCCGCCGATCTCGTCCGAGATGGCGAACAGGAAAGTGTAGGTGTCGTAATGCTGCGCGCCGAACAGCGCGACCGCCTGCGTGACGAGGTTCCGGTGCGCCGCGATCTGTTCGGGCGTGGCGGCGAGTTCCTCGGGCTTGTCGGCATAGGCGTCGAGGTTGACGCGCGGCGACAGCGCCCAGCGCTTGAAATGGCGCCCCGCCAGCACCGGCGAATCGACCAATACCTCGTAATTGGTCGGCGCGTAGGCATAGGTCGAGCCGACCGCCTTTGACGGCAGGGCCGACGAGGCGGTCCAGCCGGCGGGATATTTCACCGTCGCCCGGACCGGGATCGCCCGCGTGAAATACCCGGCCGGGTACAGGCTCATCGAGTTCCATTGCAGCCGCAGCATGTCCGGGCCCATCACCACGGTGCCCTGGTCGGCCGAGGTGGCCGACAGGAAGCGCAAGTCGATCTCCAAGCTCCGTGCGCCCTTCGGCACGTCGATGTGGAAGGCGGTAACGTCGACCGGATCGCGCGTCCAGGCGACGGGCTTGCCGCCCGCGCTGATCGTCAGGCCCGCCAGCTTGTCGATCTGCCCGCTCGGCGAGTGCGTGCCGGGCAGCCATTTCGGGAAGAGCAGCACCATCGGCCCGGCGCCGACGCCGGTGATCGTCTCGTGCGTCGTGAAGATGCCGCGCCTGGTGTCGGTCGCGTCGATCGCGAGGGTGAGCGTGCCGGGGAAGGAAATGTCGCGCGCTGCCGGGATGGTGTCGACCTGGGGCACCGGCTGCGGCCTGGAATTTTCCGCCGGAGCGGGGCCGGCGACCGCGGTCAGCAACAGGGCAGTCAGCGCGGCGCGACGAATCATGCGGGGTAAGCCTCTACAAGGATGAGATTTGTCGCGGCGATCTAGCCGACCAAGGCGGCTTGTCCAACCGTCACGATCCGCTGCTGCTGCCCAGCACGTTGATGGTGAAGGCGAGCACGCCGATGTTGAACACGAACGCGGCCAGGCTTTGCCCCAGCACGACGCGCCTCACCCGGCGCGAGGTGATGTCGACGTCGGACGTCTGGAAGGTCATGCCCAGCGTGAAGCTGAAATAGAGGAAATCCCAATAATCCGGCTCGGCGCATTCGGGGAAATCGAGGCCGCCGGCATCCCGCCCGTCGCCGTCGCAATCCGAATAGAACAGATGCGCGTAATGCAGCGCGTAGACGATGTTGGAGAACAGCCACGCCAGCACCAGCGTCGCGATGATCAGCACGATCGCCAGCGCGTCGGACTTGCCCTGCAACTCCTTGGCGACCGAGGTCAGGATGACGAGCATCGTCGTGCCGGTCAGCACCAGCAGACCGGCGCGGTTGGCGTCGTTCCGCTCGGCGGCCTGGCGCATCTTGGCGGCCTCGTTGTTCGTCAGCAGCGTCGCGATCGCGAGCAGGAAGACGATGGCGGCGACGTCGAACGCGACCATCGTCCCGCGGCCCCAGCCGAGCGGCGGAATGGCGAGGAACAGCCCGGCCACGAACAGCACCATGAACACGATGAAGCGGGGCGGCGCGATCTTCTGGCCGAGATTTAGTTTCATCTGCCCCTGCTACCGCGCTTTTCCGGCACGCGACATCACATATTCCGCGCGGTCGAGCATATCGTGTGGATCGAGCGGGCGCGCGGCGTCATCCGTCGCGCCACGACGTGACGACGGGTGTGTCGAGCGCGGTCGCCAGCCTTATCTGGGCTGGGTGTCTGGCAATCGCGACGGCCTTCGCCTAGAGAGCGCGCCTTGATGGCCCGTATCGAAACCCCGAAACGCATCCGTGGCACGCAGGACATCTTCGGCGATGACCAGCGCCGCTTCGCACGCGTGGTCGAGGCGTTCGAGCGCGTGCGGCGGCTGTATTGCTTCCAGCGCGTCGAGGTGCCGGTGTTCGAGGCGACCGCGGTGTTCGCGCGTTCGCTCGGCGAGACGACCGATGTCGTGGCAAAGGAGATGTACACCTTCGAGGATCGCGGCGGCGATTCGCTGACGCTGCGTCCCGAATTCACGGCCGGGATCGCGCGCGCCTATCTGACCGAGGGGTGGCAGCAGCATGCACCGTTGAAGCTGGCCACGCACGGCCCGGTGTTCCGCTACGAACGGCCGCAAAAGGGGCGCTTCCGCCAGTTCCACCAGCTCGACGCCGAAGTGATCGGCGCGGCGGAGCCGGCGGCGGATGTCGAACTGCTCGTGCTGGCCGACCAGTTGCTCCGCGAGCTGGGGATTGCCGGCCAGGAAACTGAAAATGCCGTGACGTTGCAGCTCAATACGCTGGGCGACGCCGCGACGCGCGACGCGTGGCGCGACGCCCTTGTTACCCATTTCGAGCGGAATCGCGATGTTTTATCGGCGGAGAGTCTGGAACGGTTAAGCCGCAACCCGCTAAGAATCCTCGATTCCAAGGATCCGAAGGACCGACCCGTCGCCGACGCCGCCCCCTCGATCGATGCGTATCTGACATCCGAGGCGGGCGCGTTCTTCGAGCGCGTGACGCGCGGGCTGGAGGCGGCGGGCGTGGCGTATGAGCGCAATGCACGGCTGGTGCGCGGGCTCGATTATTACCGGCACACCGCGTTCGAATTCGTCACCGACCGGTTGGGCGCGCAGGGTACGGTGCTGGCGGGCGGGCGTTACGATGGGCTGATCGGGTCGCTTGGCGGGCCGGAGACGCCGGGGGTCGGCTGGGCGGCGGGGATCGAGCGGCTGGCGATGCTGGTGGAGGAGCCGAAAGATGTCGCGACTGAAGCGGTCGTTATACCGTTGGGCGAGGCGGCCGAGACACAGGCTTTGGCCGTAGCCGCCGCATTGCGCCGTTCGGGCGTGAGCGCTGACATGGCGTTCAAGGGAAATATGAAGCGGCGGCTGGCAAAAGCGAATGAGGCTGGCGCGGAATTTGCGTTGATTATTGGCGACGAAGAACTCGAACAGCGTCAAATCGTGGTGCGTAATCTGAAAGAAGGCAAGCAAGCAAAAGCCTCGCTGGATTCCATTGGGCAGGTGCCCCTTTCTTTGCTCTGGGGGCTCGATACCGGCGCGTCCTTAACGCCAGAGAGTTCAGGTATTGGCGGGTTGCTTGCGGGACATAGGCCAACGTGACCTCCATCTCCCCCGAACGCATCCTCCAGATCGAGGCGCGGCGCGACGAACTGTCGGCGCTGATGGCGTCTGGAGATTTGCCGTCCGACCGCTTCGTGCAGGTGTCGAAGGAATATGCCGAGCTCGAACCCGTCGCGCGGGCGGCGGGCGAGGTGCGGCGGTTGCGCGCCGAGCTCGCCGTGCTGGCGGGCATGGAGGGCGACGACGACCCCGAGATCAAGGTCATGGCGCGCGAGGAGATCGACACGATCCGCGACTGCCTGCCGCGCGCCGAGCGGGCGCTCGCCCTCTCGCTGCTGCCGCGCGACGCCGCCGACGAGCGCGCGGCGATGCTGGAGATCCGCGCCGGCACCGGTGGCGACGAGGCCGCCTTGTTCGCCGCCGACCTGTTCCGCATGTATCAGCGCTATGCCGAGGGGCAGGGCTGGCGGGTCGAGCTGATCTCCGCGTCGTCGTCGGAAAGCGGCGGTTTCAAGGAAGCGATCGCCTCGGTCGAGGGCAAGGGCGTGTTCGCGCGGCTGAAGTTCGAAAGCGGCGTCCACCGCGTCCAGCGCGTGCCCGCGACCGAGGCGCAGGGCCGCATCCACACCTCGGCGGCGACCGTCGCGGTGCTGCCCGAGGCCGAGGAAGTCGACGTCAAGATCGACGACAAGGATCTGCGGATCGACATCTACCGTTCGTCCGGGCCGGGCGGGCAATCGGTCAACACGACCGATTCGGCGGTGCGCATCGTGCATATCCCGACCGGGCTGACGGTGATCCAGCAGGACGAGAAATCGCAGCACAAGAATAAGGCCAAGGCCCTCCGCGTTCTTCGAACGCGGTTATACGAAGCCGAGCGCGACCGGCTGCACCAGGAACGCGCCGGCGCGCGCAAGTCGATGGTCGGCTCGGGCGACCGCTCGGAGCGCATCCGCACGTACAACTTCCCGCAAGGCCGCGTGACCGACCACCGCATCAACCTGACGCTGCACCGCCTGCCCGAGATATTGCAGGGCGAGATGGACGAGCTGGTCGGGGCGCTGATCGCGCAGGACGAAGCGGAGCGGCTGGCGAGTCTTGACGCGTAGCGCGCAGCGAGTCTTGACGCGCGCCGCAGCAAGACTCGCGCAAGCGCGGCCGGCGCGGCGCACCGCCGCAGTCGACGACGCGGCTTCGCCGCGGCGCGTGGTCACAAGAGCGGATAGAGCGGCGCACTCACCCACATTCGTCCGTCACCCCGGACGTGATCCGGGGTCCGTCCCGCCACCCGCAACGACATCGTTTGTTGCACGATGGACCCCGGATCACGTCCGGGGTGACGGATGGGAGTGGATTGCGTGACCGGTGCCACCATCCGCGCCGCCCTTGCCGCCGCTACGGCAGAGCTCGACTTCAGCGCAACGCCGCGCCTCGATGCCGAATTACTGATGGCCGCGGCGCTTGGCGTAACACATGAGTATTTGCTTATCGGGCAATATCCCGACCTCAGCCTGTATGATGCGCCGCCGCCCGCCGCCTTCGCCCCCCTGCTCGCCCGCCGCCTCGCGCACGAGCCGATCGCCTATATCACCGGCACCCGCGCGTTCTGGACGATCGAGCTGGCGGTCGGCCCGGGCGTGCTGGTGCCCCGCGCCGACAGCGAAACGCTGATCGAGGCGGCGGTCGCGCATTTCGCCGGACGCGCGCCGGCGACGATCCTCGATCTGGGAGCGGGGCCGGGAACGCTGTTGCTGGCCGCGCTCGACCAGTGGCCGGAGGCGCGGGGGCTAGGGGTCGACGCGTCGCCCGACGCGCTGGCCTATGCCGAGCGCAACACCCGCGACCTCGGCTTGGCGGCGCGCGCGCGCTTCGTGCAGGGCGACTGGGCGGAGGGCCTTGCGGGCAAGTTCGACCTGATCCTGTCCAACCCCCCTTATGTCGGCGCTGACGAACCGCTCCCCGCCGAAGTGCGCGAGCACGAACCTGGCGTCGCGCTGTTCGCGGGCGCGGACGGCCTTGCCGCCTATCGCATCATCGTGCCGCAACTCCCCGCCCTGCTCGCCCCCGGCGGCGTGGCGATCGTCGAGATCGGATCGACGCAAGCGACCGCCGTCACCGCCTTGCTCGAGGCACAGGGGTTCGCGGTGGCGTTGCGCCACGATCTCGGCGGCAATCCGCGCGCGCTCTCGGCGTCGTAGCGCATCCGGCAGGCATGGCAGGATTTCGCTTTCCTCCCACGCCGTGTTCCGGTTACGTACCGGGTGTGATCGACGCGTTCCCCCCTACCGGCTACGTCCGCTGCGCGTCGCGTCGCCGTGAGGGTGCGTTCCTTTCGTTACCGTCGGCGCGTGTGCGATGATCGCGCACCTCAAGGGCCGCCTCGACGCGACCGGGCTCGATCATGCCGTGGTCGATGTCGGCGGCGTCGGTTATCTCGTCGGCGCGTCGAGCCGCACGCTGGCCGCGATCGGCCAGGTCGGCGAAGCGTGCATGCTCCATACCGAGATGCTGGTGGGCGAGGATTTCATCCGCCTGGTCGGCTTCGCCACCGCCGCCGAGCGCGACTGGTTCCGCCTGCTCACCGGCGTGCAGGGGGTCGGCGCGCGCGTCGCCCTGGCGATCCTGTCGGCGCTCGAGCCCGCCGACCTGTCGCGCGCCATCGCCGCCCAGGACAAGGCGATGGTCGCGCGCGCCAACGGCGTCGGCCCGAAACTCGCCGAACGCATCGTGCGCGAGTTGAAGGACAGGATCGGCGGCGTGGCGCTGGGCGGCGCGAGCGTCCCGCAAGCCCCGACCGGCGCCGGCGCGGACGCGGTGAGCGCGCTCCTCAACCTCGGTTTCCGCCTGGCCGAAGCCAGCGGCGCGGTCGCGGCGGCGGAGGAGGAACTTGGGGCGGGGGCGAGCCTCGACGCATTGGTGCGGCTGGCGCTGCGCAAGGCGGCGAAGTAGGGTGGCTGTCGAAAGGATTCTTCGATGCAGGTAACCGCAGTGCTGACCCCGGCTGAAGAGGGCGGTTACGTCGCATTCAACCCGGAAACGGGAACTACGACGCAAGGGGAGACGATCGACGCGGCACTGGCTGCCTTGCGCGAGGCGGTCGAACTGTATCTCGAGGATGAACCGATGCCCTTTTCGGGCGCCCCGATCGTCACCACCTTTACCGTCGGGGAGCATGCCTAAGCTTCCGCCTGTATCGGGGCAGAATCTCGTTGGTGTTCTGAAGAGGTTCGGTTTCGAGGAAGCGAGCCAACGCGGAAGCCACGTCAAGCTACGCCGCGAAGATGCAGTGTTCATCGTATCATTACATCGCGAACTCAAGAAAGGCACATTGGCGGGCATCGTCCGGCAGGCAGGGTTGACGTCGGACGATGTGTTGAGAGCGTTGATGCAGTGAACGACAACCCGCTCCTCACCCCCGCCCGCACGCCGGAGGACGTGGATGCCGCGCTGCGTCCCAAGAACCTCGACGATTTCGTCGGACAGAAGGCGGCGCGGGAGAATCTGCGCGTGTTCATCGCCGCCGCCCGGGCGCGGGGCGATGCGCTCGATCACGTCCTCTTCTTCGGGCCACCGGGGCTGGGCAAGACCACGCTCGCGCAGATCGTCGCGCGCGAGATGGGAGTGGGGTTTCGCGCCACGTCGGGTCCGGTCATCGCCAAGTCGGGCGATCTGGCGGCGCTGCTCACCAATCTCGAGGATGGCGACGTCTTGTTCATCGACGAGATCCACCGGCTGCAACCCGCGGTCGAGGAAGTGCTGTACCCGGCGATGGAGGACCGCGCGCTCGACTTGATGATCGGCGAGGGGCCGAGCGCGCGGAGCGTCAGGATCGACTTGCCGCGCTTCACGCTGGTCGGCGCGACGACGCGGCAGGGATTGCTGACGACGCCGTTGCGCGATCGGTTCGGCATCCCGGTGCGGCTGACCTTCTATACGGTCGAGGAACTGACGCGCGTCGTCACTCGCGCGGCGGGGCTGCTCGGGCTGGCGATCTCGCCCGACGGCGCGACCGAGGTAGCGCGCCGCAGCCGGGGCACGCCGCGCATCGCCGGACGGCTGCTGCGCCGGGTGCGCGATTTCGCGCACGCCGCCGGGCACTTGTCCGTGGATGCGCACGCCGCCGACGCGGCGCTCGACCGGCTGGAGGTCGACAAGCTCGGGCTCGACGCGATGGACCGGCGTTACCTGATGATGATCGCCGATATCTATCGCGGCGGGCCGGTCGGGGTGGAGACGCTGGCGGCGGGCCTGAGCGAACCGCGCGACACGATCGAGGAAGTGATCGAGCCCTATCTCATCCAGCTCGGGCTGGTGGCGCGGACGGCGCGCGGGCGATGTCTCAACGCGGGCGGATGGAAGCATCTCGGATTGAATCCGCCGGCCGGGAGCCAGGACGGATTGTTCGATACGTAGCTTCTCCCCTCCCGCTCGCGGTAGGGGAATAAGTACGACAAAGCTTTTGTTGTGCGCCGCACGATAGCCAAGCCCGGCAACAATCTGTTAGCGCCGGTGCATGCCGTCCGCCGTCGCCTCCGCCCGCGAAATTCTCGTCCGCCTGCACGACGTGATGGCGTCGCGGCAACCGGCGCAGGCCAAGCTCAACGCGGTGGTCGGCATCGTCGGCGTGGCGATGGCGAGCGAGGTCTGCTCGATCTATCTGCTGCGCGAAGGCGTGCTCGAACTGTACGCCACGCGCGGGCTGGCGCAGGAGGCGGTCCATGTCACCAAGCTGGCACTGGGCGAGGGGCTGGTCGGCACCATCGCCGAGCAAGTCGAGACGCTCAACCTCGACGAGGCCGCGTCGCACCCCGATTTCGCCTACAAGCCCGAGACCGGCGAGGACAAGTTCCACAGCTTCGCCGGCGTGCCGATCATCCGGCGCGAGCGCGCGGTGGGCGTGCTGTGCGTCCAGCATGTCGAATCGCGCAAATATGACGATGTCGAGATCGAGGCGCTGCAGACCGTGGCGATGGTGCTGAGCGAGCTGATCGCCAATGCCGAACTGGCCGACACCGCCGGCGCCGCGTCGATCCGCCCGCAATCGACCGCGCCGATGCGCATCCCCGGCCTCAAGCTGGTCGACGGCATGGCCAGCGGTTACGCGGTGTTCCACCAGCCGCGCGTCCATGTCGAGCATACCGTCGCCGAGGATACCGAGGCGGAACGGCACCGCGTCTATGCCGCGTTCGACAAGATGCGCGAGCAGATCGACCGCATCGCCTCCCAGGCGGAGTTCGGCGTCGGCGGCGAGCATGAGGAAGTGCTCGAGACCTACAAGATGTTCGCCTATGACGAGGGCTGGTCGCGCCGCATCAACGAGGCGATCGACAGCGGCCTGACCGCGGAGGCGGCGATAGAGCGCGTGCAGCAGCGCACGCGGATGCGCATGCGGCAGATCGACGATCCGCTGCTCGCCGACCGGATGCACGACCTGGAGGACTTGTCCAACCGGCTGCTGCGCATCGTCTCGGGGCAGATGGGCACGGCGGCGCAGATGGGCCTGCGGCAGGACACGATCCTGATCGCGCGCAACCTGGGCCCGGCGGAACTGCTCGAATATGACCGGCGGCGGCTGAAGGGCGTGCTGCTGGAGGAGGGCTCGCTCACCGCGCACGTCACCATCGTCGCGCGCGCCATGGGGGTGCCGGTGCTGGGCCGCGTGCGCGACGTGCGGCGGCTGATCGGCGAGGGCGACCTGCTGCTGCTCGACGTGACGGCGGGCAACGTCTTCGCGCGGCCGTCGACGGCGATGGAGGAGGCGTTCGGCACCGCGCTCGACCTGCGCCAGCAGCGCAAGGCGGTGTTCGCGGCGCTCAAGACCGAGGCGCCGGTCACGAAGGATGGCCAGCGGCTGACGGTGATGGTCAATGCCGGGCTGCGCGACGACGTGGCGGCGCTCGATGTGACGGGGGCGGACGGGATCGGGCTGTTCCGCACCGAGTTCCAGTTCCTCGTCTCCGCCACCCTGCCCTCGCGCGAGCGGCAGCAGCGGCTGTACAAGGACGTGCTCGACGCGGCCGGCGACAAGCCGGTGATCTTCCGCACCGTCGACATCGGCGGCGACAAGGCGCTGCCCTATCTCAACAAGGAAGCGGCCGACGAGGAGAATCCGGCGATGGGCTGGCGCGCGATCCGGCTCGCGCTGGAACGCGGCGGGCTGATGAAGGTGCAGGCGCGCGCGCTGCTCGAGGCGGCGGCGGGGCGGACGCTCAACGTGATGTTCCCGATGGTCAGCGAGCCGTGGGAATTCGACGAGGCGCGCAGCCTGTTCGAGGCGCAGCGCGACTGGCTGAGCGCGCGCGGCAGGAAGATGCCGAGCGAGATCCGCTACGGTGCGATGCTGGAAGTGCCGGCGCTGGCCGAGCAGCTCGATCTGCTGCTGCCCAACATCGCGTTCCTGTCGGTCGGCACCAACGACCTCACGCAGTTCCTGTTCGCCGCCGACCGCGCCAACCCGAAACTGGCCGAACGCTACGATTGGCTCAGCGCGGCGATCCTGCGGTTCCTCGCCAAGCTGGTCGAACCGACGCGCGCGGCGGGCGTGCAATTGACGGTGTGCGGCGAAATGGGCGGGCGGCCGCTCGAGGCGATGGCGCTGATCGGACTCGGCATCGAGCGGCTGTCGATCACGCCGGCGGCGGTCGGCCCGATCAAGGCGATGGTGCGCTCGCTCGATCGCGCCGCGCTCGCGACCTATATGGCCGGGCTGCTCAAGGCGGCGCCGCGCGACATGCGCGGGGCGCTGCTGCGCTGGGCGGCGGAAAACGCAGTCGAACTGGCGTAATCCGGGGCCGAAGCGAGCGCTGCGGCAAGCGACGGACCGTTGACTTGTCCGCCCCCCTTTGTGAGACACGCGGGAAGGGCGGAACGCATCCGGGGCCGCACCCGTCCTGGCGGAGATTTGAATGACCGACCCGTTACCGGACGAAGAGGCGACGCTGTTCCCCAAGACGGCCGGGGAACGCCTGCGCGAGGCACGCGAGGGGCAGGGGTTGTCGCTGGCCGAGATCGCGTCGCGCACGCGCGTGCCGGTGCGCCAGCTCGAAGCGGTCGAGAGCGGCAATTACGGCGCGCTGCCGTCGATCACCTATTCGGTCGGCTTCGCCAAGGCCTATGCGCGCGCGGTCGGGCTGGACGAGGCTGCCATCGCGCGCGACGTGCGCGGCGCGAGCGACCAGCCGGCCACGGCGCGGCGCACCGATTACGAAGCCTATGAGATCGACGAGCCGACCCGCGTGCCGACGCGCGGGCTGGCGATCGGCACGCTGATCGTGGCGGTGCTGCTGCTGGTGGCGGGCGGCCTGTACTATGGCACCACGCTGTTCCGCGGCGAAGAGAAGGCGCCGCCGCCACTCGTCACCGACAGCGTGCCCGCGGCACCCGCGCCGGTCGCCGCGCCGAGCCCGACCGTGCCGACCGGCCAGGTCGTGCTGACCGCGACCGACGAGGTGTGGCTCAAGGTCTACGGCAAGGGGGCGGACGGGGCCGGCAAGACGCTCTATATCGGCACGCTCAAGGCCGGCGAGACCTTCGCCGTGCCCGCCGGCGCGACCGGCCCGCTGATCAATGTCGGGCGGCCCGACAAGCTCCAGGTGACGGTCGGCGGCACGGCGGTCGCGCCGCTCGGCGACGGCAGGCTGGCGATCAAGGACGTGCCGATCGACGCGGCCTCGCTCACCGCGCGGGGTGCGCCGCAGGCTGCGGCCAGTCGTGCGGCGGCGGCGCCCGCGACGACCGGCGAATCCTCGGCCCCCGCGTCGCGACCTGCGCCACGTCCGACCGCGCGCGCGACGCAGGCGGCGACGCCGCTCGCTCCGCTCAACATCGCCGCCCCCGCACCCGTCACGGCGGAGCCGACCGCGCCGGCCACGACGACGCCGAATCCATGAGCGCGTCGGGTGCTTAAGGCTGGCGACAGCATGATGGTGTCAGCTATGCTGCCTTCTTTACCAACACCGGGTGGTGTATGATGCGTACGTTTCCGACATCCGCGATGGTCCTCGTGCTGGCTGGGCTGGGTGCGGCACCGGCCCCGATACTGGCCCAGTCGCAAGGCAACGGCCGCGGCACGGTCGAGGGCCGGGTCGACCGGCTCGAAGGCGAGATGCGCGCGGTGCAGCGCAAGGTCTTCCCCGGCAGTACCGGACAATATGTCCAGCCCGACAACGCCCCCGCCACCCCCGAGAACGTCCCGCCCGGCACGCCGTCGTCGAGCCCGGTCGCCGACTTGACCGCGCGCGTCGATTCGCTCGAGACGCAGTTGCGCGGGCTGACCGGGCAGGTCGAGGGCGACCAGCACCGGCTGCAATTGCTGGAGGGTCGCATCAAGGCGCTGGAGGCGAGCGCGGCCGCCGGCCCGGTTGCGTCCCCGCCGGTCGTGGGAGAGACATCGACCGTGGTCGATCGGCCCGCCGCCAGGCCGGCGGTAGACAAGCCAGCGGTAGACAAGCCGGCGGCCGCCAAACCCGTGGCGAAGCCGCCGGCCGACAACAAACCCGCCGCCAGCGCCGATCCGACGCGCGGTGCCAGGCTCGCCGCGGTCGAAAAGCCCGAAACCGGCGACGTGGCGGAGGATACCTATCTCTACGGCTATCGCCTGTGGACCGCCAGGCTCTACCCCGAAGCCGCGGCGCAATTCACCACGGTCACCACGAAATTCCCGACGCACAAGCGTGCCAGCTATGCGCAGAATCTGCTCGGGCGCTCCTATCTCGACGACGGCAAGCCGTCGCTGGCGAGTTTGGCTTTCTACGATAATTACAAGAAATGGCCCGATGGCGACCGTGCGTCGGAGAGCCTCTATTATCTGGCGCAAGCGCTGGTGAAGCTCGACAAGCCCGCCGCGCAAGTGTGCAAGGTCTATACCGAGCTGACGCGCAGCTACGGCGCGAAGGTCGAGGCCGACCCGAAGATGAAGGCCGGCGTCGCCAAGGGCCGTGCCGCGTCGAATTGCTCCTGAGGTGACCGCCGGGCTCGACCGCGCGGCGGTCGAGCGCTTCCGCGGCGATGTCGCGCGGGCGATGCGGCACGCGTTCGGTCGCGACGACCGGCTCGCGCTGGCGGTGTCGGGAGGGCCGGACAGCATGGCGATGCTCGCGCTGGCGGCGGCGGCGTTTCCCGGGCAGGCGATCGCGGCGACGGTCGATCATCGGTTGCGCGCGGGAAGCGCCGATGAAGCGCGGACGGTCGGGGTCTATGCCGATGCGATCGGCGTGCCGCACACGATCCTGGCGATCGACGCGTCGCCCGGCATCGGCGACAATGTGCAGGCATGGGCACGGGAGGAGCGCTATCTGCTGTTGCGGCGCTGGGCGATCGTGGCCGGCGCGACCGCGCTCGCGACCGCGCATCACGCCGACGATCAGGCGGAAACCTTCCTGATGCGCGCCACGCGCGGGGCGGGATTGTCCGGGCTGGCCGGGATCCGGTCGCGGCATGACCGGCACGTCCCGATCCCCGTTCCCGAGTCGGACGGTCCGGTCGTGACGGACGCCACGATGCTGGTACTCGTCCGCCCGTTATTGGGGTGGCGGCGTCCTGCCCTCCGCGAAATCGCCGCGACGGCCGGCGCACCGTTCGTCGACGATCCCGGCAATGCCGATCTCCGCTTCGACCGCGCGCGAATTCGAAATATGCTGCGCGATACACCGCTGCTCGACCCCGCCGGGATCGCCCGCTCCGCCCTGCACCTGGCCGAGGTCGAGGCCGACCTGCTCGCCGTCACCCGATGGTTGTGGGAGGCGCGCGCGGTCGCAAGCACGCCGTACGAGGTCAGGATCGACGTGGCCGATCTGCCGCGCGGGGTGCGGCGCTACATCGCGCGCGACGCGATCGATCATGTCATGCGGTCGCACGGCGATGCGTGGGACCGCGCGGACAACATCGAGTCGCTGCTGGACGCGCTGGAAGCCGGGACATCGGCGACGCAGGCCGCAGTGATGGCGTCCGCCGCCGGGACGATATGGCATTTTCGCAAGGCCCCGCCGCGCCGATCGCTCTGACCGGCGATTTTGCGCGCGGCGTTCCATTGCCATTAATCACTGTGTGCTTATCTTGGGGCGACGTGAAAGGTACGATTCCGCGATGAACGATAACGAAAAGCAGTCAGGCTCCGACAATAACGGCCCGAACCCGTGGATGAAGTCGCTGCTCATCTGGGTCGGCATCCTCGTCGCGCTGGCGCTGTTCGTCACGCTGATCGACAATCGCACCGCGGCCCCCGGTGCCAACGCGATCGCCTATTCGGCGTTCCTCGACAAGGTCGAGGGCGGCATGGTCAAGGATGTCAACGTCGCGGGCGAAGTCATCACCGGCACGCAGACCGACGGCACCAAGTTCCGCACCTACGGCCTGCCGCAGGATACGCAGCTTACCCCGCTGCTGCGCTCGAAGGGCGTGGCGATCAGCGCCAAGCCAGAGGAGGGCCCGGCGATCTGGCAAGTCATCCTCGTCCAGTCGCTGCCGTTCGTGCTGTTCCTGGGGCTCGGCTATTTCGTGCTGCGCCAGATGCAGAAGGGTTCGGGTTCGGGCGCGATGGGCTTCGGCAAGAGCCGCGCGAAGATGCTGACGCAGAAGGAAGGCCGCGTGACCTTCGACGATGTCGCCGGCATCGACGAGGCGCGCGAGGAGCTGGAGGAGATCGTCGAGTTCCTCAAGGACCCGACCAAGTTCGCGCGCCTGGGCGGCAAGATCCCCAAGGGTGCGCTGCTGGTCGGATCGCCCGGCACCGGCAAGACGCTGCTGGCACGCGCGATCGCGGGCGAGGCGGGCGTGCCGTTCTTCACCATTTCCGGTTCGGATTTTGTCGAGATGTTCGTCGGCGTCGGCGCCAGCCGCGTGCGCGACATGTTCGAACAGGCCAAGAAGTCCGCGCCGTGCATCGTCTTCATCGACGAGATCGACGCGGTCGGCCGCCATCGCGGCGCGGGGCTCGGCAACGGCAATGACGAGCGCGAGCAGACGCTCAACCAGTTGCTGGTCGAGATGGACGGGTTCGAGGCGAACGAAGGCATCATCATCATCGCCGCGACCAACCGCCCCGACGTGCTCGATCCCGCTTTGCTGCGGCCGGGCCGTTTCGACCGGCAGGTCGTCGTGCCGCGTCCGGATATCGAGGGCCGCGTCAAGATCATCGAAGTGCACATGAAGAAGGTGCCGCTCGCGCCCGACGTCGATGCGCGGGTCATCGCGCGCGGCACGCCGGGATTCTCGGGCGCCGATCTCGCCAATCTCGTCAACGAGGCGGCGTTGCTGGCGGCGCGCAAGGGCAAGCGGCTGGTCGCGATGAGCGAGTTCGAGGAAGCCAAGGACAAGGTCATGATGGGCGCCGAGCGGCGATCCATGGTGATGACCGACGACGAGAAGCGGATGACCGCCTATCACGAGGCGGGCCATGCGATCGTCTCGATCCACGAACAGGCGTCCGACCCGATCCACAAGGCGACGATCATCCCGCGCGGCCGCGCGCTGGGTATGGTGATGCGCTTGCCGGAGCGCGATTCGTACAGCTATCACCGCGACAAGATGTACGCCAACCTCGCCGTCTCGATGGGCGGGCGCGTCGCCGAGGAAGTGATCTTCGGCTATGACAAGGTCTCGTCGGGGGCGTCGTCGGACATCCAGTATGCGACGGGCCTGGCGCGCGACATGGTCACCAAATGGGGCATGTCGGACAAGGTCGGCCCGGTCGAATATGCCCAGCCCGAGGGCGAATCGTTCCTCGGTTACTCCTCGTCGCAACCGGCACGCATGTCGAACCGCACCGCCGAGTTGATCGATGACGAGATCAAGTCGATTGTGCAGGGTGGGCTCGACCGCGCCAAGCATTTGCTGACCGAGCATATCGACCAGCTCCATCTGCTGGCCGGCGCCTTGCTCGACTATGAGACGCTGTCGGGCGACGAAATCCTCAAGCTCGTCGCCGAGGGCAGCATCAACCGCGACGACGGGCCGAAATCGCCGGCGGTGCCCGGCGCGGGCACGTCGATCCCCAAGACGCGCCGTCCCAAGGGCGGCGGGCCGTTCGGCAACCCGGCACCCGCCGGGGCCTGAACCGCACCAGATTGCGGAGGGTTGGCGCCCGCGTTGGTCCAGACGCTGGCGCTTTGCCGCGGCGCGTCGTTCGACTAGTTTCGTCGCCAGCGGGCGGTGAGATGTAGCCGGACTGCGCGCAGAGCTGGCGGAACCGTCGCGCAGCGCGGTGCCGTGAGGGACGCATGGACGGTGTACACGCGCCTTGCGAGCGATCTCTGCCGTGCAGGCATTGGGGCGGATTGACCATCATGCTCCTTGGTGGGCCTTCCCCTTGGTTTTCCGTCACCCCGGTTCGTTCCGGGGTCCACCAAGCGGCTTTCGACTCGATAACGGTGTGATCGGCGAATTGCGGCACGGTGCACCCCGGAACGAGTCCGGGGTGACGGGTTGTGGGGTAATCCGCGGGCAGAACTGCTGAAGCTGAAGGTCGATCCGTCCTGGCACCCCGGTGGTGCCATCGTCCGCTATCTCGATTCCCGACATGACGGACGCCTATCGGCGCCCCCACGAACGCGATAACTTTTGCGGCATCGCCCGCGCAGGTGTATCGGGCGGACGATGACCGATGCCGCCGCCCTGATCGCCGACATGGCTGCGCGCGCGCGCGGGGCGGCGCGGGCGCTCGCGGTGACGCCGAGCGCGGCGAAGGCACGCGCCGTGGCGGGCGCGGCGCGGGCCTTGCACGATGCGACGGCGGATATCCTCGCCGCCAACGCGACCGACATGGCCAAGGCGCGCGAGACGGGACTGTCGGGCGCGATGCTCGACCGGTTGCGGCTCGACGGTGTCCGCGTGGCGGCGATGGCCGACGGCGTCGCGGCGGTTTCCGCGCTGGCCGATCCGGTCGGGGCGATCATCGACGAGACCGAGCGGCCCAACGGCTTGCGCCTGCGCCGCGTGCGCGTGCCGATCGGCGTGATCGGCATCATCTACGAAAGCCGCCCCAACGTGACGGCGGACGCCGCCGCGCTCGCGGTGATGGCGGGCAATGCCGTCATCCTGCGCGGCGGATCGGAAGCGATCGAGAGCAACCGCGCGATCCACGCCGCGTTCGTCGCCGGGTTGGTCGCGCAGGGCGTGCCGGCCGACGCGGCGCAGCTCGTGCCGGTGACCGACCGCGCGGCGGTCGGCGCGATGCTGACCGCCGACGGCGCGGGCGGCGGCAGCGCGATCGACCTGATCGTCCCGCGTGGCGGCAAGAGCCTGGTCGCGCGCGTGCAGGCCGAGGCGCGCGTGCCGGTGCTCGCGCATCTCGACGGGATCAATCACGTCTATGTCGACGGCTCGGCCGATCCGGCGATGGCGGCGGCGATCGTCGTCGACGCGAAGATGCGCCGCACCGGCGTCTGCGGCGCGATGGAGACGCTGCTGATCGACCGCGCCTTTGCCGATCCGGCGGCGCTGGTGGCGGCGCTGACCGATGCCGGGTGCGCGGTGCGCGGCGGGCCCGCCCTGCAAGCGCTGATACCGGGGCTCGCGCCCGCCGGCACTGCCGACTGGGATACCGAATATCTCGATGCCATCGCCTCGGCCGGGCTGGTCGACGGCCTGGACGGCGCGCTGCATCACATCGCGCGGCACGGCTCGCACCACACCGACGCGATCGTCGCTGCGGACGACGCCGTCGCGACTCGCTTCCTCGCCGAAGTCGACAGCGCGATCGTATTGTGGAACGCCTCGACCCAGTTCGCCGATGGCGGCGAATTCGGGCTCGGCGCGGAGATCGGCATCGCCACCGGTCGTCTCCACGCCCGCGGCCCGGTCGCGCTGGAGGGGCTGACGACCTATAAATGGGTCGGCTACGGGTCGGGACAGGTGCGGGGTTGACGCTTGGAATCGCCTGTATACATTCGATGCATGAGCAAGACAGCCGTCATCACTGCCCGCCTCGACGAAGAAACGTTGGCCCTGGTCGACCGTATCGCCAGTTCGCAAGGACGTAGCCGGTCGTGGTTCGCGGCAGAGGCGATCCGCCGTGCCGCGGAGACCGAAGCCGAGTTCATGGCCTTCGTGCAAGCCGGGATCGATTCTGCGGATCGCGGCGAGCTGACGCCCCAAAAACAGGTTTTTGCAAATCTCCGCGCGAGGAGGGCGCAGCGCGCCGCCCGTTGATGTGGCGATGAGCCCGGTCCAATGGTCCGATCTCGCCATCGCCGACCTTCGCGATATCGACGATTATTGGTCCGGCTACGACGCGGCATCGGCCGAGCGCGTTGCCAGCTTGATCGAAGCGGCATCCGCATTTCTTGCGACGATGCCGAGCGCCGGCCCCGCGCTGCGACGTAACGATGCGCGGAAATGGCTGGTCGGTTCGACACCCTATCTCCTCATCTACCGCGTGCTCGACAGCGGCATCGAAATTCTCCGCGTCCGTCACGGTCGCGAGAATTGGGATGCGGATTGACCCGCATCGGCCTCCTCGGCGGGTCGTTCAACCCCGCGCATGCCGGGCATCGTGCGATCAGCCTGGCCGCGCTCGACGCGCTCGGGCTGGACGAGGTGTGGTGGCTGGTGTCGCCCGGCAATCCGCTCAAGCGGCAGGCGGGCGACATGGCGCCGTTCGCGGTGCGCTTCGCCTCGGCGCGGCGGATGGCGCGGCATGCGCCGATCCGGGTCAGCGCGGTCGAGCATATGCTCGGAACGCGCTACACCGTCGACACCGTCGTGAAACTGCGGCGGCTCTACCCCAGGAAGCGCTTCGTGTGGCTGATGGGATCGGACAATCTCGCGCAGTTCGACCGGTGGAAGGGGTGGCGCCGGATCGCGCGCGAGGTTCCGATTGCGGTGATCGCGCGTCCGGGGTATGAACGGGCTGCCCTCACGGCTCCCGCGATGGGCTGGTTGCGGCGCGCTCGTCGGCCCGCACACCAGGCGAAGAACTGGACGCAGTGGAGATTGCCGGCACTCGTGCTGTTGCGCTTCCGCCCCGACCCGACCTCCGCGACGCGGCTGCGTGCCGCCGACCCCGCCTGGCAGCGGCGTTTCCTGCCAGCCGACCCGACCCCATCTGTTGCATAGGAATCATCTTGGCCTCATCCATCCCCGCCTACCGCGCGTCCGAACCCGATGAGGTCGAGGCGCTGCACCGGCTCGTGCTCGCCTCGCTCGACGACGACCAGGCGGTCGACACCATTTCGATCCCGCTCGCCGGCAAATCGAGCATCGCCGATTACATGGTGATCGCGAGCGGCCGCTCGACGCGGCAAGTCGCGTCGATGGCGCAGAAGCTGGCGGAAAGGATCAAGGCCGAACTGGGCCGTCCGACCCGGATCGAAGGGTTGCCCACCGCCGACTGGGTGTTGCTCGATGCCGGCGACGTGATCATCCATCTGTTCCGGCCGGAAGTGCGCAGCTTCTACAATCTGGAGCGGATGTGGGCGTTCGGCGATGCGCCGACTCCGCCGGCGGTGCCGGTTTCGTCCGACGACTAAGACCTAGGCGTTGTTGCTCCACATCGTCGCGCGCGGGCGGATCGGGCGGGGGCCCGAGGCGGAACTGGTCGAGCGCTACGTCAAGCGGCTGAGCTGGCCGTACCGGCTGACCGAATTGCCCGACATCGGCGGCAGGATGCCGGCGGTCGAACCGGGCACGCGGATCGTGCTGCTCGACGAAACCGGGCAAGCGCTGCCGTCGCGCGACTTCGCGGCGACGCTGGAGAAGTGGCGCGACGCCGGCGTGCGCGAGACGCGCTTCCTGATCGGCGCGGCGGACGGCTTCGACGACGTGCAGCGCGGCACGGCCGACCTGCTGCTCAGCTTCGGGCGCGCGACCTGGCCGCATCTGCTGGCGCGCGCGATGCTGGCCGAGCAATTGTGGCGCGCGACGAGCATCCTTGCCAACCATCCCTATCACCGCGAAGGATGAGCGCGTGCGGGGACGGCTTTTCTCGATCGCGCTGGCGGCGGGCGCGCTGTGCGTCGGTGTCGCGGCGGCGCAGGATCCCGGCGACCAGCGCCGGCGGCTCGCCGATGCCAAGGCGCAATCCGCCGCCGCCGCCGCGCGCTCGGCCGATCTCGAACGCCGGGCCGCCGCCGAGCAGGACCAGGCGCGTCAGGCGCGCGCGCAGGAGGCCGCCGTCGCCGCGCGCGTCCAGCAAGCCGAGGCGGACATCGCCGCGGGGCAAGCGCGCATCGCGATCATCGACCGGCTGCTCGCCCGGCAACGCGCGAAGCTCGCGTCGAGACAGGTGCCGGTCGCGCGATTGATGGCGGCGCTGCAATCGCTCGCGCGGCGGCCGGCGATCATCAGCGTGGTGCAGCCCGGATCGGTCGACGATCTCGTGCATGTCCGCGCGGTGCTCGCCGACGCCATGCCGGTGATCCGCGCGCGCACCGCCGATGTCCGCGCCGACCTCGCGCATACCCGCCAGTTGCAGGCGCAGGCGGCGCTCGCCACGCAGGCGCTGGCGGAAAGCCGTTCGCGGCTGGAGGGGCAACGCCTCGCGCTTACCCGGCTGGAGGCGGCGCACCGGCTGCGCTCGCGCGCGCTGGGCCGCGACGCCTTGTTCGAATCCGACCGCGCGATCGCGCTGGGCGAAAAGGCGCGCGACATCGTCGATCTGATGGACACGATCGGCAATCAGGCGGCGACGCGCGAAAGCCTCGAAGCGCTGCCGGGGCCGCTCCCGCGCCCGCCCCGCCCCGGCGAGACCGCCGCGCCGGTCGACCGGGTGGCGTGGAGTACAAGCGCGCCGCCCTACCGCTTGCCGGTGCGGGGACGGATCGTCACCGGCCTTGGCGAACTGTCCGATGCGGGGGTGCGGTCGCGCGGCGTGACCATCGCGACGGTCGCCGGCGCGGCAGTGATCGCGCCCGCCGCCGGCCGCATCGCCTTTGCCGGGCCGTTCCGCGATTACGGCACGATCGTCATCATCGATCATGGCGGCGGCTGGACCTCGCTCGTCTCGGGCCTTGCCGATACCAGCGCGCGGATCGGCGAGAAGGTCGGGCAAGGCACGCCGATCGGCCAGGCCGGCAGCGGCGACGACCGCCGCGTCACCGTCGAACTGCGCCGTCGCGACCGGGCGATCGACCTGACCGCCCTGGTCGGGTGAGTCACCGCCGGTTCAGCAGCACCACGCTTTGATCCGCGGCTAAACCCCGCTACGGTGTGGCCATCACCTTTTTGCCGAGTATCCAACGATGTCGCGCTTCACCACCCAGTTGCTCCAGGCCGGCGCGATCGCCGCGGTGCTGGCGATCGTGCCGGTCGGAACCGCTGCGATGGCGGCGGTCGATACCGGCACGTACCGCGAGATGTCGGTGTTCCTCGACGTGTTCAACCGCGTGAAGGCCGAATATGTCGACAAGGTCGACGACAAGGTGCTGGTCAAGGGCGCGATCGAGGGGATGCTGGCGGCGCTCGATCCGCACAGCGCCTATGAGACCGGGCTCGATTACGACAATCTGCGTATCCAGACGCTGGGCAGCTATGGCGGGCTCGGGCTGAGCGTCACGATGGAGGATGGCGCGGTCAAGGTCATCGCGCCGCAGGAGGATACGCCGGGTGCGAAGGCCGGGATCAAGTCGGGCGACTATATCACGCATATCGACGGCAAGCTGATCTTCGGCGAGACGCTCGACGAGGCGATCCAGTCGATGCGCGGGCCGCCGGGCACGAAGATCGGCCTCACGCTGCTGCGCCCCGGCCGCGACAAGCCGATCGAAGTGTCGCTGGTACGCGAGAAGATCGTCCAGCGGCCGGTCAAATGGAGCGTAAAGGACGGCGTCGGCATCATCAACATCAACGCCTTTTCGGAGCATACCGGCGAGGCGGTGACGGCGGCGATCAAGGGCATCCAGAAACAGCTCGGCCACGATCCGCTCGGCTACATCGTCGACCTGCGCGACAATGGCGGCGGCCTGCGCGACGAATCGATCGCGGTCGCCGACAATTTCCTGACCTCGGGCGAGATCGTCTCGCAGCGCGGGCGCGACAAGGCCGATATCGAGCCGTTCTACGCCGAGAGCTACGTCAAGGGCGACCTCGCGCACGGCCTGCCGATCGTCGTGCTGACCAATGCCGGGACGGCATCCGCCTCGGAGATCGTCGCGGGCGCGTTGCAGGACCATCACCGCGCGCTCGTCATGGGCGAGCGGTCGTTCGGCAAGGGATCGGTGCAGACGGTGATCGACCTGGGCGACAATGCCGCGCTGCGCCTGACCACGTCGCGCTATTATACCCCTTCGGGCCGTTCGGTGCAGGAGGGCGGGATCGAACCCGATATCGCGGTGCCGCAGATTTCCGATCCCGATCACAAGTCGCGACCGGTGTTCCGCGAGGACGACCTGCGCCGCCACCTGATCAACGAGGTCAAGGCCGACAATGCCGCGATCGAGGAGGATGCCAGGCCCGACCCGCGCTTCGCCGCCACGCCGGAGCAGTTGAAGGCCAAGGGCGTGGACGATTTCCAGCTCAGCTATGCGCTCAAGACGATCGGGCGTTTGTCGGGCACGGGGCAAGCGGTGGCGGCGGTTCGGAAATGACCCGGGGCCCAACGCGTCATCCCGGCCCCTTCGGCGAAACTCAGGACAGGCTTGTGCCGGGGTCCACCGCGCGACAAGGACCGCGTCGCGTGGCGAGGAGAGGTGGACCCCGGCACGAGGCCGGGGTGACGGAGCTGTGCGCCGCATGACCCCCGACCGTTTCCGCCTGGCCCGCTTCCTCGCGCTGCTCGTGCCGCTGGCATTGTATGGCGGCGCGCTGGTGTCGCAATATGTCGGGCACCTCTATCCGTGCGAACTGTGCTGGTTCCAGCGTTACCCGCATATCGTGGCCATCGCGCTGGCCGCGCTCGCCTTCGTCGTGCCCGCCCGCCCGGCGCGCGCGGCGTTGGTCGCGCTGGCGGGCGTCTCTATCCTGCTCAGCGGGCTGATCGGCGTGTTCCATGCCGGGGTCGAATATCACTGGTGGCAGGGCTTTACCGAATGCACCTCGACGATGTCGGGGCCGGTGACGCTCGACAGCATCATGAAGGCGCCGATCGTGCGCTGCGACGTGGCGCAGTGGCGGCTGTTCGGCATCTCGCTCGCCGGGTTCAATGCGATCTTCTCGCTTGCCGGGGCCATCGCGATCCTTTCCCTGTTACGGACGAGGCGTGCATGAACGGTTGGAAACCCGGCGATCCGAAGCGCGCGGCCGCCTCGATGGTGCGCGTCGATCAGGCCGGCGAATATGGCGCGACGCGCATCTATGCCGGGCAGCTCGCCGTGCTGGGCGACCGCAGCCCCATGGCGCGGTCGATCGCCGGGATGGCCAACCAGGAGGAACGCCATCGCGCCTTCTTCGACGCGATGCTGGTCAGGCGCGGTGTACGGCCGACCTTGTTGCAACCGATCTGGAACGTCGCGGGCTTCGCGCTGGGTGCCGTGACCGCAGCGCTCGGCCCCGAGGCCGCGATGGCCTGCACGGTGGCGGTCGAGACCGAGATCGACAGGCATTACGCCGAACAACTGGTCGTGCTAGGGGATAGCGACCCCGAACTGTCGGACGCGATCCGCGATTTCCAGGCCGAGGAGATCGAGCATCGCGAGACGGCGCTGGCGGCGGGGGCGGAGACGATGCCGGGTTATCCGCTGTTGAGCGGCTTGATCCGGCTGGGATGCAAGGTCGCCATCGCGACCGCGAAACGGATTTGACGGGAGACAGGATCATGCCGAGCCTGACGACGAAGACCGCGCCATTTGCCTTGGCCGCGGCGGCGATGGTGGCGGGATACGGCCTGGGCGGCGTCGCCCCGGCGCCGGTCGCCGCGCAGGGCGTGTCGGTGCCGCCGATGGTGATCTACGGCAAGCAGAAATGCCCGACCGACGCCGACGGCAACGAGATCGTGGTGTGCGTCCGCCGCCCGCCAGGCGAGCAGTTCCGCATCCCCAAGGAACTCCGCGATTTGAAGGTGACGCCCGAGAATGAAAGCTGGGCGGCGAAGGCGGCGGCCAACGATCAGGCCGGCGCGAGCGGCATCGGCAGTTGCTCGACCGTCGGGCCCGGCGGCGCGAGCGGCTGCATGGTCGAACGCGGCCGCCTCTACAAGCGCGAGAAGCAGGAGGCCAAGGCCGACCAGCGCGCGGTAGACGCTGCGCTGGTTCCCTGATCCACCAGGCAGGCGGGCGCATGGCGACGATAGCGGGCAACGCCGGGGTCAGGGCGGCGGCCAGCGCGATCACCCCCGACGGGCATGAGATTCCTGACGGTTGCGGCGGTCGCCTCCTTCGCCGCGGTACTGGTCGCGATCGTGCGGGGCCATCGTTACCGGTTCGCGATCCGGCCGATCACTTGGGCGCATCTCCTGAAGATTCTCGTCGCGCCGGTGCCCGTGCCGGCGATGCTGGCGTGTCGGCGCGACGGTGCGCTGCACCGGCTGCGCTGATCTCGTGAGCGACCCGGCTGCGACCGTGCGCGGGCCGCATGTGGCGGCGCTGTTGCTGTTCGCCCTGGTGTGGCTGTCCTGCGCCTGGTTCGGCTCGTTCGAGCTCAACCCCAACAACGCGACGCGGCTGTTCGGCGCGCTCTCGCTGGTCGAGCGCGGCGAGGTGCGGATCGACCGCTACCAGTCGCTGACCGTCGACAAGGCGCAATTCGAGCAGGCGTCGGGGCGGCATTATTACATGGACAAGGCGCCCGGCATGACGCTGATGGCGGTGCCGGCGGTGTGGGCGGCGGAGGTGACGACCGGCGCGAAATCCGATGATTACGTGATCGACATCACCAACCGCAAGCTCGCCGATTTCCTGCGGTTCCGACTGTGGCTGTCGGTCGCGCTCGGCGCGGCGTTGCTGACCGCCTTCGCCGCGGTGCTGCTGTTCGATCTGGGCACCGGCATCACCGGCAGTCCGGCGGCGGGGCTGTTCGCCGCGCTCGGCTATGCGCTCGGGTCGATCGTCTGGGGCTGGTCGACGACGGCGTTCGGCCACGCGCCGGTCGCCGCGCTGCTGCTGATCGCGACCTGGGCGATCTGGCGCGGCACCGGTGGTCCGCTCGCCTTCGATCGCTGGCGCTATCCGTTGATGGCGGGGGCCGCGCTTGGTTGGGCGGTGGTGATCGAATTTCCCTCGGCGCTCGGCGGCATCGCGATCGGGGTGTGGGCGCTGTACCGCACGCGCGCGGCGGCATGGCCGGTCCGGCGCCGGCTGTACGGCGTGGCGGTGGCGACCGCGCTGGTCGCGGTGCTGCCGTTGCTCTTTTACAATCAGGCCGCCTTCGGCACGCCGTTCATGCTCGGCTATCAGGGCGTGGTCGGCTTCGGCGGAATGAACGAGGGCCTGTTCGGGCTGACCTATCCCAAGCTCGACGCGCTCTACGGCATCCTGTTCGGCTTGCGGCGCGGCATGCTGTGGGTCGCGCCGGTGCTGGTGCTGGGCGTCGCCGGGCTGATGCGGACGGTGCGGGTGCCGGCGACGCGCGATCTCGGCTGGCTGTGCGTCGCGGTGGTGGCGATCGTCCTCGCAGTCAACGCGTCCTATGCCTATTGGGACGGCGGCGCGGCGGTCGGCCCGCGCCACTCGGTCCCGGCGATCCCGTTCCTCGCGCTCGGCCTCGCCCCGCTCTGGGCCGCGCTGGAGCGGACCCGCGCGCGGATCGCGGCGGCGGTGCTGCTAGGCGTGTCGATGGCGCTCAATCTGGTGATCGCCGCGACCGACATCTTCGCGCCGGAGACGATGCCGACGCCGATCTGGACGCGCAACATCCACGCCCTGTTCGCGCATGGCTTGCTCGATACGGTGCCCAACCTGTTCTGGGGGTGGCAGCCGTGGTTCGGCTTCGCGCTCTATCTCGATCTCGCGCTGCCGATGCTGCTGCTGATGCTGTGGGCGACGCATCGCGCGGAACGGGCGCTCGCGCGGCCCGACCCCTAGAAATCGACGTCGTCATAATGCGTCGGCGCGACGATGCCTTCCATCCGCTCCGACAAGAGCGGCCGGAAGCTCGGGCGGCTCTTGAACCCGCGATACCATTTCGCGGTCTGTTCGTGGTTCTTCCAGTCGATCCCGCCGAGATAATCCGCCACCGAAATCTGCGCGGCGGCGGCGAGATCGGCCAAGCTCATCGTCGCGCCCGCCATCCAGTTGTGATGGTCGAGCAGATAATCGGTATAATCCAGGTGGCGCACGGCGGCTTTCATCGCATCGCGCAACCGTTTGGAATCGGGCGGCTCCCTGGTGACGAGGCGCTTCTCCATGCGCTCGTGCAGCAACGGCGCGACGATTTCGGCGAAGAATTGCGTATCGAACCACGCGACCAGCCGGCGGATCTCGGCGCGGTTGGCGGCGGTGCCGTTGAGCATCGCGTTCTTCTCCATCGTCTCCTCGAGATATTCGCAGATCGCCATCGAATCGATCAGCCGCAGCCCGCGCTCGTCGATCATCACCGGCACCTGCCCCGCCGGGTTCATGTCGAGGAATTCGTCGCGCTGCTCCCACGGATATTCGCGCACCAGCTCATAACCGATGCCCTTTTCGCCGAGCAGCAAACGGACCTTGCGCGAAAACGGACAGAGCGGGAATTGATAGAGGTGCCACATGCGGTCGTGTTAGGCGATGCGGCAAGGCGTCGGAAGCAGCTTGTCCGCTTGCCGGCGATTTTCTATAATAATCGTGACGGTTCTAGACGAGGTTAGGGATGGCGCTCAGTATCAAGGACGATCGGACGGATCGCATGGTACGGCAATATGCCCGGCTGCATCACACCAGCTATACCGCCGCAATCCGGCGTGCCGTCGGCGAAGCGCTGGAACGTGAGGGCCATCCGATTGCCGTCGAGGAAAAGTTGGAGGACTTCCGCGCGTTCGTGCGCGGTTTGCAAGTGCAGATTGCCGCGGCGCCGACGCTCGACTCACGCCCGATCGACGAGATGCTGTACGACGAGGACGGTTTGCCGAAGTGATCGCTGTCGCTACGTCGGCGTTGGCGGCGATCCTGTTCGAGGAACCCGATAGCGAACGATACCTGATTGCATTGTTCGCGTCACAGCGTACCGTCATCGGGACACCGACGGCGCTTGAGCTTCGGACCGTTCTGACCCGGCGGAAAGGTGATGCATTCGCCGATTTGGGTGACAGTCTCCTGCGGCGTTCGCGGATCGAAGTCGTATCCTGGACCGCGGAGCATTTACTGCTCGCCAAAGACGCACTCCGCCGCTTCGGCGGACGGCCCGCGAGTCTCAATTTCGGCGATTGCATGGCTTATGCCATTGCCAAGGCATTCGATGCGCCGTTGCTTTACAAAGGTGAAGATTTCGCCCGCACCGATGTCCGCCCGGTTCTGTAGTAGATGACTGGTGCCGAGACGCTGCAAGTCTGATGGGTGAAGCGGCATGTATCGCCATGCTCTACTCCGCCGCGACCAGTTCCTCCCGGTCGTCGAGCGGATGCGACAGGCGCGTCAGCATTTCCCTGGGCACGACTTGCCAGAAGCGGTCGACCACGCGGCCCCAATCGTCGAGCAGCGCGCCCGACCATCGCGAGTCGGTCGCGGCGTGGTGCGCGCGGACGAGGCCGAGCAGCGTCGCTTCCCAGTGCAGCGACGACAGCCGGTTCCAGCCGATGCTGTCGGGATTGGCGCGGCGTTCGAACGAGCCGTCGGGATCGTAGACGAACGCCATCCCGCCGGTCATGCCCGCGCCGAAATTCGCGCCGACCGCGCCGAGCACGACGGCCACGCCCCCGGTCATGTATTCGCACCCGTTCGCGCCGCAGCCCTCGACAACGACCGTCGCACCCGAATTGCGCACGGCGAAGCGCTCGCCCGCCTGGCCCGCCGCGTAAAGGCTGCCCGAGGTGGCGCCATAGAGCACGGTGTTGCCGACGATCGTATTGTCCTGGCTGGCGAGCGGCGACGACACCACCGGGCGCACCGCGATGATGCCGCCCGACAGCCCCTTGCCGACATAATCGTTGGCATCGCCGAACACTTCGAGCGTCACGCCCTTGCACAGGAACGCGCCGAGGCTCTGCCCGGCCGAGCCGCGCAGCCGGACATGGACGTGCCCGTCGGCCAGCGCAGACATGCCGTAGGTGCGGGTGATCTCGCTCGACAGCCGCGTGCCGACCGCGCGGTGCGTGTTGCGCACCGAATAGGTCAATTGCATCTTCTCGCGCCGGGTGAAGACCGCGGCGGCATCCTTGATGATCTGTGCGTCGAGGCTGTCGGGCACTTCGTTGCGCCGGGTGGTCAGGCTGAAGCGGCGCTGGTCGTCGGGCGCATCGACCTTGGCAAGGATCGGGTTGAGGTCGAGATCGTCGAGATGTTCCGCGCCGCGACTGACCTGGCGCAGCAGCTCGGTGCGGCCGATCACCTCGTCCAGGCTGCGGAAGCCGAGGCGGGCGAGGATGTCGCGCACTTCCTCGGCGATGAAGGTCATCAGGTTGATGACCTTTTCCGGCGATCCGCTGAACTTCGCGCGCAGCTTCTCGTCCTGCGTGCACACGCCGACCGGACAGGTGTTGGAATGGCATTGCCGCACCATGATGCAGCCCATCGCGACCAGCGACAGCGTGCCGATGCCGAACTCCTCCGCGCCGAGGATCGCGGCGATGACGATGTCGCGCCCGGTCTTGAGGCCGCCGTCGGTGCGCAGCTTGATGCGCCCGCGCAGGCCGTTGAGCGTGAGCGTCTGGTTGACTTCGCTCAGCCCCATTTCCCACGGCGTGCCGGCATATTTGATGCTGGTCTGCGGCGAGGCGCCGGTGCCGCCGACATGTCCGGCGATGAGGATGACGTCGGCATGCGCCTTCGCCACGCCCGCCGCGACGGTGCCGATCCCGGCCGAGGAGACGAGCTTCACGCACACCCGCGCGACCGGGTTGATCTGCTTCAGGTCGTAGATGAGCTGCGCCAGATCCTCGATCGAATAGATGT
>CAXTJX010000009.1:0-63485 GCA_964244765.1 uncultured Sphingomonas sp. | reverse complement strand
TCACCGGCTTCGTGTTCAAGGTGCAGGCGAACATGGACCCCAACCACCGCGACCGCATCGCCTTCATGCGGCTGTGCTCGGGCACCTTCCGGCGCGGCATGAAGCTGACCCCGACCGGCCATGGCAAGCCGATCGCAATCCACTCGCCGATCCTGTTCTTCGCGCGCGAGCGCGAGTTGGCGGACGAGGCCTTCCCCGGCGACATCATCGGCATTCCCAACCACGGCACCTTGCGGGTCGGCGATACGCTGAGCGAGCGCGCCGACGTGCGCTTCACCGGCCTGCCCAATTTCGCGCCCGAGATACTGCGCCGCGTCGCACTCAGGGACCCGACCAAGACCAAGCAGTTGCGCAAGGCGCTCGACGACATGGCCGAGGAAGGCGTGACGCAAGTCTTCTATCCCGAGATCGGCTCGAACTGGATCATCGGCGTGGTGGGGCAGTTGCAGCTCGAAGTGCTGCTGTCGCGGCTCGATGCGGAATATAAGGTCGATGCCGGGCTGGAGATGGCCCCGTACGACACCGCGCGCTGGGTCTCGGCGGCGGACCCGGCCGACTTGAAGGCGTTCATGGACTTGAACCGCACGGCGATGGCGAAGGACCGCGACGGCAACCCGGTGTATCTGGCGAAAACGGCGTGGGACGTCGGCTATGTCGCCGATCGCTACCCCAAGGTCATCTTCGCGGCGACGCGCGAGCGGTAAATCAGGCCGCCGCGTCGACCGCCATCGCCGTGGCGAGCGAGTCGCGTACCGCGCGGATCGCGTCGAGCATGTCGGTCGCCGGCGCCACGCGCACCGCGCCCGCCGCCGGGCGCTTGCGCTCGTTCATCAACGCCTTCTGCACGCCGCGAATCGTATAGCCGTCCTGGTCGAGCATCGCCGCGATCCGGCGCACCAACGCGACATCCTCGGGCCGGTAATAGCGCCGCTTGCCCGCGCGTTGCAGCGGGCGCAATTGCGGGAAGCGTGTTTCCCAATAACGCAGGATGTGCTGCGGCAGCCCGGTTTCGCGCGACAGTTCGCCGATCGTGCGATAGGCGCTGTCGGCCTTTTCAGACGCAACGGGTCGCACCGCCATGCGCGTGGTCAGTCGGCGTCGACGATGCGGTCGCGCATCATCTGGCTGGCGCGGAAGGTGAGGACGCGGCGCGGCGCGATCGGCACTTCGATGCCGGTCTTGGGATTGCGCCCGACGCGCTCGCCCTTGTCGCGCAGCACGAAGGTGCCGAAGCCCGAGATCTTGACGTTCTCCCCCCTGGAGAGCGATTCGCACATATGCCCGAGAATCTGCTCGACCAAGGTCGACGACTCCGCCCGCGAAAGCCCGACTTGATGATGTAATGCCTCGGCCAGATCGGCCCGTGTCAACGTCCCCGCAGGCGCCATTCCGCTTGCCTTTCCCCCATATCCTTGAAAACGCGCCATACCACATAGCGGCGTCACATCGAAAGTACTTAGTTACCCTGCCGTAACAACGGTTTCAAAATCGTATCACCGCCGCGCCCCAGGTGAAACCGCCGCCCATCGCTTCCAGCACGAGCAGGTCGCCGCGCTTGATCCGCCCGTCCCTGACCGCGACGTCCAGCGCCAGCGGCACCGACGCGGCCGAGGTGTTGGCATGCCGGTCGACCGTGACGACGACCTTTTCCGCGGGCAGGCCAAGCTTGCGCGCGGTCGCATCGAGAATGCGGGCATTGGCCTGGTGCGGCACCACCCAGTCGACATCGTCCGCCGTCAGCCCGGCGACACCGAGCGTCTCGCTCAACACCGCCGCGAGATTGGCGACGGCGTGGCGGAACACCTCGCGCCCCTTCATCCGCACCTTGCCGACCGTCCCGGTGGTCGACGGGCCGCCATCGACATAGAGCAACTGGTTGTGCCGCCCGTCGGCATGCAGCCGAGTCGCGAGGATGCCGCGCCCCTCGAATTGGCCGCCCGCCTCGGTTTCGTCCCGCGCCTCGAGCACGACGGCGCCCGCGCCGTCGCCGAACAGCACGCACGTCCCGCGATCCTCCCAGTCGAGGATGCGGCTGAAGGTTTCCGCGCCGATCACCAGCGCACGCCGCGCCGCGCCGCTGCGGATCATGCTGTCGGCGACGTGCAGCGCGTAGAGAAAGCCCGAGCATACCGCCGCCACGTCGAACGCGACGCAATCGTCGATGCCGAGCATCGCCTGCACCTTGGTCGCGCTGGCCGGGAAGGTCTGGTCGGGCGTCGCCGTGGCCAGCACGATCAGGTCGATCTGCTGCGCCGCGATGCCCGCCGCGCCCAATGCCGCGCGGCAGGCGTCCGCCGCCAGCGTCGCGGTGGTCTCGTCGGGGGCGGCGATATGACGGAAGCGGATGCCGGTGCGCTCGACGATCCAGTCGTCGGAGGTATCGACGGTCTCGGCCAGTTCGGCGTTCGACACGCGGCGCGCGGGCAGCGCCGAGCCGGTGCCGGTGACGATACTCCGCATCATGCCGCCTTCTTCTCGAAGTCGCCGAGATCCTCGGCGATGCGGCGCGTCAGATCGTCGCGCACCATCTTCGCCGCCGCGGCGATCGCGGTGCACACGCCCACTTCGTTGGCGCCGCCATGGCTCTTGACGACCAGCCCGTTGAGCCCGAGAAACACCGCGCCGTTATGATTGTTCGGATCGAGGTGATGGCGCAGCAGATCGGTCGCCGGGCGCGAGATCAGGAAACCGATCTGCGAGCGCACCGACGATCTGAACGCGCGCTTGAGCAGGTCCGCGACGAAGCGCGCCGTTCCCTCCGCCGTCTTGAGCGCGATATTGCCCGAAAAGCCGTCGCACACGATGACGTCGACATCGCCGCGCGAGAGCTTGTCGCCCTCGATGAAGCCGGTGAAATCGAGCGGCAAGTGCGCCGCGCCGCGCAGCGCGGTGGCGGCGTCGCGAATCACGTCGGTGCCCTTCTGGTCCTCGCTGCCGATGTTGAGCAGGGCCACGCGGGGCCGCGCCAGATCGAGCGTGGTGCGCGCATACGCCGCGCCCATCACCGCGAACTGAATGAGGTTGCGCGCGTCGCATTCGGTATTCGCGCCGAGATCCAGCACGACGGTGTCGTTCTCGCCCAGCGTCGGCATCAGCCCGGCGAGCGCTGGCCGGTCGATGCCGGGGATCATCCGCAGCGACAGCTTCGCCATCGCCATCAGCGCGCCGGTATTCCCGGCCGACACGCACGCGGCGGCGCGGCCCTGCTTGACCATGTCGATGGCGATGCCCATCGACGTCGTCCTGGCGCGGCGGATCGCCTGGCTCGGCTTATCGCTCGACCCGACCATCTCGGGCGCGTGGACGATCTCGGAATGCGCGGTAAGATCGGGGTGGTTCGTCAACCCTTGCGCGATCGCGGTCTCGTCGCCGACCAGGATGAAGCGCATGTCGTCATATCTGCGGCGCGCGCGCGCCACCCCGGCCAGCATCACCGCCAGCCCTTCGTCGCCACCCATCGCATCGACCGCGATCCGGGAGCTGTTCGTCACGCTGGCCGCTCCCCGTTCACGCTGTGCGGTCCGGTCCGTCCGGATCAGCCTTCGACCGAGACGATCTCGCGGCCGTTATAATGGCCGCACGACGGGCACAGATTGTGCGGGCGCTTCAGCTCGCCGCAATTCGGGCATTCCTGGAACGACGCCACGGTCAGCGAATCGTGCGCACGGCGCATGCCGCGTTTGGACGGCGTGGTTTTTCTTTTGGGGACGGCCATCTCGGCGAAACCTTATGCTTGTCTGACAGGTGCGATACGCCCGAACCGGGCATTCGCGCAACCGACGCCGGGGTCGGCCGCGCAAGCGGCACCGGCGGCCAGACATATCGCGAAGAGGGCGGCCTATAGCGATTCTCCGCGCGGTTGCAAGCACGCGCGCGGGATGCCACACCCGACACGACACGATAAAGGGGAGAAGGAGATGGGTTCGACCATGCTGCCGATCACGCTGGTGACGGCGGGCGCCGCCGCGATCATCAACCTGTGGCTGGCGCTGCGGACCGGTGCCGTCCGCACCAGGGCGAAGGTCAGCATCGGCGACGGCGGCGACGACACGTTGCTTCGGCGGATGCGCGCGCACGCCAATTTCGTCGAATATGCGCCGTTCATCGTCATCCTGATCGGCCTGATCGAAGTCGCCACGGGTAGCTCGATCTGGCTGTGGGCGGCGAGCGCGCTGTTCCTGCTCGCCCGCGTCGCACACCCGTTCGGCATGGACGGCATGCCGGTCGGGCGCATGGCGGGCACGCTGATCACCTTCGCGCTGCTGCTCGGCCTGGGCGGCTATGCCGTGACGCTGCCGTTCCTGGCGTATCCGGCCAAGACGGTGCCCGCGATCAGCGCGGTGCCGGCGGGCTGAAGACATCGAGCGTGCGTCCGGACACGCTCACGCCGCCAGCGCGGCGTCGCTGACGAACATGTTGGTGCGCCGTTCGTGCGCGAAGGTGCTGGCCGGGCCGTGGCCGGGCAGGAACGTGGTGTCGTCACCGAGCGGCCACAATTTGGTGACGATCGACCGGATCAACTGCGGATGGTCGCCGCGCGGGAAATCGGTGCGGCCGACCGAGCCGGCGAACAGCACGTCGCCGACGATCGCCAGTTTCGACGGGGCATGATGAAAGACGACATGCCCCGGCGTATGGCCCGGTGTCTCGTACACGTCGAGCACGAGATCGCCGACCGTCACCGTATCGCCTTCGACCAGCCAGCGGTCGGGCTCGAAATCGACCCCCGGAACCCCGTAGCGCGCGCCGCTTTCGGACAGCGAGCAAGTCAGGAAGCGGTCTTCCTCGTGCGGCCCCTCGATCGGCACGCCGAGCTGGTCGGCGAGCGGCCTGGCCGCGCCGCAATGGTCGAAATGGCCGTGGGTGACGATGATCTTCTCGACCGTCACCGCGTGCTGCGCGGCCGCCGCCAGCAGCTTGGGCAGATCGCCGCCGGGATCGACGAAGGCGCCGCGCAGGGTGGCGGTACACCATAGCAACGTGCAATTCTGCTGGAGCGGCGTCACCGGGACGATCGCGGCGCGTAAAGGAGGCTGTGTGGTCATTTACGGCAGATACGGCGCGTTCCGGCGAAAACCAAGGCCTGCCGGGCAAACCAGCGCTTGCCCCCGGGGGCATCGCCGGGGCATCTGCCGATGCAGCGATGCCGATGCGTACCACCCAGCCCTTCGTCCTGCTCGACGATGCCCGCGACGCGAGAGACGGAGGCGACGGCGCGGCGGCGCGGCTGTATGTCGATCCGGTGCGGATCGTCTCGGCGGATACGCCCGCCGAGGTGCTGCCGGCGCTCGACGCGATCCGCGCCGCGCGGCGCGGCGGCCTGCACGCGGCGGGATTCCTGTCCTATGAGGCCGCCGCCGCGTTCGAGCCGGTGCTGGACGATCCGCCCGCCGCGCCGGTGCCGCTGCTGTGGTTCGGCCTGTTCGAGCGTTTCAGCGAGATCGCGCCCCGCGACGTCCCCGCACACCTGCCCGATCCCGCGGGCGCGTGGATCGGCCCGCTCGAGCCGGCGACCGACCGCGCGACGTACGACGCGCAGTTCGCCGCCGTGCAGGCGAGAATCGTCGCGGGCGATCTGTACCAGGCGAACCTCACCTACCGCGCCAGCGTGCCGGTGCTGGGCGATCCGCTGTCGCTCTATGCTCGGCTGCGCGCCGCCTCGCATGCCGGCTTCGGCGCGTTGATCGACACGGGCGCGGCGACGATCCTGTCGCTGTCGCCGGAACTGTTCTTCAACCTCGACGGCGCGGCGCTGACGTGCCGCCCGATGAAGGGAACCGCGCGGCGCGGCGCGACGCCGGACGAGGACGCAGCGCGCGCCGCGACGCTGGCGAGCGATCCCAAGCAGCGCGCCGAGAACCTGATGATCGTCGACCTGATGCGCAACGACCTGGCGCGCGTCGCACGCGCCGGGTCGGTCGCGGTGCCGGCGCTGTTCGAGGTCGAAAGCTATCCGACCGTCCACCAGATGGTTTCGACCGTCACCGCCGAGATCGCGCCCGAGGCGGACGCCGTCGACGTGCTGGCGGCGCTGTTCCCGTGCGGATCGATCACCGGCGCGCCGAAGATCGCCGCGATGCAGGCGATCGCCGAGATCGAGCAAGCCCCGCGCGGTCTCTACACCGGCGCGATCGGGCGCTTCGACGCGGCCACAGGCGGGGGCGGCGACGCGATGTTCAACGTCGCGATCCGCACGCTCACGCTGCCGCACGGCGAGACCCGCGCGACGTTCGGCGCGGGCGGCGGCATCGTCGCCGATTCGATCGCGGCGGAGGAATGGGACGAAGCGCGCGCCAAGACCGATTTCCTCACCCGCGGCGCCCGGCCCTTCGACCTGATCGAGACGATGGCGTTCGACCCCGAACACGGCATCGCGCGGCTCGACCGGCATCTCCACCGGCTGACGGCCAGCGCGCGGGCGTTCGGCTTCGTCTTCGACCGGCACGCCGCGCGCAACGAGTTGCAGGCGGCGACCTTCCGCTTGCGCGCCGCCCGTAAAGTGCGCCTGCTGCTCGCGGCAAGCGGCGCGGTGTCGATCGAGGTCGCGCCGATGCCGCCGGCCCCGACCGGGCCGGTTGACGTCGCGGTGGTGCCCCTGCCCGTCGCGCCCGCCGACATCCGGCTGCGCCACAAGACCAGCGACCGCGCTTTCTACGACATCGCACGCGCAGCCGCCGGGACCTTCGACGTGGTGTTCGTACGGCCCGACGGATGCCTCACCGAGGGCAGCTTCACGTCGTTGTTCGTGCCCGGAAGGAACGAAACGGGCGGCGATGTGCTGGTGACGCCGCCGCTCGCCGCCGGGTTGCTCCCCGGCGTGCTGCGCGCCGAGCTGATCGACAGCGGCCGCGCGATCGAAGGGGAAGTGACCGAAGCGGACCTGACGCGCGACTTTTTCATCGGCAACGCGCTGCGCGGATTGATGCGCGCGCGGCGAACGGTTGCGGCGGCGGCAGCGCCGCGATAAGCGCCCTTGCGATTCCCGACCAAGAGGCCTTCCTTCCCATGCAGCCATCCGCCGCCCTCGCGCGCATCAAGCCGTCACCGACGCTCGCCATCACCAGCCGCGTGCTGGAATTGAAGCGTGCGGGGGTCGACGTGATCGGCCTGGGCGCGGGCGAACCCGATTTCGACACGCCCGATTTCGTCAAGGAAGCCGCGATCAAGGCGATCCGCGACGGCCAGACCAAATACACCAACGTCGACGGCACGCCCGAGCTGAAGGCGGCGATCGCGGCCAAGTTCGCGCGCGACAACGCGCTGGCCTATACTCCCGACCAGATCAGCGTGAACGTCGGCGGCAAGCACACGCTGTTCAACGCGATCGTCGCGACGGTCGACAAGGGCGACGAAGTGATCGTGCCGGCGCCGTACTGGGTGAGCTATCCCGATGTCGTCCTGTTCGCCGGCGGCACCCCGGTATTCGTCGCGGCGGGGCCGGATCAGGGCTACAAATTGCGTCCCGAACAGCTCGAGGCGGCGATCACGCCGCGCACCAAGTGGGTGATCCTCAATTCGCCGTCCAACCCGACCGGCGCGGCCTATTCGGTCGCCGAACTGAAGGCGCTGGGCGCGGTGCTCGAACGGCATCCGCAGGTGTGGATCTTCGCCGACGACATGTACGAGCACATCCTGTACGACGATTTCGACTTCGCCACGATCGCGCAGGTCTGCCCGTCGCTGTACGACCGTACGCTGACGGTCAACGGCTGTTCCAAGGCCTATGCGATGACCGGCTGGCGGATCGGCTATGCCGGCGGTGCCGCGTGGCTGATCAAGGCGATGTCGAAGCTCCAGTCGCAATCGACCAGCAACCCCTGTTCGATCGCCCAGGCCGCCGCCGTCGCCGCGCTGAACGGCGATCAGTCGTTCCTGAAGGAACGTGCCGCCGCGTTCCAGTCGCGCCGCGATCTGGTCGTGGCGATGCTCAACCAGGCGAACGGCGTCACTTGCCCGCGTCCCGACGGCGCGTTCTACGTCTATCCCGAATTCTCCGCGCTGATCGGCAAGTCGACGCCGTCGGGCCGGCTGATCGACAGCGACGAGGCGTTCGTCGGCTATCTGCTCGACGATGCCAGGGTCGCCGCGGTGCAGGGCGCGGCGTTCGGCCTGTCGCCGGCGATGCGCATCTCCTACGCGACATCGGACGCGTTGCTGCGCGAAGCATGCGAGCGCATCCAGACGGCGTGCGCGAACGTACGATGAAGCGACGGGGCGCGGTTCGGTAACGCTGCGTTGCCAAAACGCACCTTGCGAACCGACCCGCCGAGGCCGATCTGCTGCGGTGCGGCGACCGGCATGGTGCCGACGCGAATGGATAGTCCGATGCGCAGCGTCCTGAAGTCCGGTTTCCTGTGGCAGTTCATCGGCGGATTCGCGCTTGGCGCGGTCGCGCTGGTGACGCTGCACCCGGTCGCCGGCGCGCGGGCCGCCATGCCGACCCATATCGCCGCGCACTGACGCAGCGGATCAGGGCGGGGGCTCAGGCGTCGAGGCTTTTCGACGCCTGCTCGAACATATCCTTCGACAGAGCGGGCACCGCGACGACCCGCTCCAGCTCCGCCCGCATCAGCGCCGACCGTCCGCTGTCGAACCGCCGCCAGCGCCCGAGCGGCGGGATCAGCTTCGCCGCGGTCTGCGGGTTGAGCTTGTCGAGCGCGATCAACTGCTCCGCCAGAAAACGATAGCCCGATCCGTCGGCGGCGTTGAAGGCGCGCTGGTTGACGCCGAACGCCCCGATCAGCGCGCGCGCGCGATTGGGATTGGCGAGCGTGAAGTCGCGGTGGCGCAGCAGCGCGGCGACCGTCGCGCCGGTGTCGTCGCGCGGGCTCATCGCCTGCACCGAGAACCATTTGTCGAGCACCAGCGCATTGTCGCTGTAACGGTTGTAGAAGATGTCGAGCGCGGGCTCCCGCTGCGCCGCGTCGCCCGCGACCAGCGTGGTGAGCGCGCTCAGCCGGTCGGTCATGTTGTCCGCCGCCTCGAACTGCGCGAAGGCGAGGTCGCCCGCGTCCGCCGCGCCGCTGGCGGCGATATAGCCCAGGGCGACCGACTTGAGCCGCCGCAGCCCCTTGGCCTCGGGCGAATAGACATGGCCGCCGCTCGCGCCGGTGGCGGCATAAGCGGCGCGCCAGTCGCTCTCCAGCGTGCGCCCGATCGCCGTGCGCAGCCCTTCGCGTGCGCGGAAGATCGCTTCGGGATCGACCACCGCCAGTTGGTCGCCGATGAACGCCTCGGACGGCAGCAGCACCGCCTCGGCGACGAACGCGCGGTCGAGCTGCGCGTCGCGCAGCGTACCCGCGACGGCGGCGACCACCGCTTCGGTATCCGCGCGAAGGTTACCCGCCCCCGTTCCGACCAGGGCCACCAGCGTGTCGAGCAGCAATTGCTGCAACGCCTCGTAGCGCGCGAACGGATCGTCGTCATGCGCGCCGAGAAAGGCGAGATCGGCCGGCGTGCGGTCGGTCTCGATGATCGCGGGCGCGGAGAAGCCGCGATTGATCGACAGCACCGGCCGCTCGCTCACGCCCTCGAACACCACGCGCTGCTCGGCCTCGGTCAGCAACACGGTCTGCTCCGGCGCGTGCGCCCGCGCCGTCCGCGCGCCGAACAGTTTCACCCGCAAGGGGAGCACGACCGGCAGCTTGGCATCCTGCCCCGGCGTCGGCGGGGTGCGCTGCGCCAGCACCAATTCGGCGCGGCCCGATCCCGCGTCGTGCAGCAGCGAGGCGGTGACGCGCGGCGTACCGGCCTGGCCGTACCAGCGGCGGAACTGCGTCAAATCGACGCCGCTCGCTTCCTCCAGCGACGCGACGAAATCCTCGCAGGTCGCCGCCGTCCCGTCGAAGCGGTCGAAATACAGGTCGGTCCCGGCGCGGAACGCTTGCGGTCCGAGGATCGTCGCCAGCATGCGGATGATCTCGGCGCCCTTGTTGTAGATCGTCGCCGTATAGAAGTTCGAGATTTCCTGATAGGAATCGGGGCGGATCGGATGCGCCAGCGGACCGGCATCCTCGGGGAATTGCGCGGCGCGCAAGCCCCGTACGTCCTCGATCCGCTTGACCGCGGCGGAGCCCTGATCGGCCGAGAAGCACTGGTCGCGATAGACGGTGAAGCCTTCCTTCAGGCTCAACTGGAACCAGTCGCGGCAAGTGACGCGGTTGCCCGACCAGTTGTGGAAATATTCGTGCGCGACGACTGCGGCGATCGCGTCATAGTCGTAATCGGTCGCGGTGTCGGGATCGGCGAGGATGTAGCGGCTGTTGAAGACGTTCAGCCCCTTGTTTTCCATCGCGCCGAAGTTGAAATCGTCGACCGCGACGATGTTGAACACGTCGAGATCGTATTCGCGGCCATAGACGCGCTCGTCCCACGCCATCGCGGTCCTGAGCGCATCGAGCGCGTGCTGCGTACGCTCCAGATCGGCGGTGCGGACCCAGATGCCGAGCGCGACCTCGCGCCCCGACAGCGTCGTGAAGCTGCCGCGATTGACCGCGAGATCGCCCGCCACCAGCGCGAACAGGTAGCACGGCTTGGGAAACGGATCGCGCCATTCGGCCCAGTGCCTGCCCCCCTCGAGATCGCCCGCAGCGACCGGATCGCCATTGGCGAGCAGCACCGGATAGCGCGCCTTGTCCGCGCTCATCCGCACGACGTAGCGGCTGAGCACGTCGGGCCGGTCGGGGAAGAAGGTGATGCGGCGGAAGCCTTCCGCCTCGCACTGGGTGCACAGGTTTCCGCCCGAGGCGTACAGCCCCATCAATTGCGTGTTGCGATCGGGCGCGATCTCGACTTCGGTCTCGACGACGTGCGCCGATCCGGTGAGCGGCAGGACGAGCACGTCGTCCTCGAGTCTCCAGTCGTCGACGGCGACGCCATCGACCGTCACCGACAGCAAGGTCTGCCCCGCGCCGTCGAGCCGCAGCGGACGGTCGTGCAGGTCTCCGCGCTCGACGTGGAGCGTCGCCGTGACGCGCGTCGCCGTCGGATCGAGCTCGAAATCCAGCGCGATATCTGGCACTTGCCAGTCGGGCGGCGTATAATCCGCGCGGCGGGTGACGTGCGGCTGGACGAGACTGTTCTGAAGATCGAGCATCGCAAGCAGGTGTAGGACCGCCACGCGCGGCTCGCCACCGAAATCGCCCGCTTGCATGGACGCGCGGGCGTGATACCCCGCCGACGCACGCCGACAAACGGGGACGAGGACCGCGATGAGGATCTGGCCGGCACTGGCATTGCTGACGATCGCGGGCGGGGCGGCGGCGCGGGACGTGCCGTTGCCGGGCGACCAGGCGGCGATGAAGGCGCATGTCATGTTCCTCGCCGCCGACGCGTTGCGCGGGCGCGAGGCGGGCAGCGCCGAATATATGATCGCCGCCGAATACGTCGCCGCGCAATTCCTTGCCGCCGGGCTGAAACCGGCGGGTGACGCGGGCTCGTACATCCAGAAAGTCCCGCTCGTCACCTATCGTGCCGCCGGCACGGGCGACATCGTGCTGACCCGCACCGGCGCCCCGCCCGTCCCGCTCGTCTTCGGCGAGGATTACATGCCCGGCGCGGTCGCCGGCATGGGGCGAACGGTGATCGATGCGCCGGTGGTGTTCGTCGGCTACGGCCTGGTCGCGCCCGATTACCGGCGCGACGACTATGCCGGGGTCGACGTGCGCGGCAGGATCGTGGCGTATTTCGGCGGTGCGCCGATCGCCTTCCAGAGCGAGGAACGCGCGCATTTCCAGAGCCCGGCGACCAAGGCGGCGATCGCCGCCGCGCACGGCGCCGCCGGCGCGATCGTGCTGACGCGCGCGCCGCTGCCGGGTGGCGGGGCCGGATACGACCGGCCGCGCATGACCTGGGCGCGGGCCGACGGCAGCGGCGATGCGCCCGGCGTACCGATCCTCGCGACGCTGAGCGCAAGCGGATCGGCCAAGCTGTTCGCCGGTGCCAGGACGCCGTGGAGCGAGATCGCCCCGCGCGTCGCCGACAGCACGCTGACCTTCAAGGCCGAGCCGCTGAACGTGAATGCCGCCGTCGCGCTCAGGACCGTGTTCGAGCCCGCCGCCAGCGGCAACGTGGCGGGCATGATCCCGGGCAGCGACCCGAAGCTGGCGCGCGAAGTCGTGGTGCTGTCGGCGCATCTCGACCATCTCGGCGTGGGGCCGCCGGATGCGAACGGCGACACGATCTATAACGGCGCGGAGGACAATGCCGTCGGCATCGCCGCGCTGATCGAGGAAGCGAAACGCTTCAAGGCGAGCGGCAAACCACCGCGCCGCTCGATCCTGTTCCTGGCGGTGACGGCGGAGGAGAAAGGCCTGGTCGGCTCGGATTATTTCGCGCGGCACCCGACCGTGCCGATCGCCGGCATCGTCGCCGACGTCAATCTCGACATGCCGCTGCTGAGCTATCCGTTCGAGGACATGACCGTGTTCGGCGCGGACCGCTCGACGCTCGGGCCGATCGTGGCGCATGCACTGGGCGCGCTCGGCGTGACGATGTCGCCCGATCCCGACCCGGGGCAGGGCTATTTCGTGCGCTCGGATCATTACCGCTTCGTCCAGCAGGGCGTGCCGTCCGTGTTCCTGTGGCCGGGGCAGAAGGGGCCGGGCAAGGCCGCCTTCGCCGACTTCATCGCGCACCGCTATCACCAGCCGTCGGACGATCTGTCGCAACCGATCGACTGGGCGCAGGGCATCCGCTTCGTCGACGCGACCTATGCGATCGCGCGCGCCATCGCCGATGGCGACGCGCGCCCGCGCTGGAACAAGGGCGATTTCTTCGGGCTGCGCTATAACGGTTACGGCGCGCGATAGCGTGCGGCTGCTGATCTTCGGGCTCGGTTATACCGCGCAGGCGCTGGCCGGGCGAGTGCGCCGGGAAGGCTGGCGCGTGACGGGGACGACCCGCGACGGGCGTGACGGGACGATCCGCTTCGACGACGCGGCGGCGGTCGCGGTCGAGATCGCCGCAGCGACGCACATCCTGTCGTCGGTGCCGCCGGTGGGCGACGCCGATGCGGTATTGGCGTCGTACGGCGCATCGCTTGCGCGCGGCGGCGCGTGGCTCGGCTATCTTTCCTCGACCGGCGTCTATGGCGATGCCGGCGGCGCGTGGGTCGACGAGACCGCGCCGACCGGCGGGGGCAGGCGCGGCGCGCGCGCGCAGGCCGACGCGGCCTGGCTTGCGCTGGGCGCGCGCGTGTTCCGGCTGCCGGGCATTTACGGCCCCGGGCGCTCGCCGCTCGACCGGATCGCGAGCGGCACCGCGCACCGTGTCGAGGCGCCGGGCCAGGTGTTCAGCCGCGTCCATGTCGACGATATCGTCACGGGCGTGATCGCCGGATTCGGCGCGCCGGCGGGGGCGTACAACCTCGCCGACGACAGGCCCGCCAGCCAGAATGCGGTGGTCGCGTTCGCCGCGCGCCTGCTCGGCCGCGCGCCGCCGCCGTTCGTCTCGCTCGCCACGCTGTCGCCGATGGCGCGCGGCTTCCATGCCGAGAACCGCCGCATCGCGACCGGCAAGGCACGGCGCGTGCTCGGCTGGAGCCCGCGTTACCCGGATTACCGCGCGGGCCTGCGCGCCGTCAACGCGATGACCAGCCCGGCCAGCACCAATACCGATCCTGTGGCGGCGAGCAGCGACCAGCGATAGCCCTCGAACAGCGTCGACAGCAGCATCGCGATGACCGGCGTGATGACGCCCGAATAGGCCGCCCTGGCCGGGCCGATCGCGCGGATCACCCCGAAATAGAGCGTGAAGGTGATGCCCGAGGCGAACACCCCGAGATAGAGCGTCGCCGCGACATACCCCAGGCTGGTGTCGATCACCGGCGGCCCGGTGAGCGCCCACGCCGCCGCGCCGTCGATCGCCGCCCCCAGCAGCATCGCCACGCCCAGCATCGGCACCATCGGATAGGCGCGCGCCACGCGCGCGCCCTGCATCACGTTGGAAACCGAGGCGGCCAGCATCGAGGCGACCGCAAAGCCGACGCCGACGAGCGTCTCGCCCGGCCCATGCGTATCGACCCGCGCCTCGCGCAGGAGCAGCAGCGCCACGCCCGCCACCGCCACCGCCATGCCGAGGATCAGTTGACGCCCGAGCTTCTGCCCGAGAAACAGGCGGCCGAACACGGCATTGGGCAGCACCAGCAACGCGAACACCACCGCGACCAGGCCGGAGGCGACATGCTGTTCGGCGCGGTAGACCAGGTTGAAGTTGAGGCAGAACTGGCACAGCCCGACCACTGCCGCGAAGCCCCAGCCGCGCGCATCCAGCCGCAAGCGCTCGCCGCGCACCACCGCATAGCCGAGCATGACGAGCCCGGCGATCAGGAAGCGGTACGTCACCGACCATTCCGGCGGCACCACGCCCAGTTGCCAGCGGATCACCAGCCAGGTCGAGCCCCAGATCAGCGTGACGATGCCGAAGGGGACGAGGATGCGGAGCCTGGTCGATGGCGGCGGACCGGACGCGCGCGCCATCGCCTCGTTCAAGTCGTCGCCTCGTTCAAAGCGCCGCGATCGCGTCGGCGAGCGGCTGTATGTCGTCGCGTTCCTGGTTCCACGAAACCACCAGCCGCGCCTCGCCCGGCGCCCAGTCGTAGAAATCGAACCCCTGCGCGCGCAGCGCCGCCGCCTCTTTCGGGCTGACGCGCAGGAACACTTCATTGGCATCGACCGGATGGACCAGCCGCTCGCCCGCCGCCCCGGCCAGCATCGTCGCACCGGCATTGGCGCTGCGCCCGAGATCGACCCACAGATCGCCGTCGAGCAGCGCCAGCACCTGCGCGGCGAGATACCGCCCCTTGGACAGCAGCAACCCGGCGCGCTTGCGGCGGTACAGCGTCGCCTCGGCCAGCTCGGGGCGGAAGAAGATCAGCGCCTCGGCGTTCATCCCGCCATTCTTGACGAAGCCGAAGCTCAGCGCATCGACGCCCGCCTGCCACGTCAGCTCGGCCGGCGCGCAGCCGAGATGCGCCACCGCATTGGCGAAGCGCGCGCCGTCCATGTGCAGGCCGAGCCCGCGTTCGCACGCGAGATCGCCGATATCGGCCACGTCGTTCGGCGTGTAGACGAGGCCGTATTCGGTCGCGTTGGTGATCGAGATGGCGTGCGGCTGCACCTGATGCACGTCCTTGCGCGTCGCATCGAGCAGTTCGACGATCGTGTCGGGGGTCAACTTCGCGCCGGTGCCTTCCGCCAGCAGCAGCTTCGCGCCGTGGGTGTAGAATTCGGGGGCTCCTCCCTCGTCATTCTGGATATGCGCGTCGCGGTGGCACACCACCGCTCCGTGCGGCGGGCACAGCGCCGCCAGCGCGAGGCAGTTCGCCGCCGTGCCCGAGGGCACCCACAGGCTGCGCACCGGCGCCTCGAACAGGTCCGAGAAGCGCGCGTCGAGTTCCCTGCTCCACGTATCGGCGTCATAGGCGGTGTCGAGCACGTTGGCATCGGCCAGCGCGGCCATCACCACCGGATGGGCAGGCGCGGCATTGTCGGAGAAGAAGCGCATGATCGCCCCCCTTGCGAGCGTGCGGCGCCCGCGTCAACGTGCAGCGTTATGGCGCGTCCTGCGGATCGCGGGGCGGCGGGGCGCGATCGTCGGGCGTGTCGCGGCGGCGATCGCGCGGGCGGTCGCGCCCGGACTCGCGCCCGGCATCACGGTCTTCCGGGCGGTTGGGCTGGAAATCGATCTCGCCGCCCCGCAAGCGCAGGCGCCCGACCCCGGGGATCTCGCCCTCGACCGCGGGCAATTGCGCCGGGTCGAGGAAATTGTCGAGCGTGTCGTCCGCCGCGTTGCCGGCATCGGGATCGATCGCCTCGACCGGCTCGGGCACCGCCGCGCCGCCGACGCCCAGCGCGCTCCGCATGAAATCGCGCCACACCCGGGCCGGGATGCCGCCGCCCGACAGGCCGGCATTGGGCGTGTTGTCGTCATTGCCGACCCACACGCCGCAGACGAGGCCATTGGCGAAGCCGACGAACAGCGCGTCGCGGCTGTCCTGCGTCGTGCCGGTCTTGCCATAGGTGCGCACCGACAGCGCCGCCGCGCGGCCCGTGCCGGTCTCGGCCGAGGCGGACAGCAGATCGAGCATCTCGTCATGGATCCGGCCCGGCAGCGCGTGGCTGCGGTCGGTCAACGTCGCGATCACGCCGCGCTCGGGCGGGTCCTGCAACCCGCGCGGGCGCACCGGATATTGCTCGGCCAGGATCGCCGCATAGGCCGCGGTCAGTTCCAGCAGCGACATGCTCGACGTGCCGAGCGCGATCGTCGCTTCGTTCGGGATCGGCGTCGAGATGCCGAGGTCGCGTGCCGCCTGGATGACGTTGGCGACGCCGACCTCCTGCGTGATCCGCGCCGCCGCGACGTTGGACGAGCGCGCGAACGCCTGGCGCAGCGTGATCGGCCCGAGATAGCGCCCGTCGGCGTTCTTCGGCGACCAGTTGGCGATGGTGATCGGCCGGTCGTCGACCATCGCATCGGGCGTCAGGCCGTGGCGCATCGCCGCCAGATAGACGAACAGCTTGAAGGCGGAGCCGGGCTGGCGCTGCGCCTGCGTGGCGCGGTTGAACGGGCTGTCGGCATAGGATTTGCCGCCGACCATCGCGACGACGCGCCCGTCCGGCCGCATCGCCACCAGCGCCACTTGCGCCTGGCGCAGCCCGGCGCTCCTGACCGCGCGCTCGGCGGCCTTTTGCAGGCGGCGGTCGAGCGTGGTCCGCACGGCCCGCTCGGTCGCGATCTCGCCGGCCCCGTTACTGGCGGTGTCGCGCGCGGCAGGCAATACCCAGTCGGCGAAATAGGTGCCGTTCGGCAACGGCGCCTTGCTCCCCGGCACCGGCCGCGCGGGCCGCACGGCGGCGGCCTCGTCCCGACCAAGGAATTTTGCCTCGACCATCGCCGCCACCACCAGCCTCGCCCGGTCGCGCGCGCCTTGCAGATTGACGGTCGGCGCGAGTCTGGACGGCGCCTTGATCAGCCCGGCCAGCATCGCCGCCTGCGCGATCGACAGATCCTCCGGCTTTCGCGCGAAATAATGCCGCGCGGCGGCGCGCAGGCCATAGACGTTGTCGCCGAAATAGACGTTCGACAGATAGCGCGACAGGATCTGGTCCTTGGTCAGCCAAGCCTCCAGCCAGAAGGCGATCATCACTTCGCGGATCTTGCGCGCCGCCGTGCGATCCGAATCGAGAAACGCGTTCTTCGCCAGTTGCTGCGTGATCGTGCTGCCGCCCTGGTCGCGCCCGCTCGACGTCATGTTGTGCCAGAAGGCACGCGCGATGCCGCGCGGATCGATCCCCCAATGGTCCCGGAAACGCCGGTCCTCGATCGCGAGAAAGGCGTTGGTGACGTTCTTCGGCAGCTTGGCGGCATCGACCGGCGCATCGATGATCGCGCCGCGCCGCGCGATCGGCGTGCCGTCGTCGGCCAGCAGCGTGATGCTCGGCGGAGTCGGCGGCTGCAACGATCTCGACAGCGGCGCGGTGACCGCGAGCCAGCCCACCGCGACCACGAACAGGACGATCGCCGCCGCGAGCCCGCGCGACACCCAGCGCCAGCGGCTGGGCCGCCGCACCACGGGCATGTCGGCGGCGTACGTGCCGAGATCCTCTTCGCTCCCCGGCCTGTCGCCGGCACGGCGCGGCGCATAGGCGTAGCGTTCCGGCGGCGGCATGCCGTGGGTCAGCTCGAACGCGTCGTCCGGCGCGCCATCGGCGGGGTCGAAGGGTGAAGAACGCATGGTCACTGTCCGCAGCAGCAAACAGGTGTATTACTGATATACGACAGATGGTGCAAGCGATAGCGGCGCATCGGCGGTTGTGTAGCAGCCCCCGCGCGCGCTTGCGAGGGAGCTTGGCATGCGGCGCGGCGCGCTTGAAGCAAGGCGGCGGGGGCGCTACCGAATGCCCGTCCCCGGCCTCCGCGCCGCTTGCCGAAAGCCGATCCCATGGCCGATTCCGCCTCCGCTCTCCCGCTCGTCGTTGGCATCGGTGGGACGATCGGGGGCACGTCCTCGACCGAGCGCGCGCTCCGGATCGCGCTCGACGCGGCCGGGCGTGAAGGGTTCCGCACGCGCCTGTTCGGCGGCACCGAGATGGGGCGCCTGCCGCTCTACGACCCCAAGGCGACGCGCCGCACGCCGGAGGAAAGCGATTTCGTCGATACGGTGCGCCAGGCCTCCGCGCTGATCATCGCCTCGCCCGGCTATCACGGCAGCATCTCGGGCGTGGTCAAGAACGCGCTGGACTTGCTGGAGGAGACCGCGCGCGACGCGAGCCGGCCCTATCTCGCCGACATGCCGGTCGGGCTGATCGCCACCGCGTACGGCTGGCAGGCGACCGGCAGCACGATCGCCGCGCTGCGCTCGATCGTGCACGCGCTGCGCGGCTGGCCGACGCCGTTCGCTGCGGCGGTCAACACCCAGATCACCAAGTTCGACGATGAAGGCGGCGCGAACGACGCCGCCGTGATCGAGCAGCTCGCGTTGGTCGGGCGGCAAGTCGCGCGCTTCGCGCCGCTCGCGATCCAGCATGGGTAAGCTTCCCGATCGCCGCACCGCGCTGGCATTGGGCGCGGGCGCGCTGGCGAGCGCGCCGCTCTGGGCGCGGCCGGCCGGCCGGCTGATCGATCTCGGCCTGTCCGACGGCAACGGCCACCGCCCGCCGACCGATGCCTTTCCCGGCAAACACGGCATGATCCTGCAACGCACCCGCGCGCCGCTCCTCGAAACGCCGATGGCGGCATTCGACGGCGCGCTCCACGCCGATCCGGCGACGCCCAACGACCGCTTCTTCGTACGTTGGCATTATCCCGACATCCCGCTGTCGGTCGACGCCGCCGCGTTCCGGCTGACGATCAAGGGCGCGGTGCGCACCGCCTTGTCGCTCTCGCTCGACGACCTGCAAGCGCTCCCGGCGGTCGAGATCGCCGCGGTCAACCAATGCTCCGGCAATTCGCGCGGGTTCTTCGGCCCGCGCGTGCCCGGCGCGCAATGGGGCAATGGCGCGATGGGGCATGCGCTGTGGAGCGGCGTGCGCCTGCGCGACCTGCTCGACCGCGCGGGGATCGCGCCGGGCGCGGTTCAGGTGAAGTTCTCCGGCCTCGACCGCCCGCCCGGCGACGCGCCGTGGTTCGCCAAATCGCTGCCGCTCGCCGAGGCGCGCGCGGAGGATGCGATCGTCGCTTACGGGATGAACGGCACGAGCCTGCCGCTGCTCAATGGCTTCCCGCTGCGGCTGGTGGTGCCGGGGTTCTTCTCGACCTATTGGGTCAAGGCGCTCGACACGATCGAGCTGCTGACCGCGCCCGACACCGGATACTGGATGGAAAAGGCCTATCGCATCCCCGCCGCGCCGCGCGCCAGCGTCGTGCCGGGGGCGAAGGATTTCCCGACCGTGCCGATCGGCCGGATGCCGCCGCGCGCCTTCTTCACCCGCGCCGACGCGCAGGCGGTACGCGGCGTGGCGATGGGCGGCGACGCGGGCGTGGCGACGGTCGAGTGGTCGACCGATGCCGGGCGGACGTGGCATTCAGCGGCGCTCGGGCCGGAGCAGAGCCGATACGGGGGCCGATACGGCTTCCGCCGCTGGGCCATGCCGCCCCTGCCGCGCGGGACGCATGACGTAGCGGTGCGTACCACCAACACGATGGGCGTGGTGCAGCGCGCCGACCCGATCTGGAACCCGGGCGGGTACAGGCGCGACAGCATCGAGACCGCGCGGGTGACGGTGGCATGAGCCGCCTGGTCGCCGGATTGGCGCTGCTCGCTTCGCTGGCCGCGTGCCGGCAGGACCGCACCCCCGCGCAGCAGCGCGAAGCGGGGAACGCCGGCAGCATCGTGCTCGCCTCGCAAAGCATCATCTTGCCGCAGGAGACCGCGACTCTGCCCGCCAGCGCCGAGATCGTCACGACCCACTGCACCGCCTGCCACTCGCCCGAGCTGATCCTGACCCAGCCGAGGCTCAAGCCCGAGACCTGGCAAGCAGAAGTGACCAAGATGCGCACGGCGTACAAGGCGGCGATCGACGAGCGCGACGATGCCGAGATCATCGCGGCGCTGGTCGCGGTACAGCGTAGCGGGCATCAGCCATAGGCGCGGTAGAAGAACACGCCCGTCGTCACCGCCGTCACCAGCAGCGTCCAGCCGCGCACCACCGCCGGGGGCAGGCGCTTGCCGATATGCGCGCCGATCCAGCCGCCGGCGATCGCGCCCAGCAGCATCGGCACGCACGCCGCCCAGCGCACCAGCCCGACCGCGACGAACACGATCGCCGCCGCGAGATTGGCGACGGCGAGCATCAGGGTGCGCGGCGCGAACAGCGCGCGCGGCGATACGCCGGCGAGCAACCCGTACACCGCCGTCGTCATCAACCCGACACCGCCGCCGAAATAGCCGCCATAGACGCCCAACGCACATTGCGTGACGATCAGCGTGCGCGTGCCGATCGCGACGCGCTGCTTCAGCGCCTCCGCCGCGCGCTTGCCGAACGCGATCACCACGAAGGCGAACAGCAGCAGCCAGGGGATGAGCAAATCGAACACGGACGTCGGCGTCCCCCACAGCAACAGGCTCCCCGCCAGCCCGCCGACGAAGGTGATCGCCGCGAGCAGCCGGACATCCACGCCGCCGACCGGCCCCAGTTCATCGCGAAACGCCAAGGCACTGGTCGCGGCACCGGGGAGCAACGCGACGTTGGAGGTGGCGTTCGCGGCATTGGCGGGCAGGCCGATCGCGATCAGCGCCGGCAGCGTGGCGAAGGTGCCCCCGCCCGCCAGCGCGTTCATCGTCCCGCCGAGCATGCCGGCCCCGGCGGCGAGGGCGATCGATCCGAGTTCCACGCTATTCCCCGTCATGCCGGACATGTTCCGGCATCCACCGCGGTGCGACAACCACGGTCGACGCTCTTGGGCCACGGTAGCCCCGGGAACAAGTCGGGGCTCATGCCGCTCGACCATCGTACGACATCGTTCCCCCGCGTTCGCGGGAGAACAGGTATGATTTTGTTCGACCGGGATAATCATCGAACAAGCCTGTCCCGAGCTTGTCGAAGGGTCCGGGTGATGGGTGGAGGATTACCTCGACGCCGCCAGTTTTCCCTCGGCTTGCCGGTCCAGCATGGCGCGCGGCCGCTTCTCGCTGGCGGTCTTCAACTGGCCGCACGCCGCCTCGATATCGCGCCCGCGCGGGGTGCGCACCGGCGCCGAGATCCCAGCGTCGAAGATGATCGTCGAAAAGGCCCTGATCCGCTCCGGCGTCGAGCATTCGTACGGCGCGCCCGGCCAGGGATTGAACGGGATGAGGTTCACCTTGGCCGGCAGATCGTATTTCCTGATGAGGCGCACCAGCTCGTGCGCCTCGGCATCGCTGTCGTTCTTGTCCCTCAGCATGACATATTCGAACGTGATGCGCCGCGCATTGTTGACGCCGGGATAATCCGCGCACGCCTGGAGCAGTTCCTCGATGCCGTATTTGCGGTTGATCGGCACGAGCTCGTCGCGGATCTCCTTGGTGACGGCGTGGAGCGAAACGGCGAGGTTGACCGCGATCTCCTCCCCCGCGCGCGCCATCAGCGGCACCACGCCGCTGGTCGACAGCGTGATGCGGCGGCGCGACAGGCCGAGCCCGTCGCCGTCCATCACGATCCTGAGCGCATCGCGGACATTGTCGAAATTGTAGAGCGGCTCGCCCATGCCCATCATCACGATGTTGGTGAGCATGCGGCCCTCGGGCTGATAGCTATGGTCTGCCTGCTGCGCAGGCGTGGGCCATTCGCCCAGCGCGTCGCGCGCGAGCATTACCTGCCCGACGATCTCGCCCGGCGTCAGGTTGCGCACCAGCCGCATCGTGCCGGTGTGGCAGAAGCGGCAGTTGAGCGTGCAGCCGACTTGCGACGACACGCACAGCGTTCCCCGGTCGGCGTCGGGGATGAACACCATCTCGTAATCGTTGCCGTCGTCGGAGCGCAGCAGCCATTTACGCGTGCCGTCGGTCGAGACCTGCGCCTCGACCACCTGCGGGCGCGAGATGACGAAGCGATCGGCCAGCCACGGCTGCATCGCCTTGGAGATGTCGGTCATCAGCGTGAAATCGGTGACGCCGCGATTGTAGATCCAGTGCCAGAGCTGCTTCGCGCGCAGCTTCGCCTGTTTCGGTTCGAGCTGCGACGTCTCCAGCGCCAGCCGCAGATCGGCCCTGGAAAGCCCGAGCAGATCGATGCGGCCGTCGCCGCGCGGCACGAAAGCGCGCGGCACGGGCACGGGGTCGATATGGCCCGGGATGGCCATGAGGGAGGTCGCGGAGGTCGGCATGAGCGTTCCATAGCGCAGGTCGCGCGGATTTTCTACCACCCCAGGCACCTCCGACGGCACGTCACCGCCCCACACACCCCAGCGCCGCCGCGTCGATCGCGGTCGCGGCGCCGCGTAGCGCGTAGACGTCGGCGAAGGGGGCGCCGCTCTTGGCGAGCGTCTCGACGCTCATGCTGCGGCTCGAACGGATCGCGGCGACCACCGCCGCGTCGGTGCGCGCATCGGGCGACCAGGCATCGGCATTGCCCGCGACCAGCTCGAAACGGCGGTCGCCGACCGACAGCGTGACGCGCGACTGCGGATGGCGCTCGCGGCTGAGGCGGATGTGGAGCTGGTTGCGCAAGGCTTGCCCCGGCCAGGTCGAGACGCTGGCGAACGGCCGCCACCCCGACGCCCCCCCCGCCTGTACCGCCCCCTTTCGAACTGGTTGCGCGATGGCGTAGCAGCGCAGCGGCGACGGATCGACGAACGCGCCCCAGCTATCGAACACGCCGAGCGAATCGCGCGCCGCGGCGGGCGCGGCGGCGACCAGCAGGAAGGCCGCCAGCCGCTTCACGCCGGCGCGTGCCCGGTGCCGCGATGGACGATCGTCTCCACGCCGCGCTCGATCAGCACGACCGATCCTTGCGGCAGGCCGGGCGCGGCGGGCGCACCATAGCCGGGCACCGCCGGTGCGCCGGTCATCACGCCGCGCAGCACCCGGCTGGAGATACCGTGCACGATGACCAGCCGGTCGCCCGGGCTATCGGTGTCCGCCAGCCAGCCCGACACGCGCAGGGCGATCTCGGGATAGGTCTCGCCGTCGGGCGCGCACGCCAGCAACCCGGCCGCGCGATCGACGACGGTCAGACCCTCGGCGGCGAGATCGGCGTAAGTGCGCCCGCCCCAGCAGCCCATGCCGATCTCGACCAGCCGCGCGTCGGTGTGGGCGCCGTGCCAGTCGATTTCCAGATGTTCCGCGACGATGCCGAGCGTCTGCAACGCGCGCCCGGTGGGCGAGGCCCACAAGGTCAGCGCCGGTTTCACGCCCAGTTTCCGCCGCAATGCCTGCCCCATCCGTCGGCCTGGGCGAAGCCGGCGCGGGTCAGCGGCGTGTGCGGATGGTCGCCCTGCAACCGTCCGGCGGCGTTGAACACCGTCTCGCCGTGCCGCGCGATGAAATCCCGCCCGCGGCGCGGCGCCGACCGATTGAGGCCGCTTCCCGGCGGCAGGAAGGCATTGGCATCCACCCTGGCGCTTTCAACCCCGTGTGGCGCAAAAGCAACGGTTTTCCGCGTTGTCCGAGGTTCATGCAACTTGCGCGGCGGCCGCCCATTCGAGCCTCCCCACCAGGAATCGGTGGGAATACCAATGGAGTAAGAATTATGCGTAAGCTTGTCGTAACCGCCGCCGTCGCCAGCCTCGGCATGACCCTCGCCGCCCCCGCTTTCGCGCAGGACGGCCCCCCGCCCCCGGATTCGTCGGCGCGCGACCGCGCGCCCTTCACCGGCGTGCGCGCCGGCGTCATCCTCGGCTACGACAAGGTGCAGCCCGGCAGCGGGCCGAACTCCGACATCGACAGCAACCGCAAGGCCGACGGCCTGACCTATGGCGGCGATGTCGGCTATGACGTCGCGCTCGACCGCTTCGTGATCGGCGGGGAAGGCGAAGTCACCGGCTCGACCGGCGATGTCAGCAATGCCCCGCGCAGCGCCGCCGCGCTGGGCTATGGCCGCGTCAAGCAAGGCCGCGATCTCTATGCCGGCGTCCGCGTCGGCTACATCGTCGCGCCGAAGACGCTAATCTACGCCAAGGGCGGCTATACCAATGCCCGGCTCGACCTGACGGCGAACGACGGCACCGTCACGACGGGCAACCATTACGACCTCGACGGCTACCGCGTCGGCGCGGGCGTGGAACAGGCGATCGGTCGCAACAGCTATGCCAAGCTCGAATATCGCTATTCGCACTATGGCGACGCGCGGCTGGAATATGCGAACGGCGGCAACACCGGCAACTTCGACGTCGATACCGATCGTCACCAGGTCGCCGTCGGCGTGGGTGTGCGTTTCTAACGCAAACCGCCCTGTTTCGCGGGTGTCGAAAGGGGTCGGGGCGCTTGCTCCGGCCCCTTTTATGTTTAAGGAAAGGATTACGGCATAGGCTTCCGCATACCCGGCAGTTGCGGGATCCGGTGGGTGTGATTTGGGCGGCGGCGCATCTCTGCCGGCGGCCCGGGGGAACGACATGAAGGCGACGATCGAACGCGCGACTTTGTTGAAGGGCTTGAGCCACGTCCAGTCGGTGGTCGAGCGGCGCAACACGATCCCGATCCTCTCCAACGTGCTGATCGAGGCGACCAGCGCCAGTGACGGGGGCGGCGGCCTCAAGCTGATGGCGACCGATCTCGACTTGCAGATCAACGAGACCGTCGCGGCGGCGGTCGACCAGCCCGGCGCGACGACCGTCTCCGCCCACACGCTGTTCGACATCTGCCGCAAACTGCCCGAGGGTAGCCAAGTCTCGCTCGCCGCCGCCGACGGCAAGCTGACGATCATGGCGGGGCGCGCGAAGTTCCAGCTCGGCACGCTGCCGCGCGACGATTTCCCGGTGATCGCGGAAGGCGAGCTGCCGGTCAGCTTCGAGCTGCCCGCCGAGACGCTCAAGCAGATCATCGACAAGACGCGTTTCGCGATCTCGACCGAGGAGACGCGCTATTATCTCAACGGCATCTTCTGGCACGTATCGGACGATGGCGGCGCGGGGGGCACGCTGCCGGTGCTCAAGGCGGCGGCGACCGACGGCCACCGCCTCGCGCGCATCACGCTGCCGCGCCCGGACGGGGCCGAGGGCATGCCCGACGTCATCATCCCGCGCAAATGCGTGGCGGAACTGCGCAAGCTGCTCGACGAGATCGACGGGTCGGTCGGCGTGTCGCTGTCGCCGACCAAGATCCGCTTCGATCTCGGCCAGGCGCTGCTCACCTCCAAGCTGATCGACGGGACCTTCCCGGATTACAGCCGCGTCATCCCGACCGGCAACGACAAGATCCTCAAGATCGATCCGCGCAGTTTCGAGGAAGGCGTCGACCGCGTCTCGACCATCGCCACCGAGAAGACCCGCGCGGTCAAGATGGCGCTCGACCGCGACAAGATCATCCTGTCGGTCACCAGCCCGGAAAACGGCACGGCGGCGGAAGAAGTCCCCGGCGACTATACGGCCAACGGCTTCGAGATCGGCTTCAACAGCCGCTACCTGCTCGACATCCTCGGCCAGCTCGGCGGCGACACGATCGAAGTGCATCTGGCGGACGCCGCCGCGCCGACCCTGATCCGCGAGAACGACAAGTCGGCGGCGCTCTATGTATTGATGCCGATGCGCGTTTGACGGACGGGGCGTCGGCGGAACGACGACGTGACGGCACCATGCCTGTCGTGAGGATCGATCGGCAGCCCCCGGTCGATCCTGCGGCCGATCCCGCGCGCGATCCTGCCGTCGCCGTGCGCATCTATCCGCCCCGTCTCGCGCTCCAGCCTTATGTGACGTTCTTCTACGTGGTCGAGGTCGATGGACCGCTGACCGATTTCCTCTATCCCGAATGGGGCAATGTCCGCTTTGCCCTGTCGGGCGAATGGGTCGTGACGATGCAGGGGCACGCGCCCCCGCCGCTCGGCCCGGCGCGCCTGTTCGGGCCGACCGACCGGCCGGGGCGGATCATGACGCCCGGCGGCAAGACGATCGGCTTCGGCATGACGCCGATCGGCTGGCATCGCCTGCTCGGCGCGAATGCCGCGGCGATGGTCAACCGGATCGTGCCGCTCGACCGGCACCTGGGCTTTGACGGCGATGCGTTGTTCGACGCCTTGCTGACCGACACGTCCGACGCGGCGCGCGTGGACCGGATCGAACGTGCCCTGCTCGCCCGGCTGGCGACGCGGCCCGAGGTGGGCCGGCAAGTGCTGGACGCCGACCGCGCGCTGCGGATGCGCCCGGCCGAGGTCTCCGGTTTCGCGGCCGCCGCGCGAATGTCGTCGCGGACGCTGCACCGCATCTGCCTGACCGCGTTCGGCTTCGCGCCGAAACGGCTGATGCGCTTGCAGCGCTTCCTCGATACGCTGGGGCAAGTGCGTACCGCGATCGGCGCGCCGGTGCGCGACGCGATCGACGAAGCCTATTACGACCAGTCGCATTTCTACCGCGATTTCCGCGATTTCATGGGCATGACGCCGCGCGCCTATTTCAGTGCGCCACGCCCGTTGATGAGCTCGGCCGCCATCGCGCAGATGCAGGCGGGGGTGACGCTGTCGTTCCGCCTGCCGCCGCATCCGGACGCGTTGCGGGGTGACGCGCGCAATCCTTGACCCCGACAGGCGCTCCATCTATTGACAACGATGTCAGCAAGGATCGACTCGATGGCCAAGCTCCCGCCCTTCCCCGGCACGACCGGCCGCCGCGACTGGCGCACGGCATTCGATGCGATCGGCAAGCTGCTCGCCGATGGCGACGACACGAGCCAGGTGTTCCGCATCATGCGTGCGCTGAACGTCGGCAATGCGCAGAAGAACTACGCGCGGCTGCTCGCCACCGCGCAAGGCGGGCGTCTCGCCAGCGAGCAAGTCGAACTGGCCGAGCGCCTGTCCGATCCCGCCTTCGTCGCGCGGTTCGCGCCCGGCACGGTCGGCGCGGCGTATCGCCATTTCCTCGATACGACCGGCTATTCCGCCGACGGGCTGGTGCAGGTGAGCAAGGTCATCAGCGAGGATCAGGTACGGCATCCCTATGCCTGGTTCGGCCGGCGGGTACGCGACACGCACGACATCTGGCATGTGCTGACCGGCTACAAGGCCGACGAAAGCCTGGGCGAAGCGGCGCTCGTCGCCTTTTCCCATGCGCAGGTCGGCGGGCTCGGCTGGGCGTTCATCGGCGGCGCGGCGGCGCTCAAGAGCATCCGGGTGACGCGCGGCACGCTGTTCGCGCGCGCCGTGATCGAGGGTTACCGCAACGGGCGCAAGGCCGAGTGGCTGTCGGGCGAGGATTATGAGGCGCTGCTCGCCGAGCCACTCGACTCCGCCCGCGCGCGGCTCGGCATCGCGACGCCGGTCGCGTACCTGAAAGCGCAACGCGCGCTGGGCGCGGAAATGGCGTCGTACCTCAGCAACCGCCGCGACGCGGTCGCCGCCGCCGGGCCGGAGCGTCTCACAGCCTGAGCGTCACTCTTCCACGACAAATCGCTCATGCAGGCGACGCGGAAACCGCTAAGGCGGGGGCGATGCTCACCCGCCTGGTCCTGACCGACTTCCGCAACCATGCCGATCTCGTCCTCGCGCCGGGGCCGGGCTTCGTCGTGCTGACCGGCGAGAATGGCGCGGGCAAGACCAATGTGCTGGAGGCGGTATCGCTGCTCGCGCCGGGCCGGGGCTTGCGCCGCGCCGCGCTGGGCGAGATGGCGCGGCAAGGACAGGCCGGGGGCGGGCGCGGCGGCTTCGGCGTGGCGGCGTCGCTGGCCAGCGACGTGGAGATCGCGACCGGCACGCAAGCCGCCGCGCCGGAGCGCCGCATCGTCCGCGTGCAAGGCGTCGGCATCGCCGCGACCGCGCTGGCCGAATGGCTGACCGTGCTGTGGCTGACCCCGGCGATGGACCGGCTGTTCGTCGAACCCGCAGGGGAACGCCGCCGCTTCCTCGACCGGCTGACGCTGGCGCTCGCGCCCGGTCACGCGGTCCACGCCAACCGCTACGAAGCGGCGATGCGCGCGCGCAATCGCTTGCTGGCGGAGGACGCGCTGCCCGACCGCGACTGGCTCGCCGCGCTGGAGGCGCAGATGGCGGAGCATGGCGCCGCGATCGACGCGGCGCGACGTGCGACCGTGGCGGCGCTGGCCGCGCGGCTGGCGGATCAGCCGGACGGCCCGTTCGCGCGCGCCGGGCTCACGCTGGAAGGCTGGACCGGCGCGGGCGACACGCTCGCCGCCGATCTCGCGCAGGGCCGGCCGCGCGACGCGGCGGCAGGGCGTGCGCTGGTCGGCCCGCACCGCAGCGATCTGGCCGTCACGCATCTCGGCAAGCCTGTCCCGGGCAAGGCCGGTGGGGGGCAAGCGGCGGCCCTGTGCTCGACCGGCGAGCAGAAGGCGCTGCTGCTCGGCCTGATCCTCGCCCATGCCGAACTGGTCGCCGAGCGTACCGGCGCGGCGCCGGTGCTGTTGCTCGACGAGGTCGCCGCGCATCTCGACCCGGTGCGCCGCGCGGCGCTGTTCGAGCGGCTGGGGGGAAAGGGGCAGGTGTGGATGACCGGGACGGAGGATGCGCTGTTCGAGGGCCTGCCCGCCGCCGCGACGCGCTTGCAGCTCGGCGCGGGGCCGCGCACGCGATAGCCCATTTCGCTTCCGTTTCGCTGGCGTCGACCCTATAGGCTGGACATGGCAGAAGACCCCAACACGAACGATTACGGCGCGGATTCGATCAAGGTGCTCAAGGGCCTGGATGCGGTGCGCAAGCGGCCCGGCATGTATATCGGCGACACCGACGACGGGTCCGGCCTGCACCACATGGTGTTCGAGGTGTCGGACAATGCGATCGACGAAGCGCTGGCCGGGCATTGCGACCGGATCGACATCACGCTGAACGCCGACGGTTCGGTTTCAGTGACCGATAACGGGCGCGGCATTCCTACCGGCATCCATAGCGAAGAAGGCGTGTCGGCGGCGGAAGTGATCATGACCCAGCTCCACGCCGGGGGCAAGTTCGAGAACACCTCGGACGACAATGCCTATAAGGTATCGGGCGGGCTGCACGGCGTCGGCGTATCGGTGGTCAACGCGCTCAGCGAATGGCTCGACCTGACGATCTGGCGCGACGAGACCGAACATGCCATGCGCTTCGCATTCGGCGATGCGGTCGCGCCGCTGAGGATCGTCGGGCCCGCGCCCGGCAAGAAAGGCACGCGCGTCACCTTCTTTCCGAGCCCCGCCACCTTCAAGATCACCGAGTTCGACTTCGACAAGCTGGAACACCGCTATCGCGAGCTGGCGTTCCTCAATTCGGGCGTGCGGCTGTATCTCAACGATGCGCGGCACGAGGAACCGAAGACCGTCGAGCTCTATTACGAGGGCGGCATCGCCGCGTTCGTGAAATATCTCGACCGCACCAAGGTGTCGTTGATGCCCGAGCCGGTGGCGATCTCCGGCACGCGCGACGACGTGACGATCGACGTCGCGCTGGAATGGAACGACTCTTATTACGAGAACGTCCTCGCCTTCACCAACAATATCCCGCAGCGCGACGGCGGCACGCACATGGCGGCGTTCCGCGCGGCGATGACGCGCACGCTCAACAATTATGCCGAAAAGTCGGGCCTCCTGAAGAAGGAGAAGGTGACGCTCACCGGCGACGACATGCGCGAGGGGCTGACCGCGATCGTCTCGGTCAAATTGCCCGACCCGAAGTTCAGCAGCCAGACCAAGGACAAGCTCGTCTCGTCCGAGGTGCGCCAGCCGCTCGAAAGCCTGATGGCCGACAAGCTCGCCGAATGGCTGGAGGAGAATCCGGCGACGGCCAGGGCGATCGTCGCCAAGATCATCGACGCCGCCGCCGCGCGCGAGGCCGCCAAGAAGGCGCGCGAACTGACGCGGCGCAAGGGCGTGATGGACATCGCCAGCCTCCCCGGCAAGCTCGCCGACTGCCAGGAGCGCGACCCGGCCAAGTCCGAACTGTTCCTGGTCGAGGGGGATTCGGCCGGCGGATCGGCCAAGCAGGGCCGCGACCGGCATTTCCAGGCGATCCTCCCCTTGCGCGGGAAGATCCTCAACGTCGAGCGCGCGCGGTTCGACCGGATGCTGTCGTCGAAGGAGATCGGCACGCTGATCCAGGCGATGGGGACGGGCATCGGGCGGGACGATTTCAACGTCGAGAAACTGCGCTACCACAAGATCGTCATCATGACCGACGCCGATGTCGACGGCGCGCACATCCGCACGCTGCTGCTGACCTTCTTCTACCGCCAGATGCCCGAGATCATCTCGAACGGACACCTCTTCATCGCGCAGCCGCCGCTGTACAAGGCGACGCGCGGGCGCAGCGAAGTGTATCTGAAGGACGATCCCGCGCTCGACGAGTATCTCGTCGAGAACGGCGTCGCCGGCACCGTGCTGGAAGGCGCCGCGGGGGGCGCCCGCTCGGGCGCGGACCTGCGCACGCTGGTCGATCATGCGCGGCGGATGCGCACGCTGATGCGCTACGTGCCGCGCCGTTACGATCCCGTCATCGTCGAGGCGCTGGCGATGGGCGGCGCGCTCGATCCCGCGCTCGATCTCGAACAGCGGCGCGCGCTGGTGGTGCAAGTGGTGCGCGGGCTCGACGCGGGCGACCCCGAGGCGCGCTGGTCGGCGCGGCTGGCCGAGGACGGCGGCTTCCATGTCGAGCGCGCGTGGCGCGGCGTGACCGATCATCACATCATCGAGGGCGCGTTCCTCGGGTCGGCCGAAGCGCGCAAGCTGCATGCGCTCGCCGTCGAGCAGGGCGAGGCGTTCGCGCAAACCGCGCGGCTGGTGTCGAGCAAGGCAGCGGCCGCCGCGCAAATCGAGGCCGATGCCGCGGCGGACGACGCCGACGACGAGCAGCCCGCCGCCGCCCAGACGACCAAGGGCACCACGCTCGTCTCGCGTCCGTCGCAACTGCTCGACGCGATCCTCGCGGCGGGGCGCAAGGGCCTGTCGATCCAGCGCTACAAGGGGCTGGGCGAGATGAATGCCGAGCAATTGTGGGAAACCACGCTCGACCCGCAGAACCGCTCGATGCTGCGCGTCGAGATCGACCAGGCCGACATCGCCGACGAGATCTTCACGCGCCTGATGGGCGACGTGGTCGAGCCGCGCCGCGAATTCATCCAGGAGAATGCGCTAAGCGTCGCCAACCTCGACGTGTGAGGCGAATGGGCGAGACTTGCTCGATGCTCGGCACCGTCGAATGCGCATCGTTGGGCCCCGTCGGCGGATCCTTGACGCCGTGCGTCTGGTCGATGCCGTAGCGCTTCGCCGGAGACCCTCAGATTCTCTTGACCATGCCGTATCGCTCGACGGACCGCTTCCGTCGTCGTGGCGCTCCCGTGTAGAACCTGTCCCATAGCGCCTCCCTCCACCCGCTCGCGGGTGATGCACCATCAAACACGGTGCCGGCACCCGATGTGGCGGACTTCGCCGAAGCGGTCATCGCCGCGACGAAGAACTATCCGTCGATCGAGAACAATGACGACTATTCCAGCATCATCTCGGAGCGGCACCGGGCCAGGCTGGCCGATGCCATCGAGGAAGCCCGCATGGCGGGAGCCACGATCCTGTCGCACTCCGGCGCGTCGGGTCCGAACGGGAAGATCGCGCCGACCGTGGTGATCGATCCGCCGGCGGACGGCCTGTTGATGACCGACGAGATATTCCGCCCTGTCCTGCCGGTCATTCCCGATCGCAGCCTCGACGACGCCGTCGCCTTCACCGCGCGCTTCGACCGGCCGCGCGCGCTCTACGCCTTCGCGACGGGCGCGCGTCAGCATGGCGAAGTGCCCGACCGCATCACCTCGGGCGGCGCGGCGCTGAACGGCACGCTGCTGCACTTGGCGCAGGACGACCTGCCCTTCGGCAGGATCGGCGCCTATCATGGCATCGATGGCTTCCGTCGCTTCAGCCACGCACGCGCAATTCACAAGGTCGGCGCCATCAACATTTTTTGAGCATATCGCGCGCGCCTGAGGCAGTTTCGCCGGGCTGGTCGGGAAGCTGCTCGCGCTGACCAGGGATCGGGTCCTCTGGTCATGGGCTCCTCCGCTCCGTGCCGCTACCGCTACCGCCGCCGACATTTCGCACAGGACGGTCGTTATGGACGTCGGCGATAGTGTCGCGGGGTTTCTAGCATGGATAGCCGTAGCGTGCTCCCGGTATAGCCAGTGAAGGAGACTCACGATGAGCGGCATAGACGGCAAGGTCATTGCGATCACCGGGGCGAGCAGCGGTATCGGCAGGGCAACCGCGCTGCGACTGGCCAAACATGGCGCCAGAGTGATGCTCGGCGCCCGCCGCGGCGACGCGCTGGCGGAATGGCGGAGCAGATCGAGATAGCGGGCGGACAGGTCGCGTTCCAGGAGATCGACGTCACCGCGCGCGTCGACGTCGCGCGGCTGGTGGACAGCGCGGTCGATCGGTTCGGCCGGCTCGACGTCTACATCAACAATGCGGGCATCGCCCCCAACTCGCTGCTCGACGACCTCAAGGTCGAGGATTGGGAGGCGACGATCGACGTCAACCTCAAGGGGCCGCTCTACGGCATTGCCGCGGCGCTTCCGGTGTTCCGCCGACAGCGATCCGGACGCCAGGGCTTCGACCGAACAGGCGATGGCGGAGATGGCGATCACGCCGGACGCCATCGCGCGCGCGATCGCCTCCGCGATTGAGCAGCCGGCCGACGTGGACGTCGGCGACATCGTCGTGAGGCCGACGGCGCAAGCCTAGGTGGCGTTCGACGGACCGACTGGAGAGCGACGATGACACTCGCATCGAACGACAAAGTAGCAGTGATAACCGGCGGCGATTCGGGAGTGCTCGACGATCGGTCGATCGCCTTTATCAGCCGCGACACGCTGACGCGTGTCGAGCATGGCGATCCCGCAATCTCCCTCGGCATCCATGCCACCATTCTGTTCGTGCTTGGGCTGGCGGATCGCCTGCGGTTTCGCCATATCGCCCATCCCACGCGCGCGGTGGCGTTCGAGCGATCTGGTGCCTTCCGGATGATCCGATAATTCCTGGCCGGCTTCTTCGCCTTCGCTCGCGATCGATGCTCGATAAGCAAGACGATGCCGATCGACTTATATCCCCGTTCGAACCTCAGCCGATCATCATGAGGCTCGCATTGCCGCCTGCCGCGGTGGTGTTGATCGACGTCGACACTTCCTCGAGCAGCCACTCGGTCCGATAGGCGAGCGGATGGTGGGGCTGCGCGGCATGCACCGAGACGATCGGGCCGGGCAGGCCCGCCACTCTGGCGACCGCGCGGGCCACGACAGCGCTGTCGCCCTCGACCAGCACGGCGGCATAGGGCTCCATCGCGTCTGTGGAAAAAGCGGCGGCGACGGTCGCGGGCAGGCCGGCGGGCAGCGGCATGCCTTCCACCGTGCTGCGATTGCCCGTCGCGAGCACCGCCGCCATCTGCTCGAACAGGCCCGCGCGCGTCGCCGGCACCAGCAGGACCCGGCCGCGCGGGTGGAGCGCATAGAGGTTGCGCTCGCCGACCGGACCGGGAAGCGCGATATTCACGCCGAGCGCCGAGGCCTCGCCATAGCGCCGCGCCGTTGCGGCACTTTCCGCTTCGCCCTGCGCATCGAGCCAGTCGGCGAAATCGTGCACCGGTGTGTCGAGATGCCCCGCGCGGGCTCCGAACACCGGCGGCTGGCCGACCAAGCGGCCGAGATAGAGCGGCCCGCCCGCCTTCGGCCCGGTGCCGGACAAGCCGCGCCCGCCGAACGGCTGGACGCCGACGATCGCGCCGATCACGTTGCGGTTCACGTAGAGGTTGCCGGCCTTCACCCGCGACGTGACGTAAGCGACGGTCTCGTCGAGCCGGGTATGCAGACCGAAGGTCAGCCCATAGCCGGTCGCGTTGATCGCGTCGATCAGCGCGCCGAGCCGCTCGCGGCGATAGCGCAGGACATGCAGCACCGGGCCGAATACCTCGCGCTCCAGTTCGGAGATGTCGCCGATCTCGATGATCGTCGGTGCGACGAAGGTGCCGTGGGCGGCCTCGTCCGGCAGCGCCTGCTGCTCGACCGCCGCGCCGCGCTCGCGCATCGTAGCGATGTGCCGTTCGATCGTCTCTTTGGCCTCCGCGCCGATCACCGGGCCGATATCGACCTTGAGCGCGTCGGTGCGCCCGATGCTCAACTCCTTCAGCGCGCCCTTCAGCATCGTCAGCGTCCGGTCGGCGACTTCCTCCTGGAGGCAAAGGATACGCAGCGCCGAGCAGCGCTGGCCGGCACTGTCGAACGCGGAGGCGAGGACGTCGGCCACCACCTGTTCGGCCAGCGCCGAGGAATCGACGATCATCGCATTCTGCCCGCCGGTCTCGGCGATCAGCGGGATCGGTCGCCCGGCCGGCGACAGGCGCGTGGCAAGCTGGCGCTGGATCAGCCGCGCGACGTCGGTCGAGCCGGTGAACATCACGCCGGCGGTCTCCGGCGCCGCCACCACAGCCGCGCCGATCGCGCCGTCGCCGGGCAGTAATTGGAGCGCGTCGGCGGGGACGCCCGCCTCGTGCAGCAGCCGCACGCCTTCGGCGGCGATCAGCGGCGTCTCCTCGGCGGGCTTGGCGAGCACCGGGTTCCCCGCGACCAGCGCGGCGGCGATCTGGCCGGTGAAGATGGCGAGCGGGAAGTTCCATGGGCTGATGCAGACGATCGGCCCGAGCGGCTGCTGGTTCACCCCGAAGGTCGCGCGCGCCTGCGCCGCGTAATAGCGCAGGAAGTCGATCGCTTCACGCACCTCGGCGATCGCGTTGGGCAGCGACTTGCCCGCCTCGCGCACGATCAGGCCGAGCAGGATCGGCATGCGCGCCTGCATCGCATCGGCGGCGCGATCGAGAATGGCGGCGCGGTCGTCGACGGGCGTCGCGCTCCAGGCCGAATTTGCGGCGTGCGTGACGGCGGCGGTCGCCTGCTCGGCGGATGCCTCGGCGACGATGCCGACGACATCGCGGTGGTCCGCCGGGTTGAGCACCGGCCGCTCAGTGCCCGATCCGGCGGCCGGGGCCGCTTTCCACACCGTGGCGGCGCTTTCTCGCAAGGCCCGGCTCAGCCCCGCCAGCGCGGTTTCGTCGCTGAGGTCGATGCCGTCCGAATTGCGGCGGCCAGCGTAGAGATCGGCCGGCAGCGCGATCTGGTCGTGACGCGCGCCGGGATGCGGCATCGCGCGCACCTGCGCGACCGGATCGGCGATCAGCTCATCGATCGACACCGCCGGATCGGCGATGCGATTGACGAACGACGAGTTCGCGCCGTTCTCCAGCAGGCGGCGCACCAGATAGGCGAGCAGCGTCTCGTGCGTGCCGACCGGCGCGTAGATACGGCACGGACGGTCGAACTTGTCCTTGCCGACCACCTGCTCGTAGAGCGGCTCGCCCATGCCGTGCAGGCACTGGAACTCGTACTGGCCGACCGCGAAGTCCGGTCCGGCGATCTGATAGATCGTCGCCAGCGTCTGCGCATTGTGCGTCGCGAATTGCGGGAAGACCGCGTCCGGCGCCGCCAGCAGCTTCCGCGCGCAGGCGATGTAAGCGACATCGGTGTGGACCTTGCGCGTATAGACCGGGAAGTCGGCGAGGCCGTCGACCTGCGCGCGCTTGATCTCGGCGTCCCAATAGGCGCCCTTCACCAGCCGCACCATGATCCGCCGCCCGGCGCGGCGCGCGAGATCGACGATCCAGTCGATCACGAACGGGCAGCGCTTGCCGTAACCCTGCACGACGAAGCCAAGGCCGTCCCAGTCGCCGAGTTCGGGATCGAGCGCCAGGCTTTCGAGCAGGTCGAGCGACAGTTCGAGCCGGTCCGCCTCCTCGGCATCGATGTTGAACCCGATGTCATGGTGCCTGGCGAGCAGCGCCAGCGCGCGCACGCGCGGCAGCAACTCGCCCATCACGCGGTCGGCCTGGGCGCGGACGTAGCGCGGATGCAGCGCCGACAGCTTGATCGAGATGCCGGGGCCTTCATAGACGCCGCGCCCGTTCGAGGCCGTGCCGATCGCCGCAATGGCGCGCTCGTAATCGATATAATAGCGCTCGGCATCGGTCATCGTCGTGGCCGCCTCGCCAAGCATGTCGTAGCTGTAGCGAAAGCCCTTCGCCTCCAGCACGCGCGCGCGCTTCAGCGCCTCGGCGATGGTCTCGCCGGTGACGAACTGCTCGCCCATCATCCGCATCGCGAGATCGACGCCGCGCCGGATCACCGGTTCGCCGGCGCGCGCCACCAGCCGCGCCAGCGCCGCGCCCAACCCCCGATTATCGACGGCGCCGTCGACGCTGCCGACCAGCTTGCCGGTGACGACCAGCCCCCAGGTCGCGGCGTTGACGAACAGCGACTTGGCCGTCCCCAGATGCGAACCCCAGTCGCCGTCGGCGATCTTGTCGCGGATCAGCGCGTCGCGCGTGGCGTCGTCGGGAATGCGCAGCAACGCCTCGGCCAGGCACATCAGCGCCACGCCCTCCTCGCTCGACAGCGAATATTCCTGCACCAAGCCTTCGACTCCGCTGCCCTTGTGGTTGGCGCGCAGCGTCGTCACCAGCGTCCGCGCGGTGTCGCGGACGGCGGCCCGCGTCGCCGCGTCGAGCGTGGCGGCGTCCAGCAACGGCGCGAGGCACTCTGCCTCGTCGCGGCGATACGCCGCCGTGATCGCCTCGCGCAGCGGCGACGGCGGGCGGATGGAGGGCGCGAAGGCGGCGAAGATCGGCTGGTCGGTCATGGCACCGGTCTAGCCGAAATCCTGCTGTCGATATGACTTAAAATCACCTGCCATCATGCATAAATCACTTTATTCACCGCGCAATCGAGGCAAAAAATATGGATATCAGGGTTTCGCAGGACGAACTGGATGCTTACGATCGCAAGATCCTGTCCGTGCTGCAGGAGGACGGACGGATCACCATTACCGATCTGGCGCGCGCGATCGGGCTGTCGAAGACGCCGTGTCAGGTGCGCATGCGACGACTCGTCGACACCGGTGTGATCACCGGATTCCGGGCCAGCATCGACCCGGCCAGGCTCGGCCTCGACCATGTCGCCTTCACCGAGGTCAAGCTCTCCGATACGCGCGAGCAGGCGCTCGATCGCTTCAACGCGAGCGTGCGGCGCATCCCGGAGGTGGAGGAGTGCCACATGATCGCGAGCAGCTTCGACTATCTGCTGAAGGTCCGCACGGCCGACATCCGACGGTATCGCATCGTCCTGGGCGAGAAGATCTCGAGCCTCCCGCACGTCGCGAGCACCTCGACCTTCGTGGCGATGGAAACCGTCAAGGATCGCTGAGCGGCGCGGTTCGGGTGCCGTCGGCGGCGAGCCGGGACGCGCTCCACACCCTCATTTTCTGCATATCTGCTAATGATTGACTTGCCTCTGCCGCAAGAGTTGCTTGTCGGCCACGAGAACGGGCGCTTCAGACGCTCCTCCGTATGATGAAGGGGCAATCCGATGCACAAGAACGTTGTCATGGCGACCACCGCGCTATTGGGGACGCTTTGCCTCCATGCCCCGGCCGAGGCGCGGCAGGCGGCAAGTCAGGCGGGGAATCAGGCACCTGCCGCATCCGCCCCGGTCACCGCTCCGCCCGAAACCCCGTCGGGCGACTCCGGCGACATCATCGTCACGGCGAACCGGCGCGAGGAGCGTTCGCAAAACGTCGGCATCTCCATCACCGCGGTTTCCGGAACCCTGCTCGAGGATCGCAATATCCGCACGTCGGAGGATCTGGCGCGTCTCGTGCCGGGGCTCAACGCGACCGCGGCGTCGGGATCGGGCGTTTCGAACTTCGTGATCCGCGGCGTCGGCCAGACCGATTTTTCCGATCATCAGGAACAGCCGAACGCGTCGTATCAGGACGGCGTGTACATTCCGTTCGCGACCGCGACCGGCATACCGCTGTTCGATATCCAGCGCGTCGAGGCTCTGCGCGGCCCGCAGGGAACGCTGTTCGGCCGGAACGCGACGGGCGGCCTCATCCAATATATCAGCAACAAGCCCGTGGCGGGGACGAGCGGCGCCATCGAAGGTGCTTACGGCACGCGCGATCTCAAACGCGTCCAGGGCTTCTTCAATACCGGCAGCGATCTGATCGCCGGACGCATCGGCTATTATTATCAGTCGCAGGACGGTTTCATCAGGAATGTGCTGGGGCCGGATCGCGGCAACAAGACCGTATACGCGCTGAGGGGGCAGTTGCAGGTCAAGCCGGCGGTCGGCACGACGATCACCTTGCGCGCGGAAGGGTTCAACCAGACCGGCACGCCGACCGGCTACATCTCGACGCCGGAACTGCTCGGCGCGACCAATGCGGATCTGCCGGCGAATGTCGACGCGTACGGGACGGGACCGGGCAAGGACCCGAACGGGTATCGAACGCCCTATGCCGGCCTCACCACCGCGCTGGACGAGCCGGGACGGCTGACCAAGCAATCGCGAACCTATTCGCTGACCATCGCGCAAGCGCTCGGCAATGCCACGCTGACGTCGACGACGGCCTATGCGGATATCTTCAACAATTACCTGGAAGATACCGATTCGTCGCCCCTGAACACCTTCACCGCGGAAAGCACGTCGCGCGCGCATGATTTTCAGCAGGAACTGCGCGTCAACGGATCGGCGGGCCGGTTGCGCTATACGGTCGGCGCTTTCTATCTCGACATCGACGGCAATTATGCCCTCAACAACATCATCGTCGTTTCCCCCGCGCTCAGCACCACCGTGTTCGGCGGGGCGGTGGCGCCGGGGCGTGTCCTGGAAAGCGACGCGTATCGCCTGAGGACCCGTTCCGAGGCGATCTTCGGACAGGTGGAATACGATCTGGGTGAGAAGTTCACGGCCATTCTTGGCGCGCGCTATACCTGGGATCAGTTCAAGTTCGCTTTCTCCAGCCAATGCCAGCAGAGCGCGATCGGGGTCTGCGGCTTTTTCGGTGGCGATGGCGGGTCCGCGCTGCAGATCCAAGGGATCGGGCCGCTTGCGGACGATCAGAAGCAAGGCGACTGGAGCGGCAAGGCGCAGGTGAATTTCAAGCCGGCGACGGACGTGCTGCTCTATGCGAGCGTCAGCAAGGGCGTGAAGTCGGCGGGGTTCAGCGCCCCGCTCGCGAACGTCAATCCGGTCGAACCGATCTTCTACAAACCCGAAAACCTCTACGCGTTCGAGATCGGGGAAAAGGCCCAGTTCCTGGACCGCAAGCTGACGGTCAACACCAGTGCCTATTATTATGACTATAAGCGCTATCAGACCTTCCTGTTCCAGACGGTGACGACCCAGGTCCTCAACCGCGACGCGGAAGTCTATGGCGGCGAGGTGGAACTCAGCGCGCGTCCGATGGCGGGGCTCAGCGCCAACCTGTCGGTCGCCTACAACCATTTCGTCGTGAAGACGGTGTTCCCGGGCATCGAGAACCAGCAGCCGATCAATGCGCCGCGGCTTCAAGTGAATTGGGGTCTCAACAAGACGTTCGCGTTGAACGGCGACCTCGATCTCGATGTCGGTTATGCCGGTCGCCGGATCGGTGCCGCTTATTACAACATCATCAACGCGCCGCTGGTCCGGGCGCCGCATTACGACGTGCATGATTTCAGCATCAGGCTGGAATCCAAGCATGGCTGGTATGCCAGCGCGTATCTCAACAACGCGTTCGACAAGCAGTACCAGGTCGGCGCCTTCGATCTCTTCATCGGACAGGTATTGCGCCAATATGGCGAAATCAGAACGTTCAGCGGCGCGATCGGGTTCAAGTTCTAAGGTGGATCGACCTTCATGCTCTTCGGGCCTTGCCCCCGGAGTCTTCCCTCACCCCGGCCTCGTTCCGGGGCCTGCCAAGCGGCTTCGACCGAATAGTGTCGTGATCGCCGAGGTCGCGGCACGGTGGACCCCGGAACAAGCCTGCCCTGAGCTTGCCGAAGGGTCCGGGGTGACGGTCTTGCAGGAAAATCTGCGGGCAGAACTACCGAAACTGAAGGTCGATCCGCCCTTAGCATCGGAATCTGCTTTGCCCTGGCGTGACGCGGCTATGTCCGCAATCCTGACCCTGGCGATCGCCGTCTCGCTCGGATATCCAGAAGCGGCGCAGGCGGCACGACCTTCCGTCGTGGGATCGTGCCGTACGCCTGCCTGGTCGGCGGCGATGCAACGGGCGGTCGATCCCGATCTCTATCCGGGCAGCGATATCCTGCTCGGCAAGGGTACGATACGGCAGGTCGTGCGCAGCAGCGCGGGCGCGGATGCCTTCCGGATCACCTATTCCAATCTGTACGGCACGGCGCCGCTGGCGGTCGACCGGACGCGGCTCGCGCGCGTCGCGGGCGGCGGGGCGGGCGGCGGGCCGGGAGGCGGGGCGGACATCGACGCGCCGGGGGCCGCCGTGACGTTCGGCGGACACCCGTCCGTCACGATCCCGCCGGGCCGGACGGCGACGAGCGATCCGGTCGCGCTCGCCGCCCGCGCCGGGGAACGGATGGCGGTCAGCAGCTTCCTCGCCGCCGCCCCGCGCAAGCCGTATACCGTTCATCTGGTCGGCAAGCGGGCGCTCCAGGTCGGCCCCGGCGCGGACCTGACCGCCACTGTCGCCGTGCCGCGGACCGCCACGACCGCGCGCTATTTCCTCGCGCGCCTGGACGCGTGCCGCCCCGCTCCCACCGCGACGATCGTCGCGCTCGGCGATTCGATCACCGACGGCACCGGATCGACCGACGATACCGACCGGCGCTGGCCCGATGCGCTGGCCGATCGGCTGACCCGCGAAGGCCGCGACGACCTCAGCGTCGTCGATCAGGGGATCGACGGCAACCGCCTGCTGCACGATCGCTGGGGGGAGCGGGCGGTCGCGCGGCTCGACCGCGACGTGCTCGCCATGCCCGGCGCGCGCTACCTGATCCTGCTCGAAGGAATCAACGACATCTATGCGCCCGCCTTCCTGCGCAAGCCGGATGAACGCGTGACGCCGCGACGGATCGTCGGCGCTTACGCGCGCATCGTCGCGGCGGCGCGGCGGCATGGGATGAAGGTGCTGCTGGCGACGCTGCTGCCCACCGAGGGGGCCGAGGCGCAGACGCCCGGCTATCACAGCCGGGCGGGCGAGGCTGCGCGACAGGCCGTCAACCGCTGGATCAGGTCGGCGCAAGCCGCCGATGCGGTGATCGACTGGGACGCGGCCCTGCGCGACCCGGCCCGGCCGGCGCGGCTGAACCCCGCTTATGACAGCGGCGATCATCTCCATCCCAACGATGCCGGATATCGGGCGATGGCGGCAGCGATCGATCTCCATGCCTTCGCGCGCGGGCCATGGACGGGAAAGCGTCGCGACCGGGTCCGGCACGGGCGAGGTATCGGCTTTGCGCATAGCTGAATGCCGCAATCAAAGGTTGTATGCTCGCGATGTGGGGGTAACCTGATCGAGTCCATTCACGGACATGGCCGGGGCCGTGCCGGCTCGAACAGCGAAGGCGGAACGATAGCATGTCGCAGCTTGACGACGATGCCGATGTCGTGATCGTGGGGGCCGGGCCATCGGGCGCGGTCACCGCCCACACGCTCGCCGCCAGGGGATTCAAGGTCGTCTGTCTCGAACAGGGCGACTGGGTCAACCCGTCCGATTATCCCGGCAACAAGCCGGAGTTCGAGCTGCTGCTGCAACAGCAATGGAGCTGGAATCCCAATACGCGCCGCCGCCCGGCCGACTATCCGATGAACCTCGATTCCTCGGACGTCACGCCGATCATGTTCGCCGGCGTCGGCGGATCGAGCCTGCTCTACGGCGCGCAGTGGATGCGCCTGATGCCGTCCGATTTCCGGGTGCGCACGCTCGACGGCATCTGCGACGACTGGCCGATCGGCTATGACGATCTGGAGCCGTTCTACACGCGCGTCGACGCGTTCATGGGCGTCGCCGGGCTGGGCGGCGATCCGGCCTATCCGCCGCAGGATTACGAGATGCCGCCGCATCCGCTCGGCAAGGGCGGCATGCGCATGGCCAGGGGCATGAACGACCTCGGCTGGCACTGGTGGCCGGGCACGCAGGCGATCCCGACCTGGAACTTCAAGAACATGGCCAAGTGCGTGCGCTGGGGCGTGTGCGAGACGGGCTGCCCCGCGGGCGCGAAGGCGTCGTTCGATCTCGGTTACTGGCCGCACGCGACCGCCGCCGGCGCGACGCTGATCACCGGCGCGCGCGTCCGCGAGATCACGCTCGACGCGGGCGGAAATGCCGATGCGGTGATCTGGATCGACCGCGACGGGCAGGAGCACCGCCAGCGCGGCAAGACGATCGTGCTGGCCGCCAACGGCATCGGCACCGCGCGGCTGCTGCTGCTGTCCAGGTCGCCGGCGTTTCCGGACGGGCTCGCCAATTCATCGGGGCTGGTCGGCAGGAATTTGATGCTGCACCCGAACAACGAGGCGCTGGGGTTGTACGACGAGGATATCGAAAGCTGGAAAGGCCCGGCCGGCCAGTTGATGTATTCGATGGAATTCTACGAGACCGATGTGTCGCGCGGCTATCATCGCGGCGCGAAGATGAACCTGATGCCGGTGCCCGGCATCCTGCGCGTGCTGGAGAATTTCGATTCGCTCCCGTTCGAGCAGCGCTGGGGCACGGCAACGCACGACATTGCCCGCTATGCCGGCCGCGCGCTGAGCTGGGCGGGCAATATCGAGGATCTGCCCGAGGAATCGAACCGCATCGTGCTCGATGCCACGCTGACCGACAGCGACGGCATCCCCGCGCCCCGGATCGAATATCGCATCAGCGAGAACACGCAGCGCAACCTCGACTACACGCTCGACCGGATGGTCGAGATGCACGAGGCGGCAGGCGCGACGCATGTGTTCCGCCACCCGTTGTGGAAGGAGGCGCCCGGCCACCTGCTCGGCACCGCGCGCATGGGCAACGATCCGGCGACCTCGGTGGTCGACCGCTTCTGCCGCAGCCACGACGTGCCCAATCTGTTCATCGTCGACGGCAGCGTGATGGTGACGAGCGGCGCCGTGAACCCGACCGCGACGATCGCCGCGCTCGCGCTGCGCACCGCCGAGCATATCGCCGAGACCGCGCGCGACCCGCGCACGGCGGCGAACGACCTGCGGGTGGCGGCATGACCGGCGCGACCGCGAGCGACGAGCAGATCGCCCGGCTGCGCGCGCTGGCGGCGGTGCTGATTCCGGCCACGGCCGAGATGCCGGCGGCCGACGCCTTGCCGGCCTTCGACGCGCTGCTGCGCACCGCCGTGCGCGCATGCGGCTATTCGGGCACGGATATCGCGCTGTCGCTGGACGCCCTGCCGGCGACGCTCGACTGGGACAGCGTCGCGGCGTTCGCGGCGGGGGAGCCGGATGTCTTCGCCATCGCCAGCACGCTGGTCAGCGCCGCTTACTACATGGCACCGCCCGTGCTCGAGAAACTGAAGTTTCCGCGCGAACGGCAGCACCCGGCCGAGGTCGAGGAGTTCGTCGAGGAATATGAGACGGGCATTCTCGACGCGGTGACCGCGCGCGGTCCGCGCTTCCGCGATCCCGATGGAATATTGTCCCGATGAGCGAAGACGAACCCACCAAAACGCCGCGCCGCCTGCGCAGCCGCGACTGGACCGAGGCGACCGGCGTCGACGGCTTCCTGCTGCGCTCGTCGATGAAGGTGCAGGGCCTGCGCCAGAAGGATTTCCAGCGGCCGATCATCGGCATCTGCAACAATGTCAGCGATTTCAACCGCTGCCACATGCATTTCGGCGGCATGGTGGAGGGCGTCAAGGAAGCGATCCTCCAGAGCGGCGGGCTGCCACGCGTGTTCAACACGATGACGATGGGGGCGGATTCGGCGCTGCCGCTGGGCGCGTCGTTCATGCACCGCAACCTGCTGGCGATGGAGATCGAGCAGATCGCCGACATCTATTCGATCGACGGCCTCGTCATGCTCGGCGCGTGCGACGAGACGATCCCGGCGATGCTGATGGCGGCCGCGTCGATCGACCTGCCGACGATCCTGCTGCCCGGCGGCCCTTCGTTCAGCGGCTTCTGGCGCGGGCGCGACGTCGGCTCGGGCACCGATTTCCACAAGGCGCTGGAGGCGCAGCAGCGCGGCGAGCTGGACCAGGCCGATATCACCTCGCTGGAGGATTCGCTGGAACGCAGCCCGGGCCATTGCAGCACGATGGGCACGGCGGCGACGATGGCGGTGATCGCCGAGGCGATCGGCATGGCCCCTGCCGGAAGCTGCGCGATCCCGGCGGTCGATTCGCGCCGCATCGCGATGGCGCGCAACGTCGGCGACTATATCATGCAACTGGTCGCGGACGATCTGCGCCCGCGCGCGATCATGACGGCGACGGCGCTCGACAACGCGATCCGCGCGCTGGCGACGGTCGACGGGTCGAGCGCGTGCGTCATGCACTTGCTGGCGATCGCCGGGCGGCTCGGCATCGACCTGAAGCTCGAACGTTTCGACCATTTGTCGACCACGACGCCGGTGCTGCTCAACCTGCGCCCCTCCGGCCACTATTACATGAACGACTTCTTCAACGCCGGCGGCGTGCCGGCGATGCTGAACGCGCTGGGCGATCTGCTGCACCGCGACGTCGTCACCGTGACCGGCCGCACCCTGGGTGAGGAGATCGCCGATGCGAAGATCACCGACCGCCGCGTGATCGGCACGCTGGAGGAACCGATCTCCGCGCCGGAGGGCATTTCGGTGCTGTTCGGCAATATCGCGCCCGACGGGGCGATCATCCGTACCGGGGTCGCCTCGTCCGACCTGCTCGTGCATCGCGGCCGCGCAGTGGTGTTCGAGGGCAAGGCCGATCTCGACGCCAGGCTCTACGAACCGGATTTCGATATCCGCCCCGGCGACGTCGTCGTGCTGCGCGGCGAGGGGCCGAAGGGCTCGGGCATGCCCGAATCGGGGCGCATCCCGATGCCGGCGAAGCTGCTCAACCAGGGCATCACCGACATGCTGCGGATCACCGATTCGCGGCTGGGCGGGACGGTCAAGCAGACCGCCGTGCTGCATGTCGCGCCCGAATCGGCGATCGGCGGACCGCTCAGGCTGGTACGGACCGGCGATATCATCGCGCTCGACGTGCCCAACCGCACGCTGGCGGTCGAGCTGTCCGACGCGGAGCTGGCGCGGCGCGAAGCGGAACTCGGCCCGCCGGTGCCCAAGCGCCCGCCCGCGCGCGGCTATGCCAAACTGGTCGTCAACAGCGTGACGCAGGCCAACAAGGGCTGCGACCTCGATTTCCTGACGCCGCCGCTCGAACCCCACGAAAGCGAAGTGCTCGCCCATGACAGCTAATCCCTGGCCCCGTGGCCTCGTCACCGCGATCGTCACGCCGCTACGTGATGACGAACTCGACACGGCCGCGCTCGCCACCCTGATCGACGACCAGATCGCCCGGGGCGCGAGCGGCCTGGTGGTCAGCGGCGGCACCGGCGAATACACCGCTTTGTCGTTCGACGAGCGCAGCCGGCTGATCCGCGAGGCGGTGCGGATCGCCGACGGGCGCGTGCCGGTGATCGGCGCGACCGGCTGCCTCACGACGCGCGACGCGATCCGCCTGACGCAGGACGCTGAGGCCGCGGGCGTGGCGGGCGTGCTGGTCGCCTCGCCTTATGCCGAGCCGATCAACTGGCGCGAGCGCGTCGCTTTCTACACCGCGCTCGACGCCGCCGTGTCGCTGCCGATCATGCTGTACAACACGCCGCCGTCCGGCCTGCTGAATTTCGATCAGATCCGCGAACTGTCGGCCCTGCGCAACGTCACCGCGGTCAAGGACAGTTCGGGCGATCCCGAGCTGATGGGCGATCTCACGACCTGGGCGGGGCCGATCGGTTTCGGCGTCTATGTCGGCAAGGATTCGCTGCTGTTCGAGGCGATCCTGAACGGTGCGACCGGCGCGGTGTTCGGCGCGGCGAACTTCATGCCCGCCGAGCTGTCGCGCTTGATCGCCACGCTCCAGGCCGACGGCGCGACGCCGGACGCGCGCGCTTTGTGGGGCACGATCCGCCCGCTGCTGCGGCTGATGGAACAATCGCCCAACTATATCTCGCTGTGCAAGGCCGGGTGCAAGCTGCGCGGGATCGATGTCGGCGAGGCCCGGCGCCCCTATCTGATGCCCGAGGCCGACGAGATCGAGCGCCTCGCCGCCAGCCTGCGGCAACTGGGATGACGCGATCGGACCCGCCCCGCGTTAGGCTTCGGCCGTGACGGCAGCGTCGGCGGCGACGCCAACGGGGGCGGGGCCGCCCGGCGAACTGCCGCGGCGGCTCGGCGTCCCGGCACTGGTGCTCATCATCGTCGCGTTCAACGCGCCGATCGCGGCGATGGCCGGCTTCTCGCAATTGTCGATCGCGTTCGGCAATCATATCGGCGCGCCGGTCTCGTTCCTCGTCGCCGGCGCGATCCTGCTGGTGTTCTCGGTCGGCTTCGTCGGCATGAGCCGGTTCATCGACAATCCCGGCGCGTTCTACCGCTTCATCGTCGCCGGCATCGGGCGGCCGCCGGGGCTGGCCGGGGCGTTCCTCGCCGCCGCCGCCTATCTGCTGCTGTGCGCCGGATCCTACCCCTATATGGGTCTCGTCGCGATCGACTTCGCGACGCGGCTGACCGGCGGTCCGGTGTTCCCGTGGCAGGTGTGGACCGGCATCTTCCTGCTCGTCATCACCGCGCTCGGCCTGTTGCGGATCGACCTGTCGGTGAAGCTGCTGGGCGTGCTGGTGTGCCTGGAGATCGCGGTAGTGGCGATCTGGCAGGCGGCGGTGCTGGTCGGCGGCGGGCCGGAAGGCTATTCGCTCGCCTCCTATACGCCGGCCGCCTTTCTGGAAGGGTCGCCCGGCATGGGCGTCCTGCTCGCCATGCTGTGCATGATCGGGATCGAGGCGGGCGCGTGCTTCCGCGCCGAGGTCCGCGATCCGGAACGGACGGTCGGGCGCGCGACCTATCTCGCCATCGCGTTCCTGGCGATCTTCTACAGTATCGGCGTGTGGCTCTACATCGTCACGCAAGGCGCGTCGCAGGCGGTGCACAGCGCCGCCACCGACCCGGTCGGATCGTTCTTCGCCAGCGTGCAGACCTATCTCGGCGGCGTGTTCGCGCATGTCGTGTCGCTCGTCCTCGTCACCAGCCAGATGGCCGCGCTCAATTCGATCCAGGGGTCGGCGTCGCGCTATCTGCATGCGCTCGGCCGCGACGGCGTGCTGCCGGCGCGGCTCGGCCGGGTTCATCCGACGCTCGAGTCGCCGCATGTCGCGGTGCTGACGGTCGCGGGCATCAGCCTGCTGGTGCTCGCCATCCTGATGATCGGACGGATCGACCCGGTCGTGGCCTATGGCGCGCTCAGCGGCATGGGCATCTATTTCCTGCTGCCGCTGCTGATCGCGACCAGCGCCTCGGTGATCCTGTTCTATCGCCGCAACCGGCAGATCCGCGCCAGCCGCTGGATGCGGCTGGTGGCGCCGGCGCTCTCGGTCGCGGCGCTCGTCATCCTGTTCGCGCTGACCTCGCTCAACCTCAAGCTGCTGGTCGGCACCGCCACGATGAGCGCCGTATCGCTGCTGGCGGTGATCGCGGTGCCGGCCAGCGGCTGGCTGCTCGCCTTGTTCTACCGCCGCAACCGGCCCGCGGTCTATGCCGCGATCGGCAATCGCTAAGCCCTGAAATCGATAAGCCCCGAATCGAACAGCCCTGAAGGAGCCTTCATGACCCAGGATACCCACGCCCCGCATTTCAACGTGCACACCACCGATTTCGACCCGCTGCCCGAATTCGGCGGGTCGAAGGCGATCCTGTACCATTCGCCCGACCGCAAGCGGCTCGCCGGCAGCTTCCGCGAGTCCGGCACGCACAGCATGACGCTGCCGTTCGACGAATTCATCTACGTCGTCGCCGGCGGCACGAAGATCACGATCACCGGCGGCGAGACGTTCGACCTGGCGGCCGGCGACACCTGCTACCTGAAGCAGGGGCAGGAGGTGCTGTTCGAGATGACCGACGATTTCCACGACGTCGCCGTATTGATCTCCGACGCGGCGATCGACGTCTGACGCGTCGGCCCGGCGGGCGAGGGTCGCGATGAAGATCACCGGCGTCGACGTGTTCGTCTACGACCTCGCTTATCGCCACGGCGCCTATGCGATGTCGAAGGGCCGGTCGCACACCCACCAGCAGGCGCTGGTCGTGCGGCTTCGCACCGATGCGGGGATCCATGGCTGGGGCGAGACCTGCCCGATGGGCCGGACGCACCTGACCGCGTTCTTCGAGGGCGAGCGGGCAGCGCTGGCGATCCTCGGCCCGGCGGTGATCGGGCTCGACCCGCGCGAAACCGGGGTGGTGCAGGCGGCGATGGCACGCGCGCTGCTGGCCGGCATGGCGGCGAAAAGCGCGATCGACATCGCCTGCTGGGATATCGCCGGCAAGGCGGCCGGGGTCCCGGTCGCGACGCTGCTCGGCGGGCGGCAGCAGGAGCGGGTCGCGGTGTGGGAATCGCTCCCGCTGCTCGCGCCCGCCGCGATCGCCGATCATGTCGCGGCGGCGGTCGCGGACGGCGTCCGCGTTTTCCAGCTTAAGGTCGGCGGCGACCCGTATGAGGACGCCGCGCGCGTGGCGGCGGTGACGGCGGCCGTGCCGCCCGGCACGCCGGTCGTCGCCGACGCCAATGGCGGCTGGAACCTCCAGCACGCGCTGATCGCCGCGCGGGAAATGGCCGACCAGCGCATCTACCTGGAACAGCCGTGCCTGTCGGCGGGCAATTGCGCCGAACTGCGCCGCCATACCGCCCTGCCGATGATCGTCGACGAATGCGTCGGCACCGTCGCCGACCTCGTCTTCGCCAAGGAGCGGATCGGCGCGGGCGGGGTGAACGTCAAGCCGGGCCGGCTGGGCGGCCTGACCCCGGCACGGCTGCTGCGCGACATGGCGACCGAGCTGGGGATGATGGTGACGATCGACGATAGCTGGGGCGGCGCGCTCACGACGGCGGCGCTCAGCCACCTGGCGATCAGCACGAAGCCCGACGCGCTGCTGGCGACGACCTTCTTCACCGAACTGACGTCCCCGATGATCGCCGACGCGCCGCGCCGCGACCGGCAGGGCCATGGCACCGCGTCGACCGAACCGGGGCTGGGCTGCACCGTCGATACGGATCGGCTCGGCGCGTCGGTCTTTCACTGCGGATAGGGTTGGCGCAGCTTTCTTCGGCGATTGCTGCTAGATGGTATTTGCATAACTGATTGCGACAACGGGGCGATGTCACGCGTCACGGCGCACGATAGATTCCGTTCGACCTTGTGCCGCAGCAACGGCGACCCCTGGAGACCCCCGATGACCGATTCGATCGCCAGCATGACCGCAGACCGGATCGAGCAAGCACGCACGCGTGTCCGGACTGCCGCGCTCGGCCATGTCATCGGCGGCGTCAGCGAGGCGGTCTCGGGCGGTGCGCGGCTCGACGTCGTCGATCCCGGCACCGGCGACGTGATCGCCCGGATCTCACGGGGGCAGGCCGCCGACGTGGACCGCGCCGTCGATGCGGCGCGCGCGGCGTTCCCGGCCTGGCGCGCGACGCCGCCCGGCGGCCGGATGAAGGTGCTGAACGCCGTCGCCGACGCGGTCGAGGCGCATGCCGCCGAGCTGGCCGCGCTGGAATCGCTCAACGCCGGCAAGCCGATCACGGTCGCCCAGGCCGAGATCGACCTGATCGGCGATATCTTCCGCTTCCACGCCGGCGCGGCGCGGGCGATGCAGGCCCCGGCCACGCAGGAATATGTCGTCGGCTACGTCTCGATGCTGCGGCGCGAGCCGCTCGGCGTCATCGGCGCGATCACGCCGTGGAACTATCCGCTGCTGACGGCGGTGTTCAAGCTGGCGGGCGCGCTGGCGGCGGGCAACACGATGGTGCTCAAACCCTCCGAGCTGACCCCGCTGACCACGCTGCGCTTCATGGAGATCGTCGCCGGCATCCTGCCGCCGGGCGTCGTCAACGTCGTGCTCGGCACGGGCGAGGAGATCGGATCGGCGATCTCGCGGCATCCCGGCATCGACATGGTCTCGCTCACCGGCAGCGTGGCGAGCGGCCAGCGCGTGATCGCCGATTCGGCACGCAGCCTCAAGCCGACGCATCTCGAACTGGGCGGCAAGGCGCCGGTCATCGTGTTCGAGGATGCCGATCTCGACGCCGTCGCCGCGGGCGTGCGCGCCGCCGGCTTTTGGAACACCGGCCAGGAATGTGGTGCTGCGACGCGCATCCTGTGCAGCGCGGCGGTCCGCGACGAGCTGACACGGCGGCTGGTGGCCGCCGCAGCGACGATCAGGACGGGCAGCGTCACCGACGGCGACGACACCGAGATGGGGCCGCTCATCAGCCGGCGGCATCTCGACACGGTGGCGGGAATGGTCGATCGCGCGCGCGCCGACGGGGCCACGATCGCGCTGGGCGGCACGGCGATCGAGCGCGGCGGCTTCTTCTTTCCCCCGACGATCGTCACCGACGCAGCCCGCGGCAGCGAGATCACGGTGCAGGAGATCTTCGGCCCCGTCGTCACGATCGAGACGTTTTCGGACGAAGCCGACGCGATCGCGCTGGCCAATGCGGTGCCGTACGGCCTTTCGGCCTCGGTCTGGACCGAGAATGTCGGCCGCGCGCTGCGCCTGTCCGACGCGCTCGATTTCGGTACGGTGTGGGTCAACGCGCATCTCGTGCTGGCGGCCGAAATGCCGTGGAACGGCTTCGGCGCGTCCGGACACGGCCGGGAGCTGTCGACGCTCTCGCTGGAGGACTTTTCCCGTACCAAGCACGTCATGATCGCGACCGGCACGGCCTGACCGATTATCCCTTCGCGTCGAAAATCATGCGCGCCTGTGCCGGGTGGCGGTCGCGCCGGGCCACGCCCCCTCGGCCACCAGCCGGGACGTGGTCGCGATCATCACGTCGCGCACGAACGACACCAGGCGTGATTCCGGCCGGTCGGCGGGAAGCGACAATTCCAGCAGCCGGCGCGGAACCGGGTCGACGAGCGGCGCGCTCGACAGGCGGGAGAACGCCGGATCGGACCGCACCGACGCAAGCGGCAGGATCGTCCAGCCATCGCCGTTCGTCACGAGCTGGCGCAGCATCGAATAGGAATCGACCTCGACGCGGACATCGAGCGTGATGCCGCACCCTTGCGCGCATTGCTCGACGATCTGGCGCAGTCCGTGATTGGCGCTGGGCAACAGCAGCGGCTTGCCGGCAAGCGCGGCGAACGGCACCGGCGCCTGCTGCGACAGGCCGGCGCTGGCCGGCGCGACGACGTGGAACGCCTCCTCGACCAGCGGCTCGCATTTCAGGGAAATGATCGATTGCGGGTCGTACAGGATCGCGATGTCGATCTGGCCGCGATAGATCCAGTCGAGCAGATAGAGCGAATAGCCGCTGACCATCCGGCACCTGGCGTCCGGGTGCTCGGCATGGATGGCGGTCAGCAGCGGCGCCGCCAGGACGGTCGCGACGGTCGGCGGCATGCCGATCGAGACATGGCCGGCAAAGGCGTCCTTCTCCTCGATGACTTCCGCCTTGATGGCGTCGACTTCCTTCAGGATGCGGGCCGCGTGATGCAGCACGGTCCGGCCCTGTTCGGTGATGACCATCCCGCGACCGTGCCGGTCGAACAGGCGCGTGCCCAGTTCCTCCTCCAGCATGCGCACCTGGCGGCTGAGCGCCGGCTGCGCGACGCACAGGCTGTCGGCGGCCTTGGACAGGCTGCCGAGTTCGGCGACACGCACGAGCGTGCGAAGCTGGCTGACGTCCATCGCCGAACGATACCCTATGCCGGGTCAGCCGACCATAGCCTCCAATTCCGTGCCGCGCGTCTCGCGCACCACGCGCGCGGCGAACAGGATCGACAGGAAGGCGCAGGCGGCAAAGAAGCCATAGGTTATCGGCAGCCCGATCGCCTTCGCAAACCACGGGAAGCTGACGCTGACCAGGAAGTTGGTGGTCCATTGCGCCGCGCCCGCGACCGCCAGGCCGGAACCGCGGATCCGGTTGGGAAACATCTCGCCCAGCATCACCCACATCACCGGGCCCCAACTGAAGTTGAAGAACATGACGTAGAGATTGGCGGCGACGAGCGCGGCGCGGCCGACATTGCCCTCCAGATGGAGCTTGCCGTCGACCAGCGCGCCCGACGCGAAGGCGACCGTCAGCACGCTCAGCGTGACCGCCATGCCGACCGATCCGATCAGCAGCAGCGGCTTGCGGCCGATCCGGTCGATCAGGAAGATCGCGGCGACGCACGCCGCGATCGATAGCAGACCGCTCGCGATGTTGATCTTGAGTGCATCGGCCTCGCTGAAGCCGACCGCCTGCCACAGCACCGCGCCGTAATAGAAGACGACGTTGATGCCCACCAGTTGCTGGAACACGGCAAGGCCGATGCCGATCCACACGATCGGCCGCAGCTTGCCGGTCGCCCGGTCGACCAGGTCGGACAGCTTGGGCTGGTGGTCGCCGGCAAGCGAGTCGCGGATCTCGACGACCTTGACCGCGGCCGCCTGCCCGCCGAACAGCCGGGCCAGCACCGCCTCGGCCTCGGGCAATCGTCCCCTGGCGACCAGGAATCGCGGGCTTTCGGGTATCGCCAGCAACGTCGCCAGAAAGATGCCGGCCGGGATCAACTGCGCCCAGAACATCCAGCGCCACGCCGGATAGCCCAGCCAGAAGACATTGGTCGAAACGCCCGCCGCCTGCGCGAGATAGTAATTGGACAGGAACGCGCCGGTCAGCCCGGCGATGATCATCACCTGTTGCAGGCTCGACAGGCGGCCGCGCATCGCGGCGGGGGTGACTTCGCTGATATAGGCCGGCGACAGCACGCTCGCCGCGCCGACCCCCATGCCGGCGGCGAAGCGCGCGACGATCATCATCGTCGCGGCATTTGCCGCACCGGACGCAAAGGCGCTGACGATGAACAGCATGGCCGCCGCCATCATGACGTTGCGCCGGCCCCAGACGTCGGCGAGCCGCCCCGCGCCGAACGCGCCCAGCGCGCAGCCGGGCAGCAGCGCGGCGACCGTCACGCCCAGCCCGGCTTCGCTCAGCCCGAAGGTCGTCCGCAACCCCTCCTGCGTGCCGTTGATGACGCCGCTGTCATAGCCGAACATGAACCCGCCGATCGTCGCCACCCCGACGATCGCCGCGATCAGCGGCAGGTTGGTCCGTTGTTCCTCGACCGTCATCACGCGCATCCTCCGTTCCAGGCGGCCCCTCACGGAGGCCGGCCGTTATTTCGCCGCGGTGCGGATCGTCACGTCGCGGGTCGAGATCGTCGGGTTCGACGCGTCGCCATCGGCCCGGGCGATCGCCTGCACCGTATAACGTCCCGGCACCGCCGGTGCCGCGACCATCATGGTATAGGATTGCGCGCCCAGCGCCGGCAGCGCGAAGCCGCGCTCGTCGGCAAGCACGTCCCGGCCGCCGCCATCCTTGAACGACAGGCGCAGCTTGCCGGTCCGCGGGCGATCCTCGTCATTGACCATATGGATCGTGTAGGCGCGGGTCGTGCCCGCATCGAGCGCCGGCTGCCAGAAATTGAGATAGACGCCGAGCGGCTTGAACGCCTGTTCGAGCGCGCGCGCCATGCCGGGTTCCAGCGTCAGCGCCTTGAGATCGACGAACTGGTCGGCGGTGAAACCGTCGCGCGCGCTGGTCGACAGATACGGAAACGTCATCACCCCGGCATAGCGCCGATAGGCCCGCCACAGCTCGGTCTCGCCGCCGAGCAGGCGCGCATAGAGGGCGCGGCGATTGCCGGTCGTGTCGGCCGCACCGGGCAGCAGCTTGGGATAGATCTTGTCGGTCAGCAGCGTCGGCGAGCCGTCCCGGTTGAGCCACAGCCAGCCATATTCGTTGAGGATCTTGGCATGCGCCGATTTGGTGAACGGGTTGGACGCCGGACCGTCGAGCCATTCGAGATCGGCGATCTCGAACGGCTTGCCGCCCTTGCTGGCGTCGAACACGCCCTGCAACGCCTCGGTGAAATAATGGTGATCCTCCACCGGGTCGTCGGGGTCGCCCGGCTCGTTATAGCTGTTCTCCCACGGCCGCTGCGAGAGATCGAGCGCGCGCACCGCCGGAAGCACCTTCGCGGTCAGCTCGGGCAGCCAGGATTCGTTGGTCGCGTCCCAGATGACGACGCTGGGGTGGTTCCAGCCGTCGCGCATCCACTCGCCATATTCCGACGTCATCTGCTTGACGTCATAGGCCGATCGCCAGTCCGTCCAGATCGGCGACCCGACCCATACCGAATATTCGTTCTGGATGAGCAGGCCGTTCTCGTCCGCGATCTCGAGCCAGCGGTCGGGCACCGGCCCGATCGTGAAGCGGAAGCTGTTCCAGTGAAGCTGTTTGGGGATCGTCACCAGCAGGCGTTGCAGCCACGCCTCGTTCCATGGCAGCGTGCCCGATTGCGGGTCCTCGAAGAAGCGGTGCAGCGCGATGTTCGAGCCACGCATGAAATAGGGCCGCCCGTTGAGATAGGCGCGCTGCGTCACGGTATCGAAGCGGAACTCGCGCATGCCGAAGCGGGTCTGGGCCGCGTCGCCCGCCGTCCGCGTTTCGAGCCGGTAGAGGAACGGGTCGTCCGGGCTCCACAGGCGCGCGCCCGCCATCGGCACGGTCTGCCGGACCAGCTTGGTCTCGCCCGCGTCCAGCCGGACCGTGATGCTCGCGTCCGGCGACGCGGCGCGGCCGGATTTCCATTCGACGACGTGCTGCGACAGCGACGTGACGATCGCGCGATCCGAATGGTTGCTCAGCTCGGTCTGGACGAGGATGGCGGGAACCGGATTGCCGGCGCTCGCCAGCCGCGGCGCGACCTGCGTCGTCGCGATCACCGGATTGTCCATCGTCATCAGGCTGACGCTGTCGTAGATGCCCGGCGTCCACAGGTTCTTCTCGAAATCGGTTCCGGCCGACACGGTCGACGGCAGGACGCCGGGGTGCGCGCCGATCCGGATCACCAGCTCGTTCGGACCGTCCCAGCGGATCGCCCCGGTGACGTCGAGGGTGACGGCGGTGAAGCAGGACAGATGCTCGCCGACGCGGATGCCGTTGAGATAGACGACCGCGCCGAACTGCGCCTTGTTGATCCGCAGCAGCGCGACCGCCGCGCGCGGCGGCGCGCGGAATTGCCGGCGATACCAGAAGTAATTGCGCTGCTGCTGCGCGATGCCGCGGATATCGCCGAGCTTCCTGTAGGCGTCGGCGCTGTACCGCCCTTGCGAGACCAGCGCGGAGAGAAGCTGCCTGGTCTGATATTTGTCGACGTCCGGGAAGGCGGGGGACGCGGAATGCGTCAGGCCCGGCACCGGCACACGGTGGCCGAACGTGCGCGGCATTTGATCCGCGGCGACGCTGTCCTCCACCTGCCACGTCCCGTCGAGCGACAGCGTCGTCCGCGCCGAGGCAGGCGCCTTGGCCGCGGCGGGGGCGCACGGGTAGAACATGCTTCCCCCCACGATCAAGGCCATAGCCACGACGATGCCGAGCAGCGGGTTGACGCGTTTCCCCATGGAATTTCCCCGTTTGCCGCCATGGCGCCGAACCAAGCCGATCTCCCTTGCCCCTTGGGCGATACGCTCAAGCATGGGGCCTCGCGAAGCCGCGCGCGATCGCCGCATCCCGTGCCGCGGCGAAGCGCAGGGACGCCGGCGCCGCCGGCGCCAGCTCGTCGAAGCCGTGATAGCCGCCCGGCACCACCAGCAATTCCGTCGCCACGCCGGCATCGATGAGCCGCCGGGCATAGTCGATGTCCTCATCGATGAACAGGTCGATCGATCCGACGCCGACGAACGCGGGCGGCAAGCCGGAGAGATCGCCGATCCGCGCCGGCACCGCGCCCGCCGGCACCCGGGCGGACCCGGCGGGCACGCCGAGCAGCGACGACCAGCCGAAGCGGTTCGCCGCGCGGTTCCAGATGAACGTGCCGATCCAGGGCGCCGGCTGGCGAGTGCTGCCGGTCCGGTCGTCCAGCATCGGATAGATCAGGATCTGCTGGCAGATCGGCAGCTCGCCGCGGTCGCGCGCCGCGATGGCGAGCGCGGCGGCATGGCCGCCGCCGGCGCTCTCGCCCATCACCGCGATGCGCCTGCGGTCGACGCCGAGTTCCTCGGCATGATCGTGGAGCCAGCGCAACGCGGCGTAATTGTCGTCCAGCGCGCCGGGAAAACGCGTTTCCGGCGCCAGCCGGTAATCGACGGTGACCACCAGGCAATCATGCTTCAGCGCCAGCTTCTGCAAACTCGCCAGCGCATCGACGGCGCGTCCCAGGATATAGCCTCCGCCATGAATATGCAGGATCGCGGGGCGCGCGGGCACGTTGCGCTGCCCAACGACATAGACGGGCACGTCGGGCGCACCCGTGGCGCCGGGGATCAGCCGCCGGGTAAAGAGCGGCGTTGGACCGGGCGGCTGCGCATAGCCGTTGGAGAGCGTGCGCATGGTCGGCAGCGTGCGGGCGGTGTATATCTCCTTGTCGATCTGCGGCTGTATCGCGGCCAGCGCGGGCCGGAAGTCGGGGTCGACCAGCGACATCGCATCGACGGCCGCCGGCGCGGCATGCCGCGTCGCCGCACCGGCGGGCGGAATGGCGGCGCAAACCACGGCCGTGATTGCGCCCGTGGTGAGGTCTCGTCGCGAAATGTCGGTCATCCCGTTCTCCTCATCGGCCGGATGCTCACAACCGCGTCCAGAGCTTCGAGCGGCGCAGGCTCGCGTCCATCGGCCCGGTCTTGATCGTCCGCGTCAGCCGCTGGTGCCAAGCGACATCGCGCCACATGCCGTGAAATTGCGGTCCGCAGAAATTGCTCGTCGCGATGGCGGCCCATTGTCCGGTCGCCGAGGCGGTCAGCGTGCCCAGCGCGCACACCTGCTTGACCCAGTCCCACGGCAGCAGCGGCCAGTCCTTGTAATCGACGATCGCCCAGCATTCGGTGGTGATCAGCGGCTGCTTTGCGCGCCGTCCCGCGCTCGCCAGCCGCGCGATCTTGTCGGTCAGCAGCTTTTGCCAATAAGCGGGCTTTTCGGCGTAGAGCCGCGCCGCGTGGAGTTGCAAGTTGCGATAGCCGACATCCGAGAACGCTTCGTAATTGTACCCGACCCGTTTGTTGAATTCGTCGTCCTTCTCGCCGGCCATCCACAGATGATGCTCGATCGCGTCGTAAAAACCCGGATCCTGCTCGAAAAGGGTTTCGACACGGTCGATATTGCTCGAAAACAGCAGGGGCAGCTCGGGGAATTCGGCGCGCACGCCGGCGATGGCGGTGCGCATCCACTGCATCGAACGGGGGCTCGCCCATTCGGTCGGGTCGAGTGGCGGCCGCACGAACGGCGCGTACAGCGTCATCGGCCATTCGTTGCACAGGTCGACATAGAGGATGGTATCGAGCAGCCCCGCGCGCGCGATCGCGGCGAGCGCGACGTTCCAGACGGCGGCGAGCCGCTCCGGTCCGGCGATCTTGAGCCGCACATTGTCCTCGTCCTCGCGAAACCAGCTCGACAGCCCGACCTTGATGCCGCGATCGCGGCATTTGGCGAGGAAGTCGTGCAGTTCGGGCAGGATGCGGACCCGGACGGGGGCGGGCGCGCCCCAATCCTGCGTGGTCCACACCGGCTTGAGCAGCCAGTCCTTTTCCGGATCGGCAGCGATCAGGTGGGGATAGGCATCGATCCGCACCGCGTCATAGCCACGCTCGACCAGCTCATCCAGCGCAAGGTCCCAATCCTCATACCCGGCGCCCGGCCAGCGCCGCTCCGCCCAGGAGAAATCCCACATGGCAATGGCGCGGGGGGCAATGGCGCGGGGGGCAATGGCGCGGGGGACGACAGCGCGCGCGGGCCTGACACCGGAGCGGGCGGTTCGTGGTCCCGCGGCCGACACCGGGGCCGCCGCCACCCCGCCGGCGGCGGCCAAGCCGAGCAGGAAGTCCTTGCGGCTGATGTCGTTCGCCATGCGCGTTCCCTTAGGCCGGCGACCGGCGGGTCGTCAGCGTGAAGCGCCGGTCGAGATCGGGCTGCAATTCCAGGCCGAGGCCGGCGCCCGGCGGCACGGTGATCATCCCGTTCTCGACCGGCGGCACTGCGGTGACGATGTCGCCGTACCAGCCGCCGTAAAAGGCGCGCACCGATTCCTGGACCAGCGCGTTGGGCGCGTTGAGCGACAGGTGCGTCGAGGCGGCGAGCACGACCGGCCCGGTGCAATCGTGCGGCGCGACCGGCAGGTGCCACGCCTCGGCCATCGCGGCGATCTTGCGCCCTTCGGACAGGCCGCCGCACCATGACAGATCGAGCATGATGACGCCTGCCGCGCCGGTTTCCAGCAAGTCGCGGAACGCCCAGCGCGACCCCAGCGTCTCCGAAGCGCACAGCGGCGCCTTGCTGCGCGCGGCATAGCGCGGCAGCGAGCCGAGGCTGTCCATGCGGATCGGGTCCTCGTGCCAGAACGTGTCGTAGGGCGCGAGCGCCTCGGCGATGCGGATCGCCGGCGGCAATTGCCACAGCGAGTGGAACTCGACCATGATGTCGATCCTGTCGCCCACCGCCTTGCGGATCTTCTCGAACGGCTCCAGCGCGGTCTTGAGGTCGGCGGGCGAGATGTAGAGTCCGCCGGTCTTTTCCGCATGCGGGTCGAACGGCCAGATCTTCATCGCGGTGATGCCCGATTCGAGCAGCTCGATCGCCAGTTCGTCGGGGCGCGTCAGAAAGGCGTTGAGGTCGTCATGGCCAACTGTCCGGTCGGCCCCCCTGCCCCAGTTCTCGGTCGATTGCTGGCGAGTGGTGCGGACGTAATGCGTGCCGGCGCAGGTGTTGTAGGTACGGATCGAGTCGCGGCTGCGCCCGCCCAGCAATTGCCAGATCGGCTGGTTCGTCACCTTGCCGAACAGATCCCACAAGGCGATGTCGATCGCCGACGCCGCGCGCGTCTCCGCGCCGGTCGAGCGGAAACCGAGATAGCCGACCAGCGACTTGGAGATCTTGTCGATCGCCAGCGGATCGGCGCCGATCAGGCGCGGCGCGACGATCTCGTGAATGTGCCCTTCAACTGCGGCTGCACCGTAGAAAGTCTCGCCCAGCCCGACCAGCCCCTCGTCGGTATGGACCTGCACCCAGAGCAGATTGGGATGCTCGGCGATCCGCAACGTCTCGATCGCGGTGATTTTCATCGTGCACCCATCAATTGAACCCCGAATTGGCGAGTGCCCGCAGGCTCAGTTCGAAATGCGCGCTCATCGCCACCTCCGCCGCGACCGGATCGCCGGCATCGATCGCCTCGGCGATGCGGTCGTGCTGGTCGAACACCGCCAGCCGATCCGCCTCGGTGCGGCGGCTGCGCCAGCCGATCGGGCAGGTCTGCCGCATCAGATCGGCGAAGGAGGCGATCAGCAGCGCGAACATCGGGTTGCGGGTCGCGCCCGCGATCGCGGCATGAAAGGCGATGTCGTGCTCGGTCTGCACGGCAAGATCGTCGCCCGCGCGGCGCAGCGCACGAGCGTGATCGAGGATCGCACCGGCCTCCGCCTGGGTACGCCGCATCGCCGCCAGCTCGGCGGTGCGGCGTTCCAGCGCACGGCGCGCGTCCCATACCTGCGGCACGGAAACCTGCGCGGTATCGACCGCATGGCCGAGCGGCAGCGCCATGACCGATCCGTCGATCGATCCGACGCGCGCGCGCCGCCCGTTGCCGACATCGATCAGCCGCAGCGCGGACAGCGCGCCGAACGCCTCGCGCACCACCGTCCGGCTGACACCGACCATGGTTGCGATCACGGTCTCGCTCGGCAGCGCGTCGCCGCTGCGCAGATCGTTGTCGCGAATGTGCGCGGTCACGGCGGCGAACACCGACCGGGTCAGATTGGGCGCAAGATCTTCCATCGAGCTTGCTCTACCTGTCACAAAGGTTATAGGCAACCGTTATACGATCGAGACGGGAGCGAAGGATGGCCGAGGCAGCGATGACAGGCCTGACCGTGCTGGTGACGGGCGCGCTCGGCACGCTTGGACGCGCGCAGGCGGCACTGTTCGCGCAAAGCGGCGCGGCGCTGGTACTGCTCGACCGTCCGGACGCGACCGCGGCCGGCGAGGCGTTCGCCCGGACGACCGGCAACGGTGCGCGTTATGTCGGTCAGGATCTGAACGATCTGGCCGGAACGGAAGCGGCGGTGCGCGCGCTGGCGGAAGCGACGCCGGTCGACGTGCTGGTCAACAATGCCGCGCTGATCGTCAACCGCCCGTTCGAGGATTTCTCGCTCGAAGAATATGAGGACCAGATCCGCGTCAATGCGTCGGCGGTGTTCGCGCTCGCCCGCGCGGTCGCGCCGGGCATGAAGGCGCGCGGCTATGGCAAGATCGTCAATTTCTGTTCGCTGGTGCTCAACGGGCGCTGGGACGGCTATGTCCCCTATGTGGCGTCGAAGGGCGCGGTGCTCGGGCTGACCAAGTCGCTCGCGCGCGAGCTCGGGCCGCACGGCATCCGAGTCAACGCGGTGGCGCCGGGCGCGGTCGTATCGGAGGCGGAGGAACGCGTGTTCGGCGAGAGACTGCAAGAGTATAGCGACTGGATCCTGGAGAACCAGTCGCTCAAGCAACGTATCCAGCCCGACGACGTGGCGCGGCTGGTGCTGTTCCTGGCCGGCCGCGAATCGGACCTCATCACCGGCCAGAATTTCGGCATCGACGGCGGATGGTGAAGACCGCGGCGATCGTCGCGGTCGGCGAATGCATGCTGGAACTGCGCGCCGAGGGGGATCGCTGGCAGCTCGGCCATGGCGGCGACACCTTCAACACCGCGGTCTATCTCGCGCGGCTGGGCGAGGACGTCGCCTATCTCACCGCGCTCGGCGACGATCCGTTCAGCGCCGCGATGCGCGCGGACTGGCAGGCGGAGGGGTTGAGCCTCGATCTGGTACTGACCGCGCCGCGCCGGCTGCCGGGCCTGTATGCCATCCAGACCGATGCCGCCGGCGAGCGCAGCTTCCATTACTGGCGCGAGCAGGCGGCGGTGCGCGATCTGTTCGCGCTGCCCGGTTGTATCGCCGCGCTGGACCGTGCGGCCGGCGCGCGCTTGCTGTACATATCGGGCGTCACGCTCGCGCTGTTCGACGACGCCGGGCGCGCCGCGCTGGCCACGCTCGCACGACGGGTGCGCGAAAGCGGGGGCGACGTCGCCTTCGATCCGAACTATCGCCCGAAAGTCTGGCCCGAACCGGCGGCCGCACGCCAGGCGATCGCCGCCATCGCGTCGCTGGTGACGATCGCGTTGCCGACCTTCGACGACGAGGCCGCGTTGCACGGCGATGCCGACCCCGCCGCGACCCGTGCCCGCTGGCGCGCCGCCGGCGTCCGCGACATCGTCGTCAAGCTCGGGCCAGCCGGCTGCATGCTCGACGACGGACGGATCGTCGCCCCCGCCGCCGCGCTTGTGCCCGTCGACACCACCGGTGCCGGCGACGCCTTCAACGCCGGCTACCTCGCGGCCAGACGCCGCGGTGCATCCGCCACCGCCGCCGCCGCCTTCGCCAATCACCTGGCTGGACAAGTGATCGGATCACCGGGCGCGATCCTGCCGCGTGCCGCGACGCCCGATGTCGGAGCCATGGTCGCCGAATGGAGCGGCTGATGGCCGGCCCAGCGGGCGTCGTAAATCGAATAGCTGTTAGTGATGGAAGTGGCCGGAGCGGACTGTTAGTCATCCGGCCGGATACAAGGGTGCCGACGTCGACGCCTGACAACGATCTATCCGGAGGAAAGCGGCATGGTAGCGGCGCGCTACGCAAACCCCGACGCGCTGGAACAGGCAACGCGGTTGGCGGCCAGCCTCGACCGTCCCTTCATCGGGGACGATTTCTTCGATGGTCCGCCGGAAATGACGCTGACGAATCATGCGCCCTTCGACGGCTCGATATTGTGCGACATGGCGATGGGCGGCGAGGCCGCGGTCGACCGCGCCGTGGCGGTGGCGCGCGAGGCGCTGACCGGCCCGTGGGGCGAATTGACGGCGGAGGAACGCGCCGGACTGTTGCGCGCGCTGGCCGACCGCGTCGATGCGAACCGGGAACAATTGGCGCTGCTGGAGACGCTCGACGTCGGCAAGCCGATCGGCAGTTCCATGGCCGAGGACGTGCCCCTGACATCGGCCGTGCTACGCTGGTATGCCAGCCTGCTCGAAACCTATTACGATCTCGCCGGGCCGCGCCGCGCCGGGACGCTGGCCCGCGTCGCGCGCGAGCCGCACGGCGTGGTCGGCGTCGTCCTGCCGTGGAACTTCCCGCTCTATACGCTGGCGCTGAAGATCGCGCCCGCGCTGGCCGCCGGCAACACGATCGTCGCCAAGCCGGCGGAGGATACGCCGTTGACCGCGCTGCGTTTGGCGCAACTCGCGATCGAGGCGGGCTTTCCGGCGGGCGTGCTGAACGTCGTACCGGGGCATGGCGCGGTCGCGGGGCGCGCGATCGGGCTCCACCGCGGCGTCGATGCGATCAACTTCACCGGATCGACCGCCATCGGCCGCCAGTTCCTGCATTATGCGGCGGATTCGAACCTGAAGGAAGTGACGCTCGAATGCGGCGGCAAGAACCCCGCGATCGTCCTGCCGGACGTACGGGATACCGACACGTTCATCGAGCAGGTCGCGATCGGCTTCATGGCGAATTCGGGCCAGATCTGCAGCTCGGTCTCGCGCCTGTTGCTGCCATCGCATCTGCGCGACCGGGCACACGACACGCTCGCCGCCGCGATGCGCGAATGGCCGCTGGGCGACCCGCTCGACGAGCACACCCGGCTCGGGCCGCTGATCAACGCCCGTCAGGCCGCCAAGGTGCGCGCCGCGATCGAGCAAGGGTGCCAGACATTCAACGATTTCCTGGTGTCGGACGCCGAAAGCACGGGAACGTCCGAGCTGATGGTGACGCCGACGGTGTTTTTCGACGTCGACGAACACTCCGCCTTGTGGCGCGAGGAGATTTTCGGACCCGTCCTGTCGGTGCGCTTCTATGACGGCCTCGACGAGGGCATGCGCAGCGCGAACGATACCGATTACGGCCTCAGCGCCTATATCTTCTCCAACGATGCCGCGTTGACGACGGCGGCCGCGTCGCGGGTGAATGCCGGTTCGGTCTCGATCAACGTTTTCGGCGAGGGCGACTTCTCGACGCCGTTCGGCGGCTTCAAGCAGTCGGGCTTCGGCGGCAAGGACAAGGGTATCCACGCGATCGACCAATATTCGCGGATCAAGAGCATCTGGTGGGACGTTTCGGCGGGCGCGAAGACAAGCCCGGTCGCGGCGCCCTGACCTTATCATGACCCTGACTTAGCATGACGCTGACCTTGAGTGACGACGAGCGGGCGATGCTGGCTGGCGAAGGCGGCGCGGGCACGGCGATGGCGATGGAATTGCTGGTCGCCTATGCCGACGCGATC
>CAXTJX010000008.1:0-64708 GCA_964244765.1 uncultured Sphingomonas sp. | reverse complement strand
GCCGCCCAGGACCTCGCGGCCGCGTTGTCGTGTATCGACGTGCCGGCCTGACCGACACCTTATTCCGGGGCGTCGCCGGCCGGCTCCATCGCCGCGAACGCAGGCCGGGATAGCGAAAAGCGTGGATCGAGCGAACCGCTGCGGTCGATGACGTCCGCGACATATTCCCCGATTGCGGCCGAATGCTTGAAGCCATGCCCGGAACAGGCCGACACGACCAGAATCTGGTCGCCATCGGCGGCGTGATCGATGACGAAATCGCCGTCAGGCGCATGCGTGTAGATACACGCGAGCGACCGGACGAGATGATCGCCCAGACCGAGCAGCCGGTTCGCGACATAGCGCCGGTACATCGCATCGGACTCGGCGGGGTCCACCGTGCGCGCGATATCGTCGGGCGTGGCGGATGCGTCGGTGAATTGTTCGGTGGCGACCTTCACCGCCGACGACGAACCCGGCATTGCCGGAAAACCGTAGAAACTGTCTTCGGCGCGCGGGCCGTCCAGCCAGAGAAACGTCGGAAACAGTCCTGCGGCGAAGTGCGCGGCGGCAGGGGCGAACCAGTGCAGCGTCTGGCGCAGCAGCTTCAACGGCATGCCCTGCGCGCCGAGCAAACCCGGTGTCCATGCGCCGGCCGCCATCACGACACGTGCCGCATGATATGTCGCGCGCGTGGTGCGCACGACGACCCGGCCCGCCTCGACGACGACCGACAGCACCGTTTCGTCGACCCGCAGCCGCGCGCCGGCGATGCGCGCCTGTTCGATCTGCGCCGCGATCGCGCGCTCGGGAAAGACCATGCCGGCATCCGGTTCAAAATAGACGCGCTCGGTGCCGGTCAAGTTGAACGCGGGGTGACGATGGACCGTTTCGGCAGCGGACAGGATCTCATGGCGGATCCCGAAGCGTCGCGCGACATCGACCGTCGTGTCGAAAAAGCCCTGCCGGCCGTGGCGGACGGCGTGGCCGTCCGATCCGTCGATCGCCAGAAACCCGCAGGTGTCGAGCAACACCGTCCCGGATGCGCTTTCCAGTTCGCGCCAGATCTCGTGGCTGCGCAATGCGAAGGGCACGTACACATCACCCTCGCCGGTCGCCTGGCGCGTGACGCGGCTTTCGCCGTGGCTGGAGCCTTGGTCGTGCGGCGGCGAAAAGCGATCTATACCGATGACGTCGATGCCCCGCTTCGCCAACTGATACAGCGTAGCGGCACCGACCGCGCCGACCCCGATCACGACGACGTCCGCGGTATTGCCGGTCACCAGACACCCTCGATGCGACGCGTTTCGTCCGGCCTTGCGGCGCTCGTTCCGCGAAGCCGAAGGCCGACGATTGCGCCGGAGCGGCGGCAGATACGATTGCAGGCCGCAGACCGCTCACCATTCCGTTCGTCGGTTACCAAATCCACCATGCCCATGCTTATTGCAGAAAAATACACTTATGCATTATATTCATCATGTCCGTTCGTAAACATTCGACTGCGGTCGGCGATGCCCAAACCCTTTGCCTCACGCCGGACGATCCCCGCCACGGCGTTGGCGGCCGTCGATGCCCGGTGTAGAGACGGGAGCGCCAGTACCAGTTCGCGGCGCAACACCGGGACGATGCGGGACGCTTCGAGACGCCCGGCATCGACCTGACCCGCGATGGCGTAATAGGGCAGCAAGGTGATGCCGATGCCGCCGGCCACGATATCCAGCATGGCACCGAATGAATCCGCCTCGACCACGACGCGGGCCTCGTGCCCGGCCGCGCCGAACGCTTCGTCGATCAGGAAACGCAGCGCGTGCGGCGCGCTCGGCAGCACTAGCGGCTGTGCGGCGAGCCACGCGAGACCGACCGCGCCGTCGGCGTCCAGCCCGGATCCGGCGGCGCCCACTGCGAACAGATCGTCGTGGCGCAGCGTCTCCGCGTCGAGGTGCAGCCCGGTCGCCGGACCGTAGACGACCGCCATGTCGATCTCGCCGCGGTGAAGCCCGTCGATCAGATAGCCGCCATAGGCCTCGACCAGGCGCAGGGTGACGCCCGGCAGATCCACGACCATGTGCCGCGCCAGGATCAGCGCGAGCGCGCTGCCGATCGTCGGCACCATGCCGATGACGACGCGGCCACACGGCGTGCCGGCGATCGACAGCACGTCTTCGCGGGCTTGTTCGAGCTGCCGGACGACCAGCGACGTGCGCTCCAGCAGTATACGGCCGGCATCGGTCGGCACCATGCCGCGCCCATGGCGGACGAACAGCGGCGTCCTAAGTTCGTGTTCGAGGAGCTTGATCTGGCGGCTGAGCGCGGGCTGCGCAATCCGGAGGTGGTCGGACGCCTTGCTCAGGCTGCCCAGTTCGGCGACCATGCGGAAAGTCCTGAGCTGACGAAGATCCATCGCCGAAGTGTAAGGCTGCCGCTCCGGCTGTCGAGTCTCGTTATCGCTCGGCGGATGCCCGCATCGTTTCCCGGCCATCCGCCGCATGGACGCTGCACCGGACCCGGCCACCCGCGACCGCGCCGGCCACGATCGCGCCGTCGTGCGCCAGCAGCGGCGACGTCGCGCGATAGTCGAACCGCGCCGGCGGCCCGTCGAGCAGGGTCGCCGCCAGATTGAGCAGCAGCGTCGCCTGGAGCGGCCCCTGTACCAGAATGTCGGCATAGCCCTCGACCTGCCGCGCATAATCGGCGTCGTAATGGATGCGGTGGGTATTGAAGGTCAGCGCCGAATAGCGGAACAGCAGCGTCGGCGGGGTGGCGACTTCCCATATCAGATCGCCCGCCGGCTTTTGCGACCGGTCCGCGCTGCCTGCCACGGGCGCGGTGCTCGACCCGCGGAACGCGATCTCCTGCCGCTCGCGGCAAAGCGCGCGATCGGCGGCGCGATAGTCGTGCGTTGCACCCGTGAGCGCGAACCGCCCGCCGCGCCCGTCCTTGTAAATCACCGGATCGAGCCGCGACACCCGCTCGACGCTCTCGCCGATCCGGAACGGCGCGCCCAGCTCAAGCGCACCGCCGACCCACATGCGGCGCGGAAACTCGGCCTCGGACACCGGATGGGCGCGCGGGGCATGGCCGTCCGCCGTCAGCGCCGCCGTCGTCGCCAGCGGCGGAAAGAGACACCAATGCGCGCCCAGCGGCGCATCTGCGTCATCCAGCGCGTACAGCAACCCGTTCAACGTGGCCCGGAATTGTGCGACCAGCCGCGGGTCGAGCACATCCGCGCGCCGATCGATCTCAGTCATGCGCGAATTCGGCACGAATGGCGGGTCCATGCGCATCGAGACCGGGCACCAAAGCGGGAAGCGCTTCGGTGCGGCCCGCCGGACGCGGCACGTTCGCCACGCCGCCCGGCACCTCCACGCGCATCCGGCGCAATGCCGCGTGATCGGTCACGTCGGCCAGGGACGACACGCGGCCCCACGCGATCTGATTCGCGTCTAGCACCGCGATCGCTTCCGCCCGGCTCCAGTCCGCGAACACCGCCGCGATGATCGCCTCGAGCGCGGCGCGGTGCGCGATCCGCGCGCTGTTGTCGCAAAAGCGCGGATCATCGGCGAGCGCCGGTCGCCCGAGCACCCCCGCGCAGAACCGTCGCCATTCCGCCGGCGCCTGGATCGCGATCATCACCGCGCCATCGCGGCACGCGAACGGCGCGTACGGGTAGATCGACGCGTGCGACAGCCCGCAGCGCGGCGTCTCGCGCCCCGCCTCGGCCAGATGCAGCAGCGGCACCGCCATCCAGTCCGCCACCGTGTCGAACATGGCGATCTCGATCGCCCGCCCCCTGCCCGTCCGCCCGCGCGCGATCAGCGCCTCCAGGATCGCCGCGTGCGCGCTGGTGCCGGTGGCGATGTCGGCGATCGATACGCCGACCTTGGCCATTGCGTCGGGCGTCCCGGTCACCGCGCACAGCCCGCTCTCGGCCTGGACCAGCATGTCGTAGGCGCGCATGCCCGCTGCCGCCGTATCCTGGCCATAGCCGCAGATATCGACCGCGATCAGCCGCTCGAAGCGCCGCGCGAGTGCCGGCGCATCCAGCCCCAGACGCGCCGCCGCGCCCGGCGCCAGGTTCTGGACGAAGACGTCGGCCTGACCGAGCATCCGTTCCAGCAAGGCGCGGTCATCCCCTGCCTTGACGTCGAGGACGACGCTTTCCTTGCCCCGGTTCAGCCAGGCGAAATAGGCCGACGTCCCCTGCACCGCTTGGTCGTAATGCCGCGCCGTATCGCCTTCCGCGCGCTCAATCTTGATGACCCGCGCGCCGCCGTCGGCCAGCCGCGCGGTGCAGAACGGCGCGGCGACCGCCTGTTCGAGCCCTATCACCAGAAGGCCATCGAGTGCCCCCGCCATCAGTAAGACCGGGGCAGGCCGAGAACGTGCTCGGCGAGATAGCTGAGCACGAGATTGGTCGAGATCGGCGCGACCTGGTACAGCCGTGTCTCCCGAAACTTGCGCTCGACGTCATATTCGGCGGCAAAGCCGAAGCCGCCATGCGTTTGCAGGCAGGCATTGGCCGCCTCCCACGAGGCGTCCGCCGCGAGCATCTTGGCCATGTTCGCCTCCGCTCCGCAATTCTCGCCCGCTGCGTATTTCTCGGCGGCGCTGTGGACCATCAGTTCGGCGGCGCGCATCGCGGCATAGGCCTTGGCGATCGGGAACTGGACGCCCTGGTTGGCGCCGATCGCGCGCCCGAACACATGGCGTTCATTGGCATAATGCGTCGACCGATCGGTGAACCATTTGGCGTCGCCGATGCATTCCGCCGCGATCAGGATGCGCTCGGCGTTCATGCCCGACAGAATGTAGCGGAAGCCCTTGCCCTCCTCGCCGATCAGGTTCGCCGCGGGCACGGGTACGTCGTCGAACCAGATTTCGGTGGTCGAATGGTTCATCATCGTCCGGATCGGGCGGATCGTCATGCCGTGGTCCAGCGCGTGGCCCATGTCGACCAGGAACACCGAAAGCCCATCGGACTTGCTCTTCACTTCCTCGCGCGGCGTCGTGCGGGCGAGCAACAGCATCAGGTCGGAATGCTCGGCGCGGCTGGTCCACACTTTCTGCCCCGATACGCGGTAGATGTCGCCGTCGCGGCGCGCGAAGGTGCGCAGCGCCAACGTGTCGGTGCCGCTGGTCGGCTCGGTCACGCCGAACGCCTGCAAGCGCAGTTCGCCGGCCGCGATCTTCGGCAGATAGCGCGCCTTCTGCTCGTCCGACCCGTGGCGCAGCAGCGTGCCCATCGTGTACATCTGCGCGTGGCAGGCCGCGCCGTTGCAGCCGGCGTGGTGGATTTCCTCGAGGATGGCGACCGCCGCCGACAGCGGCAGCCCCGCGCCGCCATAGTCCTCGGGGATCAGCACCGCGAGAAAGCCGCTCCGCGTCAGCGACTCGACGAACTCGGTCGGATAGCCCATGCGTTCGTCCAGCGCGCGCCAGTATTCGCCAGGAAAATCGGCGCAGAGCCGCGCCACCGCTTCGCGGATATGGGTGATGTCCTGTTGGTTCATGACGACTATCTAAGTCAGGCGAGCGTTCGCGACAAACACGATGATGCGCTAATTGTTATACCGAACCGGCATAGCTGCTCGCGCGATATGCGGCGGGAATTCCGGCGTGCGATCCGCTATTGCTGCGTCATGACCATAACGATATCGCCGCCCGGCATCCCAACCGCCACGTTCGAGTGGCCGGACGCGCTGCACGGTGTGCTCACGAAGGCGGGCGTGACGAAGGCTGCCTATGTCCCGGATGCTGGTCACACGCGGCTGATCGAGCTGCTCCACGCCGATCCCGCGGTCGAGGCGACCGTGCTGACGACCGAGGAGGAAGGCGTGGCGATCGCCGCCGGCCACTGGCTGGGGGGCGCGCGGTCGGTCGTGCTGATGCAGTCGAGCGGAATCGGGAACTGCATCAACATGCTGTCGCTGCCGGTGATCGCGCGCTTCCCGCTATTGATGCTGGTGACGATGCGCGGCGAATGGGGCGAGTTCAACCCGTGGCAGGTGCCGATGGGCCAGGCGACCGAGGCGACGTTGCGCGCGGTCGGGGTGCGGACGTTTCGCGCCGAGACGCCGGAGGATCTGATCGAGACCGTGGCGGCGGCGGCGGTCGAGGTCTATGATGCCGATCAGCAGATCGCGGTGCTGATCGGCCAGCGCCTGCTGGGGTTGAAGAAATGGTGAGCGAGCTCGACCGGCGGCGTGCCGTCGCCGCGCTGCTGCGCGACGTGGACGACGAGACGCTGGTGGTGACCGGCCTCGGCTCGCCGAGCTACGACGTCCATGCGCGCGGCGACCGGCCCGGCACCTATTATCTGTGGGGCGCGATGGGCAGCGCCGCGCTGGTCGGGCTCGGCCTGGCGCAGGCGCAGCCCGAGCGGCGGGTGATCGTCGTCACCGGCGACGGCGAGCAGTTGATGGGCCTGGGCGGGCTGGCGACGATAGCGGCCGCCGGGCCGGCCAATCTCTCGATCGTGGTGATCGACAACGGCCGGTTCGGCGAGACGGGGATGCAGACCAGCCATACCGGGCTTGGCCTGGCGCTCGACCGGGTGGCCGCGGCCTGCGGCTTCGCCGATACCGGCGCGGTCGGCGACCTGGCCGGCGTCGAGGACGTGCGCGCGACGCTCGCGCGCCCGGCGGAGGGGCCGCGGCTGTTCGTCGTCAAGGTGAAGGCCGAGAACCTGCAACGCTCGCTGCCGCCGCGCGACGCGGTGTTCATCAAGAACCGCGTCCGCGCCCATCTCGGCCTCGGCACCGCGTGAGCGCGCTCGAAACCTTTCACAACCTGGTCGGGGGCCGGCGGGTGGCGCCGGTCGACACGTTCGAGAGTTACGACCCGTTCCGCACCGAGCCCTGGGCGCTGATCCCGCGCGACGGCCCGGCGCAGGTCGACGCGGCAGTCGCGGCGGCGAAGGCGGCGTTCCTGCACGGCGACTGGCCGGCGCTCACCGCCTCGGCACGCGGCCGGCTGCTGTGCCGGCTGGCCGACCTGATCGAGGCGGCGGCCGACCGGCTCGCTGCGATCGAGACGCGCGACAACGGCAAGCTGCTCGCCGAGATGACGACGCAATTGCGCTACATCCCCGAATGGTATCGCTATTTCGGCGGCCTGGCCGACAAGGTCGAGGGCCGCGTCCTGCCGATCGACAAGCCGGGCATGGTCGCCTTCACCCGGCGCGAGCCGCTCGGCGTGATCGCCGCGATCGTGCCGTGGAATTCGCCGCTGCTGCTGCTCGCGTGGAAGCTCGCGCCGCTGCTCGCCGCCGGCAACACCGTGGTCGTCAAGCCATCGGAGCATGCCTCGGCCTCGACCCTCGCCTTTGTCGAGCTGTTCGCCGAAGCGGGGTTCCCGGCGGGGGTGGTGAACACCGTCACCGGCTTCGCCGACGCGGTCGGCGCACCGCTCGCCGCGCATCCCGACATCGCCAAGATCGCCTTCACCGGCGGCGAGGCGGGCGGGATCGCGGTCGCGCATGCCGCCGCCGACGGGCTGAAGCACGTCACGCTGGAACTCGGCGGCAAATCGGCCAACATCGTGTTCGCCGACGCCGATCTCGACGCCGCGACCAACGGCGTCGTCGCCGGCATCTTCGCCGCATCGGGCCAGACCTGCATCGCCGGATCGCGCCTGCTCGTCCACCGCTCGATCCATGACGCGCTGGTCGCGCGGATCGTCACGCTGGCCGGCACGGCGCGCCTCGGCGACCCGGCCGATCCGGCGACCCAGGTCGGCCCGATCACGACGGTCGCGCAGCGGCAGCGCGTCCTCGATTATCTGGCGATCGCCCGCGATGAGGGCGCGACGGCGGCGCTGGGCGGCGGCGTGCCGGAGATCGGCGGCTGGTTCGTCGAGCCGACGATCCTGACCGGCGTGTCGAACGCGATGCGGGTCGCGCGCGAAGAGATTTTCGGCCCCGTCCTCGCGGTCATCCCGTTCGACGATGACGACGCGGCGATCGCCATCGCCAACGACACGCCCTACGGCCTCGCCGCCGGGGTGTGGACCTCCGACATGGCGCGCGCGTTCGGCAGCGCGGAGCGGCTCCAGGCCGGGATGGTGTGGATCAACAGCTATCGCACGGTCAGCTACATGGCACCGTTCGGCGGCTACAAGCGCAGCGGCATCGGCCGCGAGAACGGGCAGGAGGCGATCGACGCGTATCTCCAGACCAAGACCGTCTGGATCGACCCGGCCGCGCGCGCCGCCAATCCGTTCGTGCTGCGGTGACGGCGGGCGAGGACAGCGTCGTGATCGTCGGCGGCGGCATCATCGGCTGCCTGACCGGCTGGTTCCTGCGCGAGACCGGTCACCATGGCCGCATCGTGATCGTCGAGCGGGACTCGAGCTACCGCTTCTCCTCGACCGCGCTGTCGGCGGCGTCGATCCGCACGCAGTTCGGCTGCCCGGTCAATGTCGAGCTGAGCCTGTTCGGCGGCGCGTTCCTGCGCGACGTGACCCGGCGGCTCGATCCGGACGCGGCGATCGGGCTGGTCGAGGACGGCTATCTCATCCTCGGGTCGGCGGAAACGCTTGCCGCCCGGCGCGATGCGCTCGCCATGCAACGCGCGCTCGGTGCCGCCGTGGAGGAACTGGACGTCGCCGCGCTGAACGAACGCTTCGCGTGGCTGGCGACGCACGGCGTCGCGGTGGCGACGCTCGGCCTGTCGGGCGAGGGCTGGTTCGACGCCTGGGCGCTGCTGCAAGCGGCACGGCGCGCGGCGATCGGCCGCGGCATCGAATTCGTCGAGCGCGAGGCGACCGGCATGGACGTGTCGGGTGACGCCGTCACCGCGATCACCTGTTCGGACGGGACGCGCATTCCCGGCCGCTGGTTCGTCAACGCCGCCGGCGCGCTGTCGGGCCGGGTGGCGGCGTGGGCCGGCATCGACTTGCCCGTCGCGCCGCGCAAGCGCACCGTGTTCCACTTCAAGGCCCCGCTCGACGGTGCCGGCCTGCCGATGCTGTTCGACGTCTCGGGTGCCTGGCTCCGCCCGGAAGGCGACGGCTTCATCGGCGGGATCCAGCCCGACGCGGATGCCGACCCCGACGCGCATGGCGATTTCGAGCCGCATCACGATTTGTTCGAAGCGACCTTCTGGCCGCTGGTCGCCGACCGCGTGCCCGCGCTCGAACAGGTCAGGCTGCTCAATACCTGGGCCGGCCATTACGAAATGAACCTGTTCGATCACAACGGCGTCGTCGGCCCGCATGATCGGTTCGAGAACCTGCTGTTCGCGACCGGTTTTTCCGGGCATGGCGTCATGCACGCCCCCGGCGTGGCGCGGGCGGTGGCGGAGCATGTCGTATACGGTGGCTACCGCTCGATCGACGTCACGCCGCTCGGCTTCGAGCGGATCGCCGCGGGGCGGCCGATGCCTGAAAGCGCGATATACTGAGATGAGGAGACGGCCATGAAACTCGACGGCAGGGTGGCGATCGTCACCGGCGCGGCGCGCGGGATCGGGCTCGCCTGCGCGCGGCGCTTCGCGGAAGACGGCGCGCGCGTGCTCCTGTCCGACATCGCCGAGAGCGACGGCGCGGCGGCGACGGCGACGCTGACGGCGGAGGGCCATGAGGTCGCGTTCCACCGCACCGACGTGAGCAAGCGCGCGGAGCTCGATCTGCTCGTCGATGCGGCGGTCGACCGCTTCGGGCGGCTCGACATCATGCTCAACAATGCCGGCATCGCACTGACGCAGGACTTCATGACGATCACCGAGGCGGATTTCGATGCGGTGATCGGGGTCAATTTGCGCGGCGCGTTCTTCGGCCAGCAGAGCGCGGCGCGGGCGATGATCGCACAGGACCAAGGCGGCGTCATCATCAACATGTCGTCGATCAACTCGCGCATGGCCAATCCCGCGGTCGCGACCTATGCGATCTCCAAGGGCGGGCTCAACCAGGTGACGGCGACCGGCGCGGTGGCGCTCGCCCCGCACGGCATCCGCGTCGTCGGCATCGGGCCGGGCACGATCGCGACCGAGATGCTCAACATGGGCTTTCTGACCACGCCAGAACAGGGGCGGATGATCCTGTCGCGTACCCCCGCCGGGCGGCTCGGCGAGGCGAGCGAAGTTGCCGCCGTCGCCGCCTTCCTGGCGAGCGACGACGCGTCTTATATCACCGGCCAGACGATCTATCCCGACGGCGGGCGCATGATCCTCAACTACGTCATGCCGGAGCGGGCGGATGGCTGAAGCGCCGACGATCTTCCGCCGCCTGCACCACGCCTGCATCGTCGTGCACGACATCGCCGCGAGCGAGGCGCATTATGTCTCGGTCGGTATCGGCCCGTGGCACGATTATCCGCCGCTAGACCAGTATCGCGAGCTCGACGTGCCGAGCCGCGACGGATTTCTCGGGATGCGCTATCGCTTCTGCGACATCGACAATATCCAGCTCCAATTGTGCCAGCCCCCCGCGATCGATTGCCCGCAGCGGCGCTTCCTCGACGAAAAGGGCGAGGGCGTGTTCCACCTCGGATTCGAAGTCGACGATTGCGACGCGGCGGAGGCCGCGGGCAAGGCCGCCGGCCTGCCGGTGCTGATGCGCGGACGGCGCGACGACCGCAGCGGCTTCACCTATTTCGACAATGCCGACGCGGCCGGCGTCGTGCTGGAAATCCGCCAGAGCGCCAAACCGTGATGAGGTGACGACCGTGAAGATCATCGATCTGAACGCCGATCTGGGCGAGGGTTACGGCCCCTGGGTGATGGGCGACGACGCGACGATGCTGGGTATCGTCACCAGCGCCAACATCGCCTGCGGCGGCCATGCGAGCGACCCCGAGACGATGTACAACACGCTGGCGATGGCACGCGAGCGCGGAATCAATATCGGCGCGCATCCGAGCTATCCCGACAAGGAAGGGTTCGGCCGGCGGCGGCTGCCGTTCGCGCCGGCCGAGATCGAGCGCTTCGTCGCGGCACAGATCGGCGCGCTGATCGCGCTGGCGGCGCTCGCCGGTACGCGCGTGAACTATGTGAAGCCGCACGGCGCGCTGGGGAATGTCGCGACCGAGGACGCGGCGGTGGCGCAGGCGATCGTCCGGGCGGTCAGGGCGGTAGACCCGGAACTGGGCATCCTGGCGATATCCGGCACGATGCTGGAAACCGTCGCGCGCGATGCGCAGGCAGCGGTGTTCAGCGAGGTCTATGCCGATCGCGGCTATACCGCGGCGGGCAATCTCGTCCCCCGCAGCCAGCCGGGCGCGCTGATCCACGATGCCGCCGAAGCGACCGCCAGGATGCTTTTGTTCATCGAGACCGGCCTCATGCCGACGGTCGGCGGCGATCCCGTCGCGCTGAAGGGCGATTCGATCTGTATCCACGGCGACAGCGCGCAGGCGGTGGCGATGGCCGGCCATTTGCGCCAGGCGATCGCGGCGAAAGACGTCAGGATCGCGCCCTTTCTCGCAACGGCGTGACCGCGCCGCCCGCTCTTAGGCCCGCTCTTGGGCCCGCCCTTGGGCCGGTCTTCCGGCCGGTCGGGGAGGCAGCGTTGCTCGTCGAGTTCGGCGACCGGATCGACGAGGCCGTCAACGCCCGCGTCATCGCGCTCGACACCGCGCTTCGCAAGCAGCCGTGCGACGGGATGCTGGAGACGGTCCCGGCCTATGCCGCTTTGCTCGTGACGTTCGATCCGCTTGTTACCGACCATGTCGCCGTCGAGGCCCATACGCGCGCCCTCGCGGGAACCGCGCACGACGCACAGGGCGGCCGCGAGCATGTCATTCCGGCGCGCTATGACGCCGCGTCCGGACCGGATCTGGCGGCGCTGTCGGCGCGGCTCGGCCTTGCGCCCGACGCCATCGTCGCGGCGCATCTGGCGGGCAGCTACCGCGTCTACATGTGCGGCTTTGCGCCGGGCTATGCCTATCTCGGCGGCGTCCCGCCGGCGATCGCCGTCGCGCGCAAGCCCGCGCCGGTGCGCGGCCATCCCGTCGGCAGCATCCTCGTCGCCGGGGAGCAATGCCTCGTCACCACCCTGCCGATGCCGACCGGCTGGTGGGTGATCGGCCGGACCGACATCGCGATCCTGCGTCCGGACGCGCCCGACCCGTTCCTGCTCAAGCCCGGCGACCGGGTGCGGTTCGTCCGGCAGACATGAGCATGGCCGGACCGACCGCCAGACTGACCGTAATTCAGGCCGGGCCGCTGACCTCGATCCAGGGCGGCCTACGGCGCGGTTTCCTGCGCTTCGGCGTGCCGCCGTCCGGCCCGATCGACCGGATCGCGCACGCCGCCGCCAACCTCGCGCTCGGCCGCGACGCCGCTGCGCCCGGCATCGAGATGTCGCTCGGCGGGTTGGTGCTGCACTGCGACGAGGGTGCTCTCGATTTCGCGCTGTGCGGCGCCGACTTTACGGCGTTGCGCGACAACGCTGCGCTCGGCCCCTGGACGAGCGGTCGGCTCGAAGCAGGCCAGCGCCTGCGCATCGCATCGGGGCGAAACGGCAACTGGGGCTATCTCGCGTTCGCCGGGCGATTGCTCGTGCCCGAATGGCTCGGCAGCGCGTCGACCCATTTGATCGCCGGGCTGGGCGGCGGACGGCTCCTGCCGGGCGACACGTTGACGATCGCCGCCGACGCGGGCACCCGGGCGAGCGGCGCGATCCCACGACCGGATCCGGCCCGAAACGACCTGCGCATCATAGTCGGGCCGCAGCACCGCTTCTTTTCCGACCAGGACCTGGCGGCGCTGGTATCGCACGCGTTCCGCGCCTCGCTTGGTTTCGACCGGATGGGCGTGGTGCTAGACGGTCCCGCCCTTCACCCCTCCAGCATCGCGATGGTCAGCGAGCCTGCCATTCGTGGCGCGCTGCAAGTCGATGGCGCGGGGCGGACGGTGATGCTGCTGGCCGACCATCAGACCACCGCTGGCTATCCCAAGGTGGCGACGGTGCTCGGCTGCGACACCGAGTCGCTCGCGCAGGCATCGCCCGACACGCCGCTCCGCTTTACGTCGGTCGAGCCCGAACAAGCGATCGCGATCGCCCGCGAAGCGGCGCGCGAGCATCGCGCCTATCTCGCCGAGGTCGCGAGGGGTCCGGTCGATTTCGAGACCCGCCTGCGCACGGCCAACCTCGTCAGCGGCGTGCAGGACGCCAATGACGGCTGACCCGAGGTGATCGGGTCGTCAGGCCGCGCGTCGCGGCGATCGGCCGCAAGTCGCGGCATCGCCGGTCATTTCGACGGCGGAAAGGTTCCGGGCGGGAAGACAAAGTCGTTCGGCGGCGTTTCGCCGCGCAGGTTGCGCACCAGGAAATCCCAGGTGCGCTTCACCACATACGGCCAATAGGGCAGCGGGCCATGCGTGGCGCCGGGCAGGAACATCGTCTCGACATCCTTGTCGGCCTTGGCCGCGGCGTCGAGGAACTGCATGGTCGAGCCGGGCAGGACGTTCTCGTCCAGCGCGCCGCTGCCGAGCAGCAGCCGGCCCTTCATCAGGCCGGCCTGCGCGACGCTGTCCATCTGCGCCCAATTCTCGGGGACGGCCTTGTCGGTGGGGCGCAAAGATGCCCCGCCGGCATAGTGCGGCACGCCCGAGGGGATGGTCAGTTCCGGCGCCTGGTACATCGTATGGAAGCTGCCCGGCGGTGCCCAGGCCACCGCCGCCTTGAACAGATCGTTATGCAGGATGAGCGCCCGGATCGCGGTCCAGCCGCCGAACGACGCGCCGACGATGCCGACATGGTCCATGTCCATGCTGCGGTCGCGCACCGCCAGTTGCCGGAGTGCCGCGACCTGGTCGTCAAGGCCCATCGTCGCGATATAGCCGGCGGCCGGATCGGAGAAGGCGGCACCGCGATACGGCGTCCCGCGCGGATCGACCATGACGACGATGAAGCCGAGTTGCGCTTCCGCCGCCGGGGATGCGTTGTCGGTCACCAGCGAATAGGCTATGCCGAAATTGCGCGGCGCGATTGGAACGATCGGGCTGTTATACTGCGCCAGGATGACCGGATATTTCCGGCCCGCCTCATAATCGCCCGGCCGGTAGATCACGCCGTACAGGTCGCTCGACCCATCCGCGGCCTTGGCGGTGAACGCCTCCGGCGCCCGGAAACCGGCGGCGAACAACGCGCGCGCGTCGCCGTGTTCGAGCACGACCGGCCGGCCCGCGCCGTCCGTCCGCCGCAGCAGCGTCGTCGCCGGCGCGGACAGCGGCGCGGTGCCATAGACGATGTAGCGACCGCTCGGCGACACCGGATCGTACGATGACGCTCCGTCGAAGCTCAATGTCGTCGCCGGGTTCGCGATCGGCGTGTCGTCGGCTTCCGGTGTCAGGCGTCGCAGCCGGCGGCCATCGAGATCGACGCTGTAGACGGACCGGTAATAGGGATTGCCGCCCTCGCGCCCGCTGGCGACGAAGAACAGCTTGCCGAGCTTCTCGTCGACGCGGAGGATGTCGCGCACCACCCACTTGCCCCTGGTCAGCCGGCGCAGTTCGCGGCCCGTCGCGACATCGTAGAGATAGAGATGCGGCCACCCGTCGCGCTGCGACGACCAGATCGCCTGCGTTCCGCCCTTGAGCAGCGCGACGTTCGCCGCGCCAGAGCCGCCGGCGTTGAGCAATGCGGGATAGACGCCTTTCTCCCGGATGGCTTCGCGCACGGTCCCGGTCACCGCGTCGATATCGAACAGCACCGCGCTGCCGAGATCCGCCGACCGCGTGAAGAGCAGGTAATGCCGCCCGTCCGGCGCCCATTCGCCGTGATGGGCGCCGCGCTGCGTGCGGTTGAAGCGGCTGTTGTCGAGATCGATCCGCTGGCGTTTCCCCGATGCGACGTCGATCGCGTAGAGCTGGATCACGGCGGGCTGGTCCCCGACGAGCGCCAGGCGGACTTCGCGCAGCCTGGGCCGGACCGACCCGTCGCTCGGCGCATAGTCGATATACGGATAGGGCTTGACCGCCGACTGGTCGACGAAGCTCGTGATCAGGCGCTTCGAATCGGGCGACCATGCGGTCCACAGCGGCGGCGCGCCGCTGCCCGATGCCTGTCGTCCGATCGCGTGGAAATCGCTCGGCTCGACCTGGACGGCCCAGCCCTTGTCGAGCGTGCCGTCGTCGGTCAGCGCGCGCTCGGCCCCGGTCGCGATCGTCCTGATGAACAGGTTGCCGCCCCGCACGAAGAGCGCCGATGTTCCGTCGGGCGAGATCAGCAGGTCGGGTGCGGCCACGGCGCCGGTGGCGCGGCAGGCCGGCGTCGCCAGCGTACACTCATATTTGCTGGCACCGACCTGGAAGGCGATGGCGCGACCGCCCTGGGCGTAATCGAACGTGGTGAAGGGCAGCGCATCGGCGCTTGCAGCCTGTTTCGTCACGGCGGCGAGACCCTGGGCGATGACGGTTGCGTCGAATGCCGGGCCGGACTGCCCGGTGGCGGCATCGACGACGACGAACGCGCTGCCGGTCTCCGTCTCGCGCCGATACCAGAAGCGGTCCTCGCCATCGATCCAGTGCGGGACGATCGCGTTGTTCTTCACCGCCGTGATCGCCGACAGATATTGCAGGCGAGAAGCGCGCCGGTAGCGCTCCGCGACATCGGTCTGGCCCATCGCCGGCGTTGTCAGCACGATGGTCGCGGCAATCGCCGTGGCGACCGGAAAATAGCGCCAGCCAGACATCATGTATCTCCCGTTCTTTTCATTCGGTGATAGAAACTGTGGCGCTTCCGCAATTCGATCGACGAGAGCCGCACGACCGCCCGCCCGGCGAACGATACGTCGTCCGCGGTCACGGCCGCGGTGGCGCCGTCTTCGGATCGTCGCTGACGTCGCCCACGAACAGCATCGCGTCCGCCGCCCGTGCCGGCACCAGCGCCGACACGTCGAGCGAGCCATGCGTCAGGGTCTGCGGCCGGCGCCACCAGCTTGCGGCGGGCGCGTCGCGCAGGTCGATCAGATAGGGCGCGGGGCGCGCCGCCGCGAGCAGCGTGTCGACGCTTCCCCGGGCGCCGGTCTTCGCCACCGTCGCGGTCGAAGCGGTCATCACGACGCGGTACGACCGCCCCAGCGCCGCGGCGAGATACTGGCCCATGATGACCGGCCGGTCGGTGCGCGCGGCGAGGCTGACCGGCCAGTTGACCGTCCTGGCGACATGCCCGTTATGCGCGAAGCTCAGGATGCGCCCGCGCGGGCCTTCCTGGCGCAGCGCCCACAGGACGTAATCGGCCATCGTCCGGTCGCGCAGCGCGGTGACCTTCATCATGCCCGGCATCATGTCGGCCGCGCCGACCGGCCAGGCGTCGAGGATCGGAATGATCCGCCCGAGATCGCCGGCGATCCGCTCGCCCCAGGCAAAGGCGGCGGGCGAGGACGCGGCGACCATCCGCCGCTCGTACCGCGCGAACAGCGCCACGGCGTCCGCCGCGGCGGCCCGCAGCGCGCCGCGCTCCGCCGCGCTGTAACCGTGCCAGGCATGTTCGTCGAAACGGCCCGCAAACGGCGCGAGGCGGGTCCGCAGCGTGGCCGACTCGGCCGGGACGGTCAGCGCGAGATAGCGCGACACCTCGGCGATGGCGACGCCGGCCCGCCCCATCTCGTCCCTGGCGTCGCCGCCGCTGACGTCCGCCCCGTACAGTCGTACCGTGCGGCGGGGATGCATCTGGTTCCACGCCCGCAGCCATGCGATGAGGTCGGCATTGGCGGCATAGCGCCCGAAGTCCCAACCCAGCCCGTCGCGCACCACCTGCGCCAGCGCGCCAGGGCCGCCGGCGATATAGTCGTTGACCTGCCGGCTCTGCGCGATCGACGATTCGAGGGTCACGGCGGTGAAGCCGGCATGCGCAACCAGGAAACGCACCCAGCGGTTGCGCTGGAACAGCGGCTGGTGCGCGCCGTGCGTGAACTCGCCGAACCCGACGACCCGCGCATCGCCGATCGCGCGCAGGATGGCGCGGGCTTCCGGGCCGCGGGCCGGCACGTCGTCCCGTCCCACCGCCACGGCGTGCGCGCTGGTCCACGCGACGGCCGCCTCGTCCGGCGCGGGCTGGGCGGACGCCGGGTGGGCGGCGGCGATCATCGCCGCGAAGGCAAGAATAAGGTTTTTCATCGTCACGCCATTGTTATATCAAAGCTGACGGCAAACGGCCCGCGTTGCAACCGCTTTCGAACGATGCACGCGCGGGGTGGCAGGAGCGGAGCAATGCACATGAACAGGATCTGCGTGCTGCTTGCCACGCTCACGGGTCTGATCGGGGGCGTGGCCGAAGCACGGGCAGACCGGCTGACCCCGCAGCGCCTGTCCGAAGGGCCGGCATTGTCGGGCGAGACGACCAGCGGCGCGCGCCTGTCGCCGGATGGCCGGTTCGTCGCCTGGCTCAAGCCGGCGGCGGACGATGCCTTGGGCAGCGTGCTGTGGGTGATGCCGGTGCGGCACGGCGCCGCGCGCGCGCTGGTGGACAGCCGCACGCTCGGCACGACGGATCGGAAGTTGAGCGACGCCGCGATGAAGGCGCTGGAGCGGCGCTACCAGACCGCAAGCACGGCGCTCACCTTTAGCTGGAGCCCTGAAGGCAAACGGCTGCTGCTATCCTATGGCGACGATCTGTACGCGATCGATGCGGCGGGCGGACGCGTAACCCGGCTGACATCGACGCCCGAGGCCGAGGTCGATCCGCAGCTTGCGCCCGGCGGGCGGTTCGTGTCCTTCACCCGCGGACCCGTCCTCGTCGTCCGGTCGCTGGCCACCGGTGCGGAGCGGCGGATCGGCAACGATGCGAGCGACGCGATATCCTATGGTGCCGCCGAGTTCATCGCGCAGGAGGAGATGCGGCGCTTCACCGGCCAATGGTGGTCGCCTGACGGTGCCCATATCGCCTATACCCGCGTCGACGAGAGCGGCGTGAAGACGATTCCCCGCGTCCTGATCGATCCCCGGACGACCAAAGTGGCCAACGAGCGCTATCCGCTTGCCGGAACGCCCAACGCAAAGGTGCAGCTCTTCGTGGAGCCGGCGGGCGGCGGCGCACCGGTCGAGATCGATCTCGGCGGCGACCCCGATATCTACCTGGCGGACGTGCGCTGGTCGCGCGACGGCAGCGCCCTCTATATCCAGCGGCAGTCGCGCGACCAGAAGCAGCTCGACCTGCTGCGCGCCGATCCCGTCACGGGCCGCACACGCGTTCTCGTTCACGAGACCAGCGCCACCTGGGTCGATCTCGAACGTGATTTCTGGCCGCTCTCGGACGGCGACTTCCTGTGGGGATCGGCGCGCAGCGGATGGCGGCATCTTTACCGCTACGACCGCGACGGCACGCTGCTGCGCCAGGTCACGTCGGGCGACTGGCGGATCGCCAACATCACCATCGCCGCGGCTGAAAATTTCACGTCCGTGGTCGGCGTCGACGAACGGCGCGGGCTGGTCTATTTCGTCGCGTCGATCGCGACGCCGATCGAGCAGCAGCTCTATCGCACGTCATACCTGCACGCCGACGTTCCTCACCAGGTGACGAGCGGCAGCGGCTGGTGGACGCCGTACATGGCGGAGCATGCCGCGGGCGCGTTCCTCGCCACCTATTCGGACCCGCTCACGCCGCCGCGCACCGCCCTCTATTCGGCGACCGGAGCGCGGCTGAAATGGCTGGACGAAAATCGCCTCGGCCCCGAGCACCCACTGTGGCGCTATATGGCGGGCAGGCCGACATATGAATACGGGACGCTGAAGGCCGGCGACGGATCGGACCTGCACTATGTGCTGGCGAAGCCGACGGGTTTCGACCCGGCGAAACGCTATCCCGCAATCGTGCGCGTCTATGGCGGTCCAGGTGTCCAGACCGTCCGCCGCGAATGGCGCAGCGCGTCCGACCAATTGCTCGCCGAGCACGGCTATGTCGTCTTCCAGCTCGACAACCGCGGCTCGGCCAATCGCAGCGAGGCGTTCGAGCATGCTTTGGCGGGCGACCTGGGCGGCGTGGGCATCGACGACCAGCGCGCGGGCGTCCGGTTCCTCGGGTCGCTGCCCTTCATCGACGCCGGCCGGATCGGCATGATGGGCTGGTCGTTCGGCGGCTACGTTACCGTCCGGTTGCTGACCGAGCCCGATTCGGGGGTGCGCGCCGGAGCAGCCGGCGGTACGCCCAGCGATTTCGCGCTCTATGATACGCATTATACCGAACGTTTCCTGGGCAAGCCGCTGGACAATGCGGCGAACTACACGCGCAGCGGGCTGCTGCCGCGCGCGGGGCATCTGCACGGCGACCTGATGCTGTTGCAGGGCCTGTCGGACGACAATGTCGTCATCGGCAACTTCACCGCGCTGGCGGCGGAATTGCAGGCGCGGGGCAAGCTGTTCGAAACCTCGGTCTATCCGGGCATGGGGCATGTGCCGCGCGGGCCGCATATCCTGGAATCGCAGCTCGACTTCTTCCAGCGGCGGCTGACGCCCGAGCCGGGACGCTAGCCCAGGCGGCGGCCGGCCCGGCGCGCTGCCGGCACCTGCGTCCACGGACGGAAGATATCGGTCGAATCCTCCAGGTCCGCGATCAGCGCAGCGCGCGCGGCGGGGGCGTCGCGCGTGGCGATCGCGTCGATCAGGCGATCATGCGCCGACAGGTCGATATGGCGCGTGTCGCTACTTTCGCTGCGCCGCAACAGCAGCCCGAGATGGGGTCCGATCTGCAGCCACAGCATCTCGATCATCGAGTGCAGCAGCACGGTATGGGCGGCGGCGTAGATCGAGAAATGGAAATTCTGGTTGGCGTCCAGAAAACCCTGCAGCGTCCCCTTCTGCTGAACGTTGAGCAATGCCGCGTTCGCCGCGCGGATCGCCTTCAGGTCCTGCGCACTCGCCCGTTCCGCCGCGATCGCCGCCGCCTCGCCCTCCAGCGCCTCGCGCAGACGCAGCACGTCGCGGAACTGGTCGAGCGTCATGTCCGGGATGCGGATGTTGCGGCCGACCTTGACCAGCGCCTGCTCCGCGACCAGCCGAAGCACCGCGTCGCGCACCGGGATGATGCTGGTGCCGAGAATGCCCGCCAGCGCGCGCAGCGTCAGCGCCTCGCCCGGCAGATAGCGCCCGGCCATGATCGCACGTCGCAACTGGATATAGATGCGTTCGTGCATCTTGCTGCCATCCAGCACGGCCAGATCGGCGACATTGGTCAGTTCGGTACTCATCGATACTCCCGCGCGGCTCAGCTCCAGATGCCGGGCAAATACGGCTCGGCCACATGGCCATCCTCATAGCGGAAGCCGCCCGCCAGATCGTCAACTAAAAACAGCGGCGCATCGAGGTCGATGAAACGGCAGCGCTGCGCGACGATCATGGCGGGCGCCATCGACAGCGACGACCCGCCCATGCAGCCGACCATCAGCCCGAATCCCTGCGCCGCGGCCGCGTCGGCGAGGATCAGCGCGGCGGTCAGGCCGCCGGCCTTGTCCAGCTTGATGTTGACGAAATCGAAGCGTCCGCGCGCCTTGGCGAGGTCGCGCGCGTCGTGGATCAACTCGTCGGCGGCGAGCGGCACGGGACAGTCATAGCCGTCCAGCGCGGCCTCGGCGCCGACCGCGATCGGCTGCTCGATCAAATCGACGCCGAGCCGGGCGAGTTCGGGCGCCAACGCCTTCAACTGGTCGACCGTCCACGCCTGATTGGGATCGACGATCAGCCGCGATTGCGGCGCGTTCGCGTGCACCGCCGCGATCGCCGCGAGCGGATCGCGCGCATCGACCTTGATCTTGATGCTGTCGCTCCGGGCATAGGCCCGCGCCTTGGCCGCATAGCCGTCGCCGGTCTGGATGCCGATCGTGCGCGACGATGTGACGGGATCGGTCGCGGTGCCGGCCCGCGCGAACGAGCTGACGCCCGAACGCCGGGCTTCGATGTCCCACAATGCCGCGTCGATCGCGTTGCGCGCGCCGCCGGGCGGCAGCAGATCGAGCAGGGCATCGCGCGTCACGCCGTCTCGCAAGGCACCGGACACCGTGGCGAGCTGCGCCTGCATGGTTTCGGGCGTTTCCCCTTCATAGGTGATGCCGAGCGCTTCGCCTTGGCCGCGATGGCCCGCGCCGTCCTTGAGCCGAACGACCAGCGCGCGCTCCCGGTCCACCGCGCTGCGCGAGATGACGAACGGTTCGTGATACGGGCGTTCGACGATCTCGCTCGCCACATCGTATCCGGTCGCCGGCATCGTGCGTTCCTCAACCCTCATTGACAGTGGCGGGCGACATATCGTTATAACGAACTATACGCCAGATGGAGAAGAGCCATGCCGATCAGCGTCGATGACTTTGCCGGCAGCGGCGAGACCCCGGCCGCGCGGTCGGCGGGCTATGACGATCGGCGGCCGTTCCTGTTCGACGATCTCGTGCCGCGCTTCGCGACGCGCATCGTCCGCGCCGAACAGGTGGCGATGCGCGACGGCATACGGCTGTCGACCGACTTCCACATTCCGCTCGGCGCGACGTTGCCGCTGCCGGTCGTGCTGGTGCGCACTCCGTACAACAAGCGGCAGTTCAAGAACGCGCTGGCGGAACTCCTTCCCGAACAGGGCTTCGTCTACGCCGTGCAGGACGTCCGCGGCCGGCACGAATCGGAGGGCCGTTTCGTCGCCTGCTCCGCGGATGATCGCCAGGACGGCTGGGACACGATCGAGTGGCTGTCGAAGCAGCCGTGGTGCAACGGCCATGTCGGCATGATCGGAGCGTCCTATACCGGCGAGACGGCCACCAAGGCCGCCGCCACGCTGCATCCGGCGCTGAAGGCGTGCATCGTCCAGTTCGACGGCGGCTATGCCGGCGGCAGCAGCCTGAACGGAGCCTATCTTCAAGGCGGCGTGACGATGCTGCGGATGATGTTCGGCTGGTTCCGCGACTGGGTGCCGGGGGTTTCCTACGGCCCGCCGGCGCATGTCGATCGCGAGACATGGTTCGCCTCGCCCTGGTCGCAAAACTATGCGACGCAGCCGGTCGCGCAGCCGCCGGTCGATCTGGACGCGCATCTGCGGACCTTGCCGGTTCACGACCTGCTCGATCGCGCCGGCGCCGCGCCCAGCGAATTCGGCGAGATGATGCGCCGCGCCGCGAACCCCGCCGATCCCTATTGGGCGGCGCAGGGGTTCCTGACCGACGACGACCGCTTCGACGTACCCACGCTCCACGTCACCGGCCCGCTGGAGCGCGGCGGCAGCGGCTTCGACAATTTCCGCCTGTTCCGCGAGAACGCACAGTCGCCGGCGGCGCGCGACAATCAGAAGCTGCTCTTCACACCGGCGCCGCACAGCCAGATCCACTTGAGCGATGCGCAGACCATGTTCGGCATCCGCGACCTGGGCGACACGCGCTTTCCCTATTACCGCGCCTATCTGCAATGGTTCGGCCGCTGGCTGCGCGGCGACGAGAGCGGCGTCGAGCACTGGCCGGCGGTTCGCTATTACAGCGTCAACCGCAACGCCTGGGACGCGGCGGGGGCATGGCCGCCCGGCGACGTGGTCCGCCGCCCGCTATATCTGGCGCAGGACCATGCGCTGCAATGGCAGGCCGGCGCGGCGGCAAGCGAGACGTACACCTACGATCCCGCCGATCCGACCCCGTCGGAGCCGGCGGGCGCGGCGCTGGACCTGCTCGGCGTCGGGTATTTCGACCGATCGGCGATCGAGGCGCGCGACGACGTGATCGTCTTTACCACGGCTGTTCTCGATGCCGCGCTGGAGATTGCGGGTCCGGTCAGCGTGGAGCTGTTCGTTTCCTCATCGGCACCCGATACCGACTTCGTCGCCACTCTGGTCGACGTCCAGCCGGACAATATGCCGATCAACGTCACGCACGGCGTCGCGCGCATGCGCTATCGCGACGGGATCGACCGCGCCGTGCCGATGCAGCCGGGCACGGTCTACCGCATCACGATCGACCTGTGGCACGCGGCGATCACCTTCCCCGCCGGCCACCGGATCCGGCTGGAGATCGCCTCCAGCAGTTTCCCCGCGTGGGACCGCAACCTCAATACCGGCGGCGACAATTATACCGACACGCAGTGGCGCGTTGCGGACAACACGGTCCATTTCGGCGCGGCGACGCCATCGGCGCTCGTCCTGCCGGTGCGGCCCGGTACGCCCGCGCCCTGATACAGGCGTCAGCCGGGCGTACCGTGTTCCGCGGGATGATGCGCGAGCCAGTGGCGGGCGATCTCCAGCCGCGTGGCGACCCACACCTCGTCGCCGAGTTCCTTCAACCGGGCGAGAAAGCGTTCGAGCGCCCAGAACCGGCCGGGCCGGCCGATAATCCGTAGATGAAGCCCGACGCTCATCATCTTCGGTGCGCCGCGCCGTCCTTCCGCCATCAGCACGTCGAGCGTTTCCAGAAGATAGGTCAGATAGGCCTGGCCCGTACCCCATGGGTCATTGCCGAAGAACCTGCAATCGTTGGTATCGAGCGTATAAGGCAGCACGAGCATGGGCTCGCCGGGATAGCTCCGATCGTAATAGGGTAGATCGTCGTCATAAGCGTTAGAATCGTACACGAAGCCCGCTTCCTGCAGCAGGCGGCGAGTCGACAGGCTGGGTGCCCAACGGCTGTAGAAGCCGAACGGCCGGGTCCCGAGGTGCCGCTCCATCGCGGCGACCGCGCGATCGATCTCGGCCCGTTCCGCCTCCCGGTCGGTCATCAGCGCGTGGCATGCCCATTGGTAGCCGTGGCACGCCGGCTCGTGCCCGGCGGCGACCACCTGCCGTGCGAAATCGGGGGTGCGTTCGACCGCCCGGCCGCAGAACAGGAACGTCGCCTTCAAATCATGGCGATCGAACGCGTCCAACGTTCGCCATAATCCTGCCCGCATGCCATAGGTAAACATCTGCTCGACCGCGAGATCGCGCACACCTTCCGGCAATCCGCCGGTATATTCGGCATCGCGGTCGACGATCGTCGCGCCGTCTTCGAGCGATGCTTCGGCACCCTCCTCGTAATTCACCACGATCGAGACCGCTACGCTCGCGCCATTCGGCCACCGGACTTGCGGAGGATTCGGGCCGTAACCGCGCAGGTCGCGCACATGCGGAACAATGTCGGCCACGATGTTTCCCCCTGCATTGTCCGGCATCGCTATCCGGAAGGCGCACCGGCTCCACGGACGACAGTGTCACTTGTTATAACGAGATGCAACATCAGGCCGTAACCGCCGCAGCTTCACTCCCTGCGGGGCCGAACTCCTCTGCGTCGTTGACAACCTTTGTTATAACGTCAAACATCGCTTCGATCGAGGAGGGCAATTGACTGCGGCATATCGACGATGAACCGTCGCGCCGCCGTTCATGTGGAGATTGCCCGCTTCCGATTCCGTTTAACAAGCTCGCCCTTACGCTGGATAGACACATGAACCACGAACAAGACATAGATGTCGATCGTCATGACCGGTACAGATGGTATCTGCTGACGGTACTCATCTTCGTTGCCGCCTTCAACCAGGTCGACCGCTTGGCGCTCGGTCTCATGCTTGAGGACATTCGCGTCGATCTGGTCATGACGGATACGCAAATGGGGCTGCTGAGCGGCATTGCCTTCGCCTTGTTCTATTCCATCATGGGCATACCGATCGCGCGGTGGGCGGATCGCGGCAACCGGGTCACGATCATCGCCACGACCGCTGCCGTGTGGAGCGTTGCGGTCGCACTTTGCGGTGCAGCGGCCAATTTCACGCAGTTGCTGCTGATCCGTGTCGGCGTGGCGATCGGCGAAGCAGGATGCGTTCCACCGGCCCATTCCCTTCTGGCGGACAGGTTCAGCCGCGTTGAACGCCCGCGTGCGCTGGCCTTTTACACGCTTGCGAACCCGCTCAGCGCTATGATCGGCTATCTGTTCGCAGGCTGGGCCAATCAGATATACGGCTGGAGAATAACGTTCGTTCTGCTTGGCGTTCCTGGACTTTTTCTTGCGCTGTTATGTGTTCTTACGTTGCGAGAGACACGGGCGCTACCGTCCAGGATATTGCGACGAGCGGCCCCGCAGGAAGGCCCCCGAAACGAAACCGAAGTCCCGGCTCCACCGGCAAAAGTGACGAACGCAGCGATCTTCAAGGTCTTGTGGCGTACCAGAACCTTCCGGCATCTTCTCATGTATTTTTCGACTGTCTCATTCTTTACCACCGGGCTGCAAAGTTTCATTCCCACTTTTTTCATTCGGACACACGGGCTTTCCAGTGAAGAACTGGGCCGGTGGCTGGCGCTGATCTTCGGAATCGGTGCGACGTTGGGCGTGTACGTCGGAGGCGAATGGGCAGCGCGAAAGGCGGCGGGCAACGAGACCCTTCAATTGCAGGTCATGTCATTGGCGGTCCTGATGTTCGGCATATGTTGCGCTGCCGCGTTCTCGTGCGCCGACACCACGCTCGCGCTCGTGTTGCTCGGGCTGGCGCTCTTTGCGGGCTCCGCGCTCAACGGCCCGATATACGCGCTGATCCAGTCACTGGCCCCGCAGAACATGCGAGCGACGGCGATTGCCATCATGTATCTGTTCACCAACCTGATCGGCCTCGGGGTCGGCCCGGTCGCCGCAGGGGCGCTGAGCGACGCGTTGCGGCCGCATTTCGGCAACGACTCCCTCCGATACGCGCTGATCCTGCTTTGTCCGGGGCTTTTGTGGCCCGCGTGGCACCTGTGGCGCGCGCGACTGACGGTGACCGCGGATCTTCCGGGCATGGCCAAATCGTCTCGCTGAGCCACGGGCAGTGCTTCCGGCGATACGGCGTCCGCGTCAGGGCATATGCTCTTCGAACCATCCGACCAGCCTTGCCCCGTAATCGAGCAAGGCCGGCATCTTGCGAATACCGTGCCCCTCGTCCGGATAGCATATTAGTACCGAGCGAACGCCGTGTTCGAGAAGAGCGTGATGGAACGCCAAGGACTGGCTGGCCGGCACGTTTCGATCGGCGGCACCACAGATGTTGAGCGTCGGCGTCGTGACGGAACCGGCAAAATAGACCGGGCTACGGCTGAAATACTGACCGCCGGGCTGATCGATCCGGTCCGCCAGGAAAATATTGCAGAAGTGCGAAATATGCGACGTAAGATGCTGCGTCACCCAGTCGGTGGTGGCCGCGACGGACACCGCCGCGGCGAACCGTCGATCCCGGGTAATCAGCCAGGCGGTCATGAAGCCGCCATAGCTCCCGCCCATCACGCCGATGCGGCCGGCATCGGCCAATCCCCGGGCCACCAGCATGTCCAGGCCGGACAGATGATCCCCGGCGTCGGCGCCGCCCATGTCGCCCAGGACCAAAGCGGCATAGTCGCGGCCGCGGCCGGACGAACCACGCGGGTTGACTTGCAGGATCGCGTATCCGGCCGCCAGAAGTGCCTGGTTGACGATCGACCGTCCGAGATATTGCGGTCGGTAGAAAGCGATCGGCCCGCCGTGGATCTGCAGGATGGTCGGATACGGTCGTGTTCCTTCCGGCGCGAGGAGCCAGCCCTCGATCTCAAGGCCGTCGTTCGCCTTCCACGACAGATGCCGCGCCGTGCCGAGGCCGTTCAGCGCGGTGTCGACCGCTTCGGGTCCGAACCGTCTGACTGGCCTTTCCTTCCCCCCGATCAACGCTACCAGCGTCGGGGGATCGAACCAGCCTTCCCGCATGAAAATAACGTCGCCGGGAGACTGGCCCAGGCCCGTCGCTTCCGGGAACCTCGGTCCGGCCAGCGTTACGTCTCTGCCCTTCCACAACTGCACCGCGCTTCTGGCGGGCAGATCGTAGTGCAGGATCATGCTGTCGGAGCCCCGGACCCCGGACAACAGCAGATGACGCGCGCTCCGCCACGCCGTCGACGTTATGTCAATTCCGGGCGCGTGCGCGGCGTCGACCGCGCCGGACTGCGCATCGACGATCCGCAGTTCCCCGGCCACGATCGTGCGGTCGCTGCAAATCGCTTCGACGACGGCGAGACGCCCTCCTCCCCGGGGCGCGGACAGCCAGCCGAGCTGGTGCTCCGGCTTGAACAGGACGCGCGACCCGCCTGCAAGATCGAACAGGCGAAGATCGGCGACGTACCAGGCATCTTCGCCCGGCGTTTCGGAACAGATCGCGCCGAAGGCATCGACGCCGCACCAGCATGCCTCCCAGATGTTGACGCCGGGCGGCGAGACCTGGCGCGCCGTCTTCGCCGCGACGTCGACGACCCAGACGCTGCGCCATGAATCCGGCCGGATACCCGTATCGACATGGGGCAGCCAGTCTGGCGCCTGGTCGTCTGCCGTCGCGGGGGAGAATCCGCCGTGGGGGCCCGCAACGTCCGCACCCGGACCTGCAACACCCAGCAACAGCCGGCGTCCATCGGACGACCAATGGTGATATTCCACGCTGCCCCGAACGCCGCCGGCCCGGGTCGCCACCCGTGTTCGCGGATCTAGGAGAAACAGCTCGAACACCGTCGCTTTCACGCGGTCGCTCAGGAACGCGAGCGTCTCGCCGTCGGGCGACCATTTCGGGAGCCGATCGCAATTCGGGCCGCTGGTGACCCGCTCCATGTCTCCGCGTTCAAGATCGACGAGTACGATACGCGTCACGGGCATGCCCGCCAGGTCTTCGTAGAGCGTCCCCGACGCCGCTACCCGGTCGCCCGCCGGCGACGGATCGAGGTCGGCGAGATCGACAATGACGTTTTGCCCGGGGCGGCACCAGGCGCGGTAACGATCCTCGATATCCGTGAACCTGGACGTGCCTCGAATATCCCGTTGCATATCGTTCCCTGCATGATCGATGGCGAGGCACTGCGAGAGGTTCCAAAATCGGGATAGGACCGGTTGCCTTCCGGTCGGCTAATCCGGCAATACGGCTTGATCGAAGGCTGGGCCGTCCCGACGAAACAGCAGATTCCTGGTGGAAGCCGTTTGGAACAACAGCGTGTCGCCCCGTTCGGAGACGACCAATATCGCCTGAAGAAAGGACACGTCCGCCCGTGCGCGAAGCAGGCCATTTCCGACCAGCTCGAGGCCATATTCCACACGCGCGCCGGGTCCGGTCGCGATCATCGACGCCTGGCCGGGATCGTTGCGGATTTCGATCCGGAGGTCCGGCGCTTCGCAGGCATAAGTTCCGACGAAGCGCGAAAAGTCCCGATCCTCGGGCGGCGCTTCGCGGTGAAACACGTCTTCGGTGCCATATTCGCCGAACCGGATTTCCCGGCTCGATCCCTCGGACCATCGAATCCGGCTCGTCTTCTCGAGTCCGCGCTCGAACGCCATGCGAAGCGACGCGGCGTCGCCTTGTCCCGGCGCCTCGTCGAGCAGGAGCTCCCGACCGTGCATGTCGACCGACTGGTGGCGCCCGCTTTCGGTGATGTCGATGCAGCGCCCGCTGTCACGCGAGCGGAAGAGCCCGACCGGTGGCGTCGCGTCGGCCGGCGCCGGAAACGCCGCCAGCCCTTCGACACATGCGTCGATGAGCCGGTAGCCCAGTTCCGCGCCAAGGACATCCTGGCGATTGACCATGATGATCAGGTCGAGCCCGAGCTCGGGAACTTTCAGCATCTGGGCGTTGCCGCCCCACACGCCGCCGCCGTGATGGAGCAATGCCAGGCCGCGATATCGGTCCGTCGCCAGTCCGAGCCCATAGCCTGTGGATTTACCGCCATCCAGCAGCCGCGGCTCCCGGATACAGGCCCAGCTTTCGGCGCTGCCGACGATCGGGCGGTCCATATGGGCCAGCCAGCGGAGCATGTCGTCGATGGTGGAGACGATGCCCCCCGCGCCGTCCATTTCCGTGCCGAGGTAAAGCTGTTGATACCCACCGCCCTCCAGGCAGGCGTGCAGCGCAGCGCTGTTGGGCAGATATTCCGTGTCCCACCGGCGCACTTGCGTATCGTGCATCCCGATCGGCGCGAAGACACGATCGGCGAGAAACGTGCGATAGTCGGTCCGGGCCACTCGTTCGATCGCTGCGGTGACCAGCGTATAGGCGCCGTTGTTATAGGACCAGGTTTTGCCGGCAGGGGCATTGCGATGGGTCAACCGGCCGTAGAGCGCCAGGACATCACGCGATTCATGGCGTACGCCAAAGCCGTTGAACGCGTGGATGAGATCGAGGGCATCGACCATCCCGCTCGTGTGACCGAGAAGATCTTCCACGGTCGCCTCGGCGATCGGCGACTTCACTTCGGGAAGATGATGTCCGATCGGATCGTCCGGCCGCGCCAGCCCGTCCTCGCAGAGCAGAAGCCATGCAAGCGCGGTGAAATGCTTGGTAATGGATCCGATGCGCAGTCGAATGGAAGGCGACAGAAGGACCGGGAGTTCCAGATTGGCGCGGCCAAAACCCTTGCGGTAGATCGGCCTGCCGTCAACCGCGAGTCCTATTGCCGCGCCCGGCAACGCACATTGGTCGACGTCGCGAAAGACGGCATCGATGGCTTTCTCATCGAAATTGAAGCGGAGTTCGGGCGCGCTCGCCGACGACATCGTGTTCATCCCGACGCCCATTCAGCCAGCGAGGCCCGTAATAATGCCGATCCCGCTGCGATATTCGGCGCGATTTGTGCCATCATCATCCAAGCCGCCTCCTGAAAAAATCGATATTGGTCTGCCAGATATGCGCCTGGCGATCTTCTCCGGTCGGGACATGCCCCATGCCTGGATAGACGCCTGTCTCGAACAGTTTTCCGGCTTTGACGAGTTGCGACACTAGAAGCGTGAAATTATTGATCGTCACATTGTCATCGGAGAGGCCGTGCGACAGCAGGAGGTGGCCTTCGAGGTCCGCCATCCTCGTCAACAGCGCCCCTTCGGCGTAAGCGCGCCCGTTCTCTTCCGGAGTGCCGAGAAACCGTTCCGTGTAATGCGTGTCGTAGAGGGCGAAATCGGCGGGGACGCCGTATGCCGCTCCGGCGCGCACGCCCGCGCCCGGCGTCGTCATGACCCGCACGGTCATATAGCCGCCGAACGACCCGCCCATCATGCCGATCCGGTCGGCATCGACGAACGGCAGGGTCCTCAAAAACCTGATACCGGCCAGTTGATCGGCCGTGTTCGCTCCCGCCAGATTGCCGAAGAGCGCATGCTCGAAGTGCCTGTCCCGGTTGGTGCTTCCCCGTCCATCCAGTTGAAAGGTCAGATACCCCTCCTGCGTCAGCAGATGCTCGGCAAAGGGGCGCCATTCCCGTCTCACGGTCTGGGTATTCGGACCTCCGTACACGCGGATGATGACGGGGTATCGGACCGCGGGATCGAAGCCCGGCGGCTTCGTCAGCACATAATGCAAATCCACGCCGTCGTCCGATGGCAGGGTCCCGTATTCGTAGCCGGGCTTGTCGTCCAGATAGGCGAAATACGGGTGGGCGGTGGACAGCCCGTTCTCGGACAGCCAGGCGATCCTCTCGCCGTTCAGATCGTACAGGGCGACGTTGGGCGGCGTATCGGGATCGGAATAGGCGGCGTAGAACGCGGTGGGGCCGGCGGCGGCCATGCGCGGCACCCACCAGCCGGAACCGGTGGTGATCGCGACCGGCTCTTCCGGCGATGCATAGGAAACGCGATAGAGTTGCTGTTCGATCGGCGTATCGCGCGACGCCGCGAAGAATACGGTCTCCGCCTCTTCGTCAACGCCCACGATCGAAGCGAAGTCCTCCGGCGCGCCGACGCCCATGTTGGCAAGGCGCCAGTGACCCGACGTGACCTCCCGCACCAGTTCGCCCGATGGCCGATAGAGATACAGATGCCGCCAGCCCGACCGCGACGATCCCCAGAGAAAGTCGCCGTTTGCCAGGGGCCGGAAGTCTCGTTCCAGGTCCACCCAGGTATCGCTTTGTTCGGTGAGCAGGATCCTGGTCAGGCCGGTGGCGGGATCGGCGGCGAGGAGATCCAGCCGCTTCTGGTCTCTGGATTGTCGCAGGATGTACAGGATGCTGCCGTCGACCGACCATGTCGCATGGGCGACGTAGATATCGTCCGTCGGCCCGAGATCGACCTTCACGTCCGATCCTGATCGCAGGTGGCGCACGAGGATCTGGATCGCCGCATTCGGCGTGCCGGCAAGCGGGTAGCGCTCGGGCACCATCGATGTCTCGCCGTCGCCGATCTGCAAGCGGGGCACGATCCGGACGTTCGTCTCGTCGACTCGCGCATAGGCCAGGTGCTGGCCGCTGGGGCTCCACCATTGGCCCGTGAACCGGCGCATCTCCTCCTGCGCGACAAATTCGGCGATGCCATAGGAAACCGCGTCGTTTCCCGTTCCGCCGATCACATCGTCCCGACCCCCGGCCAGCGAGAGGATATGAAGCGATCCATCGCTGGCAAAGGAAACATATTCCTCTCCGGGCGCAAACTGCACGTCCGTAACCGGCTGCGACAGCGTCTTCACGAGTTCGGCTGCGCCGCTGTGCACATCCACGACGAACAAGCCATGATGCGCCACGACCAGCATGCGCTGCTCGCTGGTCCCCCAGACAAAGCTGATCGGGTCGGCGAACATCTGATATCGTCGTTGGAGAAACCGGTTGAGTTCCTCGTCGTCCACCGGCGTGGAGGCATTGAGCGCGCGACTGTCCAGAACCGGTCTTGCCAGCCCGGTCGCGCTATCCATCAACCAGATCGCGCAAGCATCGGCGCTTGGAGGTTCGGCATCGGCCGGTCCGGAAAGCAGATAGGCGAGATATCTGCCGCCCGGCGAGAATTGAACCGACCTGGCCTGCTCTCCGGCCAGTCGCGGACGGCCGACGGTGCGTCGCGCTGCAAGCTTCTTGGACGGCACGATATCGATCCCTCCCTGGCCCACCTCACCGGTCGGGCGGGCCACAATGCCGACCGGGCCAAAGCCGAACTTTTGTCCTTTGTTATAACATAAAGCTGTTGACACGGACCGTCAACGACTCGATATTTCGCGTCGGACAGGTCTCCGACGCTTCAAGCGCAAGAGATGACCACCAATCCGTCTCGGTTTAGGGGGACTCAGGGCAATGTCATGTTCACCACGGCGCGTCGAAACTCTCAATAGCCTTCCTGCAAGGCTGATCTCGGTCATGCTATTGACCTGTGTGTCGCTCGGTTCAGCTCAGGCGCAGGATGCAGCCAACACGTCGAAAGCCGATGAATCCGACACCGACATCGTGGTGACTGCTACCCGTCGTAGTGAGTCCGTCAGTTCGGTTCCCCTTTCAGTCAGTGTCTTATCTCCGCAAGCCTTGAGCGCTGGCGGAGCGCGTAATCTTGGCGACTATTTGTACACTGTTCCGGGTGTAAATTACTCCAAGGATGGAAGAGACGGCCGGGGCGATATCACCATACGTGGCGTTACGACTGGAAATCTGTCGGTGCCGATGGTCGGGACTTACGTCGACGACGTCCCCATTGGATTGAGCAACAGATTTTCCGATAGTGTTTCCGGCTACGACCAGCGGCTGCTGGATCTTGAGCGGATCGAAATTCTGAAGGGTCCGCAGGGAACGCTGTACGGAGCTTCCGCGATGGGCGGTGTGCTTCGTTATATCACTGTTACCCCGAAATTGGATACGTTCTCCGGTACTGCGGGCGTCGACCTGTCGACCACGCGCAACGGCGCGCTCAACTCCACCGCGAACGGCATTCTGAACGTGCCGCTCGCGCCGAAAGCGGCGGTCCGGGTCTCAGGATTTTATTCCCGGGACGGCGGCTATATTGATGCACAGGGCCTCGCTACCGGGAAGCGGGTGAATTCGTCCGACACTTATGGCGCGCGTGCGACGCTGCTTTATCAAGCAACCGAAGGCTTTTCGGTCAAGGCGGCGGCGCAGTATCAGAAGTCGTCGCAGGACGGCACAGGCTATGTCGATTACGATCTGGCCACCGGCAAGCCGCTATATGGCGACTTGATACATGGCAATCTATATACGCCGGAACCATCCAGGACTGAAAATCAGCTTTATACTGTCACCTTGGCCTATGATTTGGGCTTCGCGACGATCAGCTCGATCACCGGCTATCAACGGCAATATTATCAGGCAAGACGGGATTTCAGTTTTATCTACACCTTCTTCGGGCCGTTTCTCGGCCCGCTGCCCGGCAAGATCGTCCAGGCGGAAGACTCGCGGTCGTCGCTGCAACGCAAGTGGACGCAGGAGGTACGCCTGGTATCGGCCAGCGGGGGAACGCTGGAATGGATCGTCGGCGGCTTCTTCACCAGCGAAAAGTCCGTGCTGCTGGAAACCATCACGCAAACATATGACAACGGCGCGCGACCGTCGCCCTTGCTGTACGGACCGGATGGCGGTTTCTTCAACTCCTTCAAGGAAGTTGCCGGTTACGCGACCGTCAACCTCAACGTGACGAAGAAGTTCGTGCTCACCGGCGGCGTACGGGTCGCTCACCAGAGCCAGAACATCCTTCAAGTCAACGGAGGAATCCTGGCACCGGGTGCAGCGGATTCCAGGACGACATCCGAGACGCCCGTCACGTTTCTGGCAGCTGCGAAGTACGAACTGACGCCTCGAAGCAACGTCTATGCACGCGTCGCGAGCGGATACCGCGCCGGCGGACCCAATCTGGGGTTCGTCGATCCCGTGACCGGCCAGCTCGTGGCGGACGCGCCCGTGTTCCAATCGGACAAGCTCATCAGCTATGAACTGGGCTATAAGGCCAAGTACGGCAACGGGCTGCTGAACGTGGACGCCGCCATCTATCAGATCGACTGGAGCAACATCCAGCAGGTGATCTTCATCAACGGCGGGTCGGCGGTGAGCAATTTCGGCAAAGCCCGTATCCGCGGCGCCGAGCTTGCCGTCAATGTCCGGCCGGCCGACGGCTTTCGGCTCGGCGGTACGGTTTCGTTCATCGATCCCAAACTGAAGACCGACTCGCCGGTCGGTCTTCAGGCACTTGCCGGCGCGCGCCTGCCGAACTCGGCAAAGCTGTCAGGCAGTGTCATGGCGCGGTATCAATTTTCGGTGCGAGGCGGCATCCCGGCCTCCATCCAGATCGATCATGCGGTCGTGGGAGAGCGAAACGCGGGTTTCGATCGTGCAAGCACGCCATCGCCGTCGATACCCAATCTTCGTATTCCTGCTTTCGGCCAGACCGACGTTCAGGCGAGTATAGAAGTGAGCCGCGTCAAGATCGGTGTCTATGTTCGCAATCTTTTCGACAGACGGGGCTTGCTTTCTGCGGATACGTCTCAGTCGCCCTTCGGCGGCTCCACCTACTCGACGCCCATCAGGCCGCGCACAGGCGGCGTAAACGCGACTATGACATTCTAGAAATATCGGCTCCGCCATCGCCGACGGTCGTCCACTTTGTCGAAGTCGATCGACGTGACATTGATGCCGACCAAGAGCGGCGGCTTCATACGCGACGATTCACGGTATTCGGCTTTGGAAGGGAAATAAGACCATGGCATCGACGTCGACCGCGTTCGAGGATCTGATGCGGGCGCAAGCCGACGCCGTCGCGGATGCCAGCGAAAGCACGATCGAACATGTCTCCGCATCGGTCCGCCGCGTGGCAGGGCTCACGAATGCGGGACGCGGGGGATCCGGGCATGACGTCGCGGTCGATGAACCGACGCAATTCGGCGGGGGCGGCGCTGCCGCGGACCCGGCCGAACTCCTGCTGGTCGCGGTCGGAGCCAGTCTGTCGGTAACGCTGACCGTTCATGCCGCGCTCGACGGGGTGACGCTCGACGCGATCGACATCGCGCTGTCGGGCCAGCTCGACGCCGGTCGCTTCTTCGCGCCCGTCGACGAGGCAGGAGGCGGTTTCTCGAAGGTCGCCATCGCGGCAGCACTGACCACAAGCGCGGCACCGGCGCGCGTACGCACCCTGGTCGATCGCGCGCTTCTCGCCTGTCCCGTACTGCGCAGCGTCGATACGCAACCCGCGATCAGTTTGACGATCAACGGCGCGCCAGCCTGACGCGGAATGGACGACCCTACCCGATCGCATCCCGCGCCTGCTGCCGCTCCATTGCCGCGATGTCCCGCGGGTCGAACTCGATCGCGAAGCCTGCCGGCGGATTATCGCCGCGCAGGGTGCGCACGAAGAAGTCGAAGACCCGTCGCGCGACATAGCCGCTGGTCGAAAGCAGCGTATGCCCCTCGTTCGGCACCACCAGCAGCTCGAAATCCTTGTTCGCCCGGACCAGCGCGTCGACCACCGTCAGCGTGCTGGCGAGATGGACGTTCTCGTCCATCTCGCCGTGGATCAGGAACAGCCGACCCTGCAACTGGTGGGCGAAGGTCGCGTTGCGGTGTTGCGCCGCTGCCTCGGGCGCGACCACGCCGACATAGCGGTCCATCCAGCCGGCGGGATAGTGCAGCGAATCGTGGCTGCCGCACACCGCCACGCCGGCCTTGTAGAGATCGCCGTGGGTGAACATCGCACGCGCCGCCGCGCCGCCCCCGGCGGACGAGCCGATGATGCCCACGCGGTCGCGGTCGAGAAAGGGGTGGCGGTCGCAGAGTTGCCCGATCACCGCGACATGGTCGGTCAGCTGCGGCTCGAACTGGTCGCCATAGCCGGCCTGATGGACCGTCCGCGACCGCAGCGCCACGCCGCGGCTGTCGGTCACGACCACCGCAAGGCCCAGTGCCGCCAGCGCGCGGGCCAGCGCCATCGTCCGCGTGCCGTGGCCGCGCGGCGGCAGTGAGAGCTGCGGGCCGGGATAGATGAGGTCGATCACCGGATAGCGCAGCGTCTCGTCATGGTCGGGCGGCAGCACCAGCACGCCGTGCAGCCGGGTGACGCCGTCCGCCGCCAGCACCTCGAACAGCCGCGGCGGGTTGGCGCGTTCGGCGGCGGCGGGCCGGCATGCGGCGATCGCGAAGGCGCTGCCGTCGGCCGGGTCGAGGATCACCGTCTCCGCGCCGTCGATCAGGTTGCCGCGGCGCATCACGAGGTGGCGGCCGTCGGCGGCGGCGCCGACCGGCGCGCCGACGGCGCGGAACGGCCGGTCCTGGCCGATCGCGATGTCCAGGTCGGCACGCACCCCGATGTCGCCGGGACAAACGACCAGCACGTCCAGCCCGCTGCCGTCGAACCTTACCCGGCACAGCCGGCGCAGCGCGGGGTCGGCTGCCGCGTCCATGCCGCCGGCGGTGAACAGGATCTGCCGGCGGTCGAGATCGACATGGACGATCTCGCGCACCTGCCACGCGCCGCGCGTGATCTGCGCCTTGGGCGCGGCCGCACCGGCGTCGTAGAGGTAGAGATGCCCCCAGCCGTCGCGCTCCGAATACCAGATCACCTCGTCGGTCACGGAGAGCGTACGGACGTTGGGCCGGTCCACGACCAGCGGGTTGAGATCGATATAGCCCCGCTCCGCGCGTTCGGCGACGAGCACCCGCTCGGTCCCGCTCGCCAGGTCCAGCTCGACCAGTTCCACCGCGGTATCGTATCGATCGCCGCGCAGATAGCAGATGCGCTCGTTGCCGGAAAACCAGGTCGATTTGCGCTGGAACGGCGAGAACAAGGCGGCGTGGAACGGCGTCGCGGCGACGATGCAGCCGGTGGCGGCCTCGACCGCGACCATGGTGATAAGCGGCCTCGGATCGCCGGGCATGGCGAGCCGGAAGCGATGCAATGCCGGCCGCCCGGCACCGGGCGGGACATGCTCGACCATGCCGGTCTCGGGCACCGCGCGCTCGTCGATGCGGTGGGTCAGCAGCCAGCGTGAGTCTGCCGACCAGATGGCGAGCGGAAATGGGCGGCGGCGATAGGATGGAGTGTCGATGCCCGTCTCCGGCTGACGCCCATAGCCGTTCGCGGGCGCACCGTCGCGGGTCAGCGGGCGCCGCTCGCCGGTCGCGCGGTCGCGCAGCCACAGGTCGTACCCGTCAACGTAGCAGGCGTGGCGACCGTCGGGCGCATAGAGTTCGGGAACCGCCGCGGCGGACTCCTCGCCGATCGGCGCTGCGGTCGCAGCGTCGACCAGATAATGCCGGCCACCGAAGCTGATCGCCAGCCGCGTCGGGTCGGGCATGTCGTACCGGATTTCGCCGGCGGTCATTCGTTCGACCGCCATGCCGGTGCGCGCGGCGAGCAAGCCGGCGACCGCCGCCGGCGCGATCACCGCCGTCACGTCGCGCGTGCGCACGTCGGCGATCGACGGCGTCTCGACCAGCCCGCCCAGCGCCGGGTCGAAATGCTCGGCGCAGAAGAAGAAGCGATCCGCGTCGAGCCAATAGCCGTCGACGATGTTGCCCCCCGCGCGGGCCATCGCGGACGCCGGCAGGGCCGCGGCGGCGCGGGTATAGCGTTCGGCGATCGGCAGCGTCATGTCTTCCCCCGTTTCCGCACCCGCCGGGCCGGTTGACGCGAGCCCCCGTGTCAAAAATCCTCCAGATACGGCTCGTGCGTCATCAGCTCATGGCCATCGTCGGTAATCAGCAAGGTGTCCGAATCGCGGATCCCGCCGACGCCGGGAAAATAGAGTCCCGGCTCGACGCTGATCACCATGTTGGCGGCGAGGACGTCGTCGGCGCCTTCGGCGATCCAAGGTCCCTCGTGCCCGCCCAGCCCGAACCCGTGACCGGTGCGGTGGCGGACATAGTCGCTAAACCCACGCTGCGCGAACAGCGCGCGCACCGCCATGTCGATCTCCGAGGTCGGCTGGCCGGGCCGCAGCATCGACCAGGCGAGCTTGCGCGCGTCGATTACCGCGCGGGCAGCATCGGCAATGTCCGGCGCGAGCGGCCCGAGCGTGAACAAGCGCTCCGATTCGGCCGAATAGCCGGCATAACGGGCGATCGCGGTCAGATTGTGCGGCCCCTCGGCCCGGAACGTGTCGGCAAGCTGCGGAATACGATGCGGCTCGGCATTTTCGGGCGCGGTCCACGGCACCGACCAATAGCTGTTGATCAGCGGCGAATAATCCGCGCCGATCTCGTCGGCCATCTCGGCCCCGATATGCGCGGTGGCGGCATAGACGTCGGCGACGGTGGTGCCGGTCGTGATCACTTCCCGCATCCGGGCGATCTGGCGATCCGAATAATGCGCCGCCCGCTGGATCAAGCGGAGTTCGGCCGGCGACTTGATCAGCCGCAATTCCTCGGCGAACGGCTCGACGGCGATGCGGTCTCCCAGCGCAGACGTGATCTCGACGCGCGCATAGGGCTCCACCGCGATGCGCCGCGCGTCGTCGCATGCCGCTTCCAGCGTGTCCTGCCAGCGCTGGCCCGCGGGCGCCGGATATTCATGGTACAGGAACAGCTCGGCCCACGGAATCTGGTCGCGGATATGCGCTCGCTCCAGCACCGGCGCGACCAGCCGGGGCGCGCCCGACGCCGCGATAATCAGCAGCACCGGCCGCTCCAGCGGCACGTAGATCGCGCCCGAAAAATAGAAGATCGTGTCGGTCGTGGCAGCGACGAACAGGTCGTAGCCCCCTGCGACCAGTTTCGCGCGCATCGCCTCCACGCGAGCGAGATAATCGTCCCTGGTGAACATCCTACTGGCTCCGCCGAATCATTTATTGATCTACACCGTTATAACACAATGCAACGCGCGCCAATTCGCTTCCGGCGGCGAGGTGCGATCGACGATCCTCGGCATGCGGCGACGTCCGACATGATTTTCGTGTGACAGTGTTGTATCAAAGCCGCGGTTCGCGCTTGACTTGCGTTATAACAAATTATTTAGTGGGTGAATCGCGTCGAGCCGTCCGGCTTGGCACGATCAAGCTTCAGCTGCGGAGCGCGGCGATCGTGCCGGGTGGGCGGCCACGGGCACACAGGGGGATAACAATGGCTTGTATCCGGAAGTTCGCGCTGCTCATGGGCGTATCGGGAGCCGCGGTCCTGCCGCAACCGGCGATCGCCCAAACCACGACCGCTCGTCCGTCGGCACAGCCCGTGACCGAAGGCGACCCGACGGTCACGGGTTCCGACATCATCGTCACCGCCAACAAGCGTGAGGAGCGCATCCAGGACGTCGCCCTGGCAATCACCGCCGTCACGGGTGCGGACCTCAATCAGCGTCAGTTGCTCGACATTCAGGATCTCGCCACGCGTGTCCCCGGCCTCGCCTTTCAACGTGGCGCGAACGGCTCGAGTCAGCGGCTGATCATCCGCGGCCTCAACACCGGCGGCGCCGGCGCGACGGTCGCCAGCGTTGTCGACGACGCACCGCTCAGCTTCTCTTCGGCGAACACGTCCGGCGCCGATTTCGCGGCCGATTTCGACCCCTACGACTTGAACCGGATCGAGGTCCTGAAGGGTCCGCAGGGCTCGCTCTACGGTGCCGCAGCGGAAGGCGGCCTGATCAAATACGTCACCAACGCGCCCGATCCGACCGCCGTGCATGCCGGCTTCGACATCGGCGCCCTGACGCTGGAGCACGGCGATATCGGCGCGTCCGCGAAGGGGTATGTCAACCTCCCGATCGTTTCGGACAAGGTCGCGATCCGCGCCAGCGGCTATTACGAATCGACGCCTGGCTGGATCAGCAACAACCTGAGCAACGAGCGCCGGACCAACAGCGCGCACCGCTACGGCGGACGCGTGTCGCTGCTGCTCCAGCCGACCGAGGATCTGACGGTACGCGCCACCGCGTTTTACCAGAAACTCAAGGCCGACAATTTCGATACCGTGGAGGTGAACGGCTATGCCAACCCCGCAAGACCCTATGATCTGCTGAAAGGCTACAACCGCGACACCTATTCACCGCAATCCAGCAGCGGCAAGTCGCAGCAATACACCCTCAACCTCAACTATGACCTTGGCGGTGTCACGATCCAGTCGATCAGCAGCTACGGTACGCTCGGTACGAATTTCGCGTTCGATACGCCGGTCTACGCGCAGCTGTTCGGCGGCATGTATTTCGGGCGGCTCAACACCACCTTGATCAGCAACAGCATCTCGTCGCTGAAGAAGGTCAACCAGGAATTCCGGTTTTCGTCGGACAACGACGTAGCCAAGACGGGTCACGGGCTCGAGTGGCAGGGCGGCCTGTTCTACACGCGCGAAACCGGCAAATACGAGAACAACTACAAGACCACCGACATCACCACCGACCAGCCGGTGACGACCCCGGTGTCGCCGGCGACACCGCAAGTCTTCCTGGCGACGCTCGACTCGCACTATACCGAATATGCCGCCTATGCCGATCTGACCTATCATTTCTCACCGGCCTTCGACATCGAGGCGGGCGGACGCGTTTTTCACAACAAGCAGGATTATACCCAATCGACCGGGGGCGCGATCTTCGCCCCGCCCGAGTTCCGCACCCTCGGACCCTTCAGGTCGGCCGAGACGAAGGGCACGTTTTCCGTGGCGCCGCGCTACCACTTCACCCCGGACGCGATGATCTACGCCCGCGTGGCGACGGGCTACCGCCCGGGTGGACCGAACCAGACGATCCCGGCGGCATCGGTCGCGACCGACACGCCCGGAACGTTCCCGTCGTCGTTCGGTTCGGATTCGACGATCAACTACGAGGTCGGCGTCAAGGCGACGCTGTTCAACCGCATGTTGTCGATCGATGTCGACGGCTTCTACATCAACTGGAACGACATCCAGGTGCTGACCACGGTGCGTCGCGGCTTCACCGGATATACCCTCACGCTGAATGGCGGGAAAGCGACGAGCAAGGGGTTCGAATGGAACGTGAACCTGCGCCCGGCGAAGGGATTGAGCTTCGGGCTGCTGGGAGCCTATACGGATGCCAGCCTGAAGCAGAACATTGCCGCGATCAACGGCGTCCAGGGCATACAACTGCCCTATGTGCCGAAATGGACGACGACCGCCACGGCCGATTACGAGTTTGCCGCGATGGACGATTTCAAGGCTTATGTCGGGGCCAGTTACAGCCGCATCGGCCAGCGCCTGACCAATTTCAGCGTCACTCCGGCGCTTGCCAGCCTCAGGATTCCGGCCTACTCGACCGTGGGTGCGCAGATCGGGTTGCGCAACGGCCGCTACGGGTTCCAGATCTATGGGAAGAACCTCGGCGATACACGCGGCATCACCAATTACGCGCCTGGCCAGCTGCTGCTGGCGTTCGGCCCTCCGGGCTACGCGATCCCGGGCACCGTGGGCTTGATTCGACCGCGTGAAATCGGCGTCCGCTTCACGGGCGCCTTCTAGATCCGGTACGACCGGCGGCTCGCGCCGCCGGTTGCCCGTCGGGGTGCCGCCGTGGACGAACCAGTGCTGCCACCGCCTTCCTACCCCGATGCCGCGCGATTGCCGCAAGGGCAAGCCCGGACGCATGCTCGGCCGACCCGTGGCGCAATCGACCGCCATCGCACATTATCGTCGAGAACGCCGCCGATCCGCAACGCTCCGCCGCAATGCGGTCATGGCGCAGGCGATGACGGCGGCGGCATGTGCCGGGCGAAGAAATCGAGATAGCTCGTCCACATGTGCAGCAGCTTGTCCGGCCCGCGCGGGACATGCGCCATGCCGGGATAGACGATCGTCTCGAACGTCTTTCCTTGCTTCTGAAGCTCGGCGACAAGCGCCGTGGAGTTCGGTACGACGACATTGTCGTCGCTGAGGCCATGGAACAGCAGGAGGCCGTGCAGATTCTGCGCGTGCGGCAGCAACGCACTGATCCGGTACGCCTCCGGATGCGCCTGCGGCGTACCGAGGAAACGCTCGGTATAATGCGTGTCGTACAGCGCGAAGTCCGACGGTACGCCATCTGCCGCCCCCGCGCGAATGCCCGAGTCCGGTTCGGTCGGCATGCGCACCGTCATGTAGCCGCCGAAGGACCATCCCATCATGCCGATGCGATCCGGATCGACGAACGGCAGCGCTCTCAGGAAGCGTATGCCAGCCTTCTGATCCTCCGTGTTGACCCCGCCAAGGTCGCCGGCAAGCGCGTGCTCGAAGGCTTCGCTGCGGTTGAAGCCGCCGCGGTTGTCGAGCAGGAAGACGATATAGCCGGCTTGGGTCAGTAGCTGTTCATTGGCCGTGTGCCATTTGCGCGACACGATCCACGTATTGGGGCCACCATAGACGCTCACGATCGCCGGATAATGCCGCTTCGGATCGAAGTCGCTCGGCTTGGCGATGACGTATTGCAGGTCCTGGCCGTCGACCGCCTTGATCGTCCCGAAATCATAGCTCGGGCGATGGTCGAGATAGCGCGCGTAGGGATGCGAGGCGTCGAGCGTGTTCGCCGCCAGCCACGCGCTCCGATGGCCGCGCAGGTCGTAGATGCCGGTATTGGGCGGTGTCGATGTGTCGGAATAGCCGCCTACGAACGCGCGGGGCGCGCTCCCGCCCATCGCCGGCGTCCACCAGCCATGTCCCCGACATCAGTTGCCGCGCAGCACCCGGTTTCAGGTAGGACGTGACCTAGAGCTGGCGCTCGATCGGCGTGTCCTTCGACGCGATGAAACAGACAAGCCCCCTGGCTTCATCGACGCCGGTGATTGACGAAAAGTCTTCCGGCGCATTCACGCCGATATTGGCGATCCGCCACGCGCCTTGCGTCACCGGGCGGATCAGCCCGCCGTCCGCGCCGTAGAGGTAGGGATGCCGCCAACCGCTGCGCGCCGATCCCCAGAGGAAGTTGCCGCCGCGCAACGGTCTGAAGTCGCGCTCCAGATCGACCCAGGTCGGACTCGTCTCGGTCAGGATCACGCGCGACGCACCGGTTGCCGGATCGACGGCGAGCAGGTCGAGACGCTTCTGGTCGCGCGACTGGCGCAGCGCATAAAGGGTGCGCCCGTCGACGGCCCAGGCCACGTTGGCGAGATAGATGTCGCTGTCGCCGCCGAGATCGACCCTGACCGCCGCGCCGCCTTTTGCCGCGCGCACGAAAAGCCCGACCTTCGCATTCGGCGTGCCGGTCAGCGGATAGCGCTCGTTGACGACGCTGGTCGCGTCGGCGTCGATGCGCACGCGGGGAATGACGCGGACCGCGCTCTCGTCGATACGGGTATAGGCGATGCGCGCACCGTCGGGCGATCACCATTGGCCGGTGAAGCGCCGCATCTCCTCCTGCGCAACGAACTCCGCCATGCCGTAGCCGATGGCCTCGCCAGCATCGCCGGCGATCCGCTGCTCGTCACCGCCGGCGACCGGACGGATAAACAGATCGCGGCCCCGGACATAGGAGACATAGGCATCGTCGGGCGCGCCCCGCGCGTCGAGTTCGGCCGCGTCGGTCCGGGTCAGGCGGCTGATCGTACCGCCAGCGATGCGCAGGAGATAGAGGTCGTCGGCGTAGGTGACGACGATCGTCCGTCCGCTCGCGCTCCAGCGATTAGGTGATCGGGTCGGCGTCGATGATGTAGCGGCGCTCGAGGAACTTCATCCGCGCCTCGCTTTCGCCGCCGGCCGCCGGGGCGAGACGACGCACATCGAGAATCATTCTCGGCCTGCCCCCCGCAAACGGCATCAGCCACAGTGCCGCTTCCTTCGGATCGTCCAGCGGAGGCTTGAGATAGGCGACGTACCGTCCGTCGGGGCTGACCTGAACGGCCCGGGCATCTTCGCCCGCAAGCGATGGTCCGGCAAAGGCGCGGGCAAGCGGCAGTTCGCTGGCCGTCACGGGGGACGCGGCCACGGCGAGCAGCACGGCGATCCAGCGGTGGAGGCGAAGCATCGTGGCAATCTCCGAACAGGTGCTACGGTCCATGTCGCGATACCATCGCGACCAAAGTTATAACAAGCGCCCGCACGCGGATTGCCGTGCATGATCGCCGTGAACCGTTATCGGCGCCGCGCCCGCGACACGTCGCGGATCGCCTTGAACTCGCCGCCCGGCAGCCATTCGGGCCACTGCCGGAAATTGACGAGGCGGTAGCCGAAGTCGGCCAGCAGCAGCGTGTTCTGCGCCATGCCGCGCGTGTTCCAGTCGGGCGAGTCGTTATCCGACTGGCGGTGATAGCGATTGGCGAAATAGTCGGCGAAGAACTGGTCGCCAGCGGCATGGCCGCCGTTCACGAGGTCGAGCCCCGGCAGGAGAAACAACGGCGGTACGCCACGCTTGGCGAAGGAGAGCTGATCCGGGTGACGCCGCAGGAACAGCTTGAGAAATGGCTCGGAAACATACGTCCGGCCCTGGCGCCGGCCCGCCTCGATCAGCAGCTACGGCAGTTCGGTCTCGGTATGGGCATTGTTGCTGAAGTCGTGCGCCGGCCCACCCATGTACATCATGTCCATGTTGACCACCGCGACGGTCGTCTCGAGCGGATAGAGCGGATGCCGCGCATAGAATTCCGAACCGAGCAGCCCCTGCTCCTCCATGGTCGGCGACATGAAGACGATTGAACGCGCCGGCCGCTTGCGGTCCGCCAGGTCGCGGGCAATCTCGATAAGGCAGGCCACGCCCGAGGCATTGTCGTTCGCCCCGTTGTAGATCTGATCGCCGGTCTCGTCGGCCGGCCCCGTGCCCTGATGGTCCCAGTGGGCGGTGTAGAACAGCGTCTCGTCCGGATGGCTCGAGCCGCGCAGGATGCCGATGACGTTCCTCGAAGCGATCTGCGTCCGCTTGAGATCGAAAGACGCCGACAGCGTGGTTCCCGGCAGCGGAAGCGGCAGGAAATCGCGTCTGCTCGCCGCCCGCAGGGCATCGGCATAGTCGAGGCCGGCGGCGTGAAACAGCTCGATGATGGTATCGAGGCGGAGCACGCCTTCGACGGGCGCATAGCGCCTGGCCGGATTGTCGTCGACGAGTTTCTGGCGGGTCTGCTGAAAGGCGTTGGCCGTCGTCTGCCAAAGATAGCCGAGGAGCTGCGGGTCATGGACCATGAGCGTGCCGATCGCGCCGCGCGCAAGCGCCTGCCGCGTCTTCGCCCTGGAACCGCCATAGGCGCCCATCGATGAACCCGGAAAAAGCCGTCTCCCGTCTGCACCCACCGGCTCGCCGAACAGGGAGACCGCGATTTTTCCCTTGAGATCGACATCCTTGAAATCGTCCCAGCCCAAGTCGGGCGCTGAAATGCCATAACCGACGAAGACGAGCGGCGCGTCGTCGACCTGTTCGTGCGGGGCCGATGCCGGGCTGCCGCGCAGCACGATTTGAAGGCCCTGGGTCGCGGGCAGGCGGCCCGTGGGCGTGTTCAGCACAATTCGGGGTGGCGCGACAAGGTCGAGGTTGAGGACCGGAACCGTATGAAACCATGTCCGCCGTCCGCCGACCCGTTCGCCGCCCGGCGACAGCCCCGCCGCGCGGGACTGACTCGTCAGATAAGCAAGCGTCTTCGTCTCGCCGATCGTTCCGGGCAGCCGCCCCTGAAACGCGTCGCTGGCGAGGACGCGGACGTCTTCGGCGATCCGGCTTGCAGCCGTGGGTTTCGCGACGGCCGCCGGCGCGACGGCCAGAAGCGCCGCGACGGTGAGCAGGCGCGCCGCGCGAGAGCATCCCGACAGCATGAAGGCCATCGGCCTTGCTCCCTTCGCCTGTCCTCGAAATCGCCGATATGACCAGATTGTTATAACGAAAGCTTGCGTATACCAATCCCCCGCTGCTAGCTAATGTGCGATGGACGAGCGGCACGGCGTCATTCATGGAACCGCAGACGCGAGCCGCGACGGCGACGCGACGTGGTTCGGCCATCCGCGCGGGCTGACGATCCTGTTCCTGACCGAAGCGTGGGAGAAATTCTCCTATTTCGGGATGCGCGCCATCCTGATGTACTACATCATTTCCCAGCTGCATTTTCCACAGGCCAAGGCGTCGACGATCGTCGGCCTGTACGGCGGACTGGTGTATTTCACCCCGCTGGTGGGCGGTGCGATCAGCGACCGGTGGCTGAGCCGCAAGACCGGCGTGGTCGTCGGCGGCGTCATCATGGCCGCGGGCCATTTCATGATGAGTTTCGAGTCGCTGCTGTACGTCGCGCTGGCGACGATCACGATCGGCAACGGCCTTTACCTGCCGAACCTGCCGGCGCAGGTGCCCGCGCTCTATGCCGCCGGCGACCCGCGCGCCAAAGTGGCGATGAACGTCTATTACGTCGGCATCAACATCGGCGCGTTCGCCGCGCCGCTGGTCTGCGGTACGCTGGGCGAGGTCTATGGCTGGCATTACGGCTTTACCACCGCCGGCATCGGCATGCTGGCCGGACTCGGCATCTACCTGCTCGGCCAGCGCTACCTGCCGCCGGAGCAGCCGCGCACACGCGTCGGCGGCAAGCGGCTTGCGCTCGATCCCGATGCCCGCAAGCGAATGCTGCTCCTGCTGACGCTGATGCTGCCGATTATCGTGTTCAGCATCGGCTTCGGGCAGGTCTTTGTCACACTGCCGCTGTGGATCCTGAGCGATGTCGATCTGCGGGCCGGCAGCCTGGCGGTGCCGATGACGTGGTTCATGTCGCTCGACCCGCTGTTCGTGTTCATCTTCACCCCTTTCCTCGTCCGCCATTGGGAGCGGCGCGAGCGCGGCGGCATCGTCGGCTCGATGACCAGGCGGATGAGCATGGGCGCGGTGCTGGTGGGCGCCGCCTATTTCCTGCTTGCCGGGGCCGCGCTGCTCCAGACGCAGTTCGGCGTCCGGCCGAGCTGGCTCTGGGTCGTCGCATTTTTCGTGCTGCTGACGCTCGGCGAATTGTATCTGTACCCGGTCAGCCTGGCGCTGTTCGGACGTCTGGCGCCGGCGCGGCTGGCGGCGACGGCGGTGGCGCTGTGGTACTCGACGGCGTTTTTCGGCAGCATCGGCGGCGGTTTCCTGGGCCGGTGGTGGAGCGTCCTCGGCCCGGTCGCCTTCTTCGCGCTCACCGGCCTCATCTGCCTGCTGTCCGCGCTCCCCTTCCTGCTGATGGCCGGTGCGGTGCGACGCGCCGAGCCGGTTTCCGGCGCGGTCCCGGCATGATCCGCCGCGATTCTTTCCGCACGAGCGGCGCAGCAGGCGCCGGTCGACGGCGCGGTCCTTTTCAAGATGTACGATCCCGGAGGGTGAGATGCAGTTCACGTCATTGTCGGTAAACCCCTGGCTGCTTGCGATGCCGTGCGTCGTGTTTGCGTCCGCCGCCGCCGCCGCGCCGCAGGATGCGCCGGCCGAACAGGCCGGCCGCCCCGCCGATCCGTCCGCGGCGGCCGGCACGGACGGCGATATCGTCGTCACCGCGACGCGACGCGCCGAGCGGCTGCTCGACATTCCCCAGGCGGTGACCGCGCTCGACGCGCGTACGCTGGAAGCGAACGGCGTACGCAATTTCGCCGACTATGCACGCCTCGTCCCCGGCCTTGCCTTTTCGGACCTGGGCACCGGCCGGCCCAAGCCCAGCCTGCGCGGCGTAAACGTCAACACCGGCGCGGCGACGGTCGGCTACTACATCGACGACACGCCGATCCCCAGCAGCACCGGCTCGGTCCGCCTGACCACGATCGATCCGCGGCTGTTCGACGTCCAGCGCGTCGAGGTGCTGCGCGGGCCGCAGGGCACGCTGTTTGGCGCGGGATCGATGGGCGGCACGATCCGCATCATCACCAACCAGCCCAACCCCGATGCCTTGCAGGGCGCGATACGGCTGACCGGCGACCTGACTGCGCATGGCGGTTTCGGCGAGGCGGCAGATGCGATGGTCAATCTGCCGATCACCGATGGCGTGGCGCTGCGCGTCGTCGGTTGGGCGCGCACGTCCGACGGCTTCATCGACCGCAAGGTCAACGGCGTGAAGGTCGCACGGGTGCCGTATCAGGACACCGCCGGCATCCGTGCCGCGCTCGGCGTCGAACGCGGACCACTCAAGCTGCGCGCCAGCGTGTTCCACGAGACGCAGCAATTCTCCGGCTTCCAGACCGTGACCTACGGCGTCGGCAATCCCGGCCGCCGGCTGGAGCAGGATCTGCGCTTCGACATCGCCGAGCCCAACGCCAACCGGTTCACCCTGCTGAACCTTACCGGCGACCTCGACCTGGGACCGGCGACGCTCCAGTCGTCGACCAGTTATTATGACGGCGGCCTGTCCGCGAGCGAGGAGACCGCGGAACTGCTGGCGGCGTTCTTCGGCCCGACCTTCTCCAACTCCGCGCTGGAGGGGTTCACCAAGAAGTCGTTCACCCAGGAAGTCCGGCTCATATCGAAGGAACGGCTGGCGGGCTTCAACTATACGCTGGGCAGCTTCTACAGCAACGTCCGCACCTTCCGCACCTTCGACCTCATCACCCCCGAATATGTCCCGGTGGTCGGGACCGACATCCTGTTCGTCGGCCGTTACCGCACCAACGACAAGCAGCTCGGCTTCTTCGGCGAACTGAGCTTCGAGCCGGTCAGGAATGTCGAGCTGACCGTCGGCGGGCGTTACTATGACATCTCCATCGTCGACAACGGTCATTCCGAAGGCGTGTTCGTCGGTCCCGACCCGCTCGATACGTTGACCACCTTCAAGAAGACCGGCTTCGTCAAGAAGGTCTCGGCGTCGTACAAGCCGGGCCGCAACGTCCAGCTCTATGCCCAGGCGTCGGAAGGGTTCCGGCCCGGCTTCGGCACCACGCCGCTGCCCAATGTCTGCAACGCCGACATCGCCGCGCTGGGCATCGATCCCAACAAGCTTCAGGTCGATCCCGACAGCGTATGGAATTACGAAGTCGGCGCCAAGGCGGCGAGCGCGGGCGGCAAGGTCCGCGGCGCGATCGCGGCGTACCGGATCGACTGGTCGAAAATCCAGCTTGGCGTCTTCCTGCCCTGCGGCTACCGCTACAACAGCAACGCCGGCGACGCCCGCATCGAGGGGCTGGAGATGGAAGGCGCGGCGACATTGGCCGACGGGTTCGAGATCGGCGGCAGCCTGTCCTACACCCACACCAAATTCACCAGCATCGCGCCGGGGGCCGGCGCCAGCGTCGGCGATCCGATCCTGGAGGTCCCCGAATGGCAGGGCGGCGGCTACGCGCAGTATACCGCGCCGCTCGGCGGTACGCTGACCGGCACGCTGCGGGTCGATGCGCAATATACCGGCCCGGCGCTGCTGTTCTACGACACCGACGCGGCCACCGCGCCGGCGCCGCTGGAATTCCGCAGGCGGCCCGACGTCACGCTGCTCAACACCCGCTTCGAGATCCGCCAGGGCAATTGGTCGGTAGCGCTGTTCGGCCGCAACCTGCTCGATCAGGTGAAGGTCGCCGGCTTCGGCGATTCGCTGTCGGCCAATATCAGCTACCGCCCGCGCTTCGCGGTCAACCAGCCGCGAACGGTGGGCGTTGAACTCAACCATCGCTTCTGACATCCCACTCCATCTTTAGGCAGTACGATGACATCGACCGATTACGCCTCCCGCCCCCTTGCGACCGCGCCGACTGACGCTGCCGATCTCCATGCGCGCGCGCTCGTGTGGGACAATGTCTGGCCAGTCGACCTGAGCGGCGGCGTTTCGGTCGGCAACGACTGGGGCAAGCTCGACCGTTTCGCCGCCGCCGGCATCGACGTGCTGGGCGTCACCCTCGCCGGCGACGACCACGACGCGGCGGGCGCGCTGCGGCTCGTCGCCTGGGCGCGCCGCTTCGTGCACGCCAACGAGGACCGTTTCACGCTGGTCGAACGGCTCGACGACGTTTTCGCCGCCAAAGCCGCCGGCAAGCTTGCCATCATGCTGCATTTCGAAGGCACCGGCGCGTTCGGCCGCAACCTCGATCTGGTCGAGGCGTTTTACGCGCTGGGGGTGCGACAGACCATTCTCGCGTTCAACAACGCCAATTTCGTGGGCGGCGGCTGCGCCGAGCCCGATGGCGGGCTGACCAGGTTCGGTGCCCGGCTGGTCGACGAGCTCCAGCGCGTCGGGATGCTGGTCGACCTCAGCCATGTCGGCGAGAAGACTTCGCTCGACGCGCTGGCGCTGGCGCGCGTGCCGATGGTGTTCACCCATTCGAACGCCGCGGCGATTCACGCCAATTTCCGCAACATCAGCGACGCCCAGATCAGGGCCTGCGCCGCCACCGGCGGGCTGGTCGGCATCTCGGGCGCCAGCACCTATCTCGGCGAGGACTGCCGCAGCGAGACCGTCTTCCGTCATATCGACCATATCGCCCAGATGGTCGGTGCCGATCATGTCGGGATCGGGCTGGACGTCGTCTATGACAGCGACGCGCTCAACGCCTATGTCCGGAGCCGCCCCGACGAATGGCCGATCGCCAGGGACCCGTCATGGCAGGGCTTCCGCTATGTCATGCCCGAACAGACGTCCGAACTGACCGGCCTGATGCTCGACCACGGCTATGCCGACGAGGACGTGCTCAACATCCTCGGCGGCAATTACGTCCGCATCTGCCGCCAGGTCTGGCAACGGCCGGCACCGGCCGGGGCCTGAGCGATGCGCGCGGACGGCCATGCCCTGTCCCGATCAACATCGGCCCGCGCAGCCCGGACAGATGATCGGCATTGAAGCCGCCGCCGGATGGGAGAAACGACGATGACGACGCTCCCTATGTCCGACATCCGGCAAGGCGGCACGGCGACGGCGGGCTTCGACGTCGGCATCATTTGCCTGGAGACGCGCCACGCGCTGCTGCCGGGCAACGTCCAGCACGCCCGTTCCTTTGCGTTCCCGGTGCTCTATGAAGCGGTCGCGGTCGACGATCCGTGGGAGGTGATGCGCGGCGAGCCGGCGCTGCTTCCGTCGATCCTCGCGGCGGCGCGGACGCTGCGGCGACGGGGGGTCCGCGCGATCTGCGGCGCCTGCGGCTCGTTCGGCTTCTACCAGCGCGAAGTCGCCGCCGCCATGGACGTGCCGGTGTTCCTGTCGCCGCTGATGCTCGTCCCGCTCATCCTCGCCGGTCTGGCGCCCGACCGGCGGCTTGGCGTCGTCGCCGGCAGCGCAGCTTTGATCGACCAGCGGCTGTTCGACGCGTGCGGCGTCGCCGATCCGGCGCGGCTCGCGATGGCGCCGATGGCGGACTGCTCCGAATTCGCTAACATGGTGGCCGGCCGGCCGCTCGACGTTGCCCGGCTCCGCGCACAGACGCGCGACGTGGTCGATCGGCTCATACGACGCGAACCGGCGGTCGGCGCGATCCTGCTCCAGTGCAGCGACCTGCCGCCGTTCGCCGCCGATCTCCAGGCGGCCACCGGCCTGCCGGTGTTCGATATGACCCGCATGATCGCCTGGGTTGCCGGCGCGGCGGCCTATCAGCCCTATTGCTGATCAGCGCAGCCGCGCGCGCAATTGCAGCAGCGCCGCGATCGACTGGTCGTGTTTGCCTCGCACCGCGTCCAGCTATCCCGCCGGCAGCAGCGCGCGGCGAGCCTCGACGACGTCTTGCTTCGCTGCTTGGGTCCACGGCCGGTCGGTTCCCAGCGCTTTGCCGATATCCTGATAGGCGTGGCCGAACTTCTCGATATACTCGGCTATTCCCGCCGGCGCATTGAGGTCCATCGTCCCGAACGGTCCGAGAAACGCCCAGCGCAGTCCCAACCCGTCGGCCATGCAGCGGTCGATCGTCCGGCTCGACCACACCCTGACCGACCAGGTGCATCGCCTCGTTGACCACGGCCGCCTGCAACCGGTTGACGACGAAGCCGGGCACCGCCTTGTGGACCAGCAACGGTGACATGCCGAGGTCGCTCAGCACCTGGCAGGTCCGATCGTAGGTCGCATCGGCGGTCGCGCGGGCGCGCAGCAACTCGACCACCGGCATCAGATAGGGCGGATTGAACGGGTGCGCGACGATGCAGCGGTCGGCGAACGGCAGGTCGGCGAAGATGTCTCAGGGTCGATGGCGGAGGTCGAACTGGCAACGATCGCCTGCTTTCCCAGCATCGTCAGCGATGCGAAGAACGCCGCCTTCACGTCGGCCTGTTCGACAATGCTCTCCTGCAGATAGTCCGCGCCCTCGACCGCGCCGGCGAGGTGGGACGCGAGCTTTAGCCGGCAATCGCCGCAGCGGGATCATCGATCAGGCCGTAGCCCGCCAGCTCGCCGAGCACCCGGGCGGCGTGTGTCAGGCACCGTTCAGCGCGCGTATAATCGGCGTCGTACAGCCGCACTTCAGCGCCATGACGCGCGAAGATGACCGCCCAGCCGCTGCCAATCAGCCCGGTGCCGAGCACCGCGAACGTCATGTCGCCTGTCGCGCGCATATGCCTTGCCCTCCCTTTTGTTTTCGGCGATCTTCGTTATAACAATTTCCGGATATCCGGAAAGAGACATGCGGCGGAATGTCGCCGTGCCTAAAGCAGTTTTATAAGGGCGGGGTCGTTTTTGACCGTCGGCAAGACAGACTCGGGAGGAAGGATTGCGTTTCGACCTGCGGCCTAATCTACCGCCACAAGCCCATGCCCCAAGCCATGTCGCGATCGTGCAGATGTTTCCGGGCACGTTCGGGCGGCGCAGATGAAGCGCGCTTTATGGTGGGCAGCGGCGATCCTCCTCGCCACGCCGGCCATCGCCGCCGAACGCCAGACCTGGGCCGTCAGGGGGCTGAAGCAGGAAGCGGAGGTGATCGTCGACCGCTGGGGTGTCGCGCATCTCTACGCGCGCAGCGTGCGGGACGGGTATTTCCTTCAGGGCTACAATGCGGCGCGCGACCGGCTGTGGCAGATCGACCTGTGGCGAAAGCGGGGACTCGGCCTGCTCTCGGCGAGCTTCGGGCCGGCCTATGTGCGCAAGGACCGCGCCGCGCGCCTCTTCCTCTATCGCGGCGACATGCAGGCCGAATGGAACCGCTATGCGCCGGGCAGCCGGGGCCACTACGAGGCCTTCGCGGCCGGCATCAACGCGTTCGTCGACGAGGTGCTGGCGGGCCGCAAGCCGTTGCCCCGGGAGTTCGCGCTGACGGACAGCCGGCCCGGCCGGTGGCGGGCGGAGGATATCGTCCGCATCCGCAGCAACACGCTGGTCAGCAACGTCCGCCAGGAAGTCGCGCGGGCGCAGGTCGCCTGTGCGGCCGGTCTCGATGCGGACCGGCTTCGGATCAGGCTCGTTCCCGATCACCGGGTGCAGGTCCCCGCCGGCCTCGACGCCTGCGCGGTCGGGCCGGAAGTGCTGGAGGATTACGACCTCGGGACGGCGGACGTGTCGTTCGAACTCGCGCGGACGGCCACGACCGGGGCGGCACGGGTCGTCCAGGCGGCGGAGGCCGCGCGGATGGAGGGGTCGAACAACTGGGTCATCGCGCCGGCCAGATCGGCGACCGGCCGTGCAATACTGGCGAACGACCCCCATCGTGCCTTCGCCGTGCCCAGCCTGCGCTATGTCGTCCATGTCGAGGCGCCCGGCCTGTCCTTCATCGGTGCCGGCGAGCCGGCCGTGCCGGGCATCTCGCTCGGCCATAATGGCCAGGGCGCGTTCGGGCTCACCATCTTCAACGCCGATCAGGAAGACCTCTATGTCTACGATCTGAAGCCCGGCGACGCCGATTCCTATCGTTATGGCAAGGGATGGGAGCGGATGACGATCGTCGAGGAAAAGATCGACGTAAAGAATGCCGATCCGGTGACGGTGCGCCTGCGTTTCACCCGCCACGGTCCGATCCTCTTTCAGGATCCCGGCAAGGACAAGGCCTTTGCGCTCCGCACGATCTGGGCGATGCCGGGCGCCTCGGGCTATGCCGCCGCTTCGTGGTTGGCCGGCGCGTGCAACTGGGAAGATTTCCGCAACGCCGCCGATCATTGGGGAACGCCGCCGCTGAACCTGATCTGGGCCGACACGAGCGGGACGACGGGATGGAGCGCTGCTGCACTGGTGCCCGTGCGGCGGAACTGGGACGGGCTCCTGCCGGTGCCGGGCGACGGCCGTTACGAATGGCAGGGCGTCCTTCCGCCCGCGGATCTGCCGCGCAGCAAGGACCCCGCCAAGGGCTGGTTCGCCACGGCGAACGAGATGAACCTGCCCGCCGGCTATCCGGCGGAACCGCCGATCAGTTTCGAATGGGGGGACACGAGCCGTGCCGACCGGCTCGCCAGGGTGCTCGGTGCAAACGGCAAGGTGTCGATCCAAGACGCCGCCGCGCTGCAAATGGACACGCACAGCGAAATGGCCCGGCGGCTCGTCAAGCTTGCCGCCGGCGTGGCGCCGGACAACGCGGCGGGCCGCCGGGCGCTGGCGCTGCTCCGGGCGTGGGATTTCGACGTCGGGCAAGAAAGCGTCGCCGCCGCGATCTACGAGGTCTGGCTGACGCAGCATCTCGGCCGCGCCCTCGTCGCGCATGCGGCACCGGCGGCGGCGAAGCTCATCGGCCTGGGCTCCCCGGACGCTGCGCTTCGCATCATGGAAACCCGCGATCCCTTGCTGGGCACCGATCCGGAGGGAGCCGTCCATTCGATTCTTTCTGAGAGCCTCACCGCCGCGCTCGCGGATCTCAGTGCGCGGCTCGGGCCTGACATGGCCGGGTGGAAATGGGGCAGGCTGCACAGGATCGAACTGACGCCTGCGGTCGCGACCCTGGCCGGTGCCGAGGAACAGGCGGCGATGACGGTCGGCCCCGCGGAACTGGGCGGATCGAGCTCGACCCTTGCCGCGGCGGCCTATCGCGGCGGTAATTTCGCGGCCGTTCACGGCGCCTCGGTCCGGCTGGTGATCGACGTCGGCGATTGGGATCGCTCGCTGTTCCTCAACATGCCGGGTCAATCCGGGAACGCCGGCGATCCGCATTACAAGGACCTGTTCCCGCGCTGGCTCTCGGGTGACTTCGCCCGACTCGTTTACACGCGCGCGGCCGTCGACGAGAGCGCGGAACATATCATCCGCCTGACTCCAGCGAAATGAAGCGCCTCCAAGAACAGCCAAATGAGCTGCAACCGGTTCCGCGGACATCATCGCGATCAATCTGGTACGTTCGTGAGACAATATGATCTGAAGCACGCCGTGTCGTTTACGGGCCGCGATTGGCTGCTATGATCCTCGCATGTCCAACCCCGCGCTTGCCCGTGCCGTCATCCTGATCGACGCCGTCGGCGCGGAGCTGGCCGACGCTCCGTTCGCGCATCAGACCCAGTCGCGGCAGTTGGAGCGAATCCCCTTGCCCGACGAGGCCGAAGCCGACCGTCGCAGCGCGCTCGCACGGCAGTGGCGGCACGACATCGCCGCGATCGACCGAACCGCGCTGCCTGCGCCGGTCGCGCGCGGCGTGGCGCTGGCCGAGGCGACGGCGGACCGGCTGGCGCAGGAGGCGCCGTGGTACTGGCACGTCCACGATCCGCTCGGGCTGGGCTTTTTCGGCCTGTTCGGCCCGACCGCTTATTGCGGAGGATGGTATCTGGGGGTGCTCGGGTCGCTGCTCGGGCGGCACCGGTTCGACGGCCCGAATGATTTCGAACGGTATCTCGACTTGGTTGCCGACATCGCCGCACTGATCCGCGCGATGCGCGATCGCCTGGCCGGCCAGGCGCGGCGCGGCATCGTCATGCCGGTCGCGCAGATACCGCAGTCACAGGCACTGATCGGCGCGCTGCGCTTGCGCACCCCGTCACAATTGCTGCCCGCGGTCGAACGCTATGGCCATCTGCCCGGTGCCGACCGGTTCGGCGAGCGTGTCCGCGCGATGGTCGACACCGAGATCGGCAACGCGTTTGATGCGCTGACCGGATTCCTCGCCGGCGACTATGCGGCCCGCGCGCCCGATCGGGTCGGCATCGGCCAGTATGACGGCGGTGCCGACATCTATGCCGGCCTGGTGCGCCACCACACCACGCTCGACCTCGACCCGGCGCAAGTCCACGCGATCGGCGCGGCGCGCGTGGCCGATATCCGCGCGGCGATGGCCGAGTTGCGCGGCGCGGTCGGCTTCGATGGCGACGATGCGGCCTATCGCGGCGCGATCGCCGCCGATCCGGCGTGGCAGGGCCGCGACACCGGCCATGTCGCCGCCCATTTCCGCCGTAAGCTGACAGCGGTCGAGCCGTGGCTCGATCGCTGGCTGCGCATCCGCCCGGCGGCGCGCCACGACGTCGCGCCGCTGCCGGAGGCGCTGGCCGCGTCGATGACCTTCGGCTATTATCAGGTTCCGGCGAACGCCGCCGATACCGGCCGCTACCTGTTCAACGCCGCCAACCTGACGCAGTCGGGACTGGCCACCGTGGCTGCGCTTACCTTCCACGAACTGGTCCCGGGCCACCATGTCCATCTGGCGAGCCAAGCGGAGAACCGCACGCTGCCCGCGCTCGCGCGCCACAACTCGTTCAACGCCTTCAACGAGGGCTGGGCCGAATATGCCGCGACGCTGGCGGGCGAGCATGGCCTCTACGCGACGCCCGAGGAGCGGTTCGGCCGGATGATGATGGATGCGATGCTGACCAGCCGGCTGGTGGTCGATACCGGCATGAACGCGCTGGGCTGGAGCCTCGAACGCGCGCAGGGCTATATGCGCGAGAACGCGTTTCTCGGCGAGCACGAGATCGTCAGCGAATCGATCCGCTATGCCTGCGACCTGCCCGGCCAGGCGCTGGCGTACAAGCTGGGCGACACCTTCCTGATCGAACAGCGCGAACGGATGCGCACGGCGCTCGGCCCGGCGTTCGACCTGCGCGATTTCCATGACGCGGTGCTCGCCAACGGGGCGCTGCCGCTGCCGCTGGTGACGGGCGAGATCGACCGGACGATCGCCCGTCTCGCCGGATCGGTGCCCGCCTGATCGCCGGGCGGCCCGATCGTCAGACCAGGCGATCGACCAGGGCCGTGCCGCCCTTCATCACCAGATCCGGCGTCTCCTGCCACAGCACGGCCAGGTCGCTCAGCGGGTCGCCGTCGATCGCGACCAGATCGGCCAGCGCGCCCGGCGCGATCGTCCCCAGGATACCGGTACGCCCGATCAGCTCGGCGTTCACGCTGGTGGCCGAACGCAGCACCTCGACCGGCGCCTCGATCGCGCCGCGCAGGCGGAACTCGTGCGCCTGGTGATGGTGAAGCTGACCGAGCAGGTCGGTGCCGAAGCCAATCTTCACCCCGGCGCGACGCGCGATCCGCACCGCCTCCGCGCCATGCTCGACCACGTCGGACAGCTTGCGGCGCGACACTTCCGGCAAACCGAATTTCGGCCCGTCGCTCGCCAGCGCGTCGTAGATGATGAGCGTGGGCACGAGGAACGCGCCGTGCTCGGCCATGACGCGCGCGGCCTCCTCGTCGAGCAAATTGCCATGCTCGATCGAACGGACGCCCGCGCGCACCGCCGGGATGATGGCGTGCGGGACATAGGCGTGCGCCATCACATAGGTCCGCCGCGCCGCCGCTTCCTCGACCGCGACGCGTATCTCGTCGTCGGAGAATTGCTTCATCCAGATGGGGTCGGTCGGCGAGATCACGCCGCCGCCGACGAACAGCTTGATCTGATGCGCGCCGCGCCGCAGCGTCTCGCGCACGACTTTGCGCATTTCGTCGACGCCGTCGACGATTTCGGACAGGTTGGCGATGTGGCGGCACGCGCAGGGTTCGAGATGCGGCGCGCGCGAATCGCCGTGCCCGCCGGTCTGCGAGATCGCGCGCCCGGCGTAGAACACGCGCGGGCCGGGGATCAGCCCGTCCTCGGTCGCGCGCCACATGCCCCAATCGGCGCCGCCGGCATCGCGGATCGTCGTGAAGCCGCGCCGCAACGCCGACGACAGCATGTCGTGCGCGTTGAACGCCAGATAAGTGATCGGCATCAGTTCGGCCGCGGGGATGTCGACGCGCGCGGCATAGGCGTGGAAATGCGCGTCGATGAACCCGGGCAGCAAGGCGCGGCCGCCCAGGTCGATCACGCGGTCGGCATCGCCGCCCTCCCCGACACTGGCGATCGTGTCGCCTTCGATCAACAGCTCGGTGGCGTCCGAATAAGTGTCCGAGACTCCGTCCCAGATACGGGCGTTGCGGATCAGCGTGCGCGACATGGGGAACTCCGATGCACCGTCAGGTTTCGAGATCATGCGCCAGGTGGCGCTGCGCCGGCAGCATCAGCAGGCCGCTCGGCACGAAGACGAAAATCATGATGAGGATCGCCCGGCGCAACCCCTCGCCCGATCCCAGCGTCGCACCGAAATGGTCGCTGATCGCGCCGGTGATGATCGGCCCGGCACCCATGCCGATCAGGTTGATGACGAGCAGCGCCAGCGCGATCGCGGTGGCGCGGCGGCGCGATCCGCAGACCATGTGCAGCACGGCATATTGGCTGGGAATGACACCCGACAGCAAGGCGACCGAGACGAAGATGCACACGAACATCAGCGGCACGCTGGCGGTGAGGAACGCGGCCGCCTGCAAGGGCAGCGACAGGATCAGGCCGATCGCACACAGCCGGCACAGCGCCTTCAGGTCGCGCTTTATGACGCGGTCGGCGAGCGCGCCGCCCACCAGGCTGCCGACCACCGCGGCCGAGGCGGCGACCGCGCCGAAGATCGCGCCCGCCTGCGCCAGGTCGAGGCCGTGGACGCGCACGATGAACGGCGTGGTGAAGATCAGCGCGCCGTAGGCGAGGAAATAATAGAGCGTCATCGAGGCGAGCACGTAGAGAAACGCGGGCTTGCGCAGCAACGCTCCGATCGTGTCGCCGATCGATTCCTGGACGCGCGGCGCGCTTGCCGTCGCGGCGATCATGCGACGCGGCTCGCGCAGCACCAGGTGAACCAGCAGCGCGAGGAGCAGGCCGGGCAGGCCGACCACGATCAGGGTGGCACGCCAGCCGTAATGCTGCGCGACCCAGCCGCCCCCGGAAAACCCGAACAGATAGCCCGCGGTCGAGGCGAGCGTGAACACCGCCAGCGCGCGCGCGCGCTCCTCCGGGCGGAAATAGTCCGCGATCAGGCTCTGCGCCGGCGGCACCGCGCCCGCCTCCCCCGCGCCGACCCCGATCCGCGCCAGCGCCAGCTGCCAGAAATTCTGCGCGAACCCCGACAGCAGGGTCATCACGCTCCACACGATCAGCGCGAGGTTGATGATCCGCACGCGATCGCCGCGGTCGGCCCAGCGCGCGATCGGCAGACCGAGCGTGGCGTAGAACAAAGCGAAGCAGATCCCGCTCAGCAGCCCCAGCGCCGCGTCCGAGGCGCCGAACTCGTGCTTGATCGGTTCGAGCAGGATCGCCAGGACGTTGCGGTCGACGAAGTTCGACGTCGCGACCAGCGACAGCACCGCCAGGAAACCGAGCCGGCGCCGCTGCGAGAACAGGGTCCACGGCGCGGGCGGCGCGGTGTCCCCTGGGCTCACCGTTTCCACGGAGCGATCTTCAGGTCATAGCCCGCGGGCGGCTGGCGTCCGGCCAGGTGCGTCACGAAATAATCGAGCTGCCGCCGGACGAAATAGGGCTGGATGCCGAAACCGTGGTTGCCGTTCGCCATGTAGAGCAGATCGTAATCGCGATTCGCCTTGGTCAGCGCGTCGACGAATTGCAGCGTGGACGACGGCATCGCATTCTCGTCCAGGTCGGCATAGGCGATCAGCAGCTTGCCCTTGAGCCGCGGGGCGAGCGCATCGTTGTCGAGGGTGCGGTAATGGTCCGGAACCGCGTCGGGACGCGGCTTGATGCGGGCACCGCCGCCATAATCGACCGTCCCCTGATATTGTTCGTAGGCGTCGCGAAAGCCCTGCCAGTTGTGGACCGCCGCGGACGACGTGCCGACCTTGTAGAAATCGGGATAGCGCAGCATCGCGCGCGCCGCGACATAGCCGCCGAACGAATGACCGGTGACGCCGACCCGGTCGAGATCCATCCCGCGATAGGTTTTCGCCACCTTGCGGATCGCGGCGACGTGATCGTCGATGCCGACATCGGCGAAATTCCCGTAGCCGGCCTGCCAGAAGGCACGATCGCGCCCCGGCGTGCCGCGCCCGTCCACCGTCACGACAACGAAGCCGAGCGACGCGAGGGTGTGGCGCAGGATCAGCGTCGTCAGCGCCCCGGCCTCGTTGAAATTGCGTGGCGCGACGATTAGTTGCGGGCCACCATAGAGCGAATCGATGACCGGATAGCGCTTGGCCGGATCGTAATCCGGCGGCAGGTAGATCGCACCCCATAGATCGGTCTTGCCGTCGGCGGCCTTGACCGTGAAGCGCGTCGGCGGGCGCCAGCCGAGCGATCGCGCCTCGCTCGCATCGGCCCGTTCCAGCGCGGCGATGACGTGGCCATCGACGGTCGAGCGCAGCGTGGTGATGGTCGGCGTATCGAGCGTCGAGGCGATGTCGACGAACGCCGCGCCGTCCGGCGACACCGGGCTGGTATCGGCGCGCGCGGTGATGATGCCGGCCCAGAACGGCGCGTACGGCGCGGTGATCTCATGGTCGGCGGCGCCCGGCGTCAGACGGCGCGCCGCGCCGCCGTCGAGCGGGATGGCGTAGAGGTCGCGCTGGTACGGATCGCGCGACGGATCGACGCCCGCCATGGTCGCGAAGACCTGCCGACGGCGCTCGTCGATGCCGATGATGTCGAGCACGACGCCATGCCCCGGCGTCAGCGCGCGAATCAGCTTCCCGCTCGCGACATCGTAGAGATAGAGATGCGCACGGCCGTCGCGCTGCGAGAACCATATCGCCTGCCTGCCCCCGCCGACGACGCGGACATTGGGGTAGTTATATTCGAAGACGTTGAAGAAATAGGCCGCACTGCTCGTCTCGCTGCGTTCGGTGACGACGGCGCGCACCGCGCCGGTGGCGGTATCGATCTCGAACAGGCCGCTGCCGTGCTTGTCGTCCTGCGTCGCGAGCACGAACGCCTTTGCGCAGTCGGGCGACCAGGCGACCGGCGCGGAGTCGATCTGCCAGCCCTTCGGCATCGCGACCGTCACCTTGCGCCCGGACGCGACGTCGATGACATAGGGATCGATCACGATCCGCCCCGGCTCGCCGAGCAGCGTCATCCGGATCTCGCGCAGGATCGGCCGCGACGATCCGTCGCGCGGCACCGATTCGACGTAAGGATAGGGCAGCAGCGCGCGTTCGTCGTTGCGGTGGCCGAGGATGAGCCGGCCGTCCGGCGACCAGAAATTGTTGTACGGCGGCAGCTTCAGACCGAGCCGCACGCTGTCGATGGTATGCGTGCTGTCGTCGAACAGCTTGGCGTAGGAATAAAACGGTTCGCCATCGCTGGTCAGCGCGCGTTCCTTGCCGCCGGCGCGGTCGCGCAGCCACAGATTGTCGGCGCGGCGGAACAGCGCCAGGCGACCGTCCGGCGAGGCCATCTCGTCCGCCGGTGCGGCGGCGGACGGGTCCTTCGGCGCTTCGGCGAGCCGGGTGACGGCACCGGTCGCGACCTCGACGCGCATGAAGCGCGGCCCTTTGCGGTCGTTGGTCTCGTACCACAGCGCCTTGCCGCCATCGATCCAGTGATACCGGATGCGGTTGTCGAAGATGTGCGCGGCGAGATTGGGTTCGATCAGTTGCGCCGCGCGGTCGTAATCGGCGACCGTCACCGGCGTCTGCGCTTGCGCCTGAGCCAAGGCGGGTGCCGCCAGCATCAAGGCCGTGGCGAGATGGAACAAGCGCATTCGAACATCATCCTCGACCCGTTCGTAACCAAGACCGTCGCCGCCGCAGCCGTATCGACGGCCATGGCGGCGACACCTGTCATTTCTCGCCGAACGCGAAGCGCAGGTTCACGCCCAGCGTGCGCGGACGCAGGAAGATGCTCGGCAGGCTCGCACCGATCTGGCCGCTTTCGTCGAACAGGTTCTCGGCGAAGACGCTGGCTTCGACCGTGTCGAGCCGCACGCCGATCCGCGCGCGGGCGTTGGTGATGTCCCGGCCATAGGCGACGGGAAGGCCGAAGGTCGCGGCCGGTTTGCCGCTGTAATAGGTCACGCCGAAATCGGCGAAGCCGCTGGCGCGCGACGACAGCGTCCGGTCGTAATGGGCATTGAGCGACCCACCCCATTTCGACACCAGGCTGACCGGCGCGCCGACGGGAAAGGCGTTGAAACTCGCCGTGTCGTAACGGGCGTTGTTCCAGCTCCCACTCGCGTCGATGCTCAGGCCGCGCAGCAGCCGGAGACCGATCGCCAGTTCGAACCCGGGCACCGTCGCCTTGTTCCCGCCGACGATACCGCTGACCGGCGTGCCGGGAATGCGGACCAGCGACTGGATATCGCTGATCTTGTTGAGATAGGCCGCCGCCTCGACCGTCACCGCGCGATCGAGGAACGACCCCTTGAAGCCGGCCTCGAAGGAGTACAGCGATTCGGGCGCGATGTTGGTCGGGATGGTCACGCCCGCCGCCAAGGCGAGCGCCACCGGCGTGGGGTTCTGCACCAGCCCGCTGCGGAAGCCGCGCGCGACGTTCAGGTAAAGCAGTTTGGTGTCGTCGACATGATAGGTCAAGTTGAACTTCGGGCTCAGCGCCCTGAACGTCGCCTTGGGACGCGGGTTGAGGATGATCGGCCCTTCCTGGCGATGATCCTCGAAATAGCGCAGGCCGACCGTAGCCTCGAGCTTGCGGTCGAGCAGGAACGCGGTGCCCTCGCCGAAGACCGCGCCCGCTTTCGAATCGACGCGCGCGGTATCGTTGATGATGCCGAACGCCGGGGCGTTGATGACGACGAGGGTCCGCGCGTCGCGGTAGAAGCCGCCGACCGTCCACGCGAACGCCCCGTCGCGATCGGACGCGGCACGGATTTCCTGCGTGAAATTATGCGTGTTGAACAGATAGTTGAACGGGTAGAAGCTGACGATGGCATTCAACCGGGCGGTGTCGTAAATAAGATAGGACGACGCGCTGGTGATCGTGACCCCAGACGTGCGGTAATTCGCAGTCAGACTGTACAGATCGTAATCGACTCGCTGCGTTTCCGGGAACGGCACGTTGTTGACGGTGCGCGAGATCGACCCGAACCCTTGCGCGTTGTTGACCCGCGACAGCCAGGCACCGACCGACACGTCGAGATTGTCGCTCAACTGCGCCTTGAGCTTGGCGCGATACGTGCCGAAGGTCTGCGGATCGTAATCCTTGAGGCCGGCCGCCGGATTGTCGAGCACGCCGCCCAGTTCGCGGTAGCTGGCACCCAGGCGCAGCGCGAGCTTGCCGGGGATCAGCGGTATGTTGACCGCGCCGTTGAGATCGTAGTTCGAATCGCCCGAAAAACGCGTGCCCGAGACGCCGACGTCGCCCTTGACGACCCACTTGTCGAGATCGGGCTGCTTGGTCAGCACGCGCACCACGCCGCCCGACGATCCGGCGCCGTAGAGCGTGCCCTGGGGCCCGCGCAGCACCTCGACGCGTTCGATGTCGAAAGTGCCGGCATCGGGCACGACTGGCTCGAGCAGGTTCGAAAAGGCGACTTCGTCGAGATAATAGCCGACCGTCGGTTCGCCGTACGCGGCGTTGGTCCCGCGGATCTCGATCCGCGCCTGTCCCGGCGACAGTTCGAACATCCCGAGGCTCGGCACGCTTTGCAGATAATCGGCGGCCGAGCGGATGCCGCGTTGTTCCAGCGTCTCGCCCGCCACCGCCGAAATCGCGGCCGGGACGCTGAGCAGCCGCTCCGCCTTGCCTTTGCGAGCGGTGACGACGATGTCGCCCCCGGTATCGGTCACCGGCTGCGCTGACGCAGGTGGAGCGGCCGGGCCGCTTTGCGCCAGCGCAGGCGAGGCGCCGACGGAGAGCAGGATAGCGGCCATCGATCGGCTGCCAAGCGTGGCTGAATATCGCATCATTGATCCCCCATTAGCTGAACAGACGCAATCCGGATCGTTGTCGACCTGTGGACGCCGCCTGTCGTCTCGTGACTTCATTCCTACCTGCACGTCGCCTTACGGTATGCCCGCGCCGACAGTTCCGAATCTGCCATCGGATTGTAATTTATGCAAGGATGTATTTTATTGAGCGGCGTGCCTGCATTCGCGGATTTTGCACATGATCTCGACAACCGAGCGTGGCGGATTACACCGCGGTCAAGCAGCAACGGCAGGACCGACGTGGCAGGACGACCGACAAAAGTAGACGCCAGGACCTGGATCGAGACCGCACGCCAAGCCTTGATCGAAGAGGGCGTCACCGGCCTGAAGGTCGATCGCCTGGCGGCGCGGCTCGGTGTCACCCGCGGCGGTTTCTACCACAATTACAAGGATCGTGACGCGCTGCTCGAGGCTTTGCTCGCCGACTGGGCCAAGGCTTGCCGTTTCACGCCGCCGCTGCCGGCACACGATACGGCGGCCGAAGCGGCGCGCTGGTTCGACACGTTCAGCACCCGGTTGATCGAGGAGACCGGCTACGACCACGAATTCGACATGGCCGTGCGCGAATGGGGCCGCGCGGATGCGCATGCCGGCCGGGCCATCGAGGCCGCCGATGCCGACCGGATCGCCACGCTGGTCACGCTGTTCGGCGCGCTGGGATATAGTCACGGCGAGGCCGCGATCCGCGCGCGCGTCTTCTACTATCATCAGATCGGTTATTACGCGATGAACGTCCGCGAGAGCGAGGCGGAGCGCAAACGCAACGCCCCGATCTATCTGGATATCCTGTGCGGGCATGAGCGCCTGGAAGCCGCGCGCGACGTGGGGCGGCTGGGGAATGACCGGGCAACCGGCGCGGGCGCGACGGCCGCCTAGCACTACTTCGGCAGGAGTGTGATTTTGGGATTTCCTGTGTGGGAGATGGTGGTTCATCGGGATCCGGCTTTGATGGAGGCCGGCGATGGGCGAGGATTGGCGGAGCGATCTCGAACACTGGCTGGAGCCGTATCTGCGGGATCCGGGCAACAAGACGCGGCGCCGGGTGTGCCCTGCCTGTATCGCCGGCTTGATCGGCCCGGGGGATCGCAAGAGCATCCAGCCGATGGCGGCACGCGCAGACGCGCTCAGCCATGACCGGCTACACCATGTCATCGGCGCGCGGATTTGGGACGGCGCGCCGCTGGAAGCGACGTTGTGGCGACAGGACGTTGTGGCGACAGGGGGACGCATTGGTCGGTGGTGACGAGGCCTGGCTTGTCATCGACGACACGGCGCTTCCCAGGAAGGGCACGGCCCCGGTCGGTGTCGCGCCGCAATACGCCACGGCGCCGGGCGAGAACGCGAACTGGCAGACGCTGGTACTCGGTGACGCCGGCCTCGGGAGA